>DASRFC010000023.1:0-7052 GCA_035651835.1 Terriglobales bacterium
TGCGCAAAATTCGTGGTGCCATCGAGCGGGTCGATATACCAGCGATAGTCGCTCCCGGTGTCGACCAGTCCGCCTTCTTCTCCGAGGATCGCATGCGTAGGCCAAATGCTTAGAATGCGTTCACGGATTAGCTTCTCAGAAGTGCGATCAGCGATAGTCACCAGGTCGGCGTCGCCTTTGTATTCGATGGTAACGTGCTGGCGAAAGTAATTCATTAGGAGAGCCCCAGCTTCACGGGCGATGGCAGAAGCCGCGGGAATGATATCAATAGTGCCGCTAGAAGAAGTCAGAGGTTAGAACTCCTTGAGGATGAAGGTTATCAATTTTGGTGAGATTGTACGTTGTTGCGGATTATAACTAAACCGTTGTAATTAGGCTTCAGGTTGGCCGCTAATCATATCAATTGTCATTCCGAACCCTGCGCGAGTGGGTGAGAATCTGTGGTTTTTGCACAGCGTGTTACAGAAACTTTCCTTTTGGACTTACTTCTTTCCGCCACCCTCTTCCGCGATGTACAAAATCTCGTGCTTGAAGATGAACAGATTGGGCTTGTCTTCGCGCGTCAGACGGACCATATTGCGGTCATAATATTCAATCCATCCGCGGACAACTTCGCCATCGGCCAGTTTGATCGAAACCGGCTTCTGTTTTTCACCGAGAAGTTTGAGATAAGAAGCTTCTTCCGAAGTCTCATCCGGAGGAGGGACTTTAGCCTTGCGAGGAGCGCCGTTCGCTTGGGATTGGAAAGGCATGGAAAGATTCTACACGTGTGTGTCACGCCGGAGACCGAAATCCATCACAAAAAAAGCCACCAGCAAGAAAGCTGGTGGCTAAAAAATAGCAGGTTGTCTAGAAAGTTAGTTTTAAACCAAATTCCAGCTGCCGTTGAGAGCCGAGCGAGTATACCCCGGTGCCATTTCCAACCCGGAATTGCTCCTGGTCAGATCGGGTAGTTCCATTGATGGAACCACTGCCCGGTCCGTTGAGAATGCCATTCATAGTAGTTGGAGGCAAATTGAAGTTGGAAAAGTTGAAGATGTTGAAGAACCCGACACTAGGTTCAAAGCTGAATCTCTCGCGAAGCAAGTAATGCCACGAGAAGTTCACATCTGTTGTACGCAACCAGGTGAAATTCTGCTGGCCAGCTGGAGCATTCGGAATAGTCTCTGCAACGCCTCCAAGATTTTTTAACTGGGTAAGCGTGAATACACCACTGTCAATCAGTTTTTGGCCAGCTGGCGTCGGCGTCCCAGCGACAGTGCTGTTGTACTTGTTAATTACATTGTTGATGTTGCCAGCATTGACGCCCCTGCCAAAGTCACCAAACTTCGTACCTGGAAGAGGATCTCCTATAGTTCCGTCACCGGTAAAATCACTGAGGAATATGTCACCCGCGCTACCTGTTGTAGGTGCAATAAGCCCAATTGCGAGCGGACTGTAAAAGTGAGAAATCAGACCCACGCGGAATCCTTTGGGAACATCGACATAACCCCCAAATGAAATCTGGTGAGTGCGGTCCAGCAGCGATGGTCCAAAGTAACGGCCTGAATTATTGTTATCAGCTGCCTGCAGCACAAAATCCTGGTCATTATCTGCCGGAGTCCCAGTCACCTGAACTCCACCAGTATTATCGAAGCGGGAAAGACTATACGAAACTTGGAAGTTAATAGCCTTGGCACCAGGGAAAGGGTCTTTGTAATTCTGCGCCAGTTTCATCTGAAGAGCATTGTAAACGGAACGTCCTTCTGGTTTTAAGAAGAACATCTGAGCCTGATTCTGATTAATTCCTCCGAAGGCACACGGTGCTCCGATACCATTGGCGGAAGTACAACCCGCGCCGGTCGAATCACCCGCAGTTCCGAGACCATTGCCAGCAAAATCGGAAATTGTGGCGGGTCTAGGCGTGTAAGGTCCCGGTGCGCCAGTAGGATTAGTTGGACACAACGTTGTTGCAGCATCTATGGTTGCAACTCCGCATAACGCCAGTGTTGTTGCGACAGCAGCATTTGCCCCCGCTTTACTGAAGTTCGCTACATTACCCTGCTTATTAACGTCAAACCCGATCAAAGTGCGTGTTTCTACATTTCTCAAATAATCGGCACTAAAAATCATGCCTGGTCGAATTTCTCTCTGCACTCCGAAGTTAATCTGCACAGAGCGTGGGGACTTGTAGTTGGGGTCGAATAGCGACACCCCTCCATTGGTTCCAATACCTTCCTGTAAGAAAGTCCCAATGTAGCTCGGATTTGCTGCTTGGAGGTTAAGTGGGTTACCAGCCTTTACTGCATTTTGGAAATCGATGATTTGTTGCGTTACATCGCCGACGCGTTGACCGCATATACCAACTGGGCTGATTGTCCCGCCAGCAACTGGAACAGGCTGTGGTTTACTGCCCAAGCAAGCGCTGGTGACTTGGTTGAATGCACCGGTTGCTAAACGTAGAGGGCGGTCGAAGAGCACATTGTTATAGATCACGTTTTCGTAGTACAAGCCGATACCTCCACGTATCACAGTTTTCCCATTCCTGTTAGGATCCCAGGCAAAACCAAGCTGGGGTGCGAAATTCAGATTCGCCTGTTTTACACGATTTCCATAACCAGGAAATTGGTCATTAATCGCCTGAATCGGAGGCAAGTCACTATCTGTCCGACCTGTATCGCGATCATAACGGAGGCCAAAGCTCAATGTGAAGTTAGGTTTAATCTTCCAGCCGTCTCCAACGTAAAGCCCAAGACGATTATCCGGTCCCAAACCCCCAGCTGGGAAACCTAAAGCTGGATTTAAGGTATTAAAACCTTGGCCATTTCCCACCCGCAATCTCTGTACTGGATAATTTAGCGGGTCAGCAGGATCACCGGAAACCGGAGCCGTACCAGCTGTCCAAGAAACACGGGGCGCTGTGCCGTAAAAGTCAGCAAACCCGCCGCCCTGGATGTGATTGTAAGAAAATCCGTAGCGGATGATATGAGAATGAATCGCCTTGCTGCCATCATACTTTGCCTGGTAATTCTGTTGCGGGGTGCTTTGCGGAGCCAAGAGGTTAGGCCCCACATACAACGGAGGAGAACTCAGCAGCAAACCAGTGCAGCAGTCAGGTAGTCCGGTACCCAGGGTCGCATCCACGATTTGATTTTGGAACTTCAGATAAGAGAAACGAATACTGTGGGTGAAAGTCCCGGTATTGAAGTCGATGCCGACGACATGCTGTCTTGTATAATCCTTGTTATCGTAAACGGAATAACCTAATCCGAAGGTTGCAAAAAGAGAGTTCGCAAAATATGTATAGCGGTAGAAGATCTTCGCGCCATTATGCAGATTGTAGTCGGCCTTCGCAAGCAAGTTGCTTTCACGAAATGGCTGACTAAAGCCACCGCTTAGTGCTGCAAAAGGACTTCCGGCCAAACTTACCGCAGCAAAAGAATCCTGCTTTGTCCGTTCCCCGTCCAAAAAATAGAACAGCTTATCTTTGATAAGCGCTCCGCCCACGCTGCCGCCAAACTGATCGCGCTGAAGATAGTAATCATGGCCGCCGGGTGCATTGGCCGCGAAACTATGATCGCGAATTAAGCCGAAGGCTTCGCCATGTATGGCATTAGTGCCTGACTTGGTGGTCACGTTGACGGCACCTGAAGAAGTCAAGTCATTTGACAGATCGAGAGAAGATTGTCCAAGCTGAAATTCGTCGATCGCACTGGCCGGTATATCTTCAGTCGTTGTTCCTACCGTCTCATCGCTGATATCGACACCGTCAACGTTAATACGCGCAGTTCGTCCGAATCGTCCCCCGAAAGAAATTGAGGAATAGCCAGCCTTCGTCGGATCAAAATTTTGTCCGTCCTGAATCTGGACACCTGGCTCAAGCTGAGCTAAGTCAAGAAAATTGCGGCCATTAACTGGCAGATTTTCAATTTGCGAGGCCGTCAATACTCCCTGTACCTCCGCCTGTTCCGTATTCACTTGGAGGGTCGAACCTTGCACCTCAATTACTTGCGATTCTTGCCCGATCTGCAGCGAAACATTCGCCGTTGCCGTATTACCGACCTGAACAGTTAACGATTCTTGGACGGACTTAAAACCCTTCAGTGCAACTTCAACTTTATAGCCACCCGGAGTTAAAGGGCCGGAATTGTAGGAACCTGATGCATTCGTCGTGAGATTTATGAGTTGACCGGTGCTAAGACCTGTGATGACGACTTTCGCGCCATTAACCACCGCGCCCGAGGAATCTGTGACGGTACCCACAATGCTACCTGTGCCTACTGTTGTTTGCGCCACCATCATTGTTACAGCAAGGAGCACAAATGTTATTGCGGCTGAGAGAGAAACCATCCATTTCGCGATTGAGCGTGGAGAAGAAGCGCTTTGCAACATGAATTTACCTTCCTTTGGAAGCAGTCACTTCAATATCTGTATATCGAAGTCGAGACCTTAAACAACTGCGGACATAGAAACAATGCAATCAGCTCACCAACAGATTGCCTGCTGAGTTGATGCAGCAGAATCAGCTACATACGAAAATTATTCAGAATTAGACGGAAGGTTCTCTACAGTTTATGGAATTCCAAAATTGATCGATTCCAAAATTCAGTAGCAATATAGAGCTTTTCTGTAAAGGATTGTAAATATCGCAAGGATGAGGACAAAGGCAATGTGCAGGCGCTTGTCGAAATACTTTAGTGCGACTTCGACGTGTAGTACCCCGTCCGATTTCGGACTTTGAAAGCTGTTCCATCCGGCATACCGCTGACCGATACTTGAATCCGTCTGAATTCGGAGTCTGACATTCTTTGGGAGGGATAGTAGGCCAGCAGGTATTGCGTCCGCAGCTCGTCGCTGATTTTTTGGAAGGCTTCGTCTAACTGGGTGACCGAAGTTGCATAGAAGTATTTGCCGCCGGTGTCCTCGGAGAGCTGGATCAGGGCGTGCTCTCCTCCGATATCGCGTCCGGCGCTAGCTTCAATTGGAACCACGATGATGCTATACACGATTGCCTCCGCCTCCTGAGCGGCGCGGAGGGCCTCTTTGTAATCCACTTTGCTAACGGTGTCGCCGCCATCGGTAATGACGACCATCACTTTTCGTCCCTGCCGTGGCTCCAGGGCGTGCGCACCAAGATATAAAGCGTCGTACATTGCCGTAGCAGACCCCAGGCGGATACGGTCAATTCCGTGGTCTATCAACTTCGCGTCTGAAGTAAAGGGCACGACCTCACTGACGATCTCGCTAAATCCGTAAAGCGATATCGCGTCAACTGGGCGGAGTATTGCACGTGCGAAGCGGCGGGCCGATGTCAGCTCCAGGGGAAGATCCTTGCGAGTGCTCAAACTTGTATCAATATCGAGGACGATATTCAGAGGAAGGGCCGATTCCTTCGCAAAGACCGCTATTTTTTGCGACTTCCCATCTTCGAGCAGCTGGAAATTGTCCTTCGCAAGATTGGCGACTGGTGCGCCGCGATCGTCCGTAACAGTGACGAAAACGTTAACCAGTTTTACGTCGACCTTAAAGGTCGTGTCTGAATTTTGCGAGCTGTCAGTCGTTTCGCTGCGCTGGTTCGAAGCAGGTTTTGTCGCGGCAGTACTGCCGCTTGCCCATGGTGGTTTAGGTACCTGGGCATGGCTGGCCGTGGCTGCAATCGCTAGGGAAAGTAGGAGAGCTTTCATTAAGAAACTTGACAGTTAGATGGTAGGCCTCTCTGAATGGGTGCCTTCGGCCTTCGGGATCTCAGGGGGAAATGGCTCGCCATCGGCCCAAACCGCACCATCTTCAAAGTACTCCTTCTTCCAGATGGGAACTGTTTTCTTCAGCGTGTCGATAAGCCAGCGGCAAGCGTCGAACGCCGCCGCCCTATGCGCGGAAGCCACGACGATCAGTACACTGGTTTCGCCAATTTCGATTCGCCCCAGCCGGTGGACAATCGCCACATCGCGGATTTTGAAGTCGGAAAGCGCCTGTACGGACAAGCTTTCGAGTTGCTTTAGCGCCATTTCCTCGTAGGCTTCGTAGTCAAGATACAGAGTACGGCGGCCACGAGTGTTGTTTCTGACCACACCTTCGAAAGCTACAGCAGCTCCATCTTCGGGATACTTGAGATTGTCGAGGACCTGCTGGGTGTCGATCTTTTCGCGAACAATTTCTGCGTGATGAATCGATTTCGCGATGTCGGTGTTTGTGTCCAATCCTCCGCTAACCGGCGGTAACAATGCGATTTCGTCGCCATCTTTCAACTTTGCTTCCAAAGTGGCATATTCCTGATTAACCGACATGGCAATCGAAGCTTTTAGACCGATTAGCAACGGTATGCGCCGCTCATAGTGAGTAAACACCTCGCGCAACGTGGCGTCCGAAGGCAAGGACAAAGAATCAGTCGCCTGTCCTGCAAGATCTTTTAATACACCAAAAAATAGGATGCGAACCTGCATAAGCCTTGTAGCACAGCTTGCCCTGCATACCAGTCTATCGCGTGAATACGGAATTTAACGGAACCGCAGTCGCTTTTAGTTCTGTCTAGATTTATGTGACATTGTAACGACAGTGGCAGCCCCGATACACTTTCAGACGTGCGCGCCTCGGAATCTATATCGTTCAGTATTCGCCTGGCAGCTCCTGACGACATCCCTGTTCTACAAGAATTGATCGATGCCTCCGTTCGAGGATTGCAGGCCCAGGACTACACTCCGGCTCAAATTGAAGGTGCTCTTGCGACTGTCTACGGAGTCGATACACAGCTGATTGCCGACGGGACTTATTTCGCAGTTGAGAGGGATTCTAAAATTGTCGCCTGTGGTGGTTGGAGCAAGCGTAAAACTCTCTACGGTGCCGATCATTGCGCGGGGCGAGAAGATTCACTGCTCGACCCCCAACAGGATGCGGCAAAGATTCGCGCCTTTTTCGTGCATCCGGAATGGACACGACGTGGTATCGGCAGCATGATTCTTACATCTTGCGAAGCAGCAGCCGTAGCAGCAGGCTTCAAACGGTTTGAGATGGGAGCCACGCTGACTGGAGTGTCGTTGTATAAAGCCCGCGGATATATGGTTTTGGAAAATCTA
>DASRFC010000024.1:0-60486 GCA_035651835.1 Terriglobales bacterium
TCATTCAATTGATGAAGTTGAAGAACACTTTGCGTCACTTGAAAGGCGAAGAACTGATCACGCATCTCGGGCTTGAATATTACGACTAAGCGGCGTGTATTCTTGTGTTTCGGGTTCTGCGGTCCTGCCAACGTCGCAGCATCGGGAGCCCGAACCACAAGCCAAAAAAGCACAGCAGAATAATTGCCGCCAGCGAAATCGAGACTGCTGTTGATTGAACGACGTGCTCCGTTACCACGAAAAAATCGCCCGCAATTCCTAATGCCAATGGAACCAACGCGCTCAATAGCATAGCGCTGGCGAAACGGTGAAAGTGCTCGCTGTTTTCTCCGTTTTCGACAATCCTGTGATAGGCCGCTGGCGTCATCAGCAAGATCACGCACAACGTGAGCAGGATACTGCTAACCACATGAATTTGTTTGAGTAATGGCGGCAACTTGTCGAATTCAGAAAGCACGAATGTGATGAACTGAAAGCCAAGCAGAGCCTGCGCACCGGGCAACACCATGCGGATCTCCGTCGAGACCTGCCGGATCCGGTCATCCAAATTATCCTCAGCTTTAGCTTTGCCCACGATCCTTTTCTCCCCAAGTCAACTAAACGCGCTTTTAACTTCCGGATTCATTGGAAAAGCCTAGCCCATACCAGAGCAGTCCCGATAAGACGGTCGCACTCAATCCAATGACGGCGCTCCATGTTGGCCCTGCTACTTTATTGAAAAAAACGTAGATCGAAATCCCAATCGAAGCTGCAAAGGGAAGCAGCGCAATCGTCATGGTTTGGACCACGAAGGCATTAAACTCTTTGTCGTCTTTACCTTTTTCGACTATCCGGTGGTAAGGAGCAGGCGCGACCAGCAGAACGATGGAAAAGATATTCAAAACCAGCGCCGCCAAAACCAGGTATTGCAAAATTGACGGGAACTGCTGATATCCGGGTTCGAAGACCGCCCGATAAAGCGCTCCGAGCAGGATCTGCTCTCCCAAAATCAGAGTTCGTCCTTCATCCAATGCATTTTGCGTCTTTTGATCGATGCTGGTCATAGAGTTACAGACTTCATGTAGATAGTGAGCCCAGCCGGTGAGTTGTACCCTGCTTTTTAAGAATCCAAAATAGGAAAGACCGTATCAATTAGAAGGGCCGGGTAACCATCTTCATTGGCTTTGCGTCCAATTACTTAGGGGATTCCAAGGATTAACTCTGTTCGCAGGCATATAATTTAAAACACCCGGTGTTCTCAAGGGAGTGCTTATGAAATTTCGACTCATCGCAATAATCGCGCTGGCATTTTGCTGCGCTGCTCCGTGGACGATGGCGCAAAATCCGCCTAGCGCTTCTCCCAGTCCCAGCACCTTCCCTGGCAGCACAACTTCGCAACAAACTGACTCTGCTCCTCCCAAAGCTACGACTGCTCCCGTGCAAGGCGCTGATCCCGACAAAATAGATCACGACGGAGGCAGGAAAGATGTCGATGCCATCGGCACTCGTCACGTGGGTTGTGATCGCGGCATGGGCAACTGGTACAGCCTCGAGAAGCAGATTGGAATGGGTAAGCAATATTCCATGATGGTGGAATCGCAATCCAAGATGATTACCGATCCGGTCATCACTGAGTACGTGAACCGAGTCGGACAAAACATCGTGCGCAATTCCGATGCTCAGGTTCCATTCACGATCAAAGTCATCGACGATGATTCAATTAACGCCATGGCATTGCCGGGCGGATTCTTTTACGTGAACACCGGGCTCATCCTTGCGGCGGATGGCGAAGCCGAACTGGCTGGCGTGATGGCGCATGAGATCGCGCACGTCGCTGCATGCCATGCGGCTCGTGAGAACACACGCGGCAACCTGATGAATATTGCATCCATTCCGCTGATCATGGTTGGCGGGCCAATTGGCTATGCGGCCTACGAAGGCGCCGGTCTGGCATTGCCTCTGACGTTTTTAAAATTCTCGCGAACCTTCGAGGCCGAAGCCGATTATCTGGGATTGCAATACATGTATAAATCCGGCTACGATCCCCAGGCTTTCGTTGCCTTCTTCGAAAAGATAGAAGCTCTCGAAAAGAAAAAGCCCGGCACTTTGTCGAAGGCATTTGCCAGCCATCCGCAGACTCCGGATCGCATTACAAAGTCGCAGGAAGAAATCGCGCAGATTCTGCCAGCGCGTCCTGAATACACCGTAACGACATCGGAATTTGACGATGTCAAAGGACGGCTCGCGTCCATCGAAAATCGGCACAAGATCACTGATACAAAAGACAAAGGCAAGCCGAGCTTGCGGCGAACCTCAGCGACAGATAAAAACGGCAGCGACGATAAGACTACTTCAGACGATGGACGCCCGACATTGAAGCGCCGTCCCGACGACAGCAACTAGGTTTTTTTCTTCAATTGCGAAGAGAGAAGAGAAAAGAGAAGAGCAAAGAGAAGAGTCGAAACGAAGAATCCTGATAAGAGTTCTGTAGGGCGGACGCTCCTGTCCGCCCTATTTTGATTCTTACGATCATGCTCACGTAGGGACAGCCGCCCTCCGGCTGTCCTGAGAAAACTGTCATCCTGAACGAGAGTGTTTCTTCGCTTGCGAAGAAACAATGAGTCGAAAATCTATGTATTTCTGACTGGAATCTTGTAAGACGGACCTTCGGCTCAAAAGGCAAGCTCTGTCCCTCGCCTTTGATTCTGTCTAACCATGCTCACGTAGGGACAGCCGCCCTCGGCTGTCCAGCCGAGCAAAGCTCGGCACCTCCGAACTCGCCACAATTAAACGATCAATGTAGCGCCCTATGGGGTGGACGCTACGGGTGGCCATTCAAGCCCGCAACTATGCCTGTGACATGCAAACATCCCCATTCAAGCCAAAATCGGGCTTGAATGGGGCACCTGTCCCTTTCCTTACTTCAGTGAAGTACTTCTTGAATTATTGCAAGCTTCCTGTGGTTACGTTGACCGGTTTTCCAATGGCATCGCCCGATACTAAAAGTTCCACCCGTCGGTTCTGCTGACGACCAGCAGAATTATCGTTTGAGGCGACCGGCAATGTGTTGCCGAAGCCTTTCGAGGTGACTGAGTTTGTCGCTACGCCTTGTTGCACCAGATAGTCACGCACTGAACCGGCTCGGTTCTCCGACAGTTTTTGATTCATGTTGTCTGTACCTACACTGTCCGTATAGCCGCCGACTTCAATGTTGAGTCCAGGATAGGCGAGTAGAATTCCGGCGACTTTCGCCAGCTTCTCGCGTGCTCCAGGCTTCAACGAGAACTTTCCAGTATCAAACAAAACATCGGACATGCTGACGATGAGTCCGCGTGCGCTGTCGCGAGTTTGGAGAATCTTATTCAGCTGCTCGGACAATCGCGTGCGCATAGCCGCCTTATCTGCTTCGGCTTGTTGCGCGGATAAGCGGGATTTCTCCGCATCAGCTTGGGCTGCGGAAAGCGCAGTCGCTGATGCCGCCTGGCTATCTGCCATATCGGACTTAGCTTTTGCCACGGCGGATTGCGCATCAGCAGCGTCGTTACGTGCCTTCGCTGCATCAGATTCGGCCTGAGTTTTTGCGGCTTGCGCATTCGCGGTATCAGCTTGAGCCTGCGCTTTGGCCGCTTGGGCAGTTACCGTATCTGCTTCAGCTTGAGCCTTGGCTGCTTGCGCCTTTGCGGTGTCAGACTCGGCTTCATGCTTTTGCCGCGTTGCGTCGTCGGCTTGAGCCTGAGTTTGCGCCTGAGCGTCTGCGGAAGCTTGGCGCTCGTTGGCTAGGCGTACGTCGTCCATTTTCTTGACCGCGATCTGTCGGGCGTCTTCGGCGGTTTGGACTGCCTCACGGGCAACGGCGATCAAAGGTTTGGTTGGAACATGCTTGCTCGTGGCATATCCGTCGGCTTTGTTCATTAACTGAACAGCATGTTGATAGCTGTCGCTGGCATATGTTTCGGCGCCCTCAGATTGCGAGATGCGTAAGGCATTGCGCGCTTCAAAAAATTCGAGCGGCAGCTTGGCATTCAGGACTACTGGGTCGAACTTGTATCCGGTAGGAAGATAGCCGCCGCGTTCCATCAGTTCGTATTTGGCGTTGACTGCTTCGACTGATCCTTTGGTGTCCTTACGGATAATGTTTTCGAGCACCACCGCATTGCTGGGTTGCCGTACCGCGTAGTAAGGTTCCGCGGTCACGATCAAGGCAAACGCCTGGAGATCGGTGGTTACCTTCAGCTTGCTGCGGTCATTGTCGCCTACCAATACTTCACCAAGATTAACGGCACGTCCTTCGGGCGAAATGGCCCACAAGATATAAGTTAAATATTCGTTGCCGAAGATTGTCGGCTTTTCGAGATTGCCGAATTCGGCTTCAACCTCAATCGCTCCCCGCTTGCTGTTCACTTCAGCTTGACCTTCTGCTGACGGCATGAGTCCTGTGCCTGCGAAATCTATCTTGGTAGATCCGCTGCGGTGCTTGTAGTTGACGGCTTGCGTCGTGCGGCTGGTTACAACGACGTGGAATGTAGGCGTGTGCGCCATGGATTCAAGAGCCATATTTGTTTGAGAATTAGTTTGCGCTAATGCATTCAGGCTCAGAGCGACTACAGCTGCTAACAATAGTTTTATTTTCAATCTATCTCCTTGGCAGATATCTGCCGTGTTGCGATCTATCAATCCTCGTGTTGGTGACAAAATATTCTTCAGTGGATCTCTGACAATTCATCATCCTTTTCCCACATGTATCCGCGAAAGAGAATGAAACAGTCCAAAGACATTCAGCAGCCACAGAACCACGGCAATGACTACAACCCCATTCAAAATTGACTTGATGGAGGCCTGCATTGGAATGAAGCGATTTACCAGCCAGAGCAGAACACCCACCACGATTAGAACTTCCAGCAATTGAATTAAAGGCATAATCTTTGATCTCTCCTATTTCGCCGGGCTACCCTCTCTCATCCGCTGGAGGTGCCGCCAAGTCGTCAAAAAGCATTTAGGTTAACTCGTGTACACCGTAAGATTCCGCGGTCTACACACGGATGAAAGGTGCCGACTGGGCTGGATGTGGTCGCTTTTGTTCTTAAAGAGATCAGGGCCGGATACAGCGACCTAAATGAGAGTACGAATCAGCGTTCGTAGTTCTGTATACACACTCAGGAGAATTAAGAATGACAGATGTCAGTAATCGCGTCTGAGCAAGACAGCTCACTTTGTGTGAGATTAAGAATCGTTGTATCTGATGAGTAACTGGTCAAAATTGACCATCTTCCTAACCAAGGTACGCGGCATTATGCATCATGAGAGCCAAGAAAGAACAAGCGCTAACGGTTCGATGTCCTACTTGTGGCGCGAAGCGGGGAGAAAAATGTGAACTAAGCACCGGATTGCCCCGGACGGATCCGCACCGAGACCGGCGACTGGCAGTCTTGGACAGTTGACTTGCTGGCAATCTAGAAAGTTTCCTAGGTGTGTTGATAGTAATATACTCCAGGCGTAGAGGCATGAAACGTGACAGTGAGCGATATTGCTCAGACTTGTTTTGGAATCCAGAGTACTTTTGGGAATCCTTGGAAATAAAGAGAAGGAGGGTGGTTTTATGACCTCACAAAATTCTAACGATTGGCAAAGTCTAGCCGAACAAGCCAGCAAAGAACCTGATTCTGCAAAACTGATGCTCCTTATCGGACAGTTGTGCCACGCGCTTGATGTCGAACGTGCAGGGAAGTTATCGCCACCCGTAAATGAGACAAGGCTGTTCCTCCATAGTGCCTAGCGTTCGTCTTTCTCTGGAAACGCTGCGCTGCCACTCGCAGGGGTATCCAGATCATCTATTTCCACTGTTGTTTTTTTGGCATGGACAGACTCTTTCGAATACTAGGCAGACTCTTTCGAATACTAGATGAACTAACTGTCATCTCTGTCTGCAAGGCCGGAATTTGTCGTTGATCGTCTTGTCTTCTTCACCCTGCCAATTCATTTTTCCGCGGTCTTAAAACCGGCGTCGACGTAACATAGCAAAGCATCGCTTGTTTTAATTGGGAGTCGACTTCGTCCGCAATAGTGACCACATCCAGTAATACTTTACTGAAGTCCACGCTGCTCAAGCTCCTTTGCAAAGTGCTGAAGATGCTCACCTGCAAGATGCGGGATTCTTCTACCAACATGGGGGCGGTGTAGCCTTGCTGTCGGCGTATTTCTCCATGGTCGCGAGCTGCCAGGGAAATCGGGGCTGTCATTTCCGAGTCTAGCCGCAAGCGAAGAATGACATCGCGAAGAAGTTTCGGGAGGTGCCCAGTGCGTTCGTGGCGGCTCAAAGGAATACATGTCAGCTCCGCATTTTGCTCAACCAGATTGAGCCAATTCTTAACGGTAGTTTCGCTCTCGCGTTCCAATATAGACGCGACAGATTCCGGCTTTATCCGTTTCATAACGTGAGGTTTTCCTAGTCTTGCGTGAATAAGTTCCTTAATTAACCCGATTCGAATCGGTTTCGCGAGGATTTCATCAGCTTGGGCGAGAATCGCGGACATCGCCTCCTCCAACGCCGGGTACCCGCTGAGGACTATGGTCAATGCTTCAGGATGAGTGTGGCGCATTGCGCTGACCACGGTGAAGCCATCGCCCGCAAGAGGCATGTGCAGGTCTGAGAGAAGGGCATCAAATTCCGATCTTGCGATATGACCAAGCGCGTCGCTCACGTTTGCAGCAACCACAACTTCGAATCCATCCCTTTCCAGTCCAAGTTTAAGCATTGTACGAACAGCATCGTCATCTTCGACGACTAAGACTCGCGGCTTTGTCATGATGAAACTTCCTTAACTGGAGTCTTGGATCTCCACTTATGAACTTAACCTTTGTGGGATCGCGCATTGGGCCGAAATGCCCCTGGTGTCTGTATCTCGGGCGGCTAATAGCCTCAAACAGGCCTGTTCGTGGCTTCAGGCACCTTATCGTTTGGATGGTACTTTAGATGTGGGCCCAGGTACTGTGCAATATTGAACACGTATCAAGGCTCGTAACTCCAGGTTTCCGAGCTTGTCACGATTTATGTCAATTGTGCCTCCAATAAGATTAGAATTAGCGCACGATGAGCCCTGCTCCCGCGCCGAAGAAGAGTCGCGAGTTTAACCCCAAAACTTTCCTAGCGACGATTGGCGATGGTCGAAAGAGCCTAACTTTCTCCAAAAAACAAGGAATCTTCACACAGGGGGATGCTGCCGACGCCGTGTTTTACATCCAAAAAGGCAAAGTAAAACTCACGGTTGTCTCCAAGGCAGGCAAGGAAGCAACCATCGGCATATTGAATGAGAGTAATTTTTTTGGCGAAGGCGCGTTAGCCGGGCAGTCCTTGCGTATGGGATCGGCTGCCGCCATGACCGATTGCGAGATTCTGCGAATCGATAAGAAAGCCATGATGGAAGCGCTACATCGGGAACACGCGTTTTCCGACATGTTTGTGGCCTATTTGTTGGCGAGGAATATTCGTTACGAAGAAGACCTGGTGGATCAGCTATTTAATTCCAGCGAGAAAAGGCTAGCTCGTGTCCTTTTGCTGCTGGCTCACTTTGGCAAGGAAGGCATTCCCGAAACCGTAGTTCCCAAAGTCAGTCAGGAAACCCTGGCGGAAATGGTTGGGACCACGCGTTCGCGCGTAAGTTTTTTCATGAACAGGTTCAGGAAGATGGGCTTCATTCACTACGCGGGCGGTATAGAAGGCGGACTCCAGGTTCATAGCTCGCTTCTTAATGTAGTTCTGCATGATTAGGGTTTCAGAGCGCACCACTACCGCCGATTTAATCCTTCCAATGACGCCATGCGGTAACGTGATTTAGAACTACGATACTTCCAGGCTAGATCACAAGTTGGCTTCCGCGACACTTTTTCTCTCATAGTGCACTTTTGCTCAGACACACGGCAACTCTGGATGAGATAGTCCCATTACTCTGGGATTGTCTACATTTCGGGGTGAAAACCTATAATGTCAAATAATGGAAATGGGAAGCCTCGTGCAACCAGCTCGCAGCTTGCCTTGAAGAACAATCAATTACTCAAGCAGCGTAAACAGCTCAATGAAGCCAATAAAAGTTTGCGCGAGCTCACAGCTCGCCTGCTTCAGATACAAGACGAAGAGCGGAGGCGGATCGCCCGCGACTTGCACGACAGCATCGGACAGATGCTCGCGGCACAAGGCATGTATCTATTTTCCGTCGTTGCGGAATCGAACAATTTAAGCCCTTCCGCCGCCAAAGCTCTTACGGAGAGTACAGAGCTAATTGTGAGGATGTCGAACGAACTCCGCACAATCTCCCACCTGCTTCATCCGCCCTTGTTGGACGAAGTGGGATTGTCTTCGGCTCTGCGCTTGTACACCGAGGGGTTTGCGGAACGCAGTAAAATCAACGTAAATCTGGAGTTGAATCCTAATCTAGGGCGGCTATCAGACGAGTTCGAAATCGCCATCTTCCGCATTGTGCAGGAATGCCTGACAAACATTCACCGCCATTCCGAAAGCCCGACGGCAAGTATTCGCCTCGACGTTTCCTCCAAGGAAATCACGCTTGAAATTAAAGATGAGGGAAAGGGAATACCTCATAAGAAGCGAGTGAAGGCGGCCGCAGGGCGCACGCATGGAGTTGGCATCCGGGGCATGCGGGAGAGAATTCTACAACTCGGCGGAAACGTCGAGATCAATTCCAATAGGCGCGGGACGGCTGTGATTGCCAGGCTTCCCATGGCAAGAACTTGTTTCCCTCACTCAGGAATTATTTCGGAGGAATTGTGACCGGCATCTGAGCAGAAAGGAACCAAGTATTGGGTGCCTCATGTGACATCTTTCTTGAATCTAATCCCAAGTGTTAGCGACTACATTGGATGGGAAGCATAGTATGCAAAGCTGCGGTATCGCCACGGGTAACCCATTCAAGCCCGGTTTTGGCTTGAGTGGGCAGTTCTACAGCTGGACGTCTGCGGGAATCGCGACAAGCTATATTGATTCACCAGAGATACGTCGCCGCAGATTCCGGAGGCAAAGTCGTAGAGAATGAGCGGCTGTGATACCGCACATTAAATGTCTTCTCAAAGTTAGCGGTGTTGGAGACGACGAGAACTGTCCTCCCATCCGGAGTACGAAAGGCGGCTGTTGCCAATTGTTCCTGCTCATTCGAATCGATCCGAACCGAACCGGGCGGCACGAACCGCGAAAAATGCGCGAGCGTGTAATAAGCGACATTGCGGGATGCGTTGTTGCCGTCGAGAGTGATCGCGCCGATGCATCCGGTGCATCCGCCGTCGTTAGTGTGCGGACCGGCATTCGGATCGGCGGCCAGATTCCACAGAAGCACATTGCGGCCCCAATTGCGGACAGCGGCAATCGGTACTCGCCTGACGGATTCAGCAATCGCAAGCGGCCCTTCTCGTGATCCATCGATGGACTGCTCGGTCAGATATAGATTTTTGTTTGGATACTCGTCATGCACCTTGGTTAGCGCGTCCGGTTCTCCGCCGTACAAGTGAAAGGCAGTGCCATCGACATACTTGCTAGCTTCAGGGTCAGCCAGGATCGATAAAGGATACGACGTCACATCTGGATTGTGGTCGTACAACAGGATCTTCGTGTGGATGTTCGCTTTCTCAAACGCAGGTCCAAGATTCTTTGCGATGAAGCGGCCTTCCTCCGGTGCGAACACCGCCATGCTTGGTGTGTTCTTCGGATTCAAGGGCTCGTTCTCTACCGTGATCGTGTCGATGGTGACGCCTTCGGCCTTCATAGCCTGGACATATTTCACGAGGTACGCCGCGTATGCTCCGTAATACTCGGGTTTTAAGTGGCCGCCTTTCGGATTGTCATTCGTTTTCATCCACGCTGGTGCCGACCAGGGGGAGCCAAGAATTTTAATTCGTGGATTGATCGCTAAAATTTCTTTCAGGACTGGAATCACATCGGCGCGATCAGGGCCCAGATTGAATTTGGCCTGATCCACATCGGTTTGTCCCGCGGGCAAATCGTCGTAGGAATAGACGTGCTCGTTCATGTCGGAAGAGCCGATGCTCAGCCGCAGATAGCTAATCGCGATGCTGTTCCCTTGCGTCTCGAACAGCTCTTTCAGCAGGACGCTCCTTTTCGCAGGGTCCATGCGCATGAGAAGCTGCGCGCTGCCGCCGGTCAGTGCCACGCCGAAACCATCCATGGATTGATACTGCGCCATGTCGTTGACATCGACGGTGAGGTTCGAATCGCTCGATTCGGAGAAATGCAATGGGGAGGGCTGAAGAGCGAGCAATGCAGACCGGTCGGCAGTCGTTAGCCAGAACTGGACGTCACGCGGCGCCTGGGCTTGCGAAAATATGGAAGATATGAATGGGAATATTAGGAGTGCATACAGCAAGAACAAGGAGAGCCTGCGATTCATAAATCTCCTTGAAAATCCGGGCAACGATTCTGTGGGTATAGAGCGTGCGGCGCCCGGCAATATTCTATTTAGGACAAACGATTGTTTGCAGTAGGAAAACGATTTAATCATAGCCCGCCAACATAAAAACAGGCAGAGCGGAATTTGTCAAGGGACGTACTTGCCTGAAATTTGCACTTGACCAATCCAGGTACTTACCTTAGATTCCTCAGAACAGTTTTCCCGGGCCCCGATCAAATTTTTATATTTGGAGGTGGCCCGATGCCACGCTTCCGTGTTGGTGTGTTGCTCGACTACGTTGTTAAGGCTACGTTTTCGAGAGTATGCGGATTGCTTCTTCCGACCGTCATATTATTCTGTATCGTCGGGTTCAGCTATGCACAAGTGGATCCCGCTGCTGGGATGTTACCTTTTTCGACGCACATCTCAGAACAGTACGACTCGATAGATCCGGCAACAGGAAACATCATGTTATCGATTCCGGTCATGAGCAAGGCCGGAAAAATTCCATTTTCTTTCAACCTTCAAGGTAACTTTCGAGCCTTTGTTTATGAAGCAGGTAATTACACGAGCAATTGGTCTGTCGGCGATCCGGCCTTTAATGACCAAGAGTGGGGCGGAGGAGGGATCAAGGGCGTGCCTTCGGGAGGAATTGGACTTTTAAACTCTACTACAACGTACTTGCCCTGCAATGGCAGCAACAGCGAAATCGAGCAGAGTAACTTCACGGTTACTGATGCCACAGGAGCGATCCACCCAGTTTCTGCGGTGCTCACTGTCCAGTATGGCCCCTGCGGCATGTCAGGCGGAGGTACAGCACAGACTATCGACAGTTCGGGGTACACGGTTGTCGTCACAGCGGCAAATCCGCCTGTCTTTCACCTTTATGATCGCTCGGGAAATACTCTCAGCGGCGGCTTGATTGATCCGGATAATGTTGCACTAGGTGTAACCACTACGACTTTGAACGCCGGAACTATTAATGTTGCCTGGAAAACGACCTACACCGATACACTCGGGCGGACAGCGATGACTTCGACTATCTATGGCGATCGTTTGTCAAGCGGAACTTCAGCGCCGGATCTATACACATACACTGATGTAAATGGAAATTCGCAGACCGTCCAAGTTAACTACACTTTATATCCACACAGGACTAACTTCGGTTGCGGCGGTAACGAATTAAATAATGGACCCGTATATTTTCCAACAAGCGTTGTTTTTCTCGGGGACGGCGAAACAATCGGTATTTCCTATGAAAGCACGCCTGGCTACGCTGGCAGCGTTACTGGGCGCCTATCACAAATAACCTTGCCAAGCGGCGGATATACAAAGTTTCAATATTCCGGTGGAAGCAATGGCATCAACTGCACTTCCGCTAAATCGACAATTACTCGTACGGTAAACGATGGAAATGCTCACAATAGTATTTGGACCTATACTCCTACCGCCGGGGATACCTATGGGAATTTCACAGTTACCGAAACAGACCCCGCTAATAATACGACGACGTATCACTTCTATGGTGAATTTCAAACCGAAAAAGTTGTGCAAAATGCCGCGGGAGTGTTGAGCACTACCATCACATGCTATAACGGCAATAACACATCTCAAACCGCATGTATTGCTCCGCAGAAGTACCTTGCCATCTTCGGGGAGATCACTCAGACCGACGTTTATACATCACTTGGCGGATCTTCGGCAGCGTCGCTGGTGGAAACGATATTCGACGGCTCTTCTCAACTGGATAATTCGTTCGGTGTTCCAGTCACCATCAAGAGGTACGATTTTGGAGCAACCTACCCGCCAAGCGGAACCCCCACCTCCGAAACCGACATCACTTATGCGAATATAAGTGGAGTTACTTGCGGTTCGACTTCAGTTCACATACTGGACCACCCTTGCCTGATTACAACCTACAATTCGGCTGGAGCTCCGACTAGTCAAACCAGATACACCTACAACGCCGGGGGACATGCGACTGAAACCGATAAGTGGGTGGGTGGATCAAGCTTTCTAAAATCTTACGCCGCATATCAACCCAACGGTGCCTTGGCCTATATCACCGATGTTAACGGGGCTATTACTCATTTTGACCAGGGCAACCCGGCTTATGTTTGTAACAACCTGCTATCGACCACTACGACCCTTCCAATTACCGGCTTGTCAACATCACAGACTTATGATTCAGGGTGCAACGGACCTCTCCCTACACAAACTACTGATCTCAACCAGCAGCCCACGGCCTACGCCTATAACGATCCATTTAAGCGGGTCACCTCGGTCACAGCCCCGTATAATGGCGTAACCACGGCGACGACCAACTATTCTTATTCTCCGACCACTTTTGAGGGTTCGTTACTCGTCAACAACGGTTCGGCCGTGGACACCGTTTATGCTGCTGACGGTGTGGGACGCCTTACTTCAACAAAAAACAGGATTACTCCTGGCTCCTCAAGCTATGACAACCTTGCGCAATACAGCTATGGCTGGACAACTGGTGTCGGAGCATTCATTACTAAGACGCTTCCGGGAGCAACGGCTGCGACCACTACACAATTTGATGCTCTAGGCCGAACAAAAACGGTCACGGATGGGGGCGGTGGGGTCACGTCTTATACGTATTCCAGTAACGATGTTCTTGTCGCAGGCCCAAGCAGCAGCCGTCAAATCGAATATGACGGCTTGGGCAGAATAAAATCTGTGTGTGAAATCACAAGCAGCCTGCCGGGTTATGGCAACTGTAATCCTACGCAGAATACTGCTGCTCATGGCTACCTGACTACTTATGCCTACGACAGTCCGGTTACCAATGCCGTGACTGTGACCCAGAACAAGCTTGGCACCTCTCAGCAACGAATTTATTACTACGATGGGGTGGGAAGACTCATTCAGGAACAAAACCCGGAGACCGGCAGCACTTACTATTATTATGATAAAGCAAGTTCGAATCCGGGTAACGGCGGCACGTACGCGAGCGCTGGCGATTTGATCCAGAAGATAGATGCTAACGGGAACGGCACAGGCTATGTTTACGATTCTATTCATCGCCTTCTAAGTGCTGGCCAAAGTTACAACAATTCACCAAACGCCTCGGCCACGCCTGATAGGTGCTTCATCTACGATTCCGCTACCGTGAACGGAGTTACCACGTTGAACTCTAAAGGTCAGCTCGCCGAGGCATACACCGTGATGCAAGGCGCTGGATGCGGGGCAGCAAAGATAACCGACGAAGGATTCAGTTATTCCCCGCGTGGCGAGCTTACGGATGTCTACGAATCAACTCCCAATTCCAACGGCTACTACCACACTACTGCCGATTACTTCGCTAATGGGGCACTCAAAGATTTGGGCGGCGTTCCCGGACACACGAACCCATCATCAGGTATCGGCTGGACGTTCACTGTCGATGGAGAAGGGCGTCCTCTCGCCGTGACCGATCAAACCACTCCGGCAGACTTGGTGACTCAGACCAGCTATAACTCAGCCAGTCAGCCCACTAATGTCGTTCTTGGCGATGCCAGCGCCTACGGCGGTGACAGCTACAGCTACGATGCCAACACCGGACGCATGACGCAATATTCTTTTAATGTGGTAGGGGCCGGGTACGCGAATCTGCTGTACGAGTCGCAAGCCTTGGATGATGCAAGCTATTGGGTGGCATGGGGCGCTGGAGTTGCAGCGCCTACAGTTGTCGCAAATGCAGCAATCGATCCCAATGGTGCTCAAACGGCAGACTCAATCACCTACCCTGCCAATCCCAATTCCGGAACTACGGTCCTCCAGCAAACCGTCACGCCAAGCGTCGTGGCTGGACAGACGTTCACGTTCTCCATTTATTTGAGAGCGGACTCACCTCAAACAATTTTGGTCGGCTGGAAAACTCCTACTACCTCGGCCTACGCTGACGCAGAAGAGAGTGTAACTACAGCATGGAAAAGGTTCGTCCTATCGGGAGCGGTGCCGAGCGGCGACTCATCTACTCAAATCATAGCTTTCCTGCAAGGCGGCAATTCTCTAACCTCATCGCAGACCATCTACGCATGGGGCGCGCAGTTGCAATTAGGTAGTAGCACAAATTATCAGCAGACGGGCAACGGAGCCGATCCATTTTCGGTGACAGGCAATTTGACTTGGAACTCAAATGGCACGCTCCAACAGCTTTCTATCTTCGATCTTTTCGATACGGCCAACAATCAAACATGCAATTACGGATATGACGATCTTTCCCGGCTGAGCAGCGCAAATTGCGGAACGGCAGCAAATCAAAGCTTCACCTATGACGCCTTTGGCAATATTCAGAAAACAGGTTCGCCCAATGCATTCACGCCGACCTATGCGTCCAACAACCGTATAAATGCAATCTCAGGATGTTCACCTCCATTTAATCCGGCCACTGCCTACGATGCCGACGGCAATCTGCTTTATGATTGCACCAATACCTACACATACGATGCCTACGGGAAAGTTGCCAGCATCAACTCTGTTCCCATTACCTACGATGCGCTAGGGCGCATGGTTGAGAACGGCTCGGGAGAAATTCTGTACAGTCCAATCGGCAAGCTGGCATTGATGACTCGGCAGATCACGCAGAACATTTTCTTGCCGCTGCCGGGCGGAGAGCAAGCGACGTACACGGGAAGCACCCTTCGTTTCCGCCACTATGACTGGCTGGGAAGCTCAAGGTTTGAGTCGAATACTGCCGACAAGGAATATGCCGATCTGGCTTATGCGCCCTTTGGTGAGACTTACTCAGTCAAGAGCAATGTGACCACACCGTACATTTCTTTTACAGGTCAGCAGCCGGACACGGTTTCCAGTTTGTACGATTTTACTTATCGCGAGTACAGCCCTGGTCAAGGTCGCTGGATTTCTCCTGACCCGGCAGGATCGCAAGTAATGAATTTCAGCGATCCGCAGAGCTTTAATCGCTATGCTTATGTACTCAACAATCCATTACGCTACACCGATCCGGCGGGACTGTTTTGCTATTACGGTACTACCAGTGATGATGGCAAAATCGACTTCACCCTTCCCGATGCGAGTGATTGGAATAGTTATGACTATTCCTCGTCCGGTGAAGCGGGCAAGAGGGAATGTGCGGACAATGGCGGCGCTTGGCAGGAAGACGTCTATGACGCCATCGTTACCGCGAACTTTTTGCCAGGAGATACGATTACCAATGACTCTAGCGATGGACAGCTTGGAGCCCCAAATAACGGGAGGAACTGTTCAGCCGGTCCAGCCAGCGCAGGACAGTACGTTGCGGCGACTGCACAAGTAGCTGCGCTGACCGCACAATTTGCCTCTGGATTAGGGCCGACCAATCAAACCTTTGGCCCGAATACGGCGACGTCCGCAGTGATGGGTCAATCTGCTGGAGTAACTGAAGTCCTGGGAGCATATATGTTCACCGGACAGACCAGCGGCCTCTACACGTTCGGGGCAAGCGGAGCCTACGTTGCTGGCGGTAATCCTGTGGCTCAGTTCGTGGGTTCCTTCCGCTGGAGCATATCTGGTGGAGTTCTCTCGCTGACAAATACAACGAGCTTGAGGTCTCT
The DNA here is from genome assembly GCA_035651835.1 of Terriglobales bacterium. Lineage (GTDB taxonomy): Bacteria > Acidobacteriota > Terriglobia > Terriglobales > Acidobacteriaceae > JAOAPG01. The sequence goes on from DASRFC010000024.1 coordinate 15,950, forward strand.
GACCTACGACCACGGGCCACAATACCAACGTGGTTCCTTCCCCACACCGGGAGGCAACATACATCAGACGTTCCAAATAGGTGTGACATGCCACTGATCGTGAAGACGCGAATCCAGTTGCTAATGCTGACACTGACAGCCTGCTTCTTAGGTGGGTGTACGAGCCAGCCTCCTGCTTCACGGCAGGTCTTGGTCGGCAGCTATGTCTACAAGTCCCAAGACCCGGCGGGTAAAGCGTCCGATCACGAGTGGGATCGGCTCACGTTGCAGGAGGACGGAAAGTACGATCTCGTGCAGGGTGGGCCGACCAAAGCCAAGTCTGAGAAGACGGGCTTCTGGACGTTCACTGGAGGCGACCCGGCGCAGGTCATGCTCGATCATGCTGGCTACCCGGCTGTTGTTAAGGGTAACGAAGTACGGCTCATGATCGACTACGACACCGGCATCTGGTACGCCAAAAGCAAATGAACACAGCCAGCGGGCCGTCCTTCGTGGGCGGCCTTGCTGCGTCTGGAAGAAACGCTGCCTACGGCATCGGGTTGAGGGTGACACGTCACCCCCGAATGGGAGCTGTGGAGGAACCTTAGGTTCCCCGGCGGGAACGTGAGTGGAATGAGCGGCTTACAGCGATGAGGCGCGAAAACACTGGCGTTTACAGGTTGCTGTGCGTGAACGTCTGTGAAATCAAGCAGCTAAGAGGAAAATCACTCTTCGGCGGTCGTTCGGTGTAAACGCGGCGGTTGCTGAGGGTGCCCCATCCTTCGCGTACGTTGCAAAGGGTGGGAGGCTCACGGACAGAACGTCAATGCAAAAGCGTGAGTGCCTCCGAAGTTTCATTGCCGGTTTATACTCCCTTCTGATTGAGTAGCGGCAGCATCGCTTCCCACCCTTGCGAAAACCGCGCAAGGATTGGGCACCCTCAGTTGGAATGCATATCCATCCGGAACGTTATGGAATAGGCGAGTTGTTTTGCAGGTAGGGATCCTTCGACTGGATAAGACGTTCTAGCGAACGTCTTATCTGCGCTCAGCGACAAGTTATTTAAGACATTATGGCGGACGGGCGAGGACGCCCATCGCTACATAAAGCTAATGCCTTTCGCACATAAAGCTAGTGGTGTCGCTAAATAAAGCTAGCGCCTTGTCGCTACACAAAGCTTTTTCAGGCGGCTTCCTTCGTCGCCAATGCCTGGACTTGATTGCGGCGCTCGGGGGAGGCTCCGACAATCTTCATTTGTTTCCAGTCATAAGGTAGTTCCTTGCCGCAGTCGAGGCACACAACATACGTGCCGGTTACTGCTGCCGCGCCATTCCGGCGAATACCTGCGCGAACTGTCATAGGAAAGCTAAAACGGTTGTGCCAGCATCCGAAAAACACATCGAGCAGTTTTCCCATCATCTTTCTACCTCCCCGATAGCCGGGCGTATTTCGCCCACAGGAGAGAATCGCCACAGAACTCAGGAATTCTCTAACCGTCTAGGTACTTAGATTCAATTCTGGAATAAAAGGTGCGCTGGCAGGAAACGGGATAGCGGTTTTCCCAGTAATTTTACGGTATCGGAAACCCCGTAGTTGCTGGAAGGTTGAGCCGAAGCTATATTTTTTCCGAGCCAGGCTTTTTGTGTCCCTGACACTTGGAGACGATGGCTGAACGAAGCCGGGTGCGGAGATCGTCGGGAAGTTCGTAGAGTTTGGAATCGCGGTATATTTCGATGGTCTTCTTGGTGGTATCGCAGACAACGTAGCAGTTGTGGCACCACGATAAATGTCCTTCGAGTTCAACCTTGGTACGGTCATCGATTACGCCGTCCAAATAATTGGTCAGCTCTTGCAAGAATTCAGAGCATTTCACTGGTTGCCATCTCCGGGTTCAAGTGTTGGTTTGCCATCTGTACTTCCACGTTTCTGAAAAAAACGGCTCAATCTTTCGCGAAGCTGCAATCGCGCTCGCAACAGTCTCGACTTCACCGCCGGGATACTCAGCTCAAGTGCCTCGGCAGTTTCTTCCGTCGAAAGTCCTTCCACATCTCTCAGGACGAATACCGTCCTAAAACTCGCAGGCAAGCCTTGAATTGTTCGAGTCAGTATCTCCCGCAATTCAGCCTGATTATATTGCTGTTCCGGATTCGGACTCCAGTCCGCGACTTCTCGCGGCAGCGAGTCTTCTTCCGTCTTTACATCCTCATCGAGCGAGACCGTACGTTCCGGGCGCCGGCGACGCAACTTCATCAACGCTTCGTTGACGGCGATGCGTACTAACCAGGTGTAGAACTTCGACTGACCCTGAAACTGCTTTAGGTTATTGTAGGCTTTTAGGAACGCATCCTGCACCACATCTTCCGCATCTTCACGGTTCTGCGTAATGTGCTGCGCAATGCGAAATACGTTCCGGTCGTAGCGTTTGACAAGTTCTTCAAACGATCCGACGTCGCCTTCCTTAGCCGCCTGAACCAGCGCCAGCTCGTCGCTAACCGGCTCACCTACTTTTGGTTGGATGGTACTCATTGTTCCTTCGATGCAACTATTTTTAGGAATTCGTTGGTCGGGCCAAACTAGTATTTTACTTGGTAACCCGAGGCTCGGGCGAACTCTTTTACCATATCCCCGGTTGAGAGTTTGCGTTAAATTTCATTCTGTGGTGCGCCGCGGTAGAACAGGTCCTATCGTGACCGGCGCGATGCGCAGGAAACATCCTATAATCAGAGTTAGCCGAGTGCCAGCAGAATACATTTTGCAGGCGGGACACGCAGGGAAGCATGCCAGATAGTAACTGGGTGGAACAAATTGTCGAGAGAGTGGTATCGCGTACGCTTGAAACTCACCTGCCAGAATTGCGGAAAGAGCTTATCCGAGGGGTGGTCGAAGAGCTTCAACCAGCCTTGGAAAGTGCTGCTGCTCAGCCACTTAGCTCAGGGGAGGCAAGTTCAGAGAATGGTACAAACCTCCTGAAGGCAATTTCCTCGATTCATGCTGGGACGAATCAGAAAGAAATCCTGCGCGCGCTCCTCGATAGCACGGTTCACTACGGCGGACGGGCAGCGTTATTCGTGATTAAGTCAGGCCTTGCGACCGGATGGCAAGGACGTGGATTCATAAAGAGCGACGAAATCAAAGACTTCGCTTTGGATGTGACCAGCGGTCTTGCAGCCCAGAGTCTGCAATCGCGAGTTGCCATACGAGGCATGGCAGATCAGGTGGATCACGCTTTCATCGCGCACTTCGGAGCATCGAAAGATGGGCGGGTGTTGATCCTTCCCCTGCTGCTCAAAGATAAAATTGCTGCGCTCGTCTACGTAGATGCCGGAGTCGATGAGAGTGGAACCATAGATACGAATGCGCTGGAAATACTTGTGACCGCGACGGGTGCCTGGCTGGAAGTGGCGTCGCTACGCAAACAAGTACAAAAAGACGGCCTGTCCGATTCCGCCAATGAAAGATTCGACGCTGTGCCGCCCGCGCCGTCAGCTCCCTCTATTCCGGATCCCTTCGCGGCTCATGCACCAATGCACGTTGCAGCAAAGTCAGCAGCAGTGATGGAGGCAGCATCAGCAGCCGTCGCTCAAGCACCTGTGGCAATGGCGGTAGCAGCCCCCTCTTCAGCTCCAGTGGCAGCCACCCAGATGTCGCCCGAGGATAGCGACACTCATCGCAAGGCGCAACGGTTTGCCCGCCTGCTTTCCGACGAGATTAAGCTTTATAACCAGGTAAAAGTTACGGAAGGCAGAAGTAATAGAGATTTATATGACCGCTTGAAGGAAGACATCGATAAGAGCCGGGTTACGTATCACAAACGTTACGGAAACACTGTAGCGGGGAGCGCGGATTATTTTAACCAGGAGCTTGTCCGCAGTCTGGCGGAAGACGATGTTTCGCTTATGGGACCGAATTTTAGAAGTTGAAGATCCATCGCTTAAACCTGCATCAAACTGAGTAACAGGAATTTTGGAATTAGTTGAATAACGTGGTTGCCTATCTTCGTCGATTCTTTTCAAGCCGAACACTTCTGATCGTAGCCGTGATTGTTACGGCTGGTTCGTTTATTTCGTGGGCAGTTGCTCAATCCGCTGGAACGGATGCAGCCCCGCCGGCACCGACGAAATCGGATTCTCCTAAATCGACTGCGACCAAATCCAAGAGTTCCGCGGCAAAGACTTCAACCTCAAAGAGTGCAAAGAAAAAGAGTTCGGCGAGCACGCGGAAGACGGCAGCAAAAAAGAAAAGTGCACGGTATTCTCCCCGATTACGCCGCATGCGGCAGGCGTTCGTTGCTTCCGCGACTCTGAAACCAATGTCGCGACAGTTGTTGCAGGACCGTACTCCCGCTGCTTATGCGGGCGTCCAGGCCTATGCGGTTCGACACTCCAGGGAAGATGCGGGTGCTTTGGCCTGGCTGGTGCTTGGTTATGCGCGCGTACTTGATCATGATTATGCGAAGGCCATCGATCCACTGAACCGGGCCAAACTGCACGCTGGGGATTTGGGAGATTACGTCAATTATTATCTGGCGACTTCTTACCTGCAAACTGGGCGCACAGTAGAAGCGATATCGGTTTTGAGCGAATTCGACAAAACCTATCCTGAGTCGCTTTTGATTCGTGATGTGCACGTGCTTTATGCAAATGCTTTGCTGACCGATAACCGAGCGCCGGAAGCGGCCGCAATTCTGGAGAAAGATCGTCAACCGATCCGGTCGGATTTGGAACTCGAGTTGGGCCGCGCCTATGCGGCGTCGGGACAAAGCGCAAAAGCCACGGCAATTTTCCATAATCTTTATTTCACGATGCCGCTCAGTGCAGAAGCAAATGAGGCCGAGGCAGAACTCCGTAAATTGGCTGGCTCAACGGCGATACCCGCAAATGTAAACGAACGTCGCGCTCGTGCCGACTTATTGATGAAAGGGAAGCGATTCGGGGAAGCCGCCGACGAGTATCGTAATTTGCTTGGAGATGTTAGTGCTGGCGAGCGTCCGGCGGTTCAGCTCGAAATGGCGAAAGCTTTGCGGCAGGCAGGCCGTAATAAAGAAGCCAAGCAGGCGCTGGATTCTCTTCCCAATCTTACTCCCGAGCTGAATGCTGAACGCCTGTTCAACCTTGGCGAAATGTCACGCGCCGCTAACGATGATGACAGCTTTTTAAAATATATAGATCAAATCCGGCAGATCTCGCCGAATAGTCCCTGGCTTGAACAAGCTTTGCTTTCGGCAGGGAACATTTACCTGCTGCGAAAAGATTATGACCACGCCATCGATTCGTACCGCGAGATGCAGCAACGTTTTCCCGCCGCAGCCCGAGCGTCCTACGCGCATTGGAAAGTAGCCTGGTTGAGTTTGCGGCAAGGGCGGAACAAAGAAGCTGAAAAGGAATTTGAGCAGCAAATCGCGCTTTATCCTGATTCCAACGAGACTCCCGCGGCTCTTTATTGGCGGGCACGGTTGGCGGAAGAAGATAACGATCTGCCAATGGCTACGGCGTATTTCCAGAAGATCTCTTCGCGTTTTCGCAATTATTATTATGGCGAACTGGCGAGGCAGGAACTAAAGAAAATCAAATTCGACGGTGATCCGCCACATTACGCGCTGCTTGACCGCGTGCCTCCGATCGCCGCGGATCCTAAAAATCTAGAGGATGATCTTCCATCAGATAATCTTCGCCTGCAAAAAGCGCAATTGCTGGAGAATGGCGGACTACTCGATTTCGCGGTTCGCGAACTGAAGGCAGCGTCGGAGGAAGAAAAAGGGAACTGGCTCGCTCCGGAAACTGCAAGGATGTATCAGGACGCCGGCCGTTACGATATTGCCCTCGAAGTACTAAAGCATGCCGTACCGAATTATTTCGCAGTCGATGTACCGAGCCTTCCCCGTTCCTATTGGGAAGCTTTGTTCCCTAAGCCATACTGGTTTGATCTCAAGAGATTTTCTTCCAGCAATGCGCTTGACCCTTATCTGGTTGCATCTTTGATTCGGCAGGAATCGGAATTCAATCCTAATGCGGTATCTCGCGCGAATGCTCTGGGACTCATGCAGTTGCTGCCTAAAGTTGGCAAGAACGTTGCCAAGCAAGAGAAGCTGAAGCATTTCTCCGCCACCCAGCTGTTTCAACCGGGAATTAATCTGCAACTGGGCACGAAATATTTCCGTTCCATGGTCGATCAATTTGGCTCTTTCGAATATGCTCTCGCCGCATACAACGCGGGGACGAATCGGGTGCAGGACTGGCTGGGACAAGGGAAGTATCGTGATCCACAGGAGTTCGTGGAATCGATTCCTTTTACTGAGACTCGCGAGTATGTGGAGGCGATTCTGCGGAATGCGAACGTTTACCGGCAACTTTACGGGACGCCGTGATGTTGATGTTAAGGATGGCTCGGGTTGCTTCCGAGTCGATAAGCGGAAGGATCTGCTGAGATCGCGACCACGAGCGAGGAGTTGGCCAGTGTCGTCGATCCAGACTAGCCGAATAAAAAAATGCGCCTGCGTCTGAAGGAACAGGATATAAGGTTTGAACCGACGCCTGCTGACTTGCCGCCGACCGGATAAAGTTGACAGCTGCTATAGCGTTCAGACGGCTACTTATGACTACCCGCCGAGAATTTCTCTTGCAAACAGCGGCTGCCGGTGTTGTAGGGGCGGCATCCTTACGGATTGTTCATGCTGCAACAGCTAACACCAGCAAAGACGCTCCCAAGATCGCGAGTGCTGGTGTAGTTGAAACTGTGCTCGGACCGCTCGACGTGTCGAAGCTCGGTTTCACTCTTAGCCATGAACATATTTGTTTCTTTCCGCACGATCTTTTCAGCGACAAGACCCTGGCAGCCGCCAAGATGGTTGATAAGCTAAAGGAGGCTAAGGCTGCCGGCGTGGACACAATCATCGATCTCTCGCCTTCCGACGCCGGACGCGACGTGCGCTGTCTCGAAGAAGTTTCGCGCAGGTCTGGAGTGCACCTCGTGGCCTGCACCGGCTTTCGCTTTGCGCCTGAATCTTACAATGTCCAGACGGTGGAGCAGATCGCTGAACTTTTCGTTCGAGAGATCGAGCAGGGGATCGAGGATACGGGCATTAAGGCCGGTGTCATTAAGGCAGCTGCTGCATCTGCGGCAATCACGGCTGCTGAAGAAAAAGGCTTCAAGGCAGCAGCACGCGCCAGCAAAGCGACCGGTGTGCCAATTGAAACGCATAGCGATGCTCGCCGTCGCGGCGGTGAGATGCAGGCTGACATCTTTGAAGCAGAGGGTGTCAGTCCCACCAGGGTGTCTCTCGGCCACAGCGATGATACCGACGATGTGAATTACCTTATTGGTCTCGCCAAACGCGGATACACACTCGGGATCGACCATGTATTTTACGGAGCGATCCAGAGTGCGAAGGGCCAGCCAGAATACTTTAAAGAGAAACTTCAGGTACCCTGGCAAAAACGGGCAGGATACGTTAAGCAGCTCATCAGCGCAGGCTTCGGGGATAGAATTTTTCTCTCCAACGACTGGGAACTCGACCGGGGAAAAATCAACCCGGATGGGCTGCTGTTCAACACCCACAGGACCATCCCTTATCTGATGCAAATCGGCGTATCACAGCGGGACATCCATGCCGTCACCGTAGATAATCCCAAACGCTTCTTCGCTCGCAGCTAGGCATTCAGTGTGCCGATTGACTTTATCCGCAGTCATCCCTCTACGCTGATTTTTCCGCTGGAGCTTTGGCGAACAAGATTTCGACTACAAGCAGTCCCGCTCCGACCACAATAGCGCTGTCGGCTACGTTGAATGCTGGCCATTGATACGAGCCTAGATAGAAGAGCAGAAAATCCACAACTTGGCCGTGAAGCAGGCGGTCCCAAAGATTTCCTATTGCGCCCCCGAGAATGAGCGATAACCCTATGCCAGTGGTGGTCATCGTGTGGCTGCTCCTCCATAGAAGAGTCGAGACGATTACTAATGCAACAATCGAAAACAGCACCAGCAATGCAATCTTCCATTGCGAAGGCGAGTCGGCAAAGAGCCCAAAGGCGGCGCCGCGATTCTCGACATGAGTGAGATAAAAAAAACGCGGAATGAGCCTGATGCTCTCATGCAGCGGAATGTCTTTGGCAATGGTCCACTTCGAGAGGCGATCAAGTGCCACGATGAAAAGAGCGATTATGAAGTGGAGTCTGCGCATGTGCAAAATGAATCCTGAGTTATTACCAGCTGATTAGATTACTTGTGTACGGCTGCGGCTTCGATCTCTTTAAGCACGGCGCTGCAACGTTCGCATACTGTCGGATACTCGGAATCTTCACCAACGTGAGTTGAATAGTTCCAGCAGCGCTCGCATTTTTTGCCTTCTGCTTTGCTGATCTGGATGCTCACTCCAGGGGACGATCCGTTCCCTGATGCACTTTGCTCCAACTTTACCGCGGATACGATGAATAAGTATCGAAGTTGTTCTTTGTATCGAGCCAGCACGGTAAAAACAGGTTCCGCGGCCATAAGTGTGACTTGCGCTTCCAGACCGACGCCGATTTGTTTGGCATTCCGCGCTTCTTCCAACGCCTTTAGTACCTGCTCACGTACCGAACGCAGGATATTCCAATCTTCCAGTTGCGTTGCATCAGTGCCTGCCGCACTTGTGCCCAGAATTTCTTCCACACTGGGGAATTTGGTCAAGTGTACGGTTTCGAGGCGCTCCTCCAACTTGGGTAAATATCCCCATGCTTCATCAGAGGTGAAGCTGGTGATGGGCGCCAGCAGCCGCACCAATGCTTCGCCAATTCTCCACATTGCCGTTTGAGCGGAACGTCTCGCAAGCGAATTTGGCGCATACGTATATAGACGATCTTTCAACACATCAAAGTAGAATGCGCTGAGTTCGACCACGCAGAAGTGATTTACTCGTTGGTAAATCTTGTGAAAAGCGAATTCCTCGTACCAACGCATTACATCGGCCGACATGGCAACGGTCTGCCGCAGCATGTATTGGTCGAGGGCTTCCATTTTTTCGAATGGAACTGTGTCTCGCTCAGGCTGGAAATCGTACAAATTCCCCAGGATATTCTTGATGGTATTGCGGATTTTTCTGTAATTTTCCGCGACCCGCTGCATCAAATTTTCCGAGCAGGCCACGTCTTCGCGGAAATCTACCGATGCCACCCATAGCCGCACGATTTCTCCGCCCATGCGATTGGCGACGTCTACCGGATCCACACCATTGTTGAGAGACTTCGACATGGCGCGGCCCTGTTCGTCGAGCGTCCATCCATTGGTGGCTACCATTGCATACGGAGCGCTGCCCCTCGTTCCCATAGCGCAGAGCAGGGAAGAATGAAACCATCCGCGGTATTGATCGCCACCTTCCAGGTATAAGTCTGCCGGCCAAGGGAACTCCTGTTCATTCCCCTGCACAGCCAAATAACTCGAACCGGACTCGAACCACACATCGAGAATGTCAGTTTCTTTTTTGAATGCGGTTCCACCGCAATGCATGCACTGCGTTCCGGGTGCGATCAGCGTATCCGCTTCGGCGGTGTACCAGGCATCCGCCCCAGACTTCGCGAATAATTCGATGACCTTGCGATTGAGAGAGGGCTCGTTCATCGGTTTGCCGCAACCTTCGCACAGGAACACGGCAATCGGAACGCCCCAGATGCGCTGGCGGGAAATGCACCAATCTGGGCGGGTGGCGATCATGTTTGAGATACGCTCTTCACCCCATGCCGGATCCCACTTCACTTTTTTGATTTCTTCCAGCGTTCGGCTGCGTAAAGTTCCACCTTCCATGGGGGTTTCCATGGAAATGAACCACTGCTCGGTCGCGCGAAAGATAATGGGATTGTGGCAGCGCCAGCAATGCGGATAGGAGTGTTGCAGCGGCTCAGTATGCAGAAGCACGCCGCGGCTTCTCAGCAGTTCGATAATCGGGCCATTTGCTTTGAAGACATGTAACCCATCATATTCGGGCAGCCCATTGCGCAAGCGTCCGCCAGAGTCCACATCGCAGGTCGGATCAAGCTTGTATTTTGTACCAGTGATGAAGTCCTCGGCGCCGTGAGCAGGCGCGGTGTGCACCACGCCTGTGCCTTGATCCATGGTGACGTAATCGGCGATTACACCCAGAATTTTCCGCTGCTCCCACGGTAGAAATGGATGGTAGAACCACGTGTGCTCCATCACTTTGCCTGGAAAACGCGCGATTGTTTTAGCACCGAGGAACCCGCATTTCTCGGCAACCGTATGGGCCAGCTTCTCTCCGACGATATAAATCGCGTCTTCGGTTTCGAGCGCCACATACTCGTCAGTAGGATGGAATGCGACCGCCATGGAAGCTGGTATGGTCCAGGGAGTAGTCGTCCAGATTATGGTGTAAATCGGTTTATTGCCGTGGATACGAGCCTCTGCCAGCGCCGGATCGATTGTTCTCGGATCCGATTGCAAGCGGTACTTTACCCAGATCGTGGGACTAGTATGGTTTTCATATTCGACTTCAGCTTCGGCAAGGGCAGTTCTGTCGTGAATACACCAATAGACGGATCGCAACCCCTTGTACACGAAATTTTTCTCGAAGAATGCGTAAAAAGTCGCCAATACCACAGATTCATATTGCGGATCCATCGTCGAATAAGGACGGTTCCAGCGGCCGAATACGCCGATACGCTTAAACTGCTCGCGCTGTAAGTCAAGGAACTTCTCCGCATACTTACGGCAAGCCAGGCGTACGTCGGTAGGGTTCATCTGCAACTTTTTTCCACCGAGTTGTTGGTCTACTTTGATCTCGATAGGAAGACCATGGCAGTCCCATCCGGGGATATAGGGAGCGTCAAATCCGGCCATATTCTTGGACTTAACTATGAAATCTTTTAGGCATTTATTGAGCGCATGACCCAGGTGGATTGGGCCATTGGCGTAGGGGGGGCCATCATGGAGTACATAAATGGGATTTCCTCGCCTCGACTCGCGAATCCGCTCATAAACCTTCATTTGCTCCCATCGAGCCAAAATTTTAGGCTCATTTTGGGGCAGGTTGGCCTTCATTGGGAAATCGGTTTTAGGCAGATTAATCGTAGATTTCAGGTCAAGCGGCACTCGAATAATATCTCCAAATGGTTGATTTCTTTCATTATAGGGAGATATGAAAGAGACTGTCCATTAACGCTGGATTAAAGATCGAGCAGACTCCAGATTCTGCTTACAGTATTCACCCGACGACGATAGTGACTGGGATAGACAGGGTAAACAAGAGTACAATTTTTACCGGAGTGACCTTTAGCGAACAGTAGCATCTAATTGCAATGAACCAGAGGCTAGGCTCTGGTTTGAAACGGGTCCTCGTAAAAAGTTTTTCAATTTATGATGGCTTGAGTTTATCCAAGCAACTTGGCAGTGAATGTGCTCATCAGTCCTAGGGAGAGCTGAATGGATTCGTCCACAACGCGTACAACTTCGGGTCAATTATGCCAATATTAGAAGAAATGACACTAGAAGAAAGCAAGTCACGACCTGCCTCGAACGAACCCGAGTTGCACCTCCTGCTCCCGAAGTCGACGTTCGAAGAGCCGATTTGGAAGTCGCTTTTTCGCAACGTGAATGACTTCTTTTTCCCGAAGAAGCAGGCGCCACTTGTTCTCACATCCAAGCCGATTCCGGTCAAAGACATTTGGGGTTTCTACGATAACAAGAGAAGCGGCGCGCTTGGTTCGACCATTTTTCACATACTCGTAGTAGTGGCGATTATTGTTGGGACCATAATTGCCGGGCGAGCGGTAAAGACTGCGATCCGGCCCGAACATGTGACATTGATCGCCCCGTCGGATGACATTCCGGCCATGGCCCCTTCTAAGAAAGTAGTTGCGGGCGGTGGCGGTGGTGGAGACCGCGATAAATTTCAGGCTCCGAAAGGTAAACTTCCGAAGTTAGCCATGGAGCAAATCACGCCTCCCGCGGTTGTAGTTCGTAACGATCATCCTAAACTTGCTGTAACTCCTACGGTGGTTGTGCCGCCACAAGTCAAGATGGCGTCGAACAATCTTCCAACGTTCGGAGTGCCTACATCCACTGTAATGCCTTCCGGTCCGCCATCGAATGGAACTGGTTCCGGCGGTGGTATTGGTTCAGGTTCCGGTGGTGGCGTTGGCGTCGGTACAGGGCCGGGCGTTGGAGAAGGACGCGGCGGTGGTACTGGTGGAGGCGTGTTTCGTGTAGGCGGTGGCGTTTCGGCACCCAAAGCTCTTTATGCGCCTGATCCGGAATACTCGGAAGAGGCTCGTAAAGCCAAGTATCAGGGTGTTTGTGTTCTGAAGCTCATCGTGGGGCCAGACGGTCATCCGAGAGATATTGCGGTAGCGCGGAGCCTGGGCCTCGGTCTTGATGAAAAAGCTATGGAAGCGGTCAAGAACTGGAAGTTTGAGCCGGCCATGAAAGACGGCAAACCAGTTTCGGTCGCTATCAACGTAGAAGTGCAGTTCCGCTTGTATTGAATCATTCCTCCTAAAGAGAAAGGCCGCTAAATATAGCGGCCTTTTTTATTTGATTCCGAAAATTTTTTAAGCTTTCCGCACGACGCTGAGATGGAGCAGTGCCCGGCGGCTGAATCCTAACCGCTCATACAAGCTGATCGCGCGATCATTATATGCCCGTGTGTGAAGAAACGGCGTTTCTCCCCGCGCTCTTATACTGTTCATTACAGCCTGCATTAAAGCCGCCGCATATCCATGGCCTGTATGATCGGGATGCGTGCAAACCGCGCTCACTTCCGTGTAACCATGTACGTGCAGGCGTTCTCCTGACATAGCCACGAGTTTTCCTGATTGTCGAATACCCAAATACATTCCGAGTTCGCGAGTGCGGGTTCCGAAAGGCCCCGGCTTGGTCAGTTGGGTGAGCTCGATCATCTCCGGAATATCTTCCACTCCCAACTCGATTAATTCGAACGGGGAGAAAGGTGTTTCAGGAGAATCAATGGGCTTCTCTTGCACCATTTGTAGCAGCGGCGCAGTCGCGATCACAGTTAGACCTGAAGGTGGCTCTTGCGCTTTATCGAGAAAAAGAGCTGCGCTCTCTTCCGGATTGAGCAAATCTGCCAGCGCATTGAATGCCTGTTCTGTCGGTTCTTTCAATCCTGCCAAAGGACCTATTTCAACTGGAAATCGGCGGGCCAGTTCGTTAGCCTCAGCGAAGTGAGCCTGATGGGTGCTGAGAGCTGTCCAAATAACATTGTCGAGTGGATGCATTGCCGGAGCCTGCAACAAATATCTAAATCTTGCGGCGAATAAAACTAGATTTCTCGGTGGCTTACGCCGCCTCGGAATGACAATTGTAAGAGAGAATCACTCCTTCAAGTCCACATAATGCACTTGGTCAATTGCGCGTCCCAGGAACCTCGCTCCTAATCGCTGAAATTTTTCCACAGAGTCAGTTGCGAAGAAGGTCTGACGAGGAACTCTACGGCGTTCTTCTTCAGAGCTTCCAATAATCGGCGCACGGCAAAGCAAATCGCTTACCACTTGAGCTGTCGACTCCGCGGAATCGACTATCTTGACATGTGCCGGAGCGACGCGGCGAAGCAAAGGGCGAATTAGTGGATAATGCGTACAACCTAGCACCAGCACGTCTGTAGGATTGGCATCCTGATTCCCGTTAACAAAAGCTTCTTCCAGATAAATCCGCGCAACCTGTTCGGTCACAGGGTGTTCGATCCAGCCTTCTTCAATCAATGGAACCAGTAAAGGGCAAGCTTTTTCTTTGGCTTCAATGCCTCGCGAGGCAAGTGCTTTCGCATACGCGTGGCTGGCTATCGTAGCTTCGGTGCCGATCACAGCAATTTGGCGATTTTTGCTGGCGTGAGCTGCATACTCCGCTCCAGGTTCTATAACTCCAACTACAGGCACACTGGATGCCGCGATAATTTTATCCAAAGCCAAAGCAGTCGCCGTGTTACATGCAATGACCAGAAGTTGTGCGCCATGCTGCTCAAGATAATGAGCCGCTTCCACAGCGTACTTAGCCACCGTCTCTGCCGATTTAGAACCATACGGCAGACGTGCTGTATCACCAAAATAGATGTAATCAGACTCGGGATTGAGTTCAAGTAATGCTTTAAGGACGGTGAGGCCGCCGAATCCAGAGTCAAAGACACCCACGCATGCTCTTCGGGAGGAGGCCATCCGGCTTAGCCGACCTTATCCGTTTTCGTAAATGTCCGATCCGATTTGGCGGAAGAGATGCCGGCAAATTCGTCCACACGTCCACAGCAAGGGCCGGGCGGAATCAATGCTCCATGTGGGCATGTTCTCGGGTGGCCAAGAAAGGTGCAGATTTTATCAGTGGCTTCGCGGGAAAGAATGTGCTCGAACTTGCAAGCTTGCTGTTCAATTTCCGATTCGCTATCGAGGGCTAAGCTGTCGGTAAAAAGGCGTTCCGCGAGGCGATGCCGACGAATGATGTCAGCCGCTCGTTGCCGACCTCTGGAAGTTAACTCCACAATCATACTGCCATCCCCAACAGAAACTCCGGTAGGCTTGAGCGCGTCATGGCAGGGATTCACAAAAGGTTTGTGATTATGCGATTCCGGAGGATGCGGGATCGTTGTTACAAGTCCTAGGTTAGTCATTTTTTCGACAGCCAGACTCACGGGCAAAGCCCCATGAACTTCCATGCGTTCAATTTCGGCGATCTCGCCATATTCCGCTAATGCCCACAACTCTTCCAGAATCTCGTCGAACTGCTCCTCGTCCGCCATGGCAAAAACTTCCTGCGCGGCAATTTTCCCGTGATGCAGTTCGATACGGCGATCGGCAAGACGAGCCACCACGGGATCGTGCGTAACCATTACGATGGATCGTCCTTGACGGTGCAATTCACGGAGCAACCGAAGAACAATTTCCTCGTTTACTGCATCAAGGTTTCCCGTAGGTTCATCGGCAAGCACAATCTGGGGATCGTTGATCAGGGCGCGTGCGATGCAAACTCGCTGCTGCTCACCTCCAGAAAGTTGCGAAGGCAAGTGATGTGCACGCTCCTTTAAGCCAACGTGTTGCAAGGCTGTGAGAGCCTCCTGCTCATCCGTCATGCTATGAAAGTACTGCGCCAGCATTACATTCTCAAGAGCAGTGAGGTAGGGAATGAGGTGGAACTGCTGAAAAATAAATCCGATTTTTTCGGCACGGGCGCGATTTAGTTCGGCGCCCGACAACTTGGCAACGTCTTCGCCACCCAGCCAAATTTCACCCGAAGTGGGACGATCGAGACAGCCGATTAAATTGACCAGCGTGGATTTGCCGGAACCCGAAGGTCCCATGATCGCAATCCATTCTCCAGGCGCTACTTCCAGCGAGAACTCATCCAGGGCACGCACCGTACCTGCGCTTCCAGAATAGACCCGGCTGACATTTTTCAGCTTGATCACGTCATTCCCCTCTTAAGATCATAGCTGGCTGTACACGTCTCAGCAATAAAATCGGAACGATGGCGGAAAGCAGGGCAACTGTCACGCTGCCCAACAAAATAATTGGAAGCACGCTTAGTCTCGGAGATATAGAGGCGTGAAAGTTGGCGCGGCCAATCCACGCTGCCAGGCTTAACCCAACACCGTAGCCAATGATTGCACCCACACCACCGAGAGCGGCTGCCTCCGCAGCCAGAAAGCTGCTGATCAGCGTTTCGGATGCACCCAACGCTTTCATGATGGCAAAATCGCGACGCCGGTCAAACACCCAACCGATCAGTGTGGAGAGAACGCTCAAAGCCGAAGTCAAAATAATCAGAGCGCCTGCCGCGAACAACGTAGCTCGTGTTTTTCCAAGCACGTGCGCTTCTTCTTCCATAACCTGGCGTAATGGGCGTACATCAGCCAACGGCAACGCCTGCTGTAGCCTGGGTACTATCGCAGCGATTTCTTTTTGGGATCCATTGACTGCAACTTCTATTGTGGATGGAGGAATGTGTGTCCAGTTCTCGAAATCGTCGAGGCGGACATATACGCGGCTTTCTTCGGCGGCTCCAGTCTTCAAGGTTCCAGCAGGAGCGAGATGAATCTCTTGGCCATGGAATGTGAGATCAAAAGACTTACCCTGTGGACTAACGGCGGAGAGTGCCTTGGATCCAATTAATGCCTGTTGTGATGCATTCGGCCACCCGGTTACTGACCACCAGCTGTTCAATTTACGAACTCGGTCAAAATCTGTTCCTGCAACTACAACCGGCTGTCCATCCGGAGTGCGCGCAACTATGTACGCGAATGGGACTGCGGTTCCATGGCCTGCGAGTGCAGAATCAACACCGCTCAGCGCGTCGGAGGAAAGCGTTTGACCACCTTTTGCCGTAACCATCACGTTGGCGCCATAGTTGCGAAATTCCTTGTGGAGCTTTGCCTGGACATCCACATAAAGGTTAAGCATGGCGGTTGTAACTGCTGCAGCAACGACTATCGCCAGCAGGGCGGACATCGCGCGTCCGCGGCGCAATAAAGCCGCTCGTACCAACATTCGCAGGAACATCGAGGTATGGGGCGCGGCAGTTCGTCGCCTAACCAGTTCATTGGGCAAATCTCCGCTCAAGCCTCACCTCGAAGCGCATACACTGGATCAAATTTCATAGCACGGCGAATTGCGGTAACGCTGCCCGCAAACGTTACCAGAACTGCAATTGACAGAATTACGGGAAGCAACACCGGTTCAATCGTGATTTGAGAGTTGAAGATAGATTTGCCAATTTGACGGACTAGAAGCGCTCCTCCTACAAAACCTAAAACGCCGCTCATCACTGCGAGCAGCGTCG
Organism: Terriglobales bacterium; assembly: GCA_035651835.1. GTDB lineage: Bacteria > Acidobacteriota > Terriglobia > Terriglobales > Acidobacteriaceae > JAOAPG01. Next base: position 32,693 of record DASRFC010000024.1, read on the forward strand.
CTTCTGCAAAGAAGATTGCCGCGATGGCGCCATCGCCCGCTCCCAAAGCCTTCATAAGACCAACTTCGCGGCGCCGTTCGAAAATGGCCGTAGCCATTGCGGCTGAAACTCCCAGAGCCGACGCAAACAGCGCAGCCAAGGTTACCAGCAGCATGAGCCCCTTAATGCGGGACAATAGCGTTCCTTCAGTTTGTTCTACCTGGCGAATTTGTTCCGCATGGGAATGCGGAATTGCATTTTGCAATTGATAAGTAATCGATGCCGCATAAGGAGAGCAGAACCAGCGGTCGTACATCTCCGGACTCATCGATCGCGGGTCGCGGCGCGCGAAAGCGTCTTCTGGCTTAGTCAAAGCGCTTACGTAAACGCGGCGAATCGCACCGGGCTTGCCAATGATTTGCTGTGCCAGACTTAGTGGCGCGACTATTTGATCGTCTTCATCCCCGCCCGTCGAAAGGATTCCAGAAACAGCGTGCTGGTTGCCAGCGATATTAATCGTATCTCCCGGTTTCTTCCCGAGCTTGCTTGCGAGGCGCTCACCCAACAGAATGTCGTTCGAATCGTCAGAGGGCCAGTTTCCTGCCACGCGCCATCCAGCGTTCATACTGCGAACTCCGGTTACGTATTGCTCTTTTCCATAGCTAAGCGGCTTGGAAAAATAAGTTCCCAGCAAAGTGACGTCTGACAAATTGCCGTCAAGTTTGACTTGCACCGGAAGCATGGGAGCGAAGGCCAAGATGTTGTGCCCCCAAAAAATACTTTTTAGTTTTGGAAGATCCTGCTCATCCAAAAATGCCCCATCCGAGGGTGGCTTTAGATTGATTCCTCCGACATCGAGATCGAGAGTGTCTTCCTGTGGCGTGATTACGAGATTCGCATGATAACTACGCAGCTCGCCATTGATCTTGTCCCCGACATCAGTCGCAATCCCAACCATTGCCGTAGTAACACAAACTCCCAGCGCAACTGCGAGTCCAGCCAAAAACTTGCGGCGTTTCTGCCGGCGAAATGATTCGTAAACGAGACGTGTGAACATTGATCGCAAAACAAGTTGTAACAAATTAAGAGCTACGCTAAGGAGCTTACTTCTGGAACGCGCGTATTCCAGCCGCGATATCAGACTCTTTTATAATGACTGATCCAGCAACAAGGTCGGCGTGCAAGGGAATAGGATTGCAGCCGCCTTTCGTCCCAACCGATTGTGGATTCACCGGAGCTCCGCAATTCTTGCAAACCACGCCATTCGTACCTTTATAAAAGCCTACGCTGCCACAGATCTCACAAGCGTCGAAGACCGTGGCAATTTTTCCGTCCGGCTTTTGATAGAGCCAGAAGCGGATTGTGATGCCGTTTTCTTTGGCCGCGAAGCGGTGCAGATCCCCATCCGAAACCTGGGAAACAGGAATGGATAGTTGACCATTTGTGAATGTGACCTCAGTTGCTGGGGAAATCGCGCTTACGCTTTTAGCGTATATGAATTCCGCGGTTACCAAAAAGATGAAAAGAAAAGAGCTGGCGTAAACCGATATCATCCATAACCGCTCACGACGCGCACTCCACAAAGCCTTTCTTCGTTCCGCTGGCGAAGAGGGCAGCGGAGCGGGCTCGCGGCGCTTCATCTCGAAAAGAATCATGAGACCAGCCAAGGCCACGATGGTCACAAAAAAGAAAGCTTCGTTGGTGACGATTGGTCCGATTAGCGCCATCTCCCGTTTTGAGGATGGGAGCACGCCATTTTCGGAGAGCTCGTGTAAACCAGAAACAATCAGCTGAGCAGCCACAAAGAACAAAATCGCCGTGGTCACGCGGAAAAACTTTTGCAAGTTAATCCGGACGCTGCCTTTAACAAACATCACTCCGAACAAAATGGCGACTATCACTCCAGAGAGGGTCCCAATGAAACTAAGTAGTTCGGTGGAATTCAGCGACACTGCCGAAAGAATTAATACCGTTTCTACGCCTTCCCGCAAGATCATGAGAAACACAAACAAGAACAATCCAAGCCGCGAACTCTCGCTTGCGAGCGAGCTGAGTTTGCCCTCGATCTCACCTTTTAGCTTGCGGCCCGTTTTCATCATGAAGATGATCATGCTGGCAACGAAAAAAGCTGCCGCGAGCATGATCCAACCTTCAAAAACATCTTCATTCCAATGCGTACGGGAGATCAGAATCCCGGCGCCAATGCTGGCGAGAAATGCCGCAGTAATAGCGGCATATACCGTCTTACGCAATTCGGGGCGGCCGATTTTTGCCAGATAGGCAAGTGTGATGCCTACAATCAGCGCCGCCTCTACGCCCTCCCGCAATGTAATGATGAACGCCTGCAACATCTAGAAAATGCCTTCTTCCATTTTGAAAATGAATTTCAATTTCAACTTCTCTTAGGATAATCGCCCTTACCGGGAGCGTCAACGAATGCGGGGGCGAATTGCGCAAAAATGGCTCGCAAAGGGAATATTTAAGCCTTTTGCTGACTTTTTTCGCTTACAGCCGCTTCAAGAAAGCTTGAGCTTGATCGAGATGAGGGAACAGCTTTTCTTCGGCTTGAAATGCAGAGGAATGAACGCATCGCCTACTGCCCCGCAGCTTTACGGGATGCTTCAAATGCAACATTTCATGGTAGACAATGTATTCCACCGCATAGCGGGGAACCCGGGGGTGATCAAATATTTTACTGACTACAATCGCATTGTGGGCGGGATCGTAATGACCGAGACTGTTCCGGGCACGCTCGCGGCTCCAGGTCATTTGTGGGCGGGCGAGTAGTCCATTGAAGAATTGGACATTAAGTTCATCGAACAGATCTTCCAAGTTATAAATGTGACCCTGGGCTGATTCAATCCGTTTACGTCCGCGGATTTGCCGGACCAAGTGGGCTTTTTTTGTAATATCGTGGCTCGAGATATAGCGGCGATAGCGTGTCGAGTGCTCCCGTTCTATGGGCTTGCGGTACATCTTCGCCAGCAGAATATGAGCAATGGCACGTAGTACCGGATCAGGAGCGCCCTCCAGCAGGTCCGACAACCGGACGAAAAGCTTTCCCTCTCTAAGGCGGATCGTATTGTTGATATTGGCAAATGCGAAAAACTGAACCGTCAGTTCGGGAAGCGGTGCACGCGGACGCAACTCGCGATATGTTTCCTGGAAAAGTTGGAGAAGACCATCCCTCACTGTGGGTAGATTAGCAGATAGATGGATCATCGCGGCGAAGTTAAAGATTCAATCTTGCGCTGTTGAAGATTTAGCCGGCTTCTTGTGCTTCCATTGTTCTTCTTCCTCCTTCAACAACTGACGATGGTCTTGCGCGCTCGCATCAATGGTCTCCAATGCATTGGTCAGCAGGAATTCATAGGTCTGCGTCTCTTGCTTGCTGGTGTCCGCCGCATCCTTGACAGCCCGCAACTTGGCCTGAAATTCGGTGTCCGATTCGATGACAGGCTTTAGAGCTCTACGTAAATCGGACTTGCGGTCGACATACGTATCGATGTTTTCATTTAATTCGTCATAAACATCAAGAAAGTCTTGTAGACGATCATGGATCTGTTGGGATTTATTGGTCACTTTGGGATCAGTGCGCGCTTGTTCCACCGCATCCAGTCGTGCACGGGCGAAGGTGGCGTAAAGTTTGAGCCGCTGCTCGGGATTCCACGATGCGTCCCGCAATTGATCAATTTCCATCTGATTGAGAGGGTCGCCGTGATGTTCAGCCCGGACGTCGGTAACCATCACACCGATAATTACTACGCATGTAACTGCATAGAGGAGCGTTTTACGAGCGCAAGTCATTTCGCGCCCTTTCCGAACATATTTGAGAGCAGGTCTGTCCGCAGATCTTCCAGGTGGTTCGCGGCTTTTTGCAGAGCATCTTGTTCATCTGCGCTTTGCGTGCGTTCGATATCTCGCAGCTTGAGGGCCATCTTTCGCAAAGCAATCTCGGAGTTCTTAATCTTCTTGCCAGAAGTCTTTGCGGCGTCGTGGGCTTTATCTGCGAAGCTAACCAAGTCGGTTACGGCGGTGTGCGCTTCGTCAGGCTTACCGGCAATATAAAGCTGATCAGCTGACTTGAGCTCACGTTCGGCCAGATCAATGTAAAGACCGGGCTGATCTTGAATGCGAGCCGATTGTGCGCGAGCAATCAACTGGTCTAACGATTGATCCTTGCCGGCAAACCCGAGGGCTGACAGAATGACGATGACCGGAAGAATGACAATCCAGGTACGCATAAGTTCTTAAACTCGGTTATACACGCTTTACTTCTTTTTCGGCTCAATAGCGATCAAACGATGAGTGGCTTGCCACTCCTGGTCGGGATACTTTCCATTCGCCACCTCTAGAAATCGATGATAGTTCTCCGATGCCTTTTTGTAATCTCGCAAATGGTCATACGCGCTGGCCCGCACAAAAAAAGTGACCGGAACCTCTGGTAAAAACTTTGCGCGCGCATCCAGAGCTCGAATCGCTAATTCATAATTCTTATTTTCATCGGCGGCAAATCCGAGGTCGCCATACGCTTCACCGAAGTCCGGTTTTAACTTTACTGCCATCAAGAATTGTTGCTGAGCATCCCCGTAATTCTTTTGCCGCAACAAAGCCTTTCCCAATTGGTCGTGTAAGTCTGGATCATTGGGATGGGCTGCAAGGAGTGATTGGTAGACGGCTTGCGCTTGGACATTCTTGCCGGATTTTACATACATTTCCGCAAGATCGAATTGAGCGGCCGCATCTTTGGGATCTAACTTGATTGCTGTTTGCAATTCTGCCATTGCCTCATCGTTTTGGCCCGAAGTGGCCAGCATGCGTCCAAGCTGCATATGCGCGCCAGCATCTTCAGGATGCAGGCTGACCAATTTTCGGAGTACGTCCAGCGCTTCGGGGAACTTATGGCCGCGCATATAAAGGTTCGCTAATCCAGTTAATGCGTCCACTGAATTCGGTTGCAACACCAAAACCTGTTTGTAGTCCTGCTCGGCATCCGCATAATGATTGGTTTTTTCGAGCAAGGGAGCAGCCGACAGATACGGCTCTACATCGTTAGGACGCAAAGCTGCTGCCTGCCGATAAGCTTGGATTGCCTCTTCTGGTTTGCTCTCTTCGAGCACATGCGCCAGCGAGAGCCATGCTTGTTCTTTCCCGGCTTCCACGTGATTTGTGGGCTGGAGTTTAGTAGCTGCTCGAAGATACTGTTCAGCATCGGACTGGTGGGATGCGGCAAGTGCCAATCCTAAATTTAGATTCGATTCATAGACATCCGGTTTGGCATTGACCGATTTTCGATACGCGGCAATCGAATCTTCCGGTTTCTCGAGTGCATGGTAAACAAAACCCAGATCGAACCATGCTTGATAATTATTCGGATCGTCAGCGACAACTTTGTTTAGCAGCGGTTCCGCGGTAGCGTAGTCTTTCTTCTCAATGGCGGCCTCTGCCTGCGCGATTTGCTGCGGGAAAGGATTGCCATCCGTAACCTTATGATGGCGGACTGTTTTTCCCGCATCCTGAGCGAAAAGCGTAGCCCCAAAGCCAATAAGCAGTACGAGAGCGCTGCCGGAAATCCAACCCTCTTTTCGGCGATTGCTAATGATTTCCATTGGAACGCGAAGCCTCATTGCCGTCCAGGACACGCGCTAAAAATTTACCTGTATAGGAGTTTGGCAGCTGTGCAATGCATTCCGGAGTGCCCGCGCCTACGACGTGACCGCCACGCTCGCCGCCTTCGGGTCCAAGGTCAATGACCCAGTCTGCCGTCTTGATCACTTCCAGGTTATGCTCAATCACGACGATGGATCCACCTGCTTCAATTAGACGGCGGAACGCGGAGAGTAGTTTACTTATATCGTCAAAGTGCAGTCCGGTAGTCGGTTCATCAAGAATGTACAGGGTGCGAATCCTTCGGCGTTTGCCGTTTCCGAGGTTTGCAGGACGGCCTGCGTCGTGTGCGGACGGCTGTAAATGGGCGGCAAGCTTCATCCGTTGCGCCTCGCCGCCCGAGAGAGTTGTTGCCGACTGTCCCAGACGCAAATATCCCAGGCCAACTTCCTCCAGAACACGCAATTTCTCAACGATTTTAGGAGCGCCCGCGAAAAACTGGAGCGATTCCTTCACTGTAAGACCTAAGACTTCGTGAATGTTTTTCCCGTGATAACGAATATCTAAAACTTGCGGTTTGTACCTTGTCCCTTTGCATTCTTCGCAGACCAGTTCGACATCCGCGAGGAATTGCATTTCCACTGTGACCGTACCGTCTCCCTGACATGTTTCACATCGCCCGCCGGGGATGTTGAAAGAAAAATGTCCGGCGGTAAATCCGCGTTTCTGAGACTCGGGAAGCGAGGCAAATAGATCGCGAATTCCTTCAAATGCTTTGATGTAGGTTACCGGGTTCGAGCGTGGCGTTCGCCCAATAGGCGATTGATCCACCAGTACAACCTCGTCAATGAGATCATCGCCTTCGAGTCGATCCCATCCCGCCACGGGAAGCGTAGCACCTGTGAGTTGCCGCTTGGCCGCAGCCAACGCCTGATATAACACGTCATGCAGCAAAGTGGATTTCCCGGAACCCGACACTCCGGTAATTGCGACGATCATTCCTAGCGGAATCTTAATGTTTACATTCTTAAGGTTATGTAATCGCGCGCCGTAGATTTCAATTTGTTCTTTAGTCGGTTTGCGGCGTGTCGTTGGAATCTGTATGCGTAGTTCATGCGAAAGATACCGGCCAGTCAACGAAGCCGCCATCTTTCGAATTTCATCGTAAGTGCCCTCGGCAATAACTTTCCCGCCGTTCTCCCCCGCACCAGGACCGAGATCGACAATCCGGTCCGAAGCTTGCATAACATCAGGATCATGCTCAACGACGAGAATCGTATTTCCAAGATCACGCAAATTGTGCAGGATCTTGATCAGGCGATGTGTGTCACGCGTATGCAATCCAATCGAAGGTTCGTCGAGAACGTAAAGGGTTCCAACCAGACGCGAGCCTAATGAAGTCGCTAGCTGAATCCGCTGCGCTTCCCCTCCGGACAAAGTGGAAGAAAGCCGGTCCATGGTGAGGTATTCGAGTCCGACATCGTTCAGGAAACGCAGCCGCTCCTGGATTTCCTGCAAGAGTTTCTCCGCAATGCCGGCTTCCTGCTCGGTGAGTTGCAGGTTTTCAAAAAATACGGACGCGTCTTCGACCGTCATGCAACTGACATCGCAGATATTCTTGCCGTTAATCTTCACCTGACGCGCCTCAGTGCGTAAGCGTCTGCCGCCGCAATCTGAACAAAGTGAATACCCGCGATACCGGCTGAGGAAAACGCGAACGTGCAGTTTGTACTTCTTGCGTTCGAGATGTTGAAAGAATCCCCGAACTCCGGGGAAGCCGTTACCGCCCTCAACGATCAATCGTCTCTGTTCCGCATCAAGTCTGGCCCAGGCAATATCGAGTGGAATATTCGCCTGACGGGCGAAGCGTTTCATCTCGGTGAACAGAGTCCGGTGCTTGGGTTTTGTCCAAGGATCAATTGCGCCTTCGTTCAGCTTTTTTGATGGATCGGGAATAACTAGTCCAAGATCGAAATCGATCGTATTTCCGAATCCCTGGCATCGGGCGCACGCCCCAAAAGGGTTATTAAAAGAAAACAGTCTTGGTTCGGGGTCTTCGTAGCGAAGGTTGCATTGCTTGCACTTGAAGCGTTGAGAGAAGCGCAACCTTTCGGCAGGTTGTTCATCGCGAGGTGAAGTTTCAAAAATGACTTCTCCCGACTCTCTATAGCTGCTCTCAATCGCGTCTACAATTCGGGCGCGCGATTCGCAGGAGACACTTATCCGGTCAACTAACAGGAAAACTGGTTCGGAAAAATTTATGTCGAGAAGAGACTCGGGCGTGGAGAATTCAAAGATTTGTCCATTCTGATAAAGCCGGTTAAATCCCCTCGTGCGTAGTTCGAGTAGTCGGGACCTCAGCGTATCGCTAAGCGCAGTAACCTTGGTACTTGCTTTCTTTTTGCTGGTTCGGGTTTTCTTTGCTGGTTCCGCGGCAGGCGGCAGAGACGATTGCAGCGGGAAAAATACTTGTATACGAGTACCTTCCGCGAGAGCGAGAATAGCGTTTACAACTTCATCGACGGTATCGCGCTTAACTTCAGCTCCGCAGTTTGTGCAGTATGTTCGCCCTATTCTTGCGAACAGCAATCGTAAGTAGTCGTAAATTTCGGTAGCGGTACCGACCGTCGATCGCGGATTGCGTGTTGTGTTCTTCTGGCGTATTGCAACCGCGGGGGCGATGCCGTCAATCAGATCAGCATCTGGCTTTTCGATTCGCTCCAGAAATTGGCGCGCGTAGGCGGAGAGAGACTCTACATACCGACGCTGACCTTCAGCATAGATGGTGTCGAATGCCAGCGAAGACTTGCCTGATCCGGAAACACCCGTAACTACGGTCAGGGCATTATGCGGGATATCAAAGTCGATATTCTTAAGATTGTGAACTCGCGCGCCACGAACAACTATGGATTCCGTAGACATCGTTATAAGTCATCATCTTAGCGGCTCCGAATCGACAGCAATTTAGTTTGGCCACCCTGTCAGGCAGCTTCGGGAGGGCTAGTGAATCTTTCTATTATAAAGCAGGGTGACACATTGCGAGGTATGTGGAGCTTTTGTTATGTGCCAAACTGTAGAAGAGCAAAAATGTACAGCCATAACAAAGCCATAAAATGCCAATACCAGCTCGTGAGGTCAATCAGAATGTGTTGCGATTCAAGAGGTCTGTGCAGAAGCGAGATTGCCATTGCATAAAAGAGGGCCACTAATCCCAATGCGAGGTGAATTCCGTGAGCGGCGGTGAGTAAATATACGAAGGAACTGCTCGCGCTTGTCGGTAGATGGAAGCCTCGTAGCGCCAATTCCTGCCATGCTTTCCACTGACCGCCAAGAAAACTCAATCCCAGCAATACGGTAATTATCAGCCAGGGTACGCGATAGTTCTCGCCAAGGGATACGCCAGGAATTGTTCGCACCGGCGCAAGCACGATGTCCCGTGTAATCTGCCGCCGTGCCATCTCGATAGTGAAGCTGCTGATGAGAAGCAGTGCGGTGTTTACCAGCAATAAAGTGATTGGGAGATTAACGTGCATCCACTCATGTACACGAGTGTTCGTCTCCAGATTGTAAGTAGTGGTTTGCTGGCGTGCGATGTAAACACCAGTGAAGGTAACGAACATCATTAAAATTGGCGCAATCGCAAGCGCCAATCCTAACCGGGCTCGACGCAGCCGCTGCCCGTAATCCGGAGAACCGTCTCCACCCCGGCCATCGCCCCCGCCGCCATATTCGACAGGTGGAAGAACGCCTCCTCCACCCTGGCCAATCTCCGGTTCCTTAAATCCAACTCTGGAACTAACCCTGGTCATAGCTCAGCCACATCGGTTTATAGGTAACCTACTTCATTTTACTTAATGAATGAACGTAGTGGGCGATTTGCCCAGCTTCGTCGGAACTCACTTGGCCGTCGAATGGAGGCATGTTCCCCTTGCCATTAAGAATCACATTCTTAATCTCGGTATCAGTCAATTTCTGAACTTCTTTAGAGTGGAGATTCTGAGCTTTGAGTTGTTTGCCCATCGTAGTGTTCCCAGCTCCGTCTGACCCGTGGCACATCACACAATGGGACTTAAACAAGCTCTCACCTGCTGAACTTGATTTGCTTTGAGCGAACAAAGAAGGAACTACGCCGGGAAGAAGCGTTGACATTACGAAAACAGCTGTCTTGAATCGGAACTTCGATATCGCCAAGAGTGTGTCTCCTATGGGGAATGTGGCGCGGGAGCGTCTGCAGGCGAACAGTTTACCGCGAACGACTCAACAATAATATGTCATTGCACGTCGAAGAAACACCCTACACTGTGGCGGAATGAGTAGCAGCCTGTGCTTGATCTTTGGCGAAGGTATCCGCAAAAGCGTCGGAAATCGAGAAGCGGATTACCTCTTTGTAATCTGATCCGAGAAATTTCTGTAAGCGGTCCGTATTCATGATGTACTCGCCAGTCATATAAGGGAAAGCTTCAGGGGGAATTGCAGAAATCTTCAATTTCCACAATAGATCGAGTACCTGCCGGAACGCCCATACTCCCGGCACTCGCTTCAAATTTGCGCCAGCCATTTCGATGCAGCGCGCGAAGGTGAGTGGCTCGCCCTGTCCCGCCACATTCAGCACGGTTAAACGCTGAGATTCAGGTTGAGTTCTCCGCAGAATGTATCCGATGAGTCTCGCCACATCATCTATGTGCACGAACTGGATTTTGTTGTCCAAATATTTCTGCCCCATTGGCAACATGCAGGGCAGGCGTTTCCCCGCATTGCGCATTTTGGCGGCTCGTTCGCTGGTTCCGTTCGGTGTGCCCCGGAATGCTCCCAGCAAATAATTTTGCACGCTTGCTCCCGCGAAAATATGTGGACGTAGCATGTAGACGCTGCAGCCGCTCAGGGCTGGAGCCCGCTGCTGAACCACTTGGTCAGACTCCATCTTATGAATTGCATAAGGAAGTGTGTGTGCCGCAAGTGGGGCATCCTCAGTCACCGCGGAGAGAAGATCGGATCCGTAAACCGAGGCGCTGCTGGGAAAGATAAACTTCCGCACAATGGGCTCTTCGCGATTCGCCTCACTGATGGCTTCCATTACGCGAGCAGTTCCGGCGACATTGATCTGCCACATGCGATTCAAGTCGAATACTCCGGTGCGGACCGGATCAATCACAAAAGCAAGGTGAACCACGGCAAACGGCCGGAATTCTCTTAAGAGCACCACCAGATCGTGGCAGGAATCTTCCAGCCCGAGATCCATGGCAGAAAAGAACCGGCAGGAATCATCAGCTTGCGGCGGCTTTAGGTCAATCCCAATGACTTGAAAATCTTTCAATAATGGAAGCAGGCGTATGCCGAGATTGCCGGATACGCCTGTTACCACAATTGTAGGTTTGACATTGTCCATTACGAGGGCCGGTTACTGCGGTCCGAGTGTCGGCGGCTTCGGACGCCTGCGCATTCCGTCTGGCAGCGCTCCTTGTGGTGTTGCCGGCCCTGCTCCAAAGTAATCGTCATTCAACGTGGGAGTGGCCGATTGCTGAACGGACTGCATGGCTTCTTGAAAACGCTGCGATTTGAGCGATCCCAAAATCTCGTCGTGTACCTGGCTTAGCGGCAGGGTATCTTTCTCTCCGACTTTATAAATGTAGTACCCGCTCATATCGGTGATCACCGGTGAAATCTCTCCCGTCTTCATATCGAACACGGAAGCCTGCGTTGGAGGCAGGGTGTTGCGGCGCACTTTCGTCATTTTCGTTTGCGGAGGCGTCGTCTTGAAACCCGCCGCCGTGTACGCCTCTGCTTGCAGCTTGCTGAAGTCTTCGCCTGCGGCCGCTCGCGCGCGCAGCTTATCGGCTTCGGTCTTCATGGCGTCTTCAGCATCTTTCTTGCGCTTATCGGTTTCTGCTTCGCTTAGCTTTACTTTGGATGTTTCTTGCTGTTTGGTCTTCGGAATAAAAATCCGTTCCAGGTCCACTTGCTGATAAGCCGCAAGATTCTTGTTGTAGTAATCCTCAATATCTTTATCCGGAACATCAGAAGCTTTTTGCTGCATTGCCTGGTTTAGTTGTTGGGCAGCGACTTGCATGCGGGCGAGCTTCATCATCTCGTCAAATTTCGGTCCTTGATCTGCCCCCATTTCATGGGCTTTTCGTGCCATGACGAGAGCGGTCGCATAGCGGCTGGCGAACTGCTTCTTTGCGGAAGCAGGCATTGTCGGTGCAATAGCATTCACCAACTGCTCAAATTCAGCGCGGGTGACGACAGTTTTGCAATCCGCCTTGTTAACCGAAGGATTGTCGCATGATCCCGCGATAGTGATCACGGGCGTATCGGGAGCAACCGGAGGTGCCTCGGGTTTGGTGTCGGCCGCGGGCATCGGGTCGGTCCCGGCAGCCGAAACAGCCGACGGCGGCTGTGGCTTAGCCGCAGGTGAAGCATTTGTCGCCTGTCCCCAGGCCAAGCCTGCGAACAGCAGACATACCAATCCACGTTGAATCATATTGAGGGTTCCTCCAGAAAAAATCGAAGTGATACAGAAAATCCTAGCACAGAGCTTTCAAATCGCATGTCACAACCTATTTTTATTAGCAGAATCTTGAACTTCGGAGTCGTAAACTGACCAAAAAGCATAATGAGCCCCGATTTGCCCGCCGAATCACGCGAACCGCTTGGCGGATACTTCGCCTGCGGCGATAATGCCAACATGCCCGGAATTCAGGCTCTTTATAGCCCTAGCTCCATGCGTGCGGAGAAACGCGCCGTGGCTGAGGGCTCCGTGGTCGCTGCCATCGCGATTACAACTTTAAAGATCATAGTTGGAATTACTACCGGCAGCCTGGGTATTCTGTCAGAAGCGGCTCACTCCGGACTCGACTTGATTGCCGCAATTATCACTCTGCTCTCGGTGCGAGTTTCCGACAAACCCGCGGATGCAGACCACCAATATGGACACGGTAAAGTCGAAAACTTTTCCGCATTTATTGAAACCGGATTATTGCTCCTCACGTGCATCTGGATCATCTACGAGGCGGTCCGGCGCTTATTTTTCTATCACGTTCAAATTGAGCCTACCTTGGCTGCTTTCCTGGTGATGTTTTTTTCCATGGCGGTGGATCTCTGGCGGTCTCGGGCATTAGGCCGCATCGCGAAAAAGTACGACAGCCAGGCGCTGGAAGCTGATGCTCTTCATTTCTCAACCGATATCTGGTCGAGCGGAGTCGTGGTTATCGGGCTATTTCTGGTCCTCGTTGGACGCAAGTTTGGAATTGGATGGTTACGCGACTCCGATCCAATTGCCGCACTCTTTGTTGCCGGAGTCGTCGTGTACGTAAGTTCGAGGTTGGCTCGCAAAACCATAGACGCTCTTCTCGACGCTGCTCCAGCCGGAGTGCGTAACAAGATCATTGCCGCGGTCAGAAATGTAGATGGCTTGTTGGAAGTGAATCAGGTGCGAATCCGCCGGGCTGGAAATCGTTATTTTGCCGACCTTTCTATTGGACTCGCACGAAACGTGACCTTCCAGCGCTCAGAACAGGTGGCCGACGCTGTAACGGAAGCTGTGCAAAACGTACTGCCCGACGCCGATGTAGTCGTCCGTTCCATTCCGCGTGCTGGTTTTGGCGAAAATATCTTTGACCGAGTACGGGCCGTCGCTACCAGAAAAAATTTTAATGTGCATGATGTGAGTGTTCAGGATCTACATGGAAAATTGCATGTTGAACAACATCTTGAGCTCGACGAGCGCCTCAGCCTCAAAGAGGCTCACGACCAAGTAACCTCGCTCGAAGCCGAGATCCAGCAGGAAGTCCCTGAAATTTCCTCAATCCTGACGCATATCGAAAGTGAGCCAGCAACGATTGAAACTGGGGACGAAATCGTCCGCGACACAAATCTGGAGCGGAACCTAAAAGCTGTGGCTACTGAATTCCCGGAAATTCTCGATATGCATGACATCGAAATAAAACGCGTAGGCGGGCGGCTGTATGTTTCTTGTCATTGCACGTTCTCAGACGACCTGCCGCTCTCTCGCGTACACGATATTTCTACGGAACTCGAGATCCGTTTCAAACAGGAATCTCCCGACCTATTCCGTGTACTTATTCATCCCGAACCTAGTACTGATAACCGGAGATAGCATCATGACAACCGCAGCTCGCGCCACGTGGACTGAGAAACAGCGCTTCACCTGTATTGCAAGCAGTGGGCACACCATTCTCGTAGATGGAGATAAAGAAGCTGGTAATAGTCCAATGGAGCTTGTTTTGATCGGGCTCTGCTCCTGCACCGGATACGATGTCGTAAGTATTCTAAAAAAGAAACGCGAGCCCTTTACGAGCATCGAGGTGCGCGCCGAAGCAGATCGAGCCGCCGGACCTCCGTCTGTTTATACTGACATTCGCCTGATCTATCGTGTGGGCGGAAAAGTTTCCCATAAATCCGTGGAAGATGCCGTAAAGTTATCGGAAGAAAAGTACTGCTCAGTCGCTGCGATGTTGCAAAAGACGGCCCAGATCACTTTTAAAATCGAATATACGGAATAGCCCGTCTTCGGCCGCTCATATTGAACAGACATCATCTTGCAAGGCAAATCCCATCCCGTCCGTGGATATCTCTACATAGCTGCCGCCACGTTCTTTTGGGGAATCTCCGCAACCATGGGGCGCGCTGCCTTTACGGGCCGATTACTGCCTGGAGGAAAAGCTCTCGGATCCATTGATCCCCTTATTCTCGCGCAGAGCCGCACTACATTCTCTTTTTTCGCATTTCTTTTACTACTCATTTCTCGCCGCGGATGGAAAGAATTGCGCGTATCGACAGCTGACTTCGGCCGCTTACTGCTCCTGGGTGTGCTTGGGCTCGCTGCCTCCAATTATTTTTATTATTTGGCGATTCAGAAGACTAATGTTGCGACTGCCATCATCGTGCAATATACGGCGCCCGTTTGGGTCCTTGCTTTTATGGTTGCCCGCGGTCTGCAAAGGCCAACGCTGCAGCGGATAGCTGCTGTGGCTCTAGCCCTCTCCGGCATAGGAATGGTGATTGGAATTTTTGGATCCGGCGGCTTGCGACTGAATATGGTAGGCGTAAGTGCCGCGTTGACTGCGGCCATTTCCTACGCGTTTTATAATATCGCCGGCTTCGGGCTCCTGAAAAAATATGAACGCGGAACGGTGCTGCTGTATGCGACTTTCACTGCGGCGCTGTTCTGGATTGTCGTGAACCCGCCCACCAGGATCATTGCCGCTCACTATTCCTGGCAGCAGTGGTCTTTTCTGCTGACTTTTTCTGTTGTCTCAATGCTTATCCCGTTCTCTTTTTACTTCGCCGGATTGCATCTTCTGGAACCCACGCGAGCGGTCGTCGTCAGTTGTTTGGAACCCGTATTTTCTATTTTGATTGCTGCCGTCGTGTTAGGCGAAGTGATTCGTCCGTTGCAGACGGTTGGAGTTCTCATGGTTTTAGCGGCAATCGTGGTGGTGCAGTTGCCTGACAAGAAGGAAGGAACAGCCATCCCGCCCCTGGAAATGATTGAGTAAACCCCAATCGAGCGGTAAAGCCAACTTGAATCGTTACTTACGCTGCACGACCTTTGGGCATGAACGTGACATACTTTTGACATCTGTGCTGCTGAATCTTTGCTAGCCTCAACTTGTATTTGTGCGAAAGTTTTGAGAACGGAAGTCACGTATGAAAACTCGACAGGGAATTCTTGCAGCAACGTTTATAACCTTAATGTCCGCAGTTCCTTGCTATGCCCATCATCTCGCGGTGGTGGTTGATAAAGACAACAAGGTTGAAAATGTGACGTCAGCCCATCTGATTCGAATCTTTAAATCAGAGACCAGGAAATGGCCGGACGGAAGGGAAATTGTGCTCGTGCTTCACAAGAATTCCAGCGGAGAAATGTTGACCCTGGAACGTCTGACCAAAATGTCGCCCACCGACTTTCAGGCCTTCATTGCGGCTCATAAAGCTTCTATTACCACGGTAGAGTCTGATGAAGATTTGCTGAATCTGGTGCAGTCAAAGCCGGGAGCCGTGGGTTTAGTTGATGTTCGTGCCATCAATGATCATGTCAACGTCGTGAAGGTGGACGGAAAATTGCCACTGGAAGCGGGATATCTGCCGCATCAGTAAGCGTAAATAATGGGTGTCTTCCTGAGCGCAGTTAGGATGTTCGTTTGCGAATATCCTAACAAGTCGAAGGACCCCTGCCTTTTAATTTGTATTTTCAAAGTTCCCTTTAAGCCTGTCTTTCGTTCCTACTTTCCCGCAAGTTCGAGCAAATGAAAATAACGTTTCGCGTAACTCACGTCTTTGCTGATTTGCTCGCGTAACGCTTCCACTGACGGAAACATAATTTCATCCCGCAACCGCTCCAGGAATGAAATCTCAACCGGAGTGTCCGCAATAAGATCGATGGGATGAAAATTCAATAAGTGAGTCTCAATCGCAAAAGAATCTTCGCCAAAAGTAGGGCGATTACCGACGTTCGTAACAGAATCGAAACACTCTTTCCCGATCGCTGCACGCGTAATGTAGACGCCATCTTTCGGCACAAGTTCTTCATAGCGGCTTAAGTTGATGGTAGGCACCGTGTATTTCATGCCGTATCCGCGACCGCGACCGGGTGTGGAGAGAATAGAAAAAGAACGGCCCAACAGATGTCTGGCGCGGCCCACTCGCCCCTCGGTCAATAAATTTCGGATGTGGGTACTTGAAACAATCTCGCCGCGAAGCCGCATCTCCGGATAAAGCATTACTTCGAAGCCCATTTCACGCCCAAACTCCGCAAGCATGTTCACATCTCCTTCGGCTTTGTGACCAAAGCGGAAGTTGTAGCCTTCATGCACCTCACGCGCCAGCAAACGCTCCTTTAAAATGTCATGCGCAAATTGCCGGGGAGCCATGAGCGACAGATCGCGTCCAAAAGGCAGCAGGAGAACCGCGTCCACGCCAGTAGCCTCAAGTAGCCGGACTTTTTCTGGAACTGGCGTAAGCAGTTTTAATCCGGAGTCAGGCCGTAGAATTCGCGTCGGATGCGGTTCGAAACTGACTGCCATCGACTTCGCGCCCTGTATCTTTGCCCGCTTCACAATCTCAGTGAGCACGTGAGCATGAGCTCGATGAACCCCATCGAAATTGCCAACACTAACGATCGTTGGGCCGAAGTCAGCCGGAACATCTTCTAATTTGTGAAAGACTTTCATGAATAGGAATTTAAGATTCTAGATCGAATTCAATACGTGGTCATTCATTGGGTTCTTTGCGTAATTTTCGCGGATTGCGATCCAAAAGTTTTGTACACTCGGCCATTTAAATCTCAAATTCCAATTTCATTCCGTCATACGAGAGTTCTACATTTTTGGGCAAAGCCGCATTGGTTTCTTCATGGGGCAAGTCGTGACAAATATGGGTGAAGAAAGCGCGCTTTGGTTTTACCCGCTCCACAATGCGCAGAGAATTCTCTACCGTCGAATGGGTGGGATGAGGCTTGTGCCGCAAAGCATCCAGAAAAAGTATGTCGAGATCGCGCAGCTTTTCATAGGAAGCATCCGGAATAACACTATGATCTGTCAGGTATGCCGCCGATCCGAAACGGAAACCGTAGATCTCTGTTTCCCCATGGATCACAGGAATGGGTTCGAACCGCGCGCCGAATAATTCCACATCTCCATTAAGCGGGCGAAGTTCTACTTGCGGCAACCCGCCAAATTTATAAGTTGCGTCAAATATGTATCGAAACATATTGCGGATGAAATCTGCCGCCTCGGGACGTGCATACAGTGGCAGTTTATTCGGTTTATGCAGATAGCTAAGAGGACGAAGATCGTCTATTCCAAGAATATGATCGGCGTGTGTATGCGTATAGAAAACCGCATCGAGTTGCCGGATATTTTCGCGGATAGCTTGCTCTCGAAAGTCCGGGGTCGTATCGATTAAGACAAATCTTCCGTTGTATTCGATCAACACTGAAGGCCGAAGGCGGCGGTCATGCGGGTCGGAAGAATGGCACACCGCGCAGTCGCATCCGATAGTCGGCACGCCCATGGACGTCCCGCTGCCCAGCACCGTGAGCTTTGCCTTCATCGAATGAGCGTTCCCGCGCCAGATGCCGGAGTTTGCGGCGGGCGGGATAAGGCGTTCGTAACCTCAACGTAGGCCATGCGCAATTCATAAAGCGCGTTCTGCAAAAAATTCGCTTCCGTATTGGAAAGATTGCCTTTGGTTTTTTCTGACAAGAGGCTAATCGTGTCGATAGTTTGGCGTGCTCCAATGATGTCGAGGCGTGGTTGGCCGCCCTCTTCCTGCATGAGCCCGAGTTGCATCATCGCCGTCATATAGAGCGAGGCGAGAAATCGCTCGAAGGTCATCTCCAAATCTTTGGACGAGCGGCCGCTCATTTCCACTCGCTTGTCCATATCTTTCGAAGATTTATGGTAGGCATCCGCCTGTTCTTTTTGCTCCGCAGCGGTGGGGGGCGGCGGAATAGACGAATCCTGTTCTGTGGCGCCAGGCTGGGCCGCTTGCGGTTGGGATGTTGAAGGTTGACTGGTGGTGTTTGCCGTCGGCGTAGCCGATGACGAGGTTGCAACGTGCTCTTCCGCCGACTCTTTGCGAACTTCGCCATCTGAAGTAAATAGACGGCGATCGGTAACAGTGAAACTTTCTTGTTTTTTCTCAGCCATGATTCGTCCTTAAAATGATCTCGTTGAATTTCAAAAATAAGATTTTAAAAAATATTAGCGAATGGTAGATTCGCGACCGTTAACCTGGCGTCACCCGCGGAAAGTTCGTTGCCCGGCTTTTCGGCTTCACGCCGGATGTAACCCAATGCCACTGATCGTCCCCCGGTTGCAACGGGCAGTGTGGCGGAACTGGTAATCTCTCCAATGTCTTTCCCATTTGCTTCAATCTTTGTTCCCGGTAGTGGCAGCTGCCCGTCGACCTCAAACCCAGTAAATTTGCGGTGAACATTCCCGCGAGAACGGATACGCTCGACAATTTCCTGACCGACATAGCACCCCTTGGTGAAGTGCAACGCGCGTTTCTGTTCTGTCTCTTGTGGCAAATCGCGTTCTCGAATGTCCTTGCCATAGCGTGGCATTCCAGCGGCGATCCGCATCAAATCGAGCGCTTCCGATCCCACAGATTTGGCTCCCGCCCTGATCAACGCTTCTTGCAAAGACGAAATATGCTCCGGCGCCAGCCAGAGCTCGTAAGATTCAATTGCCGGATTATCATTGCGAACTATCGTCAGCTTGATATCGTTCCACAACATATCCGCGACTTGAAGTGGTGCCAGATCCGTCAGCTCTAAGCCTGCCGACCTCAAAATGTCCCGGCTTCCTGGGCCTGCCACTCCAATTGCGGTCAGTTTGCCATCAAGGTTTGCAACTTCCACATCGTCCATGATGATGTATCGATCAAAAAGCGCGAGTACAGTTGGCAATTGCCCCTGATCTGTATCGATTATCAAAGACTCGCCCCGGTTGTAGGCATATAGATCCCCTAGAATGCGTCCCTGCGGGTTAAGCAGAAATCCATATACACCCTGGTTGAGTGCAAGGTCGCGTACATTGTTGGTGATCATGCCATTCAGCCAGCGCACACGGTCGCTGCCGGTGAGCGCGGCTTTTGCCCGCAAGCTCAGATCGTAAACTCCGCACGCCTTCAACAAGATATGGAACTCGCCAGCGACATTGCCGGGAAACGCAACGCTGCCATAGACTCCTGAAGCTGGAACTGACGCCACGTCATGAAAAGCTGAAGTCATACCCATACTGATTATAGCGAAGGCCGAAACGACTCGTCAGAGCTGTCGCTCCAAAGCCCTATGCATGATGCGCATGACAATTCCCGCAATTGCTTGTAACCTTTTCGCGTGCCTAACGCGAAACGCATTGCTGTTATTCCCGGCGACGGAATCGGACGAGAAGTCATTCCTGAAGCTGTAAAAGTCATCTCTGCTTCGAGTGCAGACGTGGAGTTATCTTATTTCGATTGGGGTGCCGATCGTTTCCTCATCGACGGCACCACTGTTCCGCCCGATGGGTTTACAGCCTTGGGCCGCGACTTCGATGCCATTCTTGTGGGCGCATTTGGCGATCCCCGCGTGCCGTCGAACATCCATGCAAAAGAAATTCTGCTCGGCATGCGCTTCAAGATGGATCTCTATGCCAATGTGCGTCCCGTGCGTCTGCTGGATCCTTCGTTGTGCCCGCTGAAAGGTGCAACTCCGGCGGACATCGATTTTGTTGTGATTCGCGAGAATACCGAGGGTATGTATTCGGATGTCGGCGGAACATTCAAGCAGGGCACACAGGATGAAATCGCGGTGCAGGAAGACATCAACACCCGCAAGGGAGTTGAGCGCATTATTCGGTACTCGTTTGAATATTGTGAACGTCACACCAAGCACGACGGCACCCAGCGGCAGCGCGTATTGATGTGCGATAAATCAAACGCCATGACGCATTCCGGAGGACTTTGGCAACGTGTGTTCAAAGAAGTTTCCGAAGAATACCCGCAGATCACAACGCAACATATGTACGTGGATGCGCTCTGCCTCCAGATGGTGCGCGATCCTCGCCAGTTCGACGTGATCGTCACTAACAATATGTTTGGGGACATCATCACCGACCTTGCCGCAGGCTTGCAGGGCGGACTCGGTATGGCGGCCAGCGGCAATATTCATCCCGGCAAGACTTCCATGTTTGAGCCGGTGCATGGCTCAGCTCCGCCAATGGCCGGGAAGAAGATTGCTAATCCTTTCGGAGCGATTCTGACTACGGCAATGATGCTCGCTCACTTGGGGCACTCAGAACAGGCCGGGAAGATAGAAGCAGCAGTGCTCGATGCCGTAAAGCAGAAGAGGACCACCCACGATCTGGGAGGAGCCTTAACAACCAGCGAGGCCGGGGATTGGGTGGCGGAACATGTCGCAAAACGATAACAAGTGATTCATACGAAATAAAGCATATGACGGCACCGTATCAGGGTCAAAGCGGTATTACCGGAAGATTGTCATTCCAGTCCGGTATGTTCGCTACCGAACAGTAAAAAATCTTGATATTCCTCTCTCAATTTTTTCAATATTATTCATCTACTCTGGCTTTAGGAGGGCCGCACTTATGACCCGCGAAGAAACCAACCGTATGCAGGAACTGTGCAAGCTCATTGCACAGGAGCAGGATCATTACAAGCTGATGCAACTTGCCGAAGAACTGAGCCAGCTTCTCGAAAAGAAAATCGATCGCCTCAAGAAATCATCCACCGCTGCTTAAAAGTTCTTCGCAAAGTTTCACACGGACGAACGCGGGATAAAATTGCCTGTGTCTGAATACACACGC
Organism: Terriglobales bacterium; assembly: GCA_035651835.1. Lineage (GTDB taxonomy): Bacteria > Acidobacteriota > Terriglobia > Terriglobales > Acidobacteriaceae > JAOAPG01. Next base: position 53,614 of record DASRFC010000024.1, read on the forward strand.
CCCCTTCGCACATATCGCAAAGGGTGGGCATAGGCCGGTGCCAAACTAGAGCGGAATTTCGCAGGGAAATCTTAATGGCAGGTTAAGACAGGGCAGCGCTTGTGTGGGGCGGACACTCTTGTCCGCCTAACGTTTCTCCGCCGTATTTGCAGGTAGCGTCATTCCGCCGAAGTCCCGCTTTGAAGATTTCTTTATCCTCGTCATTAAAATCACCACGGCTAGCCATTTGCAAAAGCTGTTGCGACTGTATTTCACTCAGGCCAGCGTGGATGTGGAGCGACGAAATCGCATTTTCCACCTTGAATTCCATAAAGGCGGATCATACACCGGACATCGAGAACGCACGAAACATGACAGCAGCAGTTCTAGGCCGCCTGAAGTTGTTCAGCCCCATCGGACAGCCCCGCGTCACAACTCTGACAGAATGGCACCTCTACCTGCCATTCATACTCCGTCCCAAAAAGTGCCATATCGAGAGTGATGGGAATGGTTTTGGTTCCGCATTTATCGCAGAGCCTAATGGGGGCGGGTAATTGGGAAAGTTTGTCGAGCGCGGTACGAATATCGCCAGTGGGAATGCTCATCAAGGTAATCCTTCCGTTGGTCCAGCGTTATACCAATGCAGGTACTGGATAAACAGCTTTTATTCGAGAGACTTAGGGCCGGAAACACACGATTTAAGACGCCCCTGCGCCTTTAGGCAACTAGCACTTTTGACAGTCTCCAATGCCAGAAAATTACTGCTTCCAATCGCTTATTTTTTTAGAACAAATACTGTTTTTGTTATAACATTTGGGTTATGAGAGGTACCCTTGTGACGGAAAATTGGCGTGACATTTGTGAACAAATCATTGCGGAAACAGATACCCACAAATTACTCGAACTAGCCGATAAAGCTAACAAGGCGATTGCCGCAGAGCAGGACAGCAAACCAAAGCTGGAGTTGCCTAAATCGGCAGCAAGGCAATAAGAGCAGCAAGGCAATAAAGAAAAGAAATGATGTGCAGCTCCGCTCCAGGGCGAATGCTGGTTTCCCTCATGAGCACAAATCTTGATTGTTAAATTATTTTAAATAGGCGTTCAATTTAAATTTAAACGCATCGTAGTGGCGATTGAACTCGATTGTGCCAGCCAAGCGTCAACCCGATATTCCTGAATGGTCAAACAAAGTCAAATGCTTGCGGGAGAGCCTGAAACTAAGCCAAAGTGAGTTCGGCCAAAAGCTCGGCGTGTCCGCGATGTCGCTGTCCCGATGGGAACGCGGTACAGTCGAACCGCCTGAAGGCGCATACATCCGGTTGGGAAACTTGGCGGGCAACTCTTTACGGTGGTATTTCTGGAAGCGGGCTGGACTCACCATCAACGATATAAGGGAGGCGTTACCCGACGAGATCTCCCGCTTGGCGCAGAGCAGAACTGTTCCCCTCCAAATCGCTCACGCCGGAATCAATGCAAAGTCAGCCAAAGAAAAATCTGAGTTCGTTGCCGTTCCCCTGCTTCCCGTGATTGCCGCTACTCCGGGCGAAAAAGGTGATACCGACATCGATCTTGATCAAATTCCTCCCGAAAAGTTATTACCAGCGTCAAAAGAATGGTGTCCCCATCCCGAGGCCACCGTCTGCCTGCGGGTAAAGGGAAATTCGATGTCTCCGCTAATTCTCGATGATTACATTATCGCGGTAGATACATCGGAAGTGCGCCATGAAAAACTTGTTGGCACGATCGTTGTCGCCCAGCACACCAAAAAAGGATTGCTGGTTTCGCGCTTAATACGATTCGATCATACCGATGCTTTGGTCTCCGATCGCCGCGAGTACGATTCTGTTTCCGTTACCGTCGATTCGCATTGGCGGATCGTGGGGCAGGTTCTGTGGTGGATAGGGAAGGCGCGGTAGCCGGCTTTCCTATCGGCTAAATGGCCCACAGTTGCAGCTCGATTTATTCCTCAGAAATATTTCACCCCTGACTTAACTTTACTGACTAACCGGAGGTGAAAAGCCCCAGTGGTAGCTGGGGCTTTTCTGCTGAAGGAGAGTTTTGGGAATCTAAACAACCTTCCTTGCAATGAGCAGTGGATATTCCGTGGCAATTGAGGTTCGCATTTCTTCGATGTATTCGTGCAAAGCCTCTCTAAGCTCGGTAAGAATACGATGCAGTTCGTCGGGGTCTTCTTCCCTCGAAGCCTTGGCACACAAGTCCTGAATGCGGGTCCCTGCCGACATTGCCAATAATCTATCAATTCCGGAAGTTATGTTCGATACAGTACATACGGTATGCTCCCGTAGTTGCCCGGGCGCCGGGTAGCCCTCGATATCCGCGCTTTTTTCGAAGAGTGTTGGGAAAGAAAAGTGTGGGGAAATATGACAGGGCATGGTTCAGGATCACCGGATGCGCTTTGCCAGGGCTGCCAGAACAGGAAGGAGAACAAAATTATTTCGCGTGATGCATTTGCTGTCGCACAGTTTCCACGATCAGCCCGACCACTGCGTACGTAAGTGCATTCGCCGCTAGCACTGTGTAGAGACTAATCGGATAATGCATGCCTGCTATCGAAATCGGACAGGTCAAACAGACGAGAGTCCAGACATCTCGCAAATTAGATGGAAATGTTGCAATCGCATAAAGCGCCCATAAGCCTGCCACCAGAAAGCCAGCAAATGCCCACTCAGCTATTCGGTATTTCATGTTACGGCTCCTGCTGATTCACTCTTCCAACGATTACTACCTAATAGTCTCACTAATGCTTTCCCAAATTCCATCTCAACCTGTCCGTTTTATAGCTAACGAATTTATAGCTAACGAACCGTCATATCGAGTCCCGCGTTTCCCAATGGGGCCGCAGCCAGCATCGCGATTTGCTCGGTTAAGCTATCTGTGATCGCCCATTTATTGTAATGACGGCACTCGGTCCTTTCTCTATAATGTGCTCCGACCGATCAGGTCCCGAAAAAGTATCTTTAGATAAAGCCGAAAATTTAGATACAGCCGAAAAATTATCCCCCCGAATAATTTAAGGAGAACCTTATGAAGCGCATTGTTCGCGGGCTTCTCCGTAGTCACCGTCACTCCCGTCTTCTCCACTCAGTCGCCTTAGCTTCCCAGATAGCTCACGGCATCATGGACGATTTGCGATTCTGTGAAACGAGTGACCCACTTATCGCACTATCTCGGGTACATCGTCGGGCTCGAATCGTTTTGCAATCCAGAGGGGAAAGGAATTTATGAATTCACCACTTAGAAACTTTGTCGTGAAAAACCGTAGCCTCACTTCGCGGTTTTTAAAAAATTCTGCGTTGAGGAAGACGGCTCTTGTGACCTGCGCGAGCGCTATGACTTTAGCTCTCATTTTGGCAGTTGCTCAGCTGGCCGCAGCTCAAACCGAAAGTATTATCTACAGCTTTGCCAATCCGCCCGATGCCTACGGTCCCAGGTGCAATCTTGTTGTCGATGCAACCGGGAACATGTATGGAACCACTTTCAGTGGGGGCATGCACAACCTCGGGGCCGTGTTCATGGTTTCTCCTGCTGGAGTAGAAACAGTGGTCTACAGCTTTGCCGGCGGAGCGGATGGAAGTCACCCCATAGCTGGCTTAGCCCGTAACGCCAAAACCGGAAATCTATATGGCACGACAATATACGGAGGAGCTACCGGGAATGGCACCGTATTTGAGTTAACTCCGGCCGGCGTGGAGTCGGTGCTTTACAGCTTTAAAGGCGGCATAGATGGCGCCAATCCATATTCAAGCGTATTGCGTTTAGGCACTACCATCTATGGCACGACCATCAATGGTGGGGCTTTTGGTTATGGCACCGTATTTAAGCTCACTGCAACCGGCAAGGAGACGATTCTGCATAGCTTCAACTCCGCATTTCCAACCCTGGACGGTTCTTATCCCTATGCGGGTCTTGTCTCCTATAAGGGCCTTCTCTATGGCACAACTACTCTGGGCGGCGCTTCCAACCTGGGCACAGTATTTTCCGTCACTACTAACGGTGCGGAGGCATTGGTTTACAGCTTCAAAGGTGGATCGAACGATGGACAAGGTCCGAATGCAGGCTTGGTCTTCGACAGAAGCGGCAACCTCTACGGCACAACTTATTCAGGCGGCACTGATAACGCCGGCACGGTATTCGCCATCTCTGCGGGCAGCGAGAGCGTGCTTCACAACTTTCACCGCAATAGCTCTGATGGGACCAATCCCTACTCAAACCTGATCTTGTACAAAGGAAATTTTTACGGTACGACATTGCAGGGAGGGGGTACCGCGAATGGCGGCACTGTATTTGAGATAACACCCGGCGGCGCGGAAACCGTGCTCCACAGCTTCACCGGAGGAGCAGACGGATTCAATCCTTACAGCGCTTTGGTCGTGAATGCTGCCAATACCTTTTACAGCACAGCGCTCCAGGGAGGTACATCGAACCTCGGCACTGTTTTTAAGTTGGTTCGCTAGAAGCTCGGGATCGTAGGATGACGGGCGCGCTCCCATTCTATTCCGCACACTTGCGAAGATAGAGTGGGAGTTTTCTTTGCTCAATCGTCGGAGCAAATGGCTCTCCCCATCGACGCCGTTTGCCACCCTCGATTGTCCTCCTTGAATAAAACATTGTCATCGTGAGCGAGAGTGCTTCTTCGCTTGCGAAGAAGCAATGAATCAAAGAAGCAACGAATCGAAGAAGCAACGAGACGAAGGCTCCCAACCTTACCGTCCCCGATCCTTTTGTCATCCCGAGTGATGGACGAGCCGCGCTTGCGCAGTGACAGCAATTCGACGAGCGACTAACGACCATTGTCATCCCGAAGACTCGCGCTTTTACCAGCGAGTCGAGGGATCTTGCGCGCGTTGAGAACATGAACCTACTCTAAGATTTCGGGTGGCGCAGCGCTTCAGCGCTGCGATTCCGACGCTCAGGGCAAGCTCTCGCCATCACATGAAAAACTTACCTGCAATAAAAAATCACGCAGGGACAGCCGCCCCGGCTGTCCAGCCGAGCCCAGCTCGGCAGCTCTCCCCATCGACTCCGTTGCCACCCTCGATTGTCCTCGTGGATTGTCCCTGAATAAAAACACTGTCATCCTGAGCGAGAGCGCTTCTTCGCTTGCGAAGAAGCAATGAATCGAAGAATCCCTACCTTACCTCTTTGTCATCCCGAATGACGGACGAAAGCACCCCGCTATCCCGTTGGCACGGGAACTAAGAACTGCTTTCCTGTCTTAGTGCTGCCCGACGACGATGATCATAAACGTCCCAGGCTTGGCCACCGGACGACCATTCGCTCCCGGTTTTTCCTCAAACTCCATTGTGGGTAAATACACCTTATGCCTCTCCAGGTCAACGTCCGTTGTCTTGGCGCCAATTGGAGTAGTCACGGTTTGCACGATCTCGAACTTGCCGGACGCACTCTCGCCCGCAACGTTAAGCTTGCCGTCCCGGCAGCTCGCGAACGCCTGATGACCATCGAACTTCGTGGCATCCACGCCTGCCCCGATCGGTAGATCGGCGAGCACCTTGCCGTCGTCAGTGCTCATCACAATCAGCTTCTGCGGCTTTCGACATCCAATGAAAAGCCGCCGCTTCGCGGTGTCGATCGATAGCCCCACGGGTGAGCCTCCGGGAGCGACTGGCCAGTGAGCTAAAACTTTCCTTGCTTTGATGTCGACCACTGCCACCTGGTCCTTGTCCTCCAGATTGATATAGACCTTACCGGCGCCGTCGGAGGCAAGAAACTCGGGTTTGCCGCCCAAGTCAATGGGAGCATCGATGGATCCTGTCTTCGGATCGACGTCGGGCTTGAGCGTCATCAGCACTCCATCATCCCCGGAAACCACCAGTACCAGCCCGGTTGCCTTATCGAAAATGATGCCATCAGCATCGGGCCGCGCTTTGATCGTTCCCAGCACAGCATTCGTCTTGAGATCGAAAATCACCACCGCTCCGGCGCCGTCGCTGATGAATCCTCGTCCGGCCTCGGGAGCTAGAGCAACTCCATGGTTATGCTTCTGGCCGGGAATGTCAGCGAGAGTCTTGCCGGAATCGGCATCGATGACCATTGTGTGGGTGCTTCTGGGGACGTAGAGCCGGTGATTGTTGGCATCCAGGGTGATATAGTCCATGCCGCCCTCACCGCCGATGTGAAAGGTGTTTTCGACCGCCCAAGTGCCCTGCGCGGCAACGCGGGCGCTCAGCGTGAGCGAGACCACTGCGATCAGAAGGGTAGCGGATAGATTCCGGGAGTGCATTCGATACCTCCAATAGATATGTAGATATGCTGGGCATTGTAACGATTGAACCTGAAAACTACCTGAAGGAAGAACAACACGACCGTCACGTTGACGTAACATTCGCCATTTCACTTATTGATTTGGAATCGCGGATGATCCACATTTGGGGTTTTGAATCCTAGCCGCTCGTGAAGGGCACGACTCAGACGTGCCGCGCGGCGGCTAGCAAAAGCCTGTGCTTTAGCTCCTGAGGACGGTACCCATTCTCTTTCCAGTACTTTGCGAGAAGTGAGTCTTATTCGCCCAATGGAATCTATGTCCTCCAAAACAAAATCACGTAGAACAGCCGCCTTGAGCCTGCCCTGAGCGTAAGCCGAGGGGCTGTCCCAGCCGAGCCAAGCTCGGCAGTTCTTCCCCTCGACTCCCAATAGTCATCCTCGATTGTCATTCTGAATAAAACATTGTCATCCTGAGAGAGAGCGCTTCTTCGCTTGCGAAGAAGCACCGAGTCGAAGGACCGCTACCTCCTCCATTCTCTATCCCATTGTCATCCCAAATGCCGCGCCTGTGTGGGGCGGACACTCCTGTCCGTCACTGTTGCATGCACTTCCGATGTAGCGACAGCGTTCCTTCGGCTTCGCTCAGGACAA
>DASRFC010000025.1:0-9195 GCA_035651835.1 Terriglobales bacterium
CACATCCAATAACTCCGCATGATCGTTGCCACTCAGGATGCCACCTTCTTCTCGCGATACTCGTTGAAGTGCCATCCTAGACTCCCCTAAGAATTCAGTAGCTGGGAAAGTATTAACCATGCGACTTGCTGTGGCGATGACATCGCCCAATTCTTCAGCACCCATGCGCTTAAGTTCAGCGCTCAAAGAAATTAAATATTGATAAAGTTGATTATTGTTGGAAAGTTTCATAGTTGTTCTGTCCTCAGCGCATAAAGAAGAAAGAGGTGTTAACGCTTCCAGGTGCAGTTACCACTTAAAGCTCACCACCTGGATTCAACCCCGATCCCAGTGGGCGGATGGCCCACCTTTGCTTTTTTCGCATTATTCCAAACTGAGGGTGCCCCATTCTTGCGCGCGGTTTTCACAAGGGTGGGAAGCGATGCTGCCGCTACTCAATCAGAAGGAGTATAAACCGGCAATGAAACTTCGGAGGGCAGTCCATCCAGCGGACTTTGACTCATGTAACGAGCGTTGACTTTTTACCCCAACGACTTGCAATGCACTATCCTCGCTGAGGTTGCGTCGTTTTTTCCCCGCGATGAAGCCGCTGCCCTTAGCGAAACTCAACGGAGTATATCGATGTAACATCGATATATTATTGCGCTGGAACGTCCGCATGAATTTAACGGCGGTGCGCGACGAAGAACTATCGTGTCGCGACATTTTGGCAAGTCGCGCTATTCGCCGCCCGCCATCTCTTTCCTCTCGAGTCTCACGTCGAGCAAAGCTCGACACAACCGTGCTTTGGCAAACAGCAAGCTAAGGGAGGAGTGCTATAGGATTGCATTGAAACATTGATGAAACCCCCTCGCATCGCCGAACTGCTTCAGCCTTTCCTGTCGCCATTGCCTCCCCGCGACAAGGCCGCTGCTCTGAGCGAAACTCAACTGAATAATATATCGATGTATATCGATATATTATTGCGCTGGAATGCGCGTATGAATTTGACAGCCGTGCGCGATGAAGAAAATATCGTGACACGACATTTCGGGGAGTCGCTATTCGCCGCCCGCCATCTCTTTCCTCTCGAGTCTCACGTAGGGGCAGCCGTCGAAGCCTGCCCTGAGCGTAGCCGAAGGGGCTGTCCGGTCGAGCCAAGCTCGACGTCTTCCCGCCAACTCCCGATGCGCCTCATCGACGTAGGATCCGGAGCTGGCTTCCCTGGCCTGCCCATCAAAATCTGGAAACCTGATATCCACCTCACGCCGATTGAATCGAATCAAAAAAAAGCAACGTTCCTCCGTGAAGTCATCCGCAAACTCGCGTTGACCCAAGTAGAAGTATTCGCTGGCAGAGCGCAAGACTTCAGATCCCAAGGTGAAGTTGTAACCCTGCGTGCAGTAGAACGCTTTGATGAAGCTTTGCCAATAGCAGCGACGCTGGTGGTTCCAAATGGAAATATCGCGCTCTTGATCGGTGAGCAACAAACGAATCAAGCAAAAGAACTGCTTCCAAACTTTACTTGGGAGCCGCCTCGACCCATCCCACAATCAACCAACCGGATAATTCTGTTAGGAACGAATCCAACCCTCTAAGTACCTGTAGGGTAAACAAGTGGGAAAATTGGCTTGTTCGAACGTCTATTGTTGGAAAAACACTGCATTAAAATGGAGAAGTGGGCAAACCTCCCGATATACGAAGAAATGATATACGAAGAAATAATGAAAAGTTTAGATAATTGTCAGAAATGTTCCCACAGGAACACTGCGCGTTTCATCACAAATATGGTGCCTATGCGCAAAGTGTTCCTACCGGAACATCCCTGCATATGTCTGCTACTCGGAACCTTCAATATGTTCCACCAGGAACACTCTTAAGAACTTCAGCAAAACCCTAGATCAAACGTTCTAGCAGGAACATTCGCAGCTTCTGCTATTCCTATTGGAATTCACGTTTAATGTTCCTGCTGGAACATTTCTGACTTTTCCACAGGTGTTCCCGTGGGAACACTCTCTTGCACCAAACTCTGGCATTGCTTTGCTTCTTCATTCGCACTATTCTGGCTCCACTCTCGGTTCTCTCAAAAATCAATGGGACGCGTAATCGCTGTTGCCAACCAGAAGGGCGGCGTCGGGAAGACCACGACCGCTATCAACTTAGCCTCATCTTTTGCCGCAGCAGAGGTCAATACCCTGCTGGTGGACTGCGATCCTCAATCAAATGCTACAAGCGGATTGGGACTCGCCAAAGATCCAGAGCGGCTTAGCACCTACCATTTGCTAATGGCGGAGGCCAAAGGCGAAGACGCTTTGCAGAAAACTGAGCTCAAGCAGCTCTGGATCATCCCCGCGCACAAGAACCTGATCGGCGCAAACATTGAGCTGGTCGATGGCGAACGCAGGGAATTCCGCCTCAAGGATGCCCTCTCGCCGCTGCGCGAACGTTTCCAGTACATCGTGATCGACTGTCCGCCTGCTCTAGATTTGCTGACTCTCAATTCGTTGGTGGCAGCTGATGCGGTCTTGATTCCGATGCAGGCGGAATACTTTGCGCTCGAAGGCGTATCGGAGCTGCTCGACACGGTTGAGCGCATACGTTCCAGCCTCAACCCGGAGCTGGCGATTGAAGGTGTGGTCCTCACCATGTACGACGACCGCACAAATCTCGCGCTCCAGGTTACGGCTGAGCTTGATCGCTACTTTGGGGATAAGCTTTGTAAGACCACCATCCCTCGCAATGTTCGTCTCGCTGAGGCTCCCAGCCATGGCAAACCGGCTCTGCTTTACGACGTGCGATCCCGCGGGGCGGAGAGCTATATCCAGCTCGCAAAAGAATTGATCGAGCGGGATATGCCTGAGGTCGTCCAGCTAAAAGGGAAGGACGATTTGGCCGCTGAGGAACATCCGGTGGAAGAAAAGCAAGTGGTGAATGCGCCGCGCTGGAAGCGATGGAGAGAGCGGAATAAATTGACGACCATCAATATATCGGGACGATAAATATATCGATGATCGTCGATATATATCGAGGGCATGGCAGAGGTAGCGGTCCTTCGACGCGAGATTCGTTCGTGAACGAACCAATCTCTTGCTCAGGATGACAGTGTTTTCAGGATGGCAGCGGTTCAGGAGAGATGCAGCGGTTGAGGAGAGATAATGACGACAATAGCGGATAAGGCCGCACCTGCGAGTCCGAACTTGGCTGAAAAGACAACTGACAAGATACCCGACAAGCGCCGCGCTTTGGGCCGGGGACTCGATTCTCTACTGCCAAGCGGGCCTCGCGTTGTCCCCAATCCTCCCGGGAATCCAAACGCTGCAATCCCAAACGCGGCTGGGACGCCGCCGCCAAACCCATCTTCTCCGCAAGGAGTTTCCTCCGACGGAATATATATTGGCGATATTCAGGCGCAGGCCGCCCGTTCCGGCGATGCCGTGATGCAAATCGATCTCGACCAGATCGATGACAATCCTCACCAGACTCGTATCGAATTCGATAAAGAAGCGCTCGATGAACTGGCCGAATCGATTCGCGTCAGCGGCCTGATTCAGCCTATCGTGGTGCGCCCCGGAAAAGAGGGACGCTACATTCTCGTTCTCGGAGAGCGGCGCTGCCGGGCCTCGAAGCTGGCCGGCAAGACTACGATTCCGGCGATCGTCCGCAAAATTTCCGAGCAGCAAGCCGCCGAGATGACGGTGATTGAGAACCTGCAACGCCAGGATCTGAATTGCATGGAGCAGGCGGCGGCATTCGCGAAATTGAGCCAGGGATTTGGCATGACGCAAGAGCAAATTGGCAAGCGCGTGGGGATTTCGCGCGAGTCGGTCTCGAATTACATGCGGCTGCTCAAGTTGCCGGGACAAGTAATGCAGTATTTGTATGACGGCAAATTGGGTTTTAGCGAAGCGAAGTCGCTGCTGCGGATTTCCGACGTCGAGATGCTGACTAAAACGGCGGATAAAGCGGTGCGCGAGAATATGTCCTACACTCAGCTCGATGATCTGGTCGACAAGATCACCATGAAGCTTTACGAATTGCCGCAGGAGAAGCAATCGCAGGGAGCGCGCTGGGTCGATCCCAATGTGCGCGCGCAGCAGACCCAGCTGGAAAGAACGCTGGGTGTCAGAGTGCGCATTTCGGATCGCAAGGGAAAAGGGAAGATCGTGATCGAGTATTCGACGGTGGACGATTATGAGCGGGTGGTTGGAATGCTGAGGGGGAAGGGCTAGGCACCAGGCTCAAGCGCGTGTGGCTTCAGTTTTTAAAGGGCGGCTGCGGCCGCCTTTTCCGTTGCAGCAGGGGCTCAGAATTCGTGGAACGAAACATCGGTCTTATTCCATAAGGCGGTGAGAACTGCTCGCCTTTCTCGAGAAAAGTGGAGTTTCTGAGAAGGAGCTTTTAGTCCGGTACAGGTTCTGTTTTCTTGTACCGGCATAGCATCGGACTTGATAAGGATCTAAATAGTAATTGGGTGGGAAACTCGCGTGAATTCGCAAACGATTTTTGCTTTGCCGCACCCTTGGGCGGACTTTGTCGAGGAGGAAGTGGGAAATGTTCATGACCGATGAACAAAAGATCCTGCAATCGGTAGCCGCCCAGCTTATGAACGGAACGGAAGTTGTAGTGGGCGATCAGAAGTTGAAAATAAGGCGGGTGGGAGGCGACCGCCTGCGAATGGTCCAATTCCAAATGAGTGGAAGGGAATTCGAAGCTATCGAGCAGAACCGGAAAAAGCCAAGCCGCTGGGGACAACTGGCGAGGGAAAAACATCAGGTAGTGCAGTTCCGCGATGTGATGACAAAGAAGTATGTGGCAGTGGCAGTCGATGGAGAGATTATGGAGTATGGGCCAAAGTAAACAATCGCATTGGATCGAGTCTCGCGCGTAATTTCAGAATCTGAAGTCCGCGCTTTTCTACCGTCTTCTCTTTAGTCACACTGTCTTTTTTCACCATACGGTCTTTCCTTAACTAAATTTTCTTTTTTACACACTGTCTTCCCGAGCGCAGTTCGCGCCGCACTAGTGCGGTGAGAAAAAGTCGAGGGACCCCTAATGTCACAATGATGTTCGTGTGTCCCCGTTGCTAGGCACTTCTCAAAGGGGGCGAGCTCGTGTGGGGCGGGCACTCTTGTCCGCCGCCTTTTGACTTTGCTGTTGCTGTTGTTTTCTGCGTCTCGATACTCGCCCATCCATCGTCATTCCGAGGCCACGTTTTTTGTGGGCTGAAGAATCTATGCATCTGCAAAAGAAACGTGAGGGGAAGAGTGCTCCAGGGGAACGCCTGACGTTCACGGCTTGATCACGTAGGGACAGCCGCCCCCGGCTGTCCGGTTGAGCGAAGCTCAACAATATCTCGATGATGGCTCCAATTTTCTTCTAACATTCGTTGTGGGCGTAGTAAACAACGAACACATTTACGTTGCTCAATCAGTAGTCGAGCGTTGCTCGACCGGACAGCCGGGGGCGGCTGTCCCTACGTGTTCTATCCTACGCATACCAAACTAGCGAATTACTTAATCTTCTCGTTCGCGTTACAATCGCGCCGACGTGGAAAAGAATCAGCTTTATTACGGCGACAATCTCGACGTTCTGCGGCGCTATATCAAGGACGAATCTGTAGATCTCGTCTATCTCGATCCGCCTTTCAACAGCCGCCAGGACTATAACGTCCTGTTCGCAGAAAAAGATGGCACCCGCTCCAGCTCGCAGATCATGGCGTTCGAGGACACGTGGGAGTGGAACGTGGACGCTGAGCGGGCCTATGAGGAAATTGTCGAGCGTGGCGGACGTGTCTCCGACGCGATGCGCGCGTTTCGGACTTTCCTCGGCCACTCCGACATGATGGCATATCTGGCGATGATGGCTCCGCGCCTGATCGAGCTGAGGCGAGTGTTGAAGGAAACGGGATCGATCTATCTACACTGCGATCCAACGGCGAGTCATTATTTGAAAATGCTGATGGATGCGGTATTCGGGCCGCAGTTTTTTAGAAACGAGATTGTGTGGAAGCGTACCAGCGCGCACGCTGGAGCGAAAAAATGTGGTTCCGTGCACGACATACTTCTTTTTTACTCCAAAGGTGAGGAGTTCAGCTGGAATCCAAGCTTTCAAGGTTACGATCCGGGTTACCTAGAGACTTTTCTTGACACCGTAGATGAAGCGGGGGAGCGATATAAACGTGCTGACCTGACGGGAGCTGGACGGAGCGGGGGCGAGAGTGGCCTGCCCTGGCGTGGCATTGATGTAAATGCTAAAGGCAGGCACTGGATGTTTAACGTTGCCACGCTAGAGGAATTGGATGCGTCAGGCCAAATCCATTGGCCCAAAAAACCTGGCGGGGTTCCAAGACTTAAGCAATATCCAAAGGATCTTCCTGGGGTCGCGCTTCAAGACGTTTGGACCGATATTCGGCCTATGCACAATCTTGCGGCCGAGCGGCTTGGCTATCCTACACAAAAACCGAAAGCTCTCCTTGAACGAATCATTCAAGCCAGTTCCAATGAAAATGACATTGTTCTTGACCCGTTCTGTGGATGTGGCACCGCAATCGAGGCCGCCCAACAACTCAATCGCCGATGGATCGGAATCGACATTACTCATCTTGCTATAGGTCTCATCAAGCAACGACTTACCGATGCCTTCGGCGAATCAGTACGTGCCACCTACGAAATCATCGGGGAGCCCGTCGACTTATCTGGTGCGCAGGAACTCGCTACCAACGATCCATATCAATTTCAGTGGTGGGCGCTCAGCCTGGTTGCCGCTCGTCCCACGGAACAGAAAAAAGGCGCGGATCGCGGCATTGATGGGCGGCTCTACTTTCACGATGAACCGCGAGGCGGCAAAACCAAACAGATCATCTTTTCGGTCAAGGCCGGACACGTGCAATCGTCCTATGTACGCGACCTGCGTGGCGTTATCGAACGTGAAGATGCGCAAATCGGTGTGCTCATCTGTATGGAAGCGCCCACCAAGCCAATGCTGAAAGAAGCTGCCGAAGCCGGATTCTATAAACCGCCCGGACTTGAAGACCGGTATCCGCGGCTGCAAATTCTTACGATTGAAGAGTTGTTGGCGGGGAAAGCAGTGGCCTATCCCCGAATGCTGGAAGTTACATTCAAGAAGGCGCCCAAGGCGAGGAAAGCGGCCGAAGAACAATTGCCGCTGGGTGGAGGCGATACTGAAGACGAAGGGCCAGTCTGATCGTTGCTGCTTGTCGAGCGTTGCTCGACCGGACAGCCGAGGGCGGCTGTCCCTACGTGAGCGATGCGGGGTTTGGAGCGAATGGGTTGGCAAGAGGTCGTTGCCATAGCCAGCGATAGTTTTCCGGAACAGAAACCAGACCGCGACGCATAGGATTCTGCAAGATGTAAGCGATTTTCTGGTTCAGGTTTTCCGCGGAACGCAGAACATGATCGAACGATTCGGTCTGCCATACTTTTCTTTTGCGTCCAAGCAATTGATTGATTTTGTGGGCGGATGTTCCCTTAATGGCTCCGGTGATTTCAGCTAGGGAATAAATCTCTGTTGCATTCTCCTGCGGAGCAAAAATCATGTGCACATGATCTGGCATAACCACAACGGCCTGCATCAGGATCTTCGTATCGTTGTCATGAAGACAGCAGTCCAGCACTACAACGCGAGCGGACTCAGGCAGAACCCATCGCCGATAAGTGCAGAATGTCACAAAGTGAAACTTATGATCGCGTTGAAGGTGAGGCAGTTTGCGACGGTAGAAAGTCTTGGGCATTCACGCGAGACTCACGTAGGGACAGCCGCCCTCGGCTGTCCGGTTGAGCAAAGCTCAACAAGAATTGTACTGTGAAAAGATGATCGACGAGTGCCGAGGGCGCATTTTGTGAAGCTCGGAAATCCAAATAGGGAATGTATCAGGCGTGCAAATTGAGTCGAGCTTTGCTCGACCGGACAGCCGGGGGCGGCTGTCCCTACGTGTTTATTGTTGTTATTGTCGTTTAGCTCCTCCTACGTCAACATTTCGAATAAAAATATTTGCACTCTTCGTTCCCCTCTGGTATAACTAAACACGTCGAGAGCAGTGAGTGGCTAGCCGGACAGGTTTTGAAACTCTCGTGAGCGTCCGGCATCTAAAACAACACAGGCAATAAAACCTGGAAATTCACTCCGGCCACGGAGTCGCATTCGGGGACAAAGTTCTCCGAAGGGTTTAGCGTTTTCGCAAAAACCTCCTAAATGATCTTTTTTTAACTTGGCTTCTTCCGCGTCGGCGCGTGCCGAATAAGGCACCAGTTTCACTGAAAGTTGACCGGGAGATGCGATCTGTTGCGTGCAATTTTCAAAGAAGCGCTGATTCGCGATTTTGGGTAGAGCATGGCCTTCAGCCATGCCGTTAACTGCCAGTAAGGTCGAACGCACGGCTGAAAGCCGTGCTCTACCAAAGTCGAAGCAGAACAGCTCCTCGATGTGCAAAAGCAGTGAATTTCCTGTGAGCACAACGAGTTGACAGCGAAGCAACAGGTTGATAGCTTAAACAGGTTTTCGCCTAGTCGTGATTCTGGTAAGTCCGCGAGCGAAGATCAGTTAGATCAAGTTTAGCAATACAAGTTTCGAGGACAGTCGATTCACTTCGGTGGATCGCCTGGACTGAAAGCGCGCCGCTCAGGCGGAAATGCGAATCGGTCTTTGACAACTAGGTTGAACGTGCCAGTCGTGAGAGGTAGTCTCGGGTTCGAATCCGAGCGATCTCACAAAATAGACTGTCGCTTTATTCTCTTCGGAGAATGAGCGATGGTAGCTATCCCCGTTTTCGAGCGGGCGATGGCAGTCTGCCTGACTACCCGTCGGCAGACAAACAGGTTTCAAATGAGAGTTTGATCCTGGCTCAGAATCAACGCTGGCGGCGTGCCTAACACATGCAAGTCGAACGAGAAAGTGGAGCAATCCATGAGTAAAGTGGCGACCGGGTGAGTAACACGTGACTAATCTACCTTCGAGTGGGGGATAACCTCGGGAAACCGGGGCTAATACCGCATAATATCCACGGATCAAAGGAGCAATTCGCTTGAAGAGGAGGTCGCGGCTGATTAGCTAGTTGGCGGGGTAATGGCCCACCAAGGCTTTGATCGGTAGCCGGCCTGAGAGGGCGCACGGCCACACTGGAACTGAAACACGGTCCAGACTCCTACGGGAGGCAGCAGTGGGGAATTTTGCGCAATGGGGGAAACCCTGACGCAGCAA
>DASRFC010000026.1:0-55771 GCA_035651835.1 Terriglobales bacterium
TCTGCCAATGGGACCAGACGAACCAAACCATGCCCGCCAACAGAATCACAATAATCACTCGGTCGAACTGGTGAAAATACTTTCCCAGCGCCCGCCAGTTTTCACCCATCTTCATACCGAAATACGCAAGTGCCAAACACCAAGGCCATGATCCAAGAAATGTGTAAATATGGAATCGGCCACGCGGCATGCGCGCAATACCAGCTGGCAATGCGATGAATGTTCGTACTACCGGTAATAATCGTCCAATAAACACTGCTAGGTATCCCCAGCGGTAAAAGAAGCGATCAGCCCAGTCGAGCTCACGCCTTCCCATTAGGATCCATCGTCCATATCGCTCGACCAGTGGACGTCCGCCATAGGAACCGATCTCATATGCAATCAAAGATCCGATGTTGCAGCCTATTGCGCCCGCGGTCGCCACCCATAAGAGCTTCATAGTGCCTTCATATACGAGGTATCCGGCAAACGGCATGATCAGTTCGGAGGGCAACGGGATGCAGGCTGACTCGATCGCCATCAGCAAGGCGATGCCACCATATCCGCCCGTAGCAACTACCGATTTTATAAAGACGAAAAGTACCGCGAGAATTTTTTCGGTCATGGAAAGATCAGGCCGTAGAACCGACTAGCGGCTCTGTACGAACTAGAAGGAGCCTTCCTGTGTAAAAGTGAACCCAGGCAATGTCGCTCCGCTCGCGGTTTTCGTTACTTTCACCTTGACGGTGGGAGCGTCAGGGGCAGTCACTTCCGCTGGACGTAACACGGCATACTGGGTAAAGACCTCGCTGTAAACTTTCGTGACAAGATGGTCTTGACCATTGTCATCTTTACGCCAGACTTGCCCGAGTTGAATAGACTTAACTGCCAAAGTGTCTCCTCGAACTTAAAGTAGGTTTCAGACTACCGGGATGCGAAGTACGCGTCAATTGCGCTCTGAGTTACTTTGGCATTAATTAGCAACAGCCAAGTCCGTACGGAAATTCCATCATTTCGCATCTGCTAACATTCACAAAACAAGTCCTATAAGGAGCATGCATGGTACGCGGAATCACCCCTCGCCAGCCTTCCAGAAGTGGGCGTCAGGAAGGTCTTGGCGTTTCGTCCAGTTCCCCAAAAGGTGTACCTAAAGGCGGCGCATCGTTGCCGAAGAAAAAGCGATCCACTGAACCCAAAGCCGGTAGCGGCAAGAAAGGCTACAACCCTGTTGCGCCCGGTCGCGTGCATGAAATCCTGAACCGGCTCGATCAACTCTATCCCACCGCGACCTGCGCACTTACGCACAAAACTGCCTGGGAACTACTGGCTGCGACCATTTTGTCCGCACAAGCAACGGATGTAGGCGTGAACATGGTAACGCCTGTCATTTTCAAGAAGTATCCGACGGTGCAGCATTTCGCCGCTTTGAAGCCGGAGGAACTTGAGCCTGACATTCGATCAACTGGTTTCTTCCGTAACAAATCGAAATCGGTGGTGGGAGCCGCCAAGAAGATAGTCGATGACTTTGGCGGCAACGTCCCTGACAATATGGATGACCTTCTCACGCTTCCTGGAGTCGCACGTAAAACCGCCAATGTGGTTCTCGGGACATGGTTTGCTAAGGCAGTTGGCGTGGTGGTGGACACGCACGTTCATCGGATCTCGCGGCGGCTCGAACTCACGAAGCATGATGATCCGAAGAATATCGAGCAAGATTTGATGCGAGTCATTCCGCAAAATAAGTGGATATTATTCGCCCATCAAATGATCTGGCATGGCCGTAAATTGTGCATTGCGCGGCGGCCAAAGTGCGTGGAATGTCCCCTAGAAAATATCTGTCACGCGGCTGACAAAACTTGGACGACAGTGGAGATTCACAAGAATGCTATGCCGTAATTGTTGTTATATCCAGTGTGATCCAGGCCTAATCTATTTTTTCTGCTCGTACCATTTCTGTAACACAAAGAACGCCTTCTTCTTGTCTCCCTGTTTGGATACAAGCCCCTTGCGGTTGTAGTAGTCCTGAATGCCCGGTAATAACCGGCGAGGTGAGCGAAAATCCATTAGAACCCAAGGCGTGGTGCCGCGCAGAAATGATATGTGGTCGAGCATCGCTGTCTGATGCTGGTAGAGTTTTTCTTGATATTCCTCGCTGAAACGTGTGTCCGCATCGGCGTGAAATCCGCTCAGCGCTCCGCCTCCGAATTCACTCATAATCAGCGGCTTGTTATATGGAGTTTGCCAGGCCGCACTGTCAATGTCCTCTATCGATCCCTCGTACCAGCCGATGTATTCATTGCATCCTAGAACATCCAGGTCAGCTCCTAGAGGATCGTCAAGCACGCGTGTTGCGCCTTCATGCTTGTGTATCTGGAGAGCGGCGCTGATTAGCCTTGTCGAATCCAGCTTCCGCGCGGTCTGGACCATACTTCGTAAAAATTTATTTCGTGCGTCTGAGACGGGTGTTTCGTTCCCCACCGACCAGATCACGATGCTGGCGCGGTTTTTGTCGCGCGTAATGCTATCAGTGAGCTGATTTTCCGCATTGGCAAGTGTGGCCGGGTTCTCCCATTGAATACCCCAGTACACCGGCACTTCAGACCAAACCATTAGGCCCATGCGGTCGGCCATTCGCAACATGTGTTCGTTATGCGGGTAATGGGCAAGGCGCACGAAATTCGCGCCCAGGTCTTTCGCCCATCCGAGCAACGTCTTGTCGTCTCCCTCGCTATAAGCTCGTCCGGGACGATATGGCGCCTCTTCATGAATCGAAACACCACGCAAAAACACCGGCGAGCCGTTCAACAGAATGTCGCGCCCGCGAACCTCGATGCTGCGAAACCCGATATCATCTTTAAGCTTGTCAGCTCCTGACTCAATCTCAATCAAGTAGAGTTTGGGCTGCTCCGGGGACCAAAGCTTCAGCTGCGAAACAAAAAGTGCAACGTTGGCAACGCCATTTTTGTCGGTGATGAACGTCTTCTCAATTGACAGCTCTGGAATCCGGACTGTCACACGTTGGTCTGCGACCATGTCACTCAGCTTCACCCAGCCTGCTATTTGGTCACGGCTGTGCGGTTTAAGCTGGATGAAATAATCCTGAATAAACGCTTGTGGAACTTCCACCAAGGATACGTCTCGAGTGAGACCGCCGTAGTTCCACCAATCGGTATTGACGGTAGGAACGCCCTCGCGTTTGCGAGCGTTGTTCACATAGATGACGACAAAGTTTTCCCCATCACGGAGTGCGGAAGTGATCTCGCAATTGAATGGGGTAAATCCGCCTTCATGCGAGCAGAGGACCTGGCCATTCACCCCGACTCGCGAAAAATAATTTGCAGCACCCACGTAAAGGAACACACGCGTGTTTGGCTTTTTGGGGTAAGAAAATGATTTCTCGTACCAGACCGTGTCCTCGTAGAACAGAAGTGACTCGCGCTGAGAATTCCAGTCACTGGGGACGGTCAGTGATTCGCTTTTGTCAAAGTCGTACTCGACCAAATCGCTCTTATTCTTCTGCTTAGCATTGCGAAAAAAGCCAGCGTCAGATGAAGGCTGGAGGGTCTGGTACTCGCGGTATCCGGTGTCGTACATATCCACAATTGCGTGCCATGGACCGTTGAGGGAGATCGTGCTGCGGTGCTCGACATTGGTGATAAGAGGCGCCGGTTGCTGTGCCGCGCAGGTGTAGCCCGCAAAAATCAACAAGATCGCAACTACGATTCGTCTTGCCGTAACAAGCCGCAGAATCATAATGGAAGTTCCAAATAAAACAACGGGTACTAAAACTATGTCGGCACTTTAAGAATTAAGTATCCGCCGACAAGGGCGAAAATTAAATCAGGCGACCAGGCCGCGAACACAGGCGGCAACTGGCTGATATTTCCCATTGCCTCAAACAATCCAGAGGTCACCGAGTAAACGACTGCGATTCCCACAGCCACTGCTACACCCGTAATGGCTCCTCGCTTCCCCGCCGAAAGTGCAAATGGAACTGCTAGTACGGCCATAACAAATGTTATGAATGGAAACGCCAGTTTTTTCTGAAGTTGCACCTTAAATCGCACCACATCGAACCCGCTCTGTTGTAGCTCGCGAATATAGCGTCGTAATTCTTCGTAATTCATTTCGGAAGACTGTTTAACTTCTTTCTTGAAATATTCAGGGAGCTCTCCAATGGAAGCAAATGTCGAGACGTCATAGGTCCGGTAATCTTTAATAGCCGCACCGCGAAACACTCTTTGCCAACCCTGTGTACATATCCACTTGTTCAACTGTTCGTCCCAATGAGCACGGTCGGCATAAATTCGATTCGTAAGCTCAAATGTTGTGGGATTGAATTGAAATACAGAAAGATTGCCGAACTGATTGCGGTCTGAGTCGAAGAGCTGGTAATAAAAAATAGTAGAGTTTTGTCCGAAGATCCATTTGCGCTCAGGATTCAAGTAGGTCTGCGCGGGTTTTCCCTTGATGATATTTCGGAGCGCATCCTGCCGCTTGTTGGCATGTGGTAAATAAAACTGATCGAAAAAGAACAGGCCTGTTGCAAGAACCACTGCGGCAACCAACACCGGCACAATGATTCGATAAATACTGATGCCAGTGGCTTTGATGGCGACGATTTCATTGGAGCGATGCATCAGTCCCAGCGTAATCAAGACCGCGAGTAAGATCGTGAACGGCATGACGCTGTAGATGAAATAAGGGATGACGTTTAGCAAATATTCCCCAACGACAACTGGCGATATCTGGTTGCGGAGGATGTCGCTGAGTAACTCAAAAAGTGTAAAAACCAATAACAGCATCAGAAACGTCGAGAGCACCATTGCCAAATTCAAAGCAAAATCGCGCAAGACGTAATCGTCTAAAATCATTGGGAATCTGGCACGAAACACTCGTACACGGCTCGATGCGCGTTCGTAAGCCTCACTGCGGCCAAGGCGCGAAACCTTTCTTCTCTCCTTAAAACCTCGATTAAAAGGATTTTTAATACGCAGCCACGAAAGATCGAACGGCCTGCGTTCCGCTCTCCAAAGAAGAAATGCTCCTCCAAGAAAGAAAACGATATCTGCAAGCCAGACTCCAAAACCAGGTGAGACTTTCCCCTGCCGTGCAAGTGAGACTCCAAGTAATGAAGCAAAGTAATACGCGAATACCAGGATGATGGTAAGAACAAATCCGCTGGACTTGCCACCCTTCTTCGATGACAGCCCGAGGGGGATCCCCACGAGAGCCAATACTATGCATGCCATTGGTAACGCGAGACGCCGGTGGAATTCGATGTCATACCATCGGGCCACAAATTTCTTGTTCGCCGGACGCTGCAAAATCAGATCCCGTGTCGACAATTCTGTAACTGGTACGGGTTCCTGCTCTTTCGAAGTATCAGCCTGCGGCACCGCAATGGGCATGTCAGTCTGCTCAAAAGTCGAGATCTGATAGTGATCCGGCGCGGCGGGGTCCGTCTCATGAGTCGAGCCATTTACTAAATGCAGATGGAGGGTTTCAGGATCTTCACTTACAAGAATTCCCTGTTGCGCCAAGGTGATTTTTGGCGAGGAAGGTGTGCTGATGTCCGCGATGAACACGCCCTTCCAAAGGGCTCCGCCTCGCGCGCTTTTCACGTCCTGTACATAGAGCACAAGTTTGGGAAAACCTTCATAGAAGACTCGCGGCTGCACTTCGAAAGAAACCTGCGACCCCTTCAAGCGATCCTGAAGCCGCCCGAGAGCCGCCTGCGATAAAGGAGCGATATATGCCCCATTAATGAGCGCCAACACCCACGCGACGAACACGAAAATAGAGATGATCCGCAAGAAGGTCCATACGCCAATTCCGCTGGCCCGCATCGCCGTGATTTCGCTGTCCGCCGCTAGTCGACTAAGTCCGATGAGGATGCCGACGAGCACACCCATGGGAATCGTATATGTAAGCGCAGAAGGAAGCGTGAAGAAAAAGACTTCAATGACGCTGGGCAGAGGCGCGCTATTGCGGACCACCAGTTCGAGAATTTGTCCGAGCTCTTTTGTAAAAAGGACAAAAGTGAATATTCCCGCGCCGATTAAGGCGTGCGCTGTGACTTCGCGGAGAATGTAGCGGGTAAGGATCCGCATCGGACGGTCTCTTACTCGAAGTCTAGCATGGGAATTATCTAATCTCTTCCTCGCAAAAAATTGAGATTAAGGCTTGCCGCTATTTCCAGAGGAGATCACTCGCCCATATT
This sequence comes from Terriglobales bacterium, assembly GCA_035651835.1. Lineage (GTDB taxonomy): Bacteria > Acidobacteriota > Terriglobia > Terriglobales > Acidobacteriaceae > JAOAPG01. The sequence goes on from DASRFC010000026.1 coordinate 6,203, forward strand.
CCGATGCTCGCGCCAGTCGATCGAACATGCGGTAGACAGCGCCGGAAATTTTGCTGATTACGGCTTCGCCATCCCGCTCGTTTCTTAGATATGTGGTCATCACGCAGATTATGTAAGGACGATTTTCAACAAAAACGATACCAGAGTCGTTTCGTACGCCCTCAAGCTCGCCTGGTTTATTGGCGATCTTGACTCCATCAGGAAGTTCCCGGGGAATAAAACTTTCTTTGTGAGTGCTTAACAGCTGGAAGAAGTCTTTCGTAAGCTCACTATTCAGGACCTTGCCACTGTAGAGATCTTCGAGCAGCGCCATCATTTCTCTTGGAGTTGAGATATTCTCTCGTCCTTCTTGCGCAGCTTTCAGGTCCATCATCTTACGACGCAAGCGAGTGTGCTTGAGACCGAGGGAATCCATAAGGGCATTCACATTTTCCATTCCCACTCGATCGATCAGCACATTAGTGGCGCTGTTGTCACTAACAGCTACGACCATCGTGGCCAGATCGTGCAAGGTAAGGCGAGTAATACCAGGCGTGAGACCGCCCATAATGTCACTGTCCGGGACCAAGTCGGACGGCTGCACTGTATAGAGATCTGTCAGCTTCAGCTTGCCCGTCTGAGCCTGATGGTAAAGCTCTGCCAAGAGCGCAATCTTTATGGAACTGGCTTGGGGAAATACCTCATCCTCATGCAACAAGAACTTCTTGCCGCTGGTTACATCAAGAATGGCAACGCCGAGAACTCCATCGAGATTCTGATCGATTTCAGAAATAGTTGAACCAAGCTTTTGCCAGAGAACATCCTGCTTGGGATTCGCAGGCGTGAGTTGCGCAAAAGCGGTAGATAAAAGAAAAAATAAAATGGAATATTTCAAGTAGCCTCCGCGATGGCAAGTGATTATATCCGCAGCGCTTCGTTCCGGGTTCCCTTGTTGATGATTGTGATTTCCACCACCGATAACAGACTCGCCGTTTGTTATAATCCGCCCACGAATCCCTGCAATGACCGAGCCTTCCACGCCGCTGATGCGGCAGTACGCCGCAATTAAGAAAGAACATCCCAGCGCGCTGCTGTTTTTTCGACTGGGCGACTTTTACGAACTTTTTTTCGATGATGCTGTGCTTGCAGCTCGCGAGTTGCAAATTACGTTAACTTCTCGGAACAAGGAAAAAGGAATAGCCGTCCCAATGTGCGGTGTTCCATACCATGCCGCGGAGGGTTACATTTCCAAGCTGATCCGGAAGGGTTTCAAGGTCGCCATCTGCGAGCAGATGGAAGCTCCTCAAGCGGCTAAGAAGCTTGTAAGACGCGAAGTAACTCGGGTTGTGACTCCGGGGACGGCGGCAGACTCTTCACTCAGCTCGGAAGAAAATAACTTTCTCGCAGCTGTAGCGACCATAGGAGATCGCGTCGGATTCGCGGCACTGGATCTGTCTACAGGGGAATTCCGAGCCACTGAATTTCAAGGTGAAGATGCGAACCGGCGCATCCAGGAAGAGTTGCAGCAGTTACGGCCCAAGGAACTGCTTTACGGCTCACTGGCACCTCTTTTCGACAAACAGCAGCAAGGTACCCGAAGCTCGCAGTCATCATCAATCGGGGTTGGGTGCGCTGAGACTCCGTTAGACGATTGGATTTTCGCACCCGACCACGCGATCCCTTTGCTCGAAAATCATTTTGGAGTTCTGTCACTGGAAGGTTTCGGACTCGCGGGAAAGCCAGCGGCTGCTTCCGCGGCTGGAACAATCCTCTATTATGTGCGCTCCACGCAGCGTGGCACTCTGGATCACGTTGACCGTATCGGCTTCTACGAGCGGCAGAATTGCCTCGTCCTGGACACGGTTACAGTACGCAACCTTGAACTGATTGAACCTCTGTTTGCAGGCAACGATGCCGGAATAACTCTGTTCCGCGCAATCGATTGTACAGTCACGCCCATGGGCAAGCGGTTGCTTCGCTCCTGGATGCTGCGGCCATCCATCGATGTAACCGAAATCAATTTTCGGCTGGACGCTGTTGAGTCGCAAGTAAAAGATACGATTGCGCGTGAAGAACTGCGCCGCGCTCTGGACGGCATCCTGGATCTTGAACGGTTGCTCAGTCGTGTCACACTCGAAACCGCAAATCCGCGAGATGTACTGGCACTCGCAGCTTCGCTGGCAAAAATTCCCGCCGTTCGCGCGACAATTAAGAAGTTCTCTGCGGAGAAACTGAGATCATTGGGCGGACTCGTCGACGAACTGGCCGACTTGCGACAACGCATTGATCAGACCATCGTGGCCGAGCCGCCAATTTCCCTCAATGATGGAGGCGTAATCGCGAGCGTGGTAAATCAAGAACTGGACGAGTTGCGAGATCTGAGCCGAAACAGCAAACAATTTCTCGCGCAGATCGAGCAGCGGGAGAAGCAGCGCACCGGAATTGGATCTCTAAAGGTCAAGTTCAATTCCGTTTTCGGATATTACTTTGAGATTTCCAAAGTCAACCTGCATCTTGTCCCGCCTGACTACGAGCGAAAACAGACTTTGGTAAATGCCGAACGCTTTACTACTCCGGAATTGAAAGAGTACGAATCGAAGATTCTGGACGCGCAAGAGAAGATCGTTGAGATCGAGCGTAGGCTCTTTGCGGAATTGCGCTCAACCATCGCGGGAGAAGCCAGACGTATTAGACAAACTGCCTTGGCGTTGGCTGAGGTCGACTTGCTTGCATCACTAGCGCACATTGCAGCGCTGCGGAATTACTGCCGTCCTAAATTTGAAACTGCAGGAGACATTGAAATTATTGAGGGACGGCATCCGGTGATCGAACAGCAGGAACTCGCCGGCGGTAATGATCGATTCGTGCCGAATAATTTGTATTTAAACCCTACGACCCATAGCGTTCTGGTTCTCACCGGTCCAAATATGGGCGGAAAGTCGACCTACTTGCGCCAAGTGGCTTTGATTATGATTTTGGCGCAGATGGGTTCGTTTGTGCCTGCGCGTTCGGCTCGACTGAGCATCGTAGATCGAGTATTTACTCGAATCGGAGCCAGCGACAACCTGGCTCGCGGACGTTCGACGTTCATGGTCGAAATGACCGAGACGGCCGCGATCTTGCATACCGCAACGCCCAACTCTCTCATCTTGTTGGACGAAGTGGGGCGAGGCACGTCTACCTATGACGGTCTCGCAATTGCGTGGGCGGCGATCGAATATATTCACGCCCGGACTCGTGCGAAAACACTATTTGCCACGCATTACTTCGAACTGACTGAATTAGCTGAGCAACTTTCGGGCGTGAAGAATTATCATGTTTCAGTAAAAGAAGCGGGTGGAGGAATTGTATTTCTCCGTCGCGTCGAACCAGGAGCGGCGGACCGCAGTTATGGAATTGAAGTAGCTAAGCTGGCGGGTTTACCAAATGAAGTCATCGAACGCGCGAGAGAGGTTCTCGCGGAGCATGAAAATGCCGAGCGGCAATTGACGAATCAGCTCTCGAGCGAGGAATCGAGACGACCTGCTCCTGCGCAGCTGACGATCTTTACGCCACTCTCGCAGCCTGTCTTGGAGAAGCTTCGCGAAGTAGATTTAAACCGGCTAACACCGCTCGAAGCGTTGAACTTACTGGCAGAACTAAAGAGACAGATAGAGTCAAGCTGACGTTGAATATCGATATCATCGGACGCTAAATATTGAAGATAAGCACATCTACGTTGCGCCAGCAGGTCGGGCAACTTCTTATCATCGGTTTCGACGGGTCAGAAATTTCTCCTTCACTCAATTCCCTTCTGAATCGTGTGCAGCCTGCCGGCGTAATTCTCTTTGCTCGCAATATCACCACGGGCGAACAAACTTACAAGCTTCTAAAGGATTGCCGGGATTGCGCCCCTACTCCGCTCTTCACTTGCGTGGATATGGAAGGGGGCAGAGTTGATCGTTTTCGCGACGTCATTGGGTGCGCCCCGTCTGCTGCCGATGTCTTCGCAACAGGCAATCGAAAGCTCTTCCGCAAACATGGCAGGATCATTGGTGAATCCTGCCACGCCTTGGGATTTAACACTGATTTCGCGCCGGTTGTTGATCTCGCATTGGGTGCATCGCGCAATGTCATGAGTTCACGTGCCGTTTCATCCCATCCCAAGCGGGTCGTGGTTTATGCTCGTGAATTTCTGACGGGATTGCAATCGACAGGTGTGATCGGTTCCGCCAAACATTTCCCTGGACTCGGTGAAGCCAACCTGGACACTCATCACGAACTACCCAATGTAGAAAAATCCTGGAAGAAGCTTTGGGAAGAAGACATTTACCCATATCGCGCAATGAAGCGCGGGTTGCCGATGGTCTTGGTCGGACATGCTGGTTATCCCGCCGTCACAACGTCCGGATTGCCAGCTTCGTTGTCTAAGAAATGGATTACCGACATCCTGAAAAAAAAGATTGGATACAAAGGGCTCGTAATCTCGGATGACCTGGAAATGGGCGGCGTTCTAAAAGCCGCTCCTATTGAACAGGCTGCGGTGGAATTCGTTCGAGCAGGCGGCGACCTGTGCCTCATATGCCATAAACAAGAGGGTATCTTGCGTTCCCACGAAGCTCTCATCAAAGAAGCGGAACGGGATTCGAGATTCGCGAAGCGAGTAGCTGAATCTGCAACGCGAGTATCAACGTTCAAAAAAAAATCTGCGGAATTAAAACGCAGGACTTCAGCGCCTACTCCCGCAAAAATGGAAAAGCTGTCGCGGCAATTATGGGAGTTTAGCGAACAAGTGCGATTGGCAAATATCGAGAATCAGGGTTTCAGTTTGCAGGAGAACTCGTGATTGTCGCCGGTGTGATGAGCGGAACTTCTGCCGACGGAATCAACGTCGCTCTGGTTCGAATCACTTCTCGTCACAGTAATAAGGATGAGCCGCCGAAGATTAAACTACTGGGACACTCAGAGTACCCATATCCCAGACCAGTTCGTATGGCCATCCTCGCCGCAATGAATTCCACTGATACGAGCGTCGCTGATCTTGCCAGACTAGACTTCCTCCTCGCCGAACTTTATGCCCAGGCCGTGCTTTCAACTCAGCGCAAGTTCCGCGTAAAGGCAGAACTGATTGGCTGTCACGGTCAAACGCTCTATCATCAGGGAGAGCCCGCCAATTTTCTTGGACGCAAACTCGCAACCACTTGGCAGATTGGTGATGGTGCTGTGCTTGCCGCAAGAGTGGGTGTGCCTGCCATTACAGATTTCCGTCCCGCAGACATGGCTGCCGGAGGTAAAGGCGCCCCCCTCGTTCCGTTTCTCGATTTTTTACTCTATCGCGACCAGAGTATTGGCAGAATTGGTCAGAATATTGGAGGCATTGCAAACCTGACCGCAATTCCCGCTGCCGCGTCTTCAAACCAGGCAATGGCTTTCGACACTGGACCTGGAAACATGGTCATTGACGCCGTTACAGAACATCTTTTCGGCAAACCTTATGACAAAGGCGGCCGCATCGCAGCGTCTGGTACACCCACTGAAGCTGTGCTGGAGAAGCTCCTGCGGTCACCTTTCTTCCAACGGAAGCCGCCAAAAACGGCAGGCCGCGAAGAGTTCGGGCGGGAATTTGTTCGGCATTTTCTAAAGCAATGCAGAGGAGCCGATAAACGCGACATGGTTGCTATTGCAACTGCACTTACAGCAAAGTCCATTGCGAACGCCATTAAGAAGTTCGTCGTGAAACCGAGCGGAAAATATAAGGAACTTGTTGTCTCCGGAGGAGGCACAAGGAATGCAACTCTCCTGGCGATGCTGGCCAATGAGTTACAGTCTCTCGGCATCACCATACGTTTTTCGGACGACTTCGGAATCCCCTCAGCAGCAAAAGAGGCAGTAGCATTCGCGCTTCTGGCTTATCAGACCTGGAACGGCCAGCCGTCGAATATTCCATCGGCAACGGGAGCGAAGAGGCCCGCGATTCTGGGAAAAATCTCTTATGCTTAAGAATCGCTTATTTGGCTTGTGCATATTGATTGGACTGCTGAGTTGTTTGCTCTCTTGCTCTGCAAAACCGGACTCTGACACCCTCGTGATGATCATCGAGAGCAGCCCTACAAATCTGGATCCTCGGGTGGGACTCGATGCCCAATCGGAGCGGATCGACGAACTTCTCTTCGACGCCCTTCTAATGCGCGACGCAAAGCTGAACGTGCAGCCTGGATTGGCGGAGCGGTGGGATATTCCCGATCCGTTGACGTATGTCTTTCATCTGCATCAGGGAGTGAAATTTCATGATGGCCGTCCACTCACTTCGCGCGATGTGAAGTGGACCTTTGACTCCATACTTCAAGGAAAGGTTCGCAGTACTAAATCTTCAACATATCGTTTCGTGGAACGAATCGACGCTCCGGATGATTCAACCGTCGTGTTCCATTTGAAAGAACCTTCCGCCACGTTGCTTTGGAATCTTTCTGAAGGCGCAATTGGCATAGTGCCATACGCCAGCGGAGATGAGGAATCCAGACATCCAGTCGGCTCTGGGCCGTTTCGTTTCATCAGTGCCGAGCAGGATAAAGATGTTGTCATAGAACAAAACGATAATTATTGGGGCGATAAGGCTCGTCTGAAGCAAGTACGGTTTATCGTCGTTCCAGACACAACCACGCGCGCGCTCGAATTGCGAAAGGGCAGCGCTGACATCGCGATCAATGCCTTGACGGCTGATATGGAAGTTGCTCTTCGGCGCGAAAAGAGCTTGGAAATTATGCGTGAGCCCGGCACGGTTCTCGCATATCTGGCTTTCAACATGCGCGATCCCATTCTGAAAGATCTCCACGTCCGGCAAGCGCTCGCGTATGCAATTGACCGTCGCCCGCTTATTCACTATTTGTGGCACGACTTCGCTCAACCCGCTATTAGCATTCTCCCTCCGCAGAGTTGGGCCTATGATTCGAGTCTTCCTACCTACGATTACAATCCGGGACGTGCACGGCAATTACTGGATGCGGCCGGATACGCGCCTGTAAACGGGGTTCGTTTCCATCTGGTAATGAAGACTTCTACGGAGGAGAGCTCTCGATTAATGGCTGCAGTTCTGCAACAGCAATTACGCGAAGTTGGAATCGCGCTGGACATTCGCAGCTTTGAGTACGCTACATTTTTCTTCGATGTGACGCATGGAGCGTTCGAGCTTTATTCTCTGCGTTGGATAGGTGGAAATGAAGATCCAGATATTTTTGAATACGTATTCCATTCGGCCCGCTTTACGCCCAAAGGGGCAAATCGCAGCTTCTATTCCAATCCTCGGATTGACATTTTGATTGACCAGGCGCGACGTGAACTCGACCAGAACACCCGCCGGCAACTCTACGACGAAATTCAACAAATTCTCGCACAGGACCTTCCCTCAATTAATCTCTGGTATTTCGACAACGTACTCGTGCACTCGAGGCGGGTCGCCAATCTCACGCTGAATCCATCAGGAAATTATGACTTCTTGAAGACGGCAGAGCTGGTTGCTGATCGTTAATATTCATTGTTGAGTTTCTCAACAAACATCTACTGAAGTCATTTCGTGTCGCATAATTTTCGCGTGTTACCATCGAATCTGCATGCGAATTCTGTTCATCGGTGATATTTTCGGACGCCCCGGACGCACCATCGTCAAAGAACGTCTTCCCGATCTCATAAAAGATCACAATGTCGATCTTATTATCGCCAACGGGGAGAATTCAGCGGCTGGCTTCGGCATTACTCCTCAACTAGCTGAAGATCTGTTCGAGCTTGGCATAGACGTAATTACCACCGGCAATCACATCTGGGACAAACGCGAAATAATTGACTACTTCGAAGCGGCCGATGGAAATCCCCACAGTCCAGCTCGTCGCGTGCTGCGCCCTGCCAATTATGCGCCGGATTTACCAGGATGGGGCGTCTATGAAGGGGAGAAGAAGAATGTGCCTTATGCAGTGATTAATCTGCAAGGGCGCGTTTTCATGGCCTCGAACGACGATCCGTTTCGAGTAACCGATAGTCTTCTTAAGAACATCAAGGCTAAAATCATTTTCGTGGATATCCATGCTGAGGCGACCTCCGAAAAAATTTCCATGGGTTGGTATCTTGATGGTCGAGTAACGGTCGTTGTTGGCACACACACACATATTCCGACGGCTGATGAGCGCGTATTGCCCAGAGGTACGGCCTTCATAACTGACGTGGGTATGACCGGGCCCTATGACAGCGTTATCGGCGTAAGAAAAGAACTGGTAATCGCAAGGTTTCTAAATAACATGCCAGCACGCTTCGAGGCAGCTACGGGTGATGTTCGGCTTTGCGGTGTAGTTGTGGATTGTGACGAGGCGACAGGGCATGCGCTAAGCATTAAACGAATCATGCTTAATGGTTGATTTCTTTAGAGAACAAGAATGAGTGATACTCAGCTTCAACCCGATCTTCTCAGCAAGAAGAACTTTCGCTGGATGGCCGCGGATGCTTACTTGTTCGACATCGACGGCACGCTCCTGGTCACACGCGACTTGGTTCATTGGAATGCCCTCCATCAGGCCATGCTCGAGGCTTATGGAGTCGATACGACTATTGAAGGCATCGCGTATCACGGGAAAACCGATCTCGGAATATTGCGCGCCGCGATGGAGCGGGTTAGAATTTCGGGTCTGACGTTCGACTTAAAATTGCCGCATGCGCTGAGCGTCGTTTGTCGCGAGGTGGAAGCGCATAAACAATGGATCAAGCCTGAAGTGTGTCCCGCTATTCCCGAGGTTCTCGAACGATTGCGCAGCGCGGGAAAGCTTCTGGGTGTTGCTTCCGGCAATCTTGAGTCTGTGGGTTGGCACAAAGTACAAGCGGCGGGTCTCCGCGATTTTTTCAGCTTCGGCTGTTTCAGCGACCAAACCGAAATGCGCGCGGGGATATTCCGCAGTGGAGTAGAGGAAGCGCGAAGACGATTAGGCGAGAACGCGACTGTTTGCTTCATTGGCGATACGCCGGAAGACGTGCGGGCTGCGCGAGAAGCGAATGCTCAGATCGTTGCCGTATGCACCGGGACCTTCCAGTCACATGAACTGAGCTGCCATGCACCTGATGTGTGTATTGCCTCGTGTGCCGAGTTATTGGAATGCGAGTCTTACGGCTGATGTGGGCGCCAGCAAGCTAATCAGCATCAAGAAGTTTTTTGAGCTCTCGTCGATTTTTGCCCGGCAAATGGACCATAGCCGATTTCGCCAGTTCAACGTAAACACTCCTTGCCCGCGGAATTTTTTTCAAGATCCGCAAATGCTTTCCTATTGTTTCTATGTCTCCGCGCACAATCGGGCCACTGAAAGCTTCCTCCGGTCCAAGAGCCGCATAATTTGCTAACGTCTGCCGTACTATTGGCAGCATCTTCTTTCTTGCGTCTTGCGCGGAGATTCCAGCTGCTCGAGCTACATTTTCCGCTGTAACCAGAAATGCCAAAAGCAATGGAGACAGGAAGGTTCCCCATGCGTGATAGACCGCTTTGTCTTCTTTGCGCACCGTATAAGCTTCGCCTCCGAATTGCCTTACGATCTTTTTTGCTTTACGAACTGCTAACACATCACCTTCGATTCCAAAAGCAACCCCCTTGAGAGACGGAGCTGAGCCACGCACAAATGTCATCATCGGATGAACCGACGCAATTGCTGCACCACGTTCGCGCAACACATTGAGTTCGTCGCTGACCAGAGCTCCGCTGGAATGAAAAACCACTTTTCCTTGCCACGGTTTCTTCGCAGATCTTTTTTGAATCGCAGAGGGATGAACTGCCGCCAATTCGTGAGCTACACACGAGATCTCGGCATCCGGAACACAGATCCAGATCACCTCAGCATCGAACTGGGCCGTTTGCATTGTAGCTGCGCGCGCACTCACCATTTTGACCAGTTGACTAGCCCGCGTTTTCGAAGCTGCCTTGTCTCGCGAAATTACTTCGCTGATTTTGTACTTAGCACGCGAAAGCTCTCGAATCAGAGCTGTCCCCAGTCTTCCAGCTCCGACGATTGCAATTTTCTGCTTCACTGGCATAACCGCAGCATAGCAGGGCTCCCGAATGGCAAGAAAATTTGGCGGTCACGTATATTGAAGCTATGCCCAACGCACGATCACAGTCCAAAGCTCGCCTAAAAGCGAACCGCTCAAAACGAACTTCTTCGAAAAAGGCTGGCAGATCCAAAGCTCGCCTGCTCTCTTCGCGGCCTGTTTATCGCGGGTCAGCTTTTTGGGTCAGCACCGACGACGTTCTTGAGCCTTCGGGGATCAAAGTCCGCCGCGATATTGTTCATCACACCGGTTCGGTTGTGATTCTGGCCATCGAAGAAAATGAATCTGAACCCCGCATTCTTCTTGAGCGCCAGTACCGCCATGCCGCACAGCAGTACCTTTGGGAACTTCCCGCCGGAAGGATTGATAAAGGTGAAAACGAACTCCGCGCGGCGAAACGGGAGTTGCTGGAGGAAACTGGCTACACTGCCGCCCGTTGGAAGCGAATTCTAAAATTTTATGCCAGCCCGGGATTTGTAGCTGAAACCATGTCCATCTACCTGGCTCAAGGATTGACTGCCGGCGTCGCCGAGCCCGAAGATGATGAAGTGATCTCCATACGCTTCTTTCCTCTTAAAGCCGCCGTCAACATGGTAATGCGTAATGTCATACGTGATGCAAAGACCATCTCCGGGGTTTTATGGTTGCGTCACGAACGTGACAAATAAAAACCCGCTCTGGACGCGGCTTTTCACCATTATTCCTTGACAGCCTCCCCCCGCAGTCGCAAAATTAAAATTAATTTGTGGCACGCCCTGTTGCCAGAGAACGTGCCAGGGGGCTTGTGGAAAGTATGCAAGGAACGGTGAAGTGGTTCAATAATGCCAAAGGATATGGCTTCATTGGCCGAGAAGATGGCCCCGACGTTTTCGTCCACTACAGCGCTATTACTTCGGAAGGTTATAAGAGCCTTCAGGAAGGCGATGTAGTCGAGTTCGAGATTGTGCAAGGTCAGAAAGGCCCACAAGCGGCAAATGTGAGCAAAGCTGCTTAGGCCTGGTTTGCAGTGAATTTATTACCCTAGCCTGTCGTCGTGAGCTTCCCCTCCGACTTTTAGCTTTTGTGTGTCTGTTTCCGACTGCGTCCGGTCTTTCTCTTCAGCAGAATCTTGTTTAATCTTTAAAGGTGGACAACAAAGCCATTGCTGGCATCTTCTATGAAACTGCTGATCTGCTCGAAATCGACGGGCAAGACTCTTTCCGCATACGCTCTTACCGCAATGCCGCAGAGGCGGTAGAAGCTTCTCCGCAACAAATTTCAGAGCTCATTAGCGACCCCAAGCAAGTGCTCGCGATTCCGGGCATCGGCAAGGGCATGCTGGCCAATCTGCAAGAAATGTTTAGAGAAGGCCGGCTCTCGTTGCATGCCGAGATGCTCACCAAATACCGGCCGTCGATGCTCGACCTGCTGAAGATTCAAGGACTCGGGCCCAAGACAATTGCTCTTATTTGGAACGCTTACCAAGTTTGCGATGTAGCGGGAGTTGAAAAACTCGCGCGCGAAGGCAAGATCAGAATTTTACCTCGCATGGGCGAGAAGCACGAACAGAAACTGCTGAAGGCCATCGAGGACTATCGCCGTATCGGAGGCCGGTTCCTTCTGGATGCGGCCGGTACACAAGCGCAAAAGATCGTTGATCACCTCTCGGAGTACGCAGGCGTGGAGAAAGTCACTCCAGCGGGTTCGCTGCGGCGTGGGAGAGAAACCGTAGGTGATTTAGATATTCTCGTCACTGGCCCCGCATGTTGCGACGACTCCGAAAGAGAGAAGCTGATTGACCACATCATCAAGTTGCCGGGATTAATGGAGATCATCGCGCGCGGGGAAAACAAGGTCAGCTTCCGCTTGCGTGGCGGGATGCAGGTAGATGTTCGCTTTCTCTCCCCGGAATCTTTTGGTGCTGCGATGCAATATTTCACAGGATCCAAAAGTCACAATGTAGCGATTCGACAAAGAGCTTTGAAAATGGGCTACACCTTAAGCGAATACAGTCTGGCCCGCCTGGAGGATGGAACTGTCGTTGCCGGAAAAACAGAAGAGGAAATTTATGCGGCGGTTGGGCTTGACTACATTCCGCCTGAATTGAGGGAGAATACCGGCGAAATCGAAGCTGCGGAAAAACACACTCTCCCGGCGCTGATCACACAACAAGATATTCAGGGCGATGTACACATGCACACAGTCGAAACCGACGGCCGGAATTCGATTGAAGAGATGGCCGAAGCGGCACGCGAGCATGGCTACAAGTACATGGCGATCACCGACCATTCCAAGAATCTGGCCTTTGCCAATGGTCTTGATGATACCCGGGCTGTCGAACACATCAAGCGCATCCGGTCAGCGAATGACAATATGGGAGGAATCAGGATTCTTGCGGGCATCGAAGTTGATATTCTCGGCGACGGCACACTTGATTTGTCAGATGAAGTTTTACAGCAGATGGACATCGTTATTGCCAGCGTGCATTCGCACTTTGGTCAGACTGCTTCCGAGATGACGGATCGATTAATCCGCGCCATTTCCAATCCAAACACGTCAATCATTGGCCATCCGACCGGACGTATGCTGCTTCGCCGGGATGCTTATCAGTTCGATATAGACGCAGTACTGAAAGCTGCGGCTCAAAACAAAGTCGCCATGGAGTTGAACGCTTATCCAGACCGACTTGATTTATGTGATCGTCATTTGCGTTTAGCGAAGCAGCACGGGGTGAAGATTGTGATCAATACCGATTCGCACCACACATCTCATTTGGACAAAATCAAGTACGGAATTTTGCAAGCGCGACGTGCATGGCTGACGAAACAAGATGTGCTGAACACCCTGCCAGCCGATGATTTCGCAAGGGTGATGAAGCGCAGTTCGGGTATTGGGTAAAGCTTTTTCCTCAAAATAGGATTAATATCTTTCTGCACGAGGCGACTATGCCTGACGAGAAACCGACTACCCCTTCTGCTCCACCGCCGGAACCATTTTCCTCGGTCACGTCCGAACCTGCAACGCCATTCAACATCGGCGAGGAGTATGGAACGGCAAAGAAGAATCTCCCTCCCGCTAAAATCGTGATAATACCGTTGGTGATCATTGGCGCCATCGCGTTGACGGTCGCTCTCATGCAACGGCCTCGATTGTCCGCCACTGGTTCCATTGATGACATCGCCTATGCGGAGGTACCAGGGCAGAACATGGTGATGGCAGCGATAAATATCTCTGTGAAAAATCAGGGAGAAAAAACTTTCTCAATCCAAAGTATTGAAGCTGCCATAGACACCACCGCAGGCCAGTTTACTGACGACGCGACTCCCATTGTTGATGTGGATCGCTACTTAACGGCATTGCCGTCTTTAAAGCAGCATGCACTGACGCCGATTTCCCGAGAAATACAAATTGCCCCAGGCGCTGAAGCCAAGGGGACCATGGTGGTGGATTTCCCGGTAACACCAGATGTGTTTGCGAATCGTAAGTCGCTAAAGATAACCATAAAGGCGCACGATCAGCCTGTCGCATTAGTTCTGACCAAGTGAGCTTTTGTTTTTGCGATTACTCGTGTTTCTGGATGACTCTTCTACGCGCTAGATGGGTATGGGCATTTGGATTGATTTCGTCATACTTGAGGCAGCTGATAGAGCCATCGACCTCGAGAACCGCTAAGGCTACATCGTGATAACTTGCGATACCATGCTCTCGTAATGCACGCTCCAATTCGTCCATGCTGACATGTTCTTTCGCCATATGCGGCATGATGATCTGGCCATCATGCACCAGCAACGAAGGCTGGCCTTGGATGATCTTCCTGAAGCGGCGATTTCCCCCTGAGACTTCAGCAATAAAATAATTGAGAATTAGTAGAGTAGCGGCGGCTACAACACCTCCGAGCAAAGAAGTGTCCGATCCAGTCATGGCATTCTGCACCGAGTTGCTGATCAGCAGCAGCAGCGCCAGATCGAACGGGGTCATCTGTCCTACTTCGCGTTTCCCACTCAACCGAATGCCAAGCAGAACGATGATGTAGATGACTGCCGTCCGGAGCGCTATCTCAAGGAGAACATGACCGCCTGGAAACATTTCCGGCTATTCGCCTGCCGTTACGGGAACAGGAGCGCTCTTTGGAGTGCTTAGGTATCCCGTCGCCTTTTTCTTATCGACGCTCCAGACAACAAGTTCAAAAAGCAGGTGATCACGTCCACTGTAGAATTGAATCGGCTCGCTAACATTGCGATCTTTCTTTTCGATGGTTTTATCGTCAGAGGTGACATTCACCGTGAACTTGCCGCGCTTCTCATCAGTCTTTTTTAGTTGCAAACTGATGGTTCCAACCGGTTGAGGCTTCGCGCCCTTCATGAGGGTGAACTCATAATAATTGCGGTCGCCCTTGTGCTTCAGAACTTCGAGGTCTCCGCGGGTGTTCGCGATGAGTCCGCTCTGCACCCCCAGATCGCCGATTGTGCTTTGCAGTTTGGCTTGTGTTGCCGCCAAGTCAGCCTTCGTCGATGCAACGTCAGTTTTCACGCCGCCTACGTCAGTCCTAACGGTCGCGATGTCCCCACTCACCTGCCCAATCTGCTGTTTCTGTTCTGCTGAGAGGCGCTGTTCGGCGGCGCGTTGTTCCCGTTGTAATACCGCGGCTCTTGATGCAAGTTCTTTCTTAGTCAGACCGACTTGCTGGGCCAGTGTCTCGTCGGAGGCTTCAGCGGCCTGCATACGCTTGCTCAACTCCGCGATTTGCGCTTTGCTCGAATCTTGATCCTTGCCTAGATTCGTCAGCTTAGTGCGGAGGTCATATATGAGATAGAGGGAAACTCCGGCATACACAATTGCCAGTAACAGCAGAATCCACTTCCCCGCATTGTTTTCCGATTCGGTGTGTACTACCGTCGCACCTGCTGCCTCTTCCGGCATGAGCTTCCTCCACCAAATTTACGTAAGATGCAACTATTGTTGTGCAGTAAGGGAAGGGTGTCAACTACTGCGGTGGTTCCTAAAGATCAACACTTTCTCGAAACCAGGGCAGACCTGGTTTTCGTAAATGCCATTTATTTATGGTAAATGGCATTATATAATGCCATTTATGGTTACGACGCTTATAGTTGATAAAGCTGGGCGTATCGTTTTGCCAAAACCCGTGCGTGACGAATTGCAATTGACGCCTGGTGATTCCCTTGAACTTGAAAGTTCTGCGGAACGCATCGTGCTGCGCCCGGCACGTGACAATTCACGCCTGCGGAAAAAGCAGGGAATATGGGTACTTCATGGCGGAGTACCTCTGTCTAAAGATACAGTACAAAAAACGGTTGACCGCGTCCGACAAGAACGTGAACAGGAGATACTGGGAAAGATTCGGTGAAATACTTCTTCGATACATCCGTCTTGGTTCCCGCTTTTCTCGATGAACATATTCACCATGAAGCCAGCCTCGCGGCCTTGCTGAATGCCAACAAGAAAAAGGCATTCTGCGCCGCTCACAGTCTAGCGGAACTTTACTCGACACTGACTCGCCTGCCCGCCTCTCACCGCGTCAGTGGAGAGCAAGCCATGCTCTTCTTATCCGACATTGCAAAGCGACTAACCTTCATCGCGCTGGAGGCCGAGGAGTATTGGTCCGCAATTACGGCTGCGGCAGATACAGGAATAGTTGGAGGTATGACCTACGATGCATTACTTGCCCGATGCGCAATAAAAAGCGAAAGCTGAGATTATTCTATACGTGGAACGTAACTCACTTTCAGCGACTAGGACCAGAGATAGCAAGACGCGTTCGCACACCTTGAGAATTCATCCGCCGGAACTACCCTATATTGTCCCAGTCAAGGCTTACAATCTGGCGTTCCTCAACCGCAATGAATTCGTGATCACCGACACCGAACTGAAGCTCATCGCCGCTGCCGCCAGAATCGGGCTGAGCAGGAGTCCGAAGAACGGATACAACACTCCAGCCGCAATTGGCACCCCTAGCAAATTGTAGATAAAAGCGAAAAACAGATTTTGTCGAATATTTCGCATGGTTGCTTGACTAAGTCTTCTAGCACGTACAATTCCGGACAAATCACCTTTCACTAAGGTCACGCCACTACTTTCCATTGCGACATCTGTGCCAGTGCCCATTGCAATGCCCACTTGGGCCTGCGCCAAGGCCGGAGCGTCATTGACGCCATCGCCCGCCATTGCTACAACCCGGCCCTCTTTCTGCAAGCGGCGGACTACTTCTGCTTTCTGGTCCGGCAAAACTTCAGCCTCAAATTGTTCGATACCAAGATTGCTGGCAATTGCCTTTGCCGTGGCAAGACTGTCGCCAGTGAGCATGACAATCCGTAGTCCCTCGTCGCGCAAATCATGCAAGGCTTGCAAGGTCGAGTGCTTGAGAGGATCAGCGATGCCGATCAAACCTGCTGGCTGATTATTAATCGCTGCGAAGATAACTGTCTGCCCCTTACGGCGAAGATCGTCAGCTTGTTGCAACAGCCCTTCGGCTGGCACGCCGTTTTCCTGCAAAAGCTTCTCATTGCCGACCAGCACCACCTTGTCGTCGATCTTGCCGATTACACCTTGTCCAGTGAATGATTGAAAATCACGAATGTTGGAAAGCGATAATCTGCGATCTTTCGCTGCTAAAACAATAGCGCTTCCCAGCGAATGCTCGCTTCCCTGTTCAAGGCTGGCGACCAGCCGAATTAGTTCGTTCTCGTTTACGTCTGGAGTAGTTTTTGAGGGTACGACAGCAACGACCTTCGGCTTGCCTTCGGTTAGAGTGCCCGTCTTATCCACTACGAGCGTATCTACTTTTTCGAGGACCTCCAACGCTTCTGCATTGCGAATCAGCACTCCGGCTTTAGCTCCGCTACCAGTTCCGACCATGATTGCCATGGGGGTTGCCAAACCTAAAGCACAAGGACAGGCGATGATCAGCACAGCCACAGCATTCACCAGTGCATGCGCAAGCCTTGGCTGCGGACCTAAAATCCCCCAGACTATAAAAGTAAGCGCGGCGGCCACAATCACTGCCGGAACAAACCATGCTGCCACGCGGTCTGCGAGGCGCTGAATTGGAGCACGGCTGCGCTGTGCCTGACTCACCATCTGAACAATCTGCGCCAGCAGGGTCTCACTGCCTACGCGATCAGCTCGCATGATGAACGATCCATTTGCATTCACAGTTGCGCCAATGACTTTGCTCCCCGGCTCCTTCTCAATTGGCATCGATTCACCAGTAATCATCGACTCGTCAATTGAGCTGCCGCCTTCGAGCAAAACTCCATCGACCGGCACTTTTTCACCAGGCCGCACCCGCAGGCGATCTCCAACCCTCACTTGATCCAGTGGGGTGTCTTGTTCATTGCCGTCGCGCAGAATTCGCGCTGTTTTCGGAGCCAAATCGAGCAGCGCGCGAATTGCGGCGCCTGTCTTATTGCGTGCTCTCAGCTCGAGGACTTGCCCGAGAAGAACTAAAGTCGTAATCGCAGCCGCAGCTTCAAAATAAACCGGAGGCGTGCCCGACATTTCGCGAAATGAAGGAGGGAATATTTGTGGAGCGATAGTTGCCACGACGCTATATAGGTAGGCGACTCCCGTACCCATCGCGATCAGCGTGAACATGTTAGTCGAGCGATTGATGATCGACGCCCATCCACGTTGGAAAAACGGCCATCCAGCCCAAAGCACAACCGGGGTCGCCAAAATCAGTTCAATCCACGGCAACCAACCTTGCGGAAATGCATGTTGCACTGGCATACCGGGTAGCATGTCCACCATGGCGATGCCCAGCAGGGGAACTGTCAAAATCAGACTCAGCCAAAACCTGTGCGTCATATCGCGCAGTTCAGGATTTTCCTCTTGCTCTGCGGTAACCGTTCGCGGTTCAAGCGCCATACCGCAAATAGGACATGATCCTGGTTTGGAGCGCACGATTTCCGGATGCATCGGGCACGTGTATTCGCTGCGAGTGGTAAAGACCGGCATCTCTGCTTCAAGCGCCATACCGCAACTAGGACAAGGTACGAGCTTACTCTCCCGAACCTCTGGACACATTGGACAGACGTAATTGCCAGCAGGTGGGATTGATTTTTTCGCCAGTTCCTTTGTTGTTTGCGGCTGAGAGTCCGAAGACTTCGGTTTTAGATATTTTTCAGGATTATCGCGAAACTTCGCGAGGCAACTAGCCGAACAAAAAGAAAAGTTTTGTCCCTGATATTCGGTGTGATGCTTCGCGGTTGCGGGATTCACATCCATACCACAAACCGGATCTTTCACCGTTGGGTTGGAAGAAGGACCATTCGAAGAAGGGGATAGGGGAGCTCCACCTGGAGAGGTTCCCAGTGTGATCAAACCAGATACAGGGCTGGGTGCAACCATCCTGCTCAAAAATTTCTCCGGTTGCGCATTAAACTTTTGCACACATCCGCCGCAGCAAAAGTAAAATGTTTCCTGTTCATGCTGCGCACTACGCGCGGTCGCGGGATCAACGTTCATCCCACATACCGGATCTTTTGCTATCGTTGTTTTGCCAGTTTGGCTATCCATTTTAGTTAGCAACCATGTTTCGATCTTACCTTGCTGGTGTTTATTAGATTGTCGCTAGCCATGTAACGATTGTTGTATCTTTGTAGCTGGAGATTGCATACATGACGCAAATGGAAGTTGTTTATCGATACGGCTCATCCCCTGGAGAAGCAGAAATGCGTGCCATTGATAATATGCGAGAGGTTTATGGCATTCGACGGGTGTCGTTCAATGAAAGAGAAAGAATTGTCAGAATCGAATACGACGCGTCCAGATTCAAGGAGCCGGTAGTCGCAGCATTATTACGCCGCGCCGGAATCGATCTCAACGAGCAATTGGTTCTGGCGTGAAGGATGTAACTTGATTCTTAGAGGGATGAGCGGCGAACTTTTGGGGGAGGGCCGCTCGGTACTAAAACCAGTCAACTGAGAATGCAAGGGGCGCCCAAGAAAACCTCTGGCCGAAGTTTATTCTCTAGTGCGCCCCGTTGCGCGCCACTTCGTCTATGAGTTTACATAGCAGGTGCGTAGCCAATTCTAAAGGGTTGAAAAATAGTGCTCACTTAGTATGGGCTCAAGTAAGATTTGCAGCATGCTAGGCAAGGTTTACTTAGTTCAAAGTCGAAGAAAAGAATTCTTTATTATCAGCTTCCCGTTTTTCACAGACCCAGCTTTCCGCTATAATCACTCAGTCAATTTGCGTTAATAAGCGCCCGTAGCTCAGCTGGATAGAGCGAACGGCTACGAACCGTTAGGTCGGGAGTTCGAATCTCTCCGGGCGCACCATTCTATGTTATTGATTCAAAAAGCTTCTAAGATCTGGACCCGTAGCTCAACTGGATAGAGCATTGCGCTTCGAACGCAAGGGTTGGGAGTTCAAGTCTCTCCGGGTCCACCACAATCTTCGCAAAGACATTTTTTACAGCAACAAAAAAGCGCCCTGAACTCTTTCGAGTTACAGGACGCCCGAACAGCCCTCCCCAGAACTGCTCACAAACACCATACTTCTATATGCTGCGCTTGTATATCCCCCTTTCGTGCTAGTACATGGCACAAACCGGGTATCTGCATTTTCCACATTTAAAACGGGTTAAATGGTGATTTGTGGATTTGCCCAAACTCCAGAATATTAACTTGTAAGACTTTTTAACATTTTTAACACCCTAGTTCTTACAACCTGAACGGCTGTTCTCACCTCAAAGCCCCAGATCTACGAGCTCGTGATTCTTCAGTAGCAGATTTAGTCTCCAGGAGACCTGCATGAGACGAATGGTGTTGTTAGCTTCTCTGCTGCCTGTTTTATCCATTTTGGCTATCGCAGACAGTAGTCTCACCTTTCAAAATCTCGGGGGCACACTGCGGCAATCCAACGCAGGAGTTACTCTCACTAAATCAAAACTAACCTCAATTACCGGGCTCAACGACCTAGGGACGATTACTCCCGATGGCATTGGTCCGATCAAAACATTGGGAGGCCTCAGTTTCGGCACAGGAGCTGAGATCTCTTCCAATTACAACCCGACTACAAAAACCACGACTACCGTTTATGCCAGTGGCGGCTTTTTTAAAATTGTTGGCTATGGAAAAGATGGCGTACCGGAAGGCATCGTCTTCGAAGGCACATTTAATGGGCCTGTTACCGTAACCAGCACTGCCCGCACTCCCACAACCCCCAGTGAATGGATGTTAACTGGCAACATCAGCGGAACTTACAATGGATTCACTATCAGCGGCATGACCATGCAAATGAGAGTCGGCGGCCACATGACAAGTGGCAGTACCGCATTTGCAAGTGCAGTCCCGGAAGAAGGAACCTTAGGATTACTGGGAACCGGCTTGTTGGGCATTGCTGGCATAGTCCGTCACAGAAACAAATCAAATAACCAACCTTGCTAAATACCTTCTCTGTAAAACGTCGAACCCCGTCTTGTGATGGGGTTTTTTATTTTCATCGCAATTATTCGATTGAATATATGCCCCGCAAAATAGAACTCCCGTGTTACCCCGGTAATCTGTCGTTTCGTGATTACCGTTGACCGTTACTTATGTTCTTCATAAAGTCGCCACAGGGGGTTGTATGAAAGATATACATGAGGTCTTAAGGCGGAAACAGGCCAAGTTTGCACAATTGGGCAAGCAGATCGAAATGTTGCAGCAGGCAGCCGAGAAGTTGCGCGAAGTAGCTCCCCTGCTCGCTGAGAATGAAGACGATGACAGCTCAGTCTTAGCTGAGGTCGATGAGCCTACGACGGTGGTGGCCAAGGCAAGTGCTGCGACAGCCAGTCAATCATCAACAGCCCCCAAGCCAGTTCGTGGCGTAGCTCCACGTTGGCCCTAAACCCAATTTGGGAATCATGATTCACTGAACATTTGCCAGGGAAATTTATGCCGTTTCATTCGCTTCTTGTTTCCAAAGACGAAAAAGCAGCCGCCACGCTCGGTCCAGTTCTCGCTGGATTCGATATGACAGCGCGTAGCTGTGGCTACTCTGAAGCGCTCAGTCTTTTAATGGAACAGAAGTATGACGCCGTGATTATCGACTTTGATGATCCTCATAGCGCCGCATTAGTGTTGCAAAATGCAGAAGAAGCTGCATCGGGATACTCCGCCATCACAGTTGCCTTACTTAGTGATAGGACCAAGGTCCGCAATGTGTTCGGTGCGGGCGCGAATTTCATTCTTTATAAGCCATTTTCCATCGAGCAAGCCCAATCTACATTTCGTGCCGCAACCGCACTGATTAAACGGGAGCGCCGTCGATCCTATCGGGTTCCTATACAAATTCCAGTTCAGGTTCTAATTCAGAATGGACCCGAGATGGAAGGCATAATTCTTGACTTGAGCGAAGACGGAATGGACCTCTTAGTGCCGCAGCCAACCCATTCGGGTGCGGAAATCGGTGCCGCTTTTGGTCTTCCCGAAGGACCACAAATTAAAATACGAGGCCAGATCGCATGGGCGAATTCCAACGGGCAATCGGGCGTCCGGTTTCTGGATGTCCCAGCCCACGTTCGCGCAACACTAAAAACCTGGGTGTTATCTCATGCTGACGAACTCCTGCCAGATGATCCAGACCCGGTCTCTCATTGCAAGTTGAGTGATTTGAGCCTGGGTGGATGTTATGTCGAAACAGAGTCACCTTTTCCGGAACGCTCAGGCATTGTTTTATGTTTGAAGGCAAATGAGGTCGAAGTCCAAGCCGAGGGTATGGTGCGAGTCATGCATCCTGGCTTTGGCATGGGGATCGAATTTGCGTCGCGTACCGCCGAACAGAGAACGCATGTAGGAAACTTTATCGCGTTATTAAGCAGCCTTCCTGGAACCACCCCCGAACTGTCCGTTGGTCCACGTGCGTTGACTGCTTCTGATGAATATACGGATGCAAGCGATACGGAAGAGCTTGAAGACCCTTTGCTCGATCTCCTTAAAAACCATGCACCATTGAATCAGGAAGAATTTTTACGGCAGTTGCGTCGGCAACGCAGTTCAGAAGTAAATCTTGCCTGAAAACCCTCGGCTTTGCTTCCAAGAATAAAGTCCCAGTAAAAAACCAAAGGATTCGTACGCCGTCTCTCGCACGAACCCTTTGATGCGCTTGGCTTGTTCTACCTCGTTTAAAAGAACCATACAGACATCGTGTGAAACGCACATTACAGTGGAATTAATTTCCCGTAAACGGGGAGATGAGTTGTACGAAAATTAAGATGCTACTTTGCCTGCGGCTTCCATTTATTCAAAAATTGCAGCACGTCCTCTGGACCAAGCGATCGCGCCTTCTCGAACTCGCGATTCTTCTGACTGACAAGCAACTTTCCCTTGCTGTCTAACACTGCCGCAGCTGGAATTCCCAGCTGCATGGGAACATCGTATTCATTCATCAGATCCTGATTCTTATCTCCCTGACCGACATCCACATGCACTACTTCATAGTTGCGTTTCAGCATAGCTGAAATATCCGGCCGCTGAAACGCTAGATCAAGTACATGGCAGTCATAACACCAGTTCGCCCCGAAGACTACTAATACATGCTTATGAGCTTTGGCCGCTTCGTTGAGGGCTTGCCTGATTTCCGTATGGGCATCGATGCTCGACCCGTAGATATCCTTGCTGGTTGAAATCGGTTGCTGCAATTTTGTTGGATCGGTTCGTTGCAGGAATACCAGCCGCCATTGGTCGCCCTGTTGCTGCCATATCTGTGCCGCAGAAACATATAATATTCGCGATCCAGGAGCAGCCGTATGAATCTCTATTTGAACCACAATTTGTTGAAGTCCGGTTTGTGGCGTATTCGATTGAACGACATCGAGTTTTAAGCGACGGATTTTCAATCCCGCCCAGAAAGCGATATCTGCATCCGCATTTGAATCACCGGCGGCGGTCTTGACCTGTGCAGGTGGATTGATACTGTACAAAGCTTTCAGGACAGCAGTATTGCCGCTGCTAACTCCATCTTTCCACTGTTCAAGTGGGGGAAACGTGCTCTGAGCAGAACCTGAGGGTCCTGGTGACATTTGTCCGAACGAAGCTGAAAAAGTACCGCTCAAGGCAACCAACAAAACGCAGATCCGTCCCAGCCAGAAGCCCGATTTTATAGGCATAGTCTCACAATTCTCGCCCAATTTTTTTCGATCTTTGTTGAGTATAAACGAGGGATCGGAGGCTTTTGACGCTATGCTATATCCACGGTTTGTCACTTGGATGGGAGAACACAGGACTGACAAATTCTGCGAGTCGCGACGGATCGAACACCGCTGCTAAAGCTTTGCCTACATATGCCGTCGATCGTTCTTCCTTCCTTAATCCTCTATTGATCATCATAGCTAGTGCATCTGCGATGGTCATGCCGTTCTTTTTCTGCGGCAACCCTTCTGGTCATGATTTCGAATTTCATCTCAATTCATGGATGGAGGTTCTCGCCCACTGGAAACAAGGCATTTTATTTCCCGGCTGGGCAGGCCTTGCGCATTTTGGATATGGTGAAGCGCGATTCATCTTCTACCCTCCACTTTCCTGGACGCTTGGCGCGGCACTTGGAGCGGTTCTCCCATGGAAGGCTGTTCCCGGAGCTTATATCTGGATCGCTCTTTCGCTATCCGGCTTAGCAATGTTTGTATTGGCAAGGGAATGGCTTACAAATCACGATGCAATATTTGCTTCAATTTTATACATAGCAAATCCTTACTACATCGTGATCGTTTATTGGCGAAGCGCTATGGCTGAGTTGCTGGCTGGCGCTCTGCTTCCATTGTTACTGCTGGTAGTTCTTCGATCAAAAGAGAAACGCGGCCAAATGATACGCCCTTTGGCACTCATTGTGGCGGCAGCTTGGTTGACCAACATCCCAGCCGCTGTCATGGTGACTTATTCACTGGGATTACTGCTGGTATTCGCAGCAAGTTTCGAGCGGAAGCCACGTATTCTCGGCGATGGGGTTCTGGCGCTCCTGCTGGGCGTTGGATTAGCAGCCTTCTACTTATTGCCTGTGCTGCATGAGCAGAACTGGGTCAACATCACTCAAGTGCTGTCGCCAGGCGTTCGCCCGCAAGATAATTTCTTATTCACAATAACCGACGACGCTGATCACAATCGTTTTAATTGGATTGTTTCTGCAGTTGCCGCAAGCCAAATTATCGTGGCAGCTGCCGCAGCATTATTTGCGCAACGAAAACTTCGTAAGTTGCCGCAAACAAAATTTTCTCAAACCTGTTGGATGCTCATTGCATGGACAACATTGGCGTGCCTGCTGATGTTTCCTTTCACTCTGCCTGCCTGGAACTCTTTTCCTGAGCTTCGATTTGTGCAGCTTCCCTGGCGGTGGTTGCTGTGTGTAAATGTTGGATTGGCGGTGCTGGTGACGATTGCTTGGCAACGCTGGCTGCCCAGAATTCTGCTACTTACTGCGATGCTCGGCCTTCTGCTATTCGTCTCGCGCAGTTTTCAGCCGCCCTGGTGGGATACCGTCGCTGATATCGCTGAAATGCTCGATAACCAGGTTACAGGCCAAGGCTATGAAGGAACGGATGAGTATGTGCCTGCTCACGCTGACGCGTCCGAAGTGAAGCAAGACGCTCCGCTCGTATCTTTCATCGGCCATAATTCCGCCCACTTTCAGACGCAGCAATGGACGGTTGAGTCAAAAACCTTTTCGGTCTCAACCGAGATGCCAGGACAAGTCGCGGTACGGCTATTCAACTATCCAGCATGGAAGTCCAAAGTGAACGGACAACAGGTTCCGGTTGAAACCCAAGCGAAAACCGGACAGATGCTGATCCCTGTGCATACGGGAGAGAACCGCATACAAATTACTTTTACTACTACAAAGGATCGCATATGGGGGAGAATTGTCTCGGGACTGAGTCTGTTTATATTTGCTGTGCTGTTTTTCCTTCAACGAAGAAATCGAACTCGGCTCGCCCAGTAGACGGCCATCATTCTATGAATCAGATCTTTATCGCCACATCGAATTCAGGCAAACTGCGGGACTTCGCCGGAATCGCTTCTCCGCTGGGAATTGAGATTGCATCGATTCCAAACTTCTCTTCCCTGCCGCTGGTGGTGGAAGATGGCTTGACCTTTGAAGAAAACGCCCGAAAAAAAGCCGAAGCTTATAGTACTTATGCTCCTGGTGAAATTGTGTTGGCGGACGATTCGGGTTTGGAAGTCGATGCCCTGAACGGTGCGCCGGGAGTTCACTCCGCGCGCTATACGGCTGAAGAACCTCAGCAGGCGGAATCAAACACAAATGATGAATCGAATAATGACCGTCTACTCCGCGAGCTTAAGAATGTTCCTCGCGGGAATAGAACGGCACGTTTCGTTTGCGTAATCACGGCAGCTCGGGACGGAGAAAGTCTCGCAACATTTCGCGGCGAAGTTGCGGGGATTATCTTGTATCACCGGGAAGGAACTGAAGGGTTCGGCTATGATCCGCTATTTTACTTTCCCGAAATTCAGAAAACCTTCGCGCAATTATCTCCGGAACAAAAAGCCAAATACAGCCATCGTGGAGAAGCCTTTCGGAAATTTCTCGAATGGCACAGTCACTCTGCGCCCGGCAACAAAAACCCTTTATGACTCATGTCGGCGAGGCTGGTGTCAGTAAGTTGTAAACGATTGGAAGTAAATAGTCAGCTGCCGTTTCTGCCGGAGTCCTTGACTTCCCTTCTTCTCCAACAACATAATAAAAGGTTCTCTTGCGACACTCGAAGCATTAAGGAGTAGTTCTGTGGCCACAACGGTCAGTCCCCCAGCTCCGGCCAGTTCAAAACACGGAGTACCTCCGCTAAGAGCCGGCCAGGGACATTCCTTCCTTCTACGCCGGCTACATTCGCTCAGCGGAATCATTCCCATTGGCGCGTTCCTGATCGAACATTTTATTTCGAACGCATTTGCTACCAAAGGTCCAGCGGCTTACACCAAGCAGGTCGAGTTTTTATCCAGTTTTCCATTTGTGATCGGGTTGGAACTGTTCGGTATTTGGCTGCCAATCCTTTATCACTCACTGTACGGCTTCTATATATGGTTCCGCGGCGACAGTAATGTTGGCGAATATCCGTGGACTGGCAACTGGATGTACACGGCGCAGCGCTGGACCGGTGGGATCGCCTTCTTCTACATCGTCTGGCATACCTGGCATCTGCGTTTCAGCGGGATTCATCTTCTGAGTCACCCGGCCTCAGCTTTTGGCAAGGTCCAGGCCGAATTTCAGAATCCTTGGGCTGTCGCTTTTTACGCAGTCGGCATTGTCTGCGCGTCCTGGCATTTTGCATATGGATTGTGGCTCTTTGCAGCGAAATGGGGGATCACCATCGGCGAGGGAGCACGGAGAAAATTTGGATATGTGTGCGCGGCGATTGGGCTGGTCTTTGTACTGGTCGGAGCGGTCACTATGTATTCGTTCTTAAACACCCCATTGCAACCTCTGGATCCGACTGGCTCAATGAATGACTCTGTCGTCATGCGGTAGATTTCCTGTAACTCCGGGTACAATCCCGGCAAATTGAATCGGAGCGAGATGGCATCGAACCCGAAAATCATAGTTGTCGGCGGTGGACTCGCCGGACTCTCAGCAGTAATCAAAATTGCGGAGATGGGCGGCAATGTCGATCTGTTCTCCATTGTCCCGGTAAAGCGATCGCATTCTGTCTGCGCCCAAGGTGGCATTAATGCTGCCAAAAACCTTAAAGGTGAAGGCGATTCTACATGGCAACACTTTGATGACACCGTTTACGGGGGAGATTTTCTCGGCAATCAACCTCCTATTAAGGCGATGTGTGAGGCTGCACCTGCAATCATAGATCTGCTCGACCGTATGGGGGTGCCTTTCAATCGCACACCCGAAGGACTACTAGATTTCCGCCGCTTCGGCGGAACCCTGCATCATCGCACCGCCTTCGCCG
The DNA here is from genome assembly GCA_035651835.1 of Terriglobales bacterium. GTDB lineage: Bacteria > Acidobacteriota > Terriglobia > Terriglobales > Acidobacteriaceae > JAOAPG01. The sequence goes on from DASRFC010000026.1 coordinate 33,123, forward strand.
GAGCGACTACCGGCCAGCAACTTCTTTATGCGCTGGATGAGCAAGTACGCCGGTATGAATCCGAAGGCAAAGTTAAAAAGTACGAGTCATGGGAATTCTTGTCGGCAGTACTCGATGGCAACCGTGTGGCTCGCGGAATTTGCGCCATGGATCTGCGTTCGATGGAAGTACGCACCTTTCCTGCGGACGCAATTATTATGGCGACCGGCGGCATTGGCGCGATTTTTGGTAAATCTACGAATTCCGTCGTCTGCACCGGATCAGCACAATCGGCTCTCTATCAGCAGGGATGCTATTACGCCAACGGAGAATTCATTCAAGTCCATCCGACGTCTATTCCGGGTGAGGACAAACTGAGGCTCATGTCCGAGTCAGCTCGCGGCGAAGGTGGACGTGTGTGGGTTCCGAAGGCGCCCGGCGACAAACGCGATCCCCTCTCGATTCCACAAAACGAGCGCTTTTATTTCCTTGAAGAATGGTATCCAAAGTACGGCAATCTTGTGCCGCGCGATGTCGCCACCCGGGCTATCTTCAAAGTCGTATTTGAGGAAGGCCTTGGCATCGACGGCAAGCCAATGGTTTATCTCGACCTGACGCACATTGACCGCGCAACATTAGACCGTAAACTCGAAGGCATTCTGGAAATCTACGAAAAGTTCGTGGGCGATGATCCGCGCGAGGTCCCCATGAAGATTTTCCCTGGCATGCACTACACCATGGGCGGCCTGTGGGTTGATTACAATCAGGCGACCAACATTCCGGGAATCTTCGCTGCCGGCGAGTGTGAATACCAATATCACGGAGCCAATCGGCTGGGCGCGAATTCGTTGGTATCGTGCATCTTCGGTGGTTCGCTTGCCGGGCCGAATGCTGTTCGTTATGCGCGCAATCTGCAAGCTGCATCCAGCAATGGACATTTCGAGGCGGAACGGAAGCGGCAAGAAGAAAATAATGCCATGCTGATGAAGTCGGAAGGAACGGAAAACCCTTTCCGCCTCTGGCGCGAGCTCGGCGAATTGATGACCAAAGATTGTACGGTCATTCGCTACAACAAGAACTTAGTCCAGACCGATGCCAAGCTGGTTGAATTGTTGGAGCGCTTCAGAAATATTAATTTGAGCGACCGCTCGCAGTGGGCGAATACGTCGGTGATTTTTACGCGTCAGCTCTACAATATGCTGCAATTGTCGCGAGTGATCGCGCAGGGGGCAGCCTTGAGAGATGAATCACGGGGAGCGCACTACAAGCCAGAGTTCCCCGAACGTGACGACAAGAATTGGTTGAAGACTACGAAGGCATATTTCGCGCCAGATGCGGACGAACCGAAATTCGAGTTCGAACCAGTTGACGTGTCATTGATTCCGCCAAGACCCAGAAAGTACTGACATTTCAAGTTAGCTGAACTAAAAATATAAGTCTCTATTCATGGCAAACACTAAAACTGTTCATTTCAAGATAAAACGCCAGCCCACTCCCACGGCTACGCCTCATTGGGAAGAATTCGAACTCAACTGGTACTCGGGCATGAACGTCATCTCGTCGCTCATGGATATTGCCGCCAATCCCGTCACTAAAGACGGAAAAGCGACGACGCCCATCACCTATGACTCGAATTGTTTGGAAGAAATTTGCGGCTCTTGCGCCATGCTAATCAATGGGAAAGCGCGCATGGCCTGCTCTGCTTTGGTGGATAAACTTGAGCAGCCAATCCGGCTCGAACCATTTTCTAAATTTCCAATCATTCGTGATTTGGCCGTCGATCGCAGCGTTTTGTTTGAAAATTTGAAAGCGGTGAAAGCGTGGGTGCCAATTGATGGCAGCTATGATCTCGGCTCCGGCCCTCGTATTTCGCCTGAAGCTCAAGAAGTAGCGTATCCGCTGTCCAATTGCATTTCATGCTGCTGCTGCATGGAAGCGTGCCCGCAATTCAACGACAACACGGGGTTCGTCGGAGCAGCAGCCATCTCGCAGGTACGGCTATTCAACGCGCACCCCACGGGAGCCGAGTTGAAGCGCGAACGCTTGGTGGCTTTGATGGGTGATGGCGGAATTCAGGAATGCGGTTACGCGCAGAACTGCGTCGAAATTTGTCCCAAGGAAATTCCTTTGACGACATCCATTTCGGATGTTAGCGGACAAGTAATGAAGCAAGCCATCGGTGATCTTTTTCGGCGTTAGTGATTACGCTTGTAAAAGCGCTTCGCTTTTTCCCGGTTCCCGCAAACCTGCATATCGCACCAGCGCCGGCTCTGATTTTTGCTGTGGTCCATGAAGAGCCACGCGCAGGTTTCCGCTTCGCACTCGCGCACACGCTTTGCCTCATCTGACATCAGTAGATCCACGCAGGCACGCATTACTTGCCACAGAATCTTTTCCAAACTGTCGTCTTTATCAATCCAAGCCCAAACTACGCCATTGCCGGTCCACTTAAGTTCCGCTTGGTTATAAAAATTCTGTAATGCCAAACTCAACGCCCCTAAATCGTCGCGAGTTGGTTTTTGATGAGTAGCAGTGGCAGAAAATATCCGGTAGAAAGTTTCCCGAATCTCAATGGTGCGCTGCAATAATTTCGTTGCTGCCTTGGGATGCTTTTTAACCCAATCAAAAATGCGATTCGCCTCAGTCGAAGAAATAGCGCCGGCTTGTGTTGCCCATCGAATAAGATCGAAGCAGGAATGCAAGTGTTCCTCTGGCATCCCGGAGCGGCGTTTTGAAACAGTGTTCGCGAAATCAAGCGCTAAATTTCCACCGCTGATATCAAATTCCTGAGCTGGAGCCAACATCGGAATATTCGTCATCCTCTCCTAACTATCATAATGCGCTTGACAGGTTACAGACAAGGGCGGAGAATTAATTAACCACTTAAAGTGGTAATGGTGGTTAAGCTGAGGTGGCTGTGAGTGGGAGGTCGGTTATGAATGGCGCTACCAGCCCTGCACGCTGGAAGATATTACTCGCATTCTTCATTATTTACTTCGTCTGGGGCTCTACTTACCTCGGAATTCGCGTTGGGGTGCATGAGGTTCCTCCTTTTCTTCTTGCCGGCATACGTTTCACGTTCGCAGGTCTCGTTCTTTACGCCTGGTTGCGGCTCAAAGGCACACCTTCTCCAACACGAAAAGAATGGAAAGGCGCTTTTTTCCTGGGCACGCTGATGTTTCTCATCGACTACGGTTCTCTGTTCTGGGCCGAACAACGAGTGCCTTCTGGCATCGCAGCAGTCATACTCGCCAGTATTCCGCTGTTTATAACGCTTCTTGAAATTATTTTTCTGCGAACGCAACGCCTTACCATCAGGCTCGCCGTGGGACTCTTAGTCGGCATTCTCGGAGTTTCAGTTTTAATGGCTAGGTCAGTGTCTCTTGGCGAAGCACCACTGGATCGGGCGGGCGCAGTTGCCATACTCGTAGCGGCAATGGGTTGGTCGGTTGGGACCATACTTACTCGCAAGCTTACACTCCCGGCATCAAAGGCCATGAGCGCCGCGGCACAAATGCTGCTTGGCGGCCTGCAATTATTTGCTCTAACAGCAGTTTCTGGAGAATTGGTTAATTTCCATCCGCTTAGTGTTTCTTTCAACGCATGGTTTGCCCTCGCGTACCTTATTGTGTTCGGTTCACTCATCGGGTTCACCGCCTATGTCTGGTTGCTGCATTATGAATCACCAACGAGGGTCGGGACATATGCCTACGTCAATCCCGTGGTGGCCGTTGCCGTGGGACACTTTTTGGGCAAAGAAGCAGTTGGCCCGCGAACGATAGCTGGAAGTCTGCTCGTTTTAGCCAGTGTTTTGATGATTACCATGATGTCGAATAAGCAATCTCAAAAGGCCCCGGCTCTCGATCATCAGAATGAGCAGGATGTTAGTCTGACTGCGGCTGACTGCGGCTGACTAGCGGTCACACGGCGATCGCTCCTTATTCTCATTCCACCATTTACTGGGTACAATCGCTTTCTTTCATGTTGTTGTCGTGGTGGGTAGTGGGTCCATTGGAAAGCTCCGATTCTTGTCATTCCGAAGCGCAGTGCTATCGCGCGAGGAATCTGCTACTCTTCTGCCCAAAGCGGATTCTCCCCCGATAAAGTTTGGCTCGGAATGACAAGCGCTAACTATGGTTTTAGTAAACTGATCCACTATCTTGTAGTGTCCTTTCTTGCACATATAAAAAGATTTAATGGTTGAAAAAGCCTGTGCTTACGGTTTACTAATCGGAGCACGATTTATTATTGCTGCGCCAGTCCAAGACCGAATTACTGATTTGTAACGGAGATGACGATGAGACTGCGATTTGTTTTTGCTTTTATCATTTTTGCAGCAACTGCAATTTCTGCTCAGACATTTCGCGGCACGATCCTTGGCACCGTGACTGATCCTTCAGGTGCAGTGGTGTCAGGCGCAACGGTCACGATTCGCAATGCAAACACAGGATTAGAACGCACCACGCAGACCAGCGCCGACGGAAGCTATGCGGTGCCCGAACTTCCTATCGGCACTTATTCGGTGACAGTAACTCTCAGCGGATTTCAGAGTTCGGTCACCAACAATGTCGCGGTGGACGTAGCAACCGAGCGCAGGGTAGATGCGGCACTCAAGACTGGCAAAGTTAGCGACGTGGTTGAAGTTTCGGGAGATCTGATTCCTCAGGTAGACACTACATCCGCGGAGCTTGGCGGTACACTCAGCAGCGAAACCATCGCGAACATCCCAGTGAATGGCCGTGACTATACCAAGCTCATTTATCTAAATCCCGGTGTTGCGGGTTCTCCTGACCAGATCAGCGATTCGCCCGGATCCTATGGGACATTTTCCATGAATGGATCTCGGGGGCGGTCGAATAACTTCCTGCTCGATGGCACCGATATGAACGATGGATATCGTAACGATCCAGCGATCAACGAAGCTGGTGTTTTTGGTGATCCAGCGACAATTTTGCCAATCGATGCTGTAGCGGAATTGAAGGTACTCTCAAACTACGAGGCTGAGTATGGGAGAAATAGTGGGGCGGTAGTGAACATTGTCACAAAAAGTGGTACTAACCAGTGGCACGGTTCTGGACTGGAATTCGTGCGGACTGGACAGTTCGGCGCGAGGAATTATTTCAATACTGATCCAAACCCAAAGAGCCCATTCCACAACAATCAGTTTGGAGGCTCTTTCGGTGGACCGATCATAAAAGATAAGACCTTTTTCTATGCGGATTATGAAGGACAACGCGAGACCGGCGCGCAATCGGGAACTACTTGTGTTCCAGATCCAGCATCCGTGGCCTCGGCAGAAGCAAATATCGCGTCGTGGGGGGAATCAGTAAGCCCGGTTATGACTGCGCTGCTTAGCAAATGGCCCGCTCCAAATGCGGGCGGGTGCAATCTCTCGATTAATACGAACTTTAGCAACCGCGTCGACAGCATGATTGCCAAGATTGACCATAATTTCAACACCAACAATATGTTGACCGGCCGATATTACTTTGGCGATTCCTTTCAGAGCTTCCCCTTCGCGCAACTTGCGGCTGGTCTGCTGCCGGGGTTCAACACGGTCACTCCGACGAGAGTCCAGCTAATCTCACTGTCTTATCTGAAGGTGGTAAATCCCCGTCAGGTGAATGAGGCGCGGCTGGGATGGAACCGATTTGCTGAGGGATTCTTTCCGCAGGACTCCATCTTCAATCCTGCATCCGTAGGCCTCGATACAGGTGTGGGAGCATACGACTTTGGATTGCCAACAATAACAGTAAGCGGTTTTTCACCTATTGGCGCTACCCATTCTGTGCCGCGTAATCGCGTCGATTCTAATTGGCACTTTATTGACAACTACTCGTGGAAATCCGGACGTCACGATGTGAAATTTGGCTATGAGTACCGTCGTACCACGATCATGCAGGTGGATGACTTCAATTTTCGGGGTACTTTGAAATTTGATGGCGTTGCCGATACCAATCCACTTAATACGACTGGAACTCTATCCCCTTTGGAATCTTTCCTCGAAGGTCTGCCATCGGGTGGCAGTCAAGCAAGTGGCGACACAAAGCGGCATACTTACCAAAACAACCACAGTTTTTACATTCAGGACAGCTTTCGTCTTACTCCGCGTTTGACTCTGAATCTCGGCACGAGGTGGGACTATTTTGGAGTTGTCGGCGAGAAGAACAATCTTTTTTATCGCTTCGACCCCGCAGCTGGTGGTTCCGTACAGCAGGTCGGAAGCAGCGGTGGACCCTCCAGCCTTTATGCACCGGACCACAACAACTTTGCACCTCGCCTTGCGTTCACTTATGACGTCACCGGGAAAGGAAGAACCGTAATTCGCGGCGGATGGGGTCTTTTCTATGACGCTTTTTCCCAAGATATGTTCATAGGTCACGCCCCATGGAACTGCGTTTTCTGCCCCGGCCCAGCCTACACCGGCACGGGTCCAGGAGCGATCTCGACTTCGAGTCTAAGCGGAAATGCAATCGCTTCGGGACAGCCGGTATTCAGCGGTGCGTCTCCGCTTGGAGATTTTTTCGGAGCAGATCCGAATCTCCGCACTCCGTATATCCAAAACTTTAACTTAAATGTGCAGCATGAGATCAGTAACCGGACCGTAGTGCAGATCGGGTATGTTGGCACACGGGGCACTGACTTATTTCGCTTCCGCGATATCAATCAACCCAGTCAGGCTGCCATTACAGCGGCAGATTTGGCCTGCGATTGCATCAACAGTTACGGCGCTCCGCGCCCCTATTCCAATTTCTTTTATGTGAACCAAGAAGAGTCCAAGGCGAGTTCGACGTACCATGCTCTGCAAGCAAGCCTTCATTTGAACAGCTTGCATGGTTTCACTTCGCAAGCGAATTTCGTATGGTCGCACTCTATCGATGATGCCAGCGACAGTGAAGATTTTATTCCAAACCAGGCACAGCCTCAGGACAGCACGAACCCCAACGCAAACCGTGGAAATTCCAGCTTCGATATCCGGCGGCGATTTACATGGAACTTCAATTACCAGCTTCCAAAATTTGGCGGTTCATTGCAGAGACTTAGAAACGGTTGGGGCGTGGATGGAGTACTCAGCTTGCAAGACGGTCAACCGTGGCAACTCAACTACAACTTCGAAGGCGACTATTCCGGAGCAGGAGAGGGTTTTGATCGGCCAGACGTAGTTGGTCCAATTCGCTATTCCAGCAACCCTTCCCAGTTTCTTGATTTATCTTCTTTTGCTGCGCCCTGTACATTCGGAAATTCCGCTAACGATGGCACTTCCGACGAAACTAATTGCATTCCCGGAACCCGCCACTTTGGCAATTTAGGACGCAATTCTTTGCGGGGACCGAGTTTTAAAGAATTTAATTTTTCATTATTCAAGAACACTCCGATCACCGAACGCGTAAACCTCGAAATCCGAGCTGAGTTCTTCAACATTTTGAATCATCCGAATTTCTCGAATCCAACTCTACCCAATTTCATTGGAGATGCTGGATCGCCGGGTTCAAACGGTCTACAACAAGGCTTTTATCCACTTACAGCTACTGGGGACGTTGGAATTGGCAATCCCTTTCTCGGAAGCGGTGGTCCGCGAGGGATTCAGTTCTCGGCCAAGCTTAGCTTCTAGACAGTAGATTACTAAGGCATTCGAGACGGCGAGGACACCCGTCGCCACATTGATGATTCGTTGGGAAGGTATCGACTGGCTTTTCTGACACTCACATCGCTCTTCCCGCGGCGGCTCCCGAGGCCCATGCCCATTGAAAGTTGAATCCTCCGAGATGCCCGGTCACATCCACTACTTCGCCTATAAAAAACAGACCTGGGACTTTTTTGCTCTCCATTGTCTTGGCTGAGAGTTCGTCGGTATCTATTCCTCCTGTAGTTACTTCTGCCTTGGCGAAGCCTTCAATGCCTGCCGGCGTAACCGTCCATTGATGCATCTGATTTTCGAGTTGGGCGAGAGCCACATTCGTCCAGCTTTTTGGTTCGTTGATTTCGAGCCATCGGTTCGCGAATCTATTTGGCAGGAACTGTTGGAAAGCCGATTTCGTCGTGGTCAGGTTTCGCACCGCATTTGGCTGACGCAGAGCCGTCGTAACATCCTGATCAGGCGCTAAGTCGATGCCAATCGGATGACCCGGCTTCCAATAAGACGAGATTTGCAGAATCGCTGGACCGCTCAGTCCACGATGAGTGACTAACATCTTCTCGCGAAAACGCTGGCCATCAAACGATGCGATGACTTCTGCCGAAACTCCCGCGAGGTCGCAGTAGCGATCCCGATCTTCCGGCGCTAGAACAAAAGGGACCAATGCAGGACGAGGCTCGCGAATCGCTAGTCCAAATTGCCGTGCCAAGTCGTAGCCAAAGCTGGTCGCACCCATCTTTGGAATTGGCAGTCCTCCAGTTGCGATTACTAAGCAGGGTGCTCGAAATTCGTTCTCTCCGGCTCTCACTACGAATTCGCCGGATTTCGAGACTTCTGCAATTGACGTGTTCAGGAAAATGCGCGCTCCGAGCTCCCTGCACTCTGCTTCGAGCATATTTACAATATCTTTAGACGACAGGTCGCAGAAAAGCTGTCCCAAAGTTTTCTCGTGATAAGAAATACTGTGCTTCTCGACGAGGGCGATGAAATCTGATGGCGTATATCGAGCCAGAGCAGATTTGGCAAAGTGCGGATTCGACGAGAGAAAGTTGTCCGGTGTGCAATGAATATTGGTGAAATTGCAGCGTCCGCCGCCCGAGATGATGATTTTCTTCCCCGCGCGTTCGGAACGTTCGAGCACAGCAACGCTGCGTCCGCGTTTGCCAGCTTCTATTGCGCACATCAGACCGGCAGCGCCCGCTCCGAGAATCAGTACATCAAAACTTTGCGGCAAGGTACTAATGAACGATTCTCCTTGGTTAATTTATAGCGCGATTGGATGAACTGCTGGTAATCACTCACCAATTAGAAATCGAATCCTGTACAGTTCATTTATGGCTAAATTTGAAAAGCATATTTTCATTTGTGGAAATCAGCGCCCCATTGATAACCCGCGCGGGAGCTGTGATCCAAGCGGTAATGGCGAACTGCAGAAAGCGTTCAAGCAAAAACTTGCCGAGCGTCAAATTCCGGGTACAAGAGTTCGTGCAAATAAGTCTGGATGCCTGGAGCAATGCGAACATGGCCCCACGGTGGTCGTTTATCCGGAAGCAGTGTGGTACGGACGAGTCAGGCTAGAGGACGTTGACGAGATTATTGATTCGCACATCATTGGAGGAAAGCCGGTCGCGAAACTCGTCCTGCCAGACTCATGCATTAATAGACCCAGCTGTGAACATAAGCCGCGAAAGTGATCTTCGGATAAACCTAACCGCAATGAAAGGTCACGTAAATAGTCATCTCATTAGACTCCTAGTTTTGTCCGAACCTCTCCGATCGGAATGTCTTTCCACAGGCGTGTCAAATTTTCTACATTCATGAATGTTCGAGCATGCATTCGGTCGATATATAACGTCCCCTTCAAATGATCGATTTCGTGCTGGAGAATTCGCGCATACCATCCAGAGGCCTCGATAATTTGCGCTTGAGCCTTTTCGTCCAAATATTCCACCTTCACGGCGCGAGCACGGGGCACGATAGCGGAAAATCCATTCACGCTGAGACAGCCTTCAAAGAATTCCACCGAAGTTGAATCGGTAAAAACAATTTTGGGATTGATAAGGACATGAAACGGCACAGGCCGTCTCTCGCGTTCTGCAAGTCGAGCAGGATCAACCTGGGCGTGGTACTCTTCGCGGTCTTCAATGACCGCCAATTGTATGGGAAGACCCACTTGTGGAGCTGCCAGCCCAACTCCAGGTGCATCGTGCATGGTTTCACGCATGTACTCGATAAGCTGCTGAGTTTCTTCACTGAGAATCTCTTCCCACGTCAATGCACGGGCTTGCCGACGCAAGACTTCTTCGCCGGCCTGCACAATTTTCAGGAGCAAAACCTACACCTCTCTAAAATCTAATATGAGTTCGAGTCGCTGAGGCCTACAGGTTAAGACTGAGCAGTTGGTAGGCGCGGCAGGAATCGAACCTGCAACCCTCAGATTAGAAATCTGATGCTCTATCCGATTGAGCTACGCGCCCACACTTAAAAAATCTATCACGAAGCGGGTACCGCGCGCATAACGGAGATATTTTCCGGATCATGCTGCTGATTTTAGGTTATCCAACTTGTTGGTGATGCCATTCAGACCGCCAATGCTATCATTATTCCTGTCGGCAAAGCTGCGAGGGGTATATCTCATAAGACGGCATGCCGCCCCATTTATGGCCCTGTGCATCAACTGCCGTCGCTAAAGAAAAAGCGTCTCCGGAGAGCGCAGCCAAACTGAATACCATAAGACCTATCGTTCCCTAAGACTCGGAGCAAAAAAATTCTTCCTACGTAAATTAAAAATGCAATATGACTCTCCCTTGAACATAGGACGAAGGATCGTCGCCGGGCAGCTTGATGCGAATCTTGCTGACACCGTATTCGCCCTTCACTAACTCCGCCCCTTCAATTCTTGTAATTTGTGCCGCGTTCCAAACATCGAGTTCGTATTGTTGGGATGGAATGCCTGAAACCTGCAAGGTCAAATTGTCGCGGTCAGCACTCCAGCTTTCGGACAACACTCTCAGTCCCTGACTCTTTGCGCCGAGTGGCGGAAGAGTAGCCAGAATACCAATACCGAAGTCGTTGCGAACGTGAACACGCAGCGTGACTGGCTTATCGCCGAGTGGAATTTTTAATAACGCATGTTGATCCTGAGTGTTGCGATCCATGCGCATTTGAACGCGACGACCATCAAGTTCGGCGTCAGTCACCTCCGCACGCGGACTCAATGCTGGGGAAAACTCGACACTGCAATTGCAATTGCCTTTGCCAGCCCGGTCGATAGTCAGAGAAATATTGTCGATATCCCGCTGGTATTTCAGATTTAATGAAGCGTCACCCAAGCGGACATTTTTCACTTCGAACATTTTCCATTCGGCAGGAACATGAGGCGCGAATTTTAATGTGTGTGCGGCCGCGTCGTTCTCCAAACCGAGCATCCCTTGCAAGAGAGGGCTGACCACCATGGCTGCCGACCAAATCTGATGAGGCGAACTGGTCGAGAGTTGCTGATAATAATCTCCTGATAAAACTTCCGTGACGTGCCCCAAAGAGCCATTCAGCGCAAGCAGCGCATTAGCTTTCAGGTTCAAGTAAGCAGGTAAAGACCGATGATAGTGATACTCGCCTACCGATGCCCAACCCGTGAACAGCGGCCAAACCGATCCGAAGTGATAACCACCTGGATTGTAGAGCGGATTGGAAGAAGAGATGATCCGCATGCCCCAGTCGGCCTCATGATCAGCGCCCGAAAGCTCGTTGATCATGGTCTCTGTATTATTTTCATCAAGAAGTCCAAACCACATAGGCACGGTTGCCAGCACACTCGGAATTTCAACTTGCTGACCACGGTTGTCGAGCGCAAATGAATAGATATTTTTCTGCGGCGACCAGAATGCCTGATTTACGAGTGTCTTATGCTTAACGAACTCTTGGTCCAGTTCCTTACGCAAGTCGTTCTTGCCGCTGATACGTGCCAAATTTGCTAAAGACCTAAGGGCCTCGGCACCTAACGCGCTTTGATACAGCTCTGTATTGACCGGAAGCAACGGCCCACCCTCGACCCAGCCATGCCCAAATCCGAAGTTCTGGGGCAGACCCTGTGCATTGTAAGTAGATTTCAAAAATTGATATGCCTTCCACAGGCTGTTCCATTTTTCTATCGCGAAGGCTGCGTCTCCGCTGTGTACTACATAATCGTTGAACGCGACGATATACAAAGGAGTAGCGTCGGCCGAGGCAAAACCGTATGGATATTTCTTAAACCAATCTATGAGAGTTGCCGTTTGCGCAATTTCATGAGGAATTTTGCCGTCATCCCGTTGGTAGCGGCTCAAAAAATCGAGTGCCGCGCGAACAGTCTCAAAGTCACCTTCAGCATTCAGGGCGAACGAAGTCCAGAGTGCATCGCGACCAAAAAACCACGCAAATCCCGGGCGTTCGTAGTCCCCCGATGTACGGTATCCAGCAATAAGTCCACTGCCGAGATAAGGACTACTCACCAGCCCCTGAATTACGCTGATGCGCGACCAATCGTAAGCCCGTTGCAAATCTTTATCGGGAAGGGTCAAGCTGACGGTGCGATCCAGATACTGCGCGTAATAGTTTGCCGAATCTTTTAGGAGGCTCTGGTAGTTGGCGGATAAACGACGATAAGTCTCGGCAGCTTCTTTTGGGCCATCCACCGAGCCGGCAATCACAACTACTTTCGTTTGCTTGCCGTTCACAACTTGCCCTAACAGAAATGAGCTTTTAGCGGATGAAGAGTAATTCGTGAAGTATTCCTGGCGGCCAGGTGCAGCTGATTGAGAGCCTACTAGCGCGGCAAACTTTTTCTGCTCTTCGCCGAATTCAAACGCCCGCAACTCTGGATTCCAATTGAGATAAGCGCCTCCAAAAGCGGTGGGCCATTCAAGTTGAAAATCTCTTTGAAACTCTGCCTCGATCTCAAGCGGCTGGGAAGTCACAACTTCGATCACAACGACTGCGCCGGACTCGTGGACTGGCGTAAAAACCGTTTCTTTCACCTGAAATGTATCGTCGGCATAAAGAACGGTATAGGATTCGGGGCGTACAGAAATAGTTCTCGCTAGTGTCTCCGCTTCCAGAACTCGACCGTTCACGTGGAAGAGCAGATGAAAGTTGCGCAAAATTTTCAACGGATAGACCCATGCTTCGATACTACCCGCTTCATTGCCAAAGATGCCTGCTCGCATTCCCACTGAGGAAATAAATTCCAGCGGCCTCACGGCTCGCGAAAGAGAAAGAGAAAGAGATGTGGACTCTTGCGCTGAGGTCCCGCGGCTGCAAAACGCAATAGTCAGAAGGACCAGTGCGAGCTTTAACTGGCAGGAAGAAAATCGCTTATTTGGTAGAAGCCAATGCCGAAAGTTCGTTACAAACCGGCTTGCGCGAAAGCTATTAGCGTGAGCCAGCGAAGGGTTATAAGCTTGCAAATCGCGCTACCGTGCTACAGAATTAGAGCTGAATTTTAACACGAACTGCAGCCCCAAGGTGTTCCCTTTTGTCATTCTCACGTCGCCGGTTTTTGCGATCTCTTAGTCGATCCGCGCTAGTACTTTCGTTTCAAAATGTGCTCGCTTTAGCGCGACCTACAAGTGCTTTCACTGCTGCTATTCAAAAAGATGAGGCGTCGAATCCGAACGATCTTGGCGTCAATTTTATCGATGTTGGCCACGCGGCAGGACTCGATGTGAAAACCATCTTTGGCGGAGAACACAAGAACAAGTATTTACTGGAGACTACCGGCTGCGGTGTCGCTTTCTATGACTACGATAATGACGGCTGGCTGGACATTTTTCTTGTCAATGGCTCTCGTTTGGAAGGATTTCCGTCAGGACAAGAGCCGAGCTCCCATCTATTTAAGAATAACCGCGATGGAACATTCACTGATGTCACGATGAAAGCAGGCTTGACGCACACAGGCTGGGGACAAGGTGTTTGTATCGGAGACTACGACAACGACGGATTCGAAGATCTATTTGTAACTTACTATGGCAAAAACGTTCTCTATCATAATAACGGTGATGGAACATTTACTGATATAAGCGAGAAAGCGGGAGTAGCTGGAACAAAAACTCGTTGGGGGACGGGCTGCGCTTTCGTCGATTATGATCGCGACGGACACCTCGATTTGTTCGTTGCCAATTACATTGATCTCGACTTGAAAACCGCGCCCGTACCGGAATCGGGGCCATGTTTATATAAAAGCGTGATGGTGGCCTGCGGGCCACCAGGTTTGAACGGCGGAAAGAACATTCTTTACCATAATAACGGCAATGGCACTTTCACTGACGTTTCCGAGGCATCGGGCATTACTAAAGCCAATGGAACTTTTGGCTTGGGAGTTCTGACAGCTGATTTGGATAATGACGGCTGGCCGGACATTTACGTAGCGAACGACTCGACTCCGAGCGCTCTTTATAAGAATAACAAGAACGGGCAGTTCGAGGACGTAGGTATCGATGCCGGTTGTGCCTTGAGCGCGGATGGGAAACCGCAGGCTGGAATGGGAATCGCTGCTGCTGATTACGACCTCGACGGAAATCTCGACATCGTGAAAACAAATTTCGCTGGCGACACGCCTTCTCTTTATCACAATCTCGGCGGTGGAAATTTCGAAGACGCCACTTTTACAGGAGGTCTCGGAGCGCACACACAATTCCTCGGATGGGGCTGCGGATTCTTCGATTTCGATAATGACGGCTGGCCCGACATTCTGATCTGCAATGGTCACGTTTATCCTGAGGTCGAGCAATTGCAAACCGATGCTGGATATGCGCAACGGAAATTGTTATATCGCAATCAGCGCAACGGACACTTCGAAGATATTTCCTTGAAAGCAGGGCCGGGCATTTCCACACCTAGCGCATCGCGGGGCTGCGCGTTTGGCGACTTCGACAATGATGGCGACATTGATGTAGTTGTGAATACGATCAACGGCTTTCCCCAGCTTTTGCGTTGCGATTCGCAGTTGAACAACAACTGGATTAAGGTACGAACCGTTGGGACAAAGTCGAATCGCAGCGGAATCGGTGCTCGAATCAAGTGTGTGACTCATGTCCCTGGAGAAAGTAAGCCTCATGAACAGATCGATGAAGTCCGCAGCGGCGGCAGCTATATTTCGCAGAATGATTTGCGGGTGCACTTCGGGATTGGAAAAACCGAAAAAATAGATTTGTTAGAGGTACGATGGCCTAGCGGGCAGATCGACACAGTGAAAAACATCGAGCCCAACCAGTTAATATTCGTTAAAGAAGGTGCCGGGATTACGCGCACCATGCAGTTCGATAACGCGAAAGCTTCCAAGCGCACAAAGTGAAGCAGCTAGGGATTTTTCTGTACTTCATTTTCGGCGATTCCGCTTCCCTCTTTTAAAGTGTGGATCGCGTCAACCGAGAGATTCTCGAAAATTTCAATCCTTCCGTTTGGCCAGCGCACTTCGACCGAATCGATCTTCGCCGCCGCCCCAAGCCCGAAATGTACGCGCATGTCGCTATTGGAAACGTAACTTGATCCACTGCGTACTTCATCTATTAGAACGCGTTTCCCTGTCCTCAGCCTGATCCGAGCGCCGATTGCGTCGCGATTCGATGCTGTGCCGACTGCTTTAAAACCAATCCAATGATTCGGATTTCGAACTTGATTTACCAGTAGGCTGGGTCTTGCATTCATATTGCTGACCACAATTGACATGCGCCCGTCATTCCAGAGATCGCCGACTGTGAGTCCTCGCGACGAAATTGGCGTGGTTATACCGGCGCCCGGAGAAGAAACTTCGCTGAAAGTGCCGTTCCCATTGTTGTGATAAAGAATTCGCGGTTCTTTGTAATCGCTACCCAAGTGGTATTTGTCGACTTCGGGATAGACGTGTCCATTGGCCAAAATTAAATCCGGCCAACCGTCATTATCGAAATCGAAGAACATGGTTCCCCAGCCCAAGTATTTTGTGTGCAACCCCAGGCCTGCCGCAGTGGTTGCATCGGTAAACGTTCCGTCTCCATTGTTGCGGTAGAGCGTCGCGGTATCGTCCGAGAAATTAGTCTTAAAGATATCTGGCTTGCCGTCGCCATCATAATCGGCAACGGTTGATCCCATGCCAGCTTGTGCGCGTCCATCTTCGTTGAACGCGGCACCTGCAATGACAGCCTTGTCAGTAAAAGTGCCGTCGCGATTATTGTGATAGAGAATGCTTGCCGTACTGTCACACGCTACATAAATATCTGGCCAGCCATCATCGTCGTAATCGAGTGTAGATACACTAAGCGAATAATGGCCATTGGTTTGGTCAATGTGCGCTTTGGTGGTAACGTCCTC
Source organism: Terriglobales bacterium (assembly GCA_035651835.1). Taxonomy (GTDB): domain Bacteria; phylum Acidobacteriota; class Terriglobia; order Terriglobales; family Acidobacteriaceae; genus JAOAPG01. Next base: position 49,063 of record DASRFC010000026.1, read on the forward strand.
GAATGTGCCATCGCCACGATTGTGATAAAGAATATTCTTCGCAGCGGGAAGCCCTTGCGGACCGCACATTACAGGCGTGCCCTTCCAAATGCAAGACGCGCGTTCTCCCGGTGCGGGTGCGGAAGATAGATCAAAATCTACGTAATTCGCGACCATCAAATCGAGGCGGCCATCGCGGTCATAATCGACAAAGGCGCATCCTGTGCCCCAGGCTTTGCCGCTGCCAGCCACGCCGGATTTTCCGGCGACTTCCGTAAATACTCCTTGCTTATTATGGTAGAGCCGATTTTTTCCGTAATACGTGACATATAAGTCTTCCCATCCGTCATTGTCGTAATCGCCAACACAAACGCCTTGGCCCCATCCCGTGGCGGTCAGGCCAGCTTGCGCAGTCACGTCTCGGAAGGTTCCATCACGATTGTTGCGATAAAGATGATTGCTGGGGCCTTGACCTACTGGAGAGCCTTCCAGTGTCGTTCCGTTGACGATGAAGATGTCGGGCCATCCGTCATTGTCATAGTCAAAAATAGCCACGCCAGTGCCAGTTGTTTCAATAATGTACTTCTTGGTCTCAAGGCCTCCGAAGACGTTGGTCATGTTGAGCCCGGCTTTTTCGGCGATGTCGATGAAGTTGGCAAGCGTAGGTGAAGGAGATGAATTAGTAACAAACGGTTGCTGAGAATTTGCGTGAAGGGTGAGAAAACAAATAAGAATGGGTATTTTCGCGAAAGTTAAAATCCGAAACGGAAGTAAGAACATCACCGATTTCGCAATATTAGGATGAGATTTTGAGTCGGTCAAGTTCTCAAGCTAACTTTGAATTGATGATCGGACGTGAGCAAGCGATTGAGTGGCAACAAAGAAAAAAGGGAGTCGCGAAGACTCCCTCTCAGTATCGCAAAATTAAAACGAGAACTTCAACGCGAACTCGAGCTGACGCATACCAGTAGCGGAACCCGGTGAAGCATCGTGCTCGATGTCCGTGATTTTGCCGTTGCCAGCACAATCTATGCAAGTACCACTGCCACCCTGATTGTTGTTGAAACCTAATACTGGATGGTTAAACACGTTGAAGGCATCCATGCGGAATTGTGCTTTCACTCGTTCGGTAACGGAGAAGTTCTTCATGATCGATGCGTCGCTAAAGAAAGCCCGAGGCCCACGGTAGCTAAATACCCCGATATTGCCTAAATTGCCAATTCCCGGATCTGTAAATGGACCGCTTAGAGATGCCAATGGCGTGAAGAACTGCACAAATGGCTGACCAGTTGTAGGGTTGTGCTGCAACGATCCAGCTCCTGTATGGAACGATCCCGCGCCTTTGTTTGGACGACAAACGCCTACATCTTCTTCGCCGCTGCATTCATTAGTGCTCGGCGTCCAAGGCAAGCCGCTGCCCCAAGTAGTTGTGCCAGTGATCTGCCAACCCCCAACAATCAAATCCTCCAAACGGCCAGCGTTTCCTGCAAAGCTTTTACCTTTTCCAAACGGCAACTCATAGACCACATTGTTTACCCAGACGTGATTTCGCACCTGATCATCGGGACCATATGCGACTCGAGGATCATTCGCGTAATAGTTATTGTCGTACTTATTGGCATGAGCGAAGGTATAGTGAGAAAGTAACTGGAGGCCTTGAGAGAATCTTTTCTCAACTTTAAGCTGTAACGCGTTGTACTCGCTGCTGGCATCATTCCCAAGATAGTTGTTTTGGTCCGTAGAACAGCACTGTAGGACACCAGGTACGAGCCTAGGTGCGCCAGGGAAATTTGCGAATGTATTGGTTGGATCAGGATAACTTGCATACGTAAATTTGTTGTAAAGCGGTCGGCGCTCCGGCTGTGGTACACCTGCGGCAAAACCAACAATCGAAGGGTTGTTAATATTGTAGGTAGGGCCATCACCGGCAAATACATGCGTACCTTTATTGCCAATATAAGCGGCTTCGACTGATATCGTATTTGTCACCTGATGCTGAACCGTCGCATTCCATGCATCTAGAGTAGGCAAACGTTGGGTAGTTGGACGAATATGTGGCTGAACGCACAGCTGTGTGTTCTGGCCACCGACAATGTTCGCCTTCTGGTAGCAGTTCGGGCCGGCTACTGGAAGCAATCCATTTGAGGGGATCGCCGGGAATGTGAAAACGGGTGGACCTTGGGCCAGAGTAAAGGCGGCCACATCCTGGGTTGGGCCTTGGGCTAGCTGAGCCGCCAAAACCGGTAAGGTCTGCGTAACTGTGTGGCCAAAGTTGGAACCAAAAACGCCCATATCGAAGCTGCGACCATAGCCCATGCGAACCACAGTTTTCGGTGTTACCTGATAAGCTAAGCCCACTCGTGGCGCAAAGGCATGCCAAGCATTATTAATGTTTCCATTTAATCCAAAACCGCCTACACCGGCAACTCGATCTTCACCCTGCACAATGTTGGCAAATCCACCCTGCTCTTTGCCGTTTACGTACTCAGGGAAATACACTTCCCATCGCAGGCCATAATTGAAGGTGAATTTGGATGTTATTCTCCAAGTGTCCTGGCCATAGTAGAACATGCGATGTTGGCGTTCTGCTGCGTTTAAGCTGGTGCTGACATATCGGCTTACTTGAGTTACATCTCCGAGGAGGAAAGTCGCCCAATCAAGACCGCCCACTCCGCCCTCTGGCCCTCCCGATGTAGTTCGATAATCAAAAGTGTAATCACCAGTTCGTCCAGCATCGCTTGGAACCCGTAGATTCATCGCGTAACGAACATCGGCCCCGAACTTGAATTGATGGTTACCATGAATTTTCGTCCAATTTGTCACCCACTGGAACTGCTGCTCGCTCTCCGTTAACGGACAATTGCAACGCCCTACGCCTAAACCATCGCCCCAACTCACAGTTGGATTGCTAAAGGCGCCATTGTTCGCCGAAGAATTCGATACTGTCTGATTGAGGAGAAAACCACCCCAACCGGAGGTAGCCAAAGCTTGCACTCCCGATTGATTAGCATTAGGGATACCCACGGTGGTCATCGGAGTAGTGCCAGCATCTGGTTTTGAAGCAACCGGGTTGTACTTGAAATATCCGAATCGAAAATCCGCGAGCAGTGTGGAATTAAAAGTTTTCGTTACTCCGGAAGCTAAACTGTAATTGTGAGTGAGCGAGCTTCCCGCAAGCCCGCCGGGACCAAAACCTACGCCTTCCAAAGCACCGTAGGATCCTTTGCCAGCTACATTAAAATAATCGAGACTAAAGCGTCCAAAAACTTGCAGTGTGGAAGCGGGATTAAAATCGATGCGAGTGTCAAAACTGTCTTGCTTAAATGAACCCGTACCCGAAGCTATATAGTTATTGGTAATTGCCGAAGTGCTGGGAGCAGGGAAAAGCGCCAAAATAGCTGCAGCTTGCGGAGAAATACTCCCAATAGGAATTTGATTATTAACGTAAGTAGTACGTCCCAAGCCGCCCGATCCAGTTGTCGGATCAAATACTTGCCCCCCTTGTATTCCTAAAGTTGCGCTACCACCCGGTTCAACACCCAGATATTCGTGGAGGTCGCAAAAACCCGGAGTCGCGCTAGCAGCATTTGTAGCTGGATTACAGGAACTGGCCATTGTGGCCGTAGGAACCGTCAACAAATTGGTCGTGCCGTTCGATTCCCTAGTACCTTGGTAGTCACCAAAAAAGAACAACTTATTCTTGATAATCGGTCCGCCAATCGTTCCACCAAACTGCTGCCATTTATCGGAAGGAATAAACTTTCCAGTAATCGGATTGGGAGCAAACTGGGTAAAAGGATCGCGAGCCGCAGTTGCATCGGTGCGGCGAAACCAGAAGCCGCTACCATGCAAATCATTGCTCCCCGACTTTGTTTGCACTGTGACTACACCCGCGACTGCCTTGCCGAATTCAGCATCATAATTCTGAAGCGCTATTTTGGATTCCTGAATAGCGTCAAGATTCGGGTTCACTACGATGATCCCCAGGATCGGATCCTGATTGTCGGTGCCATCCAGTTCGAATGCCGTACCGCTGAAGTGCTGTCCGTTAACAAATATCTGCTGGCTTCCCTGCGGATTTTCTGTCGCCGCATGACTCCATCCCACCATCTTCTGAGTACCTGGCGAGAGTAACTCAAAAGAAGTGAAGTTGCGGTTCATGATCGGAAGGTCTTCAACGTATTTCTGATTGAATTCGATGGCTACGTCCGCGCGGTCCGTCTTCAACTGCGGAGCTTCGCTGGTTACTTCAACCGATTCGCTAGATGAACCTACCTGAAATTGACCATCAACCCGTGCGGAAGCATCCGCCGACACAGGAATATTCTTTTCTTCAGTCACTTTGAACCCCTGCGCCTCAAAACGAACGCTATAGTTGTCGGGGATAAGGTGAGTCACCGAATAGTTTCCAGCATCGTTGGTAGTCGTCTCTTCGCTTGTGCCTTTATTTGTATCTGTGACCGTAACTTTTGCGTTTGGTACGGCAGCACCCGAGGGATCGGTTACAGTTCCAAAAATGCTCCCGAAAACAGCCTGCGCTTGTGCCAATGGTGTCGAGAAGATTAGAAACGAGAGAGTTAAAAGAATGGCGACTCGGCCTGCGGCAACTGACTTATTCATCACTTTCCTCACCTTCGGCAACACGTCAAAGCGTGCCAAGCTACTCTGCTGGTTCGTCCATTTCATCAGGGAAATGAATTGAACTTCTCACGTCCGGCTAATACAAAACTACTACCCAAAATGACCACTGAGCAGTTATGGTTCCGAAATAAAAACTTGTAAGTTATTGATTTAATTAACTAAATTTATCGATCACTCTTCCAAGTTATGACATTCTGGAATTGCAAACGAATTCCTATTAATTCTGGAAGATTTATTGCTTTAAGAAATTAACACGCATTAAAATATATCTAAATGAAAACACAACTCCTTCCACGCACTCCAGCGCTTTCGAGAGCCGATGATTCTAATACATCCGGGCGAACGAACTTTGGACCTCATGGCATAAGAATTACAAGTGTCAGAGTGTTTAGAAACGGTTACATCCAACATTGTTCTATGTTGCAGATAGATAGGAGGATTGTTACCCTGCGTTACATGGCTGTTACAGGATCACAGGTGAACGAAAGATCGCTTCACTTACAACACCTGGAAAAAATCGCGCACAGCCAGGTGTTGCATGGATCAGAGTCGCTGTGCAGGCTCCTGCATTATCTGGGCGAACATGCCTTGAATCATCCAGGAGAACATCTTAAGGAGTATCAAATCGCGACGGAGATTTTTGGACGCCCCGCAGACTTCAACCCTCAATCAGACTCGACTGTACGGGTACAAGTAGGCCGTCTTCGAAGCAAGCTCGCTGAATACTACAACGCAGAAGGAGCTGAGGATCCGATTCTCGTCGATCTGCCGAAGGGATCCTATGTTGTTTCGTTTCATCATCGCGAACCGATTTCCAAAACTGGCGATTCGCAAGTGCGTGCACGAACTGCAGCAGTGAAGCCCATCAAATCTGAGAGAAATCGCCCATGGCAGTTCATTGCTCTCGTTTTAGGTATTTTGCTAATAGCCTCTTTCTCTCTGATAACAGTCCTTCAGCGGCGGAGCCAGTCGGTGATGTCAGCATTTCCAAGCTCTCAAGCATCAGCAATATACAGTAAATTCTGGAGTGCATTTGTCTCTAGCCCTGAAGAACCTTGGGTAATTTTCAGCAATGGCGCATTTGTAGGGCGGCCTGAAACAGGTATGCGTTACTTTGATCCAGCTCGCGATTCTCGAAATGTAATTCTTGATCATTACACCGGTGTAGGCGAAGTTTTGGCTATGCATGCCTTGGATCAGGTCTTCGATTCACTTCACCATATAATCCGAGTCAAGCGTGGCAGTTTATTTTCTCTCGATGATGCGCAGAATGACAATCTGATTTTTATAGGTTCCCCTGCGGAGAATCTGACACTTCGTGATCTTCCAAGTACGCAGGAGTTTATGTTTCAGCGTCTTACCAGCGGGCCGCGTAAAGGAGACCTAGCAATCATTAACGTTCATCCTCAACCGAAGGAACCCGCAGTGTTCCTAGGGACGCCATCGACGCTTCCTTTGGATGAAGACTACGCCATCATTGGGTTTGTACCTGGCTTAAATCCGGCGCGCTCGATAATGATCCTGGCCGGAACAACCACTCTTGGAACGGAAGCAGCAGTCGAGTACGTCTGCCGCGAAAATTCGTTGCGTGATTTACTGGCGCGGCTTGGTGTATCGAAGAATAACGAGCTCAAACCATTTGAAGCCGTACTCCATGTGACAGTTAAGCGCGGTGTTCCTGTGCAGGAAGGCTTAGTTGCGGTGCGCCCACATAGTCGCTGATGTTTTTTGTGTTACAGGTAAGCTACTGCGATGGTGGTATAAAGTGCGGATCTAGTTGGCTGGCCTTTTGAAACTCTTCCGTTGCCTGTTTGACATCTCCCTTTCGCTGAAGCGCTCGAGCGAGCTGGTAGTGAGCTGGAGCGTAATCCGGTTTCGAGTTGATAGCGGAACGGAATTGGGAGATGGCGCCTTCGAGATCTCCAACTTCAAGCAGGTGGCGGCCAGAATTTGTTGTAAAAGTTGCGGATTGCAAACCGTTTTTCTGTTTGGATATTTCGGCCCCAGCCCGGCTCTCAACAGCAGCGCCTTGGGTATCACCCATTTTTCGCAAAACAGTGGCCAATGTCGTGTGCGCGCCCGCGAAATC
>DASRFC010000027.1:0-50191 GCA_035651835.1 Terriglobales bacterium
TCTTCTGGCTCATGGCCGGGAAGGAAATATCCTGCGCGGCCTGTACCGATCCGACTACACGGCCGGTGTCCTGCTGAGGGAAAAATCCTTTCGGAACGACAATGTAAAGATAGACTGTCAGGCCGGCGGTGATAATAGTGATGACCAGTACCGGAAATTGATGGCGTAAAACCCAACCCAGGCTCACGCGATAAATGTCGAGAACCTTGTCAAAAACCTTTTGCGTCAAGTTGAACGCGCGTCCATGTTTCTCTTCGTGAATAGGTTTGAGAATCTGCGCGCACATGGATGGCGTTGTACTCAGGGATACCAGCAACGACACACCGATTGCGATGCTAAGGGTTACCGCAAATTCCCGGAACAGACGTCCGACGATGCCGCCCATCATCAGAATTGGAATGAACACGGCGACTAGTGAGGTGCTCATGGAGAGCACAGTGAATCCAATTTCGCGGGCGCCACGATAGGCGGCTTGCACCGGAGGCATACCTTGCTCAAGGTAGCGAGTTATATTTTCCAGCACTACGATGGCATCATCGACTACAAAGCCAGTCGAAATTGCCAGTGCCATCAGTGAAAGATTGTCGAGACTGTAGTGCAGGAGATACATCACCCCAAACGTCCCGATCAATGACAGCGGAACAGCGATACTGGGAATAATGGTTGCACGAACCGTACGCAGAAAAACAAAGACAACAAAGATGACCAGGATAATCGAAAGCAAAAGAGTGATTTCGATGTCATGGACTGAGGCGCGTATCGTGGTCGTGCGGTCCATCACGACGCCAATGTCGATTGCCGGAGAAATCGAGGATTTCAGCTGAGGCAGAAGCGCATAGACGTTATCAGCCGTCCCAATAATATTGGCGCCCGGTTGACGAAAAATAATGATGAGCACGGCCCGTTTACCGCTGGACAAACCAATAACGTGGGCATCTTCGACAGAGTCCTGCACATCGGCCACATCTCCCAAGCGGACTGCGGATCCCGTGGCATTGTTATAGGCAATAATCAGCGGACTGTACTGACTGGCCTGCGTGATCTGATCATTGTCATTGATGGACCATGCATTGGTTGAGTTGGCAACTTTGCCTTTAGCCAAATTTGCATTAGCGCTGCCCAATACAGTGCGTACGGTGTCGAGGCCAATCCCAAATTTATTGAGCATATTCGGGTTGACTTCAGCCCGCACCGCTGGATTCGCGCCACCGCCAACGAATACCTGGCCAACACCACTTACCTGTGCAAGCTTTTGAGCGAGCACCGAATTTGCCTGGTCGTAAATTTTTGGCAATTCAATGCTGTCTGATGTCAACGCCAGAATCAAAATCGGAGCATCGGCGGGATTTACTTTCCGGTAAGTCGGGTTTCCCGGTAAGTAGGAGGGCAGCTGACTTCTTGCGGCATTAATTGCAGCCTGCACGTCCCGTCCCGCAGCATCGATGTTCCGGTTAAGATCAAACTGCAAAACTATGCTGGTGGAACCAAGCTGGCTGGTGGACGTCATCTGGTTCACGCCAGCAATGCGTCCGAATTGCCGTTCCAGCGGAGTCGCAACAGCCGAAGCCATAGTTTCCGGGCTCGCACCGGGTAGACTTGCGCCAACTTGAATCACGGGGAATTCAACTTGAGGCAGTGGCGCGACGGGAAGAAAATTGAATGCGAGAGCTCCCGACAACAACAGCGCCAACGTCAGCAGCGACGTTCCGATGGGCCGTTTAATGAAGGGAGTGGAAATGCTCATGATCGCTTCTACTTCTCTAAATCTCAGTCTCCAGTCGCGGGCTGTTCCTCTGGAATTGGATTTCCAATTTGATATTTTTCAAATTTCTTTGCCAGCCGGTCGAAGTACAAGTACACCACCGGGGTAGTGAATAATGTGAGTGCCTGGCTGACGATCAAGCCGCCAACAATCGTGATACCCAGAGGATGCCGCAATTCCGATCCTGTGCCACTGCCAAGGGCAAGCGGCAAACCGCCGAGTAGCGCTGCCATAGTGGTCATCATGATTGGCCGAAAGCGCAGCAGGCATGCTTGATAGATCGATTCTTCCGGAGATTTATGTTCGACCCGCTCCGCTTCAAGTGCGAAATCGATCATCATGATGGCGTTCTTCTTCACAATTCCAATTAGTAGGATGATTCCGATCAGACCCACCACTCCGAGATCATTGCCGGTGAGTAGCAATGCCAGAATTGCTCCCACACCAGCGGATGGAAGAGTCGAGAGAATTGTGATGGGATGAATGTAGCTTTCATACAGAACTCCGAGCACAATGTAAACGGTAACGATGGCAGCAACGATCAACCAAGGTTCCGAAGAAAGCGAATTTTGGAACGCAGCCGCAGTTCCCTGGAAGTTGGTATGAATGCTCGGCGGGAGTCCAATTTCTTTCTCTGCTGCGTCGATAGCCTTGGTTGCATCCCCCAGCGATTTTCCGTTCGCCAAGTTAAAAGAGAGTGTGACCACGGGAAATTGTCCCTGATGATTTATGGCGAGGGCCGTGTTCGAGACGTGCATTTGAGTAAAGGCAGAGAGTGGCACCTGCGTTCCGGTTCCCGCGTTAACGTATAAGTCTTTGAGAGCGCCCGGATTTTGCTGGAATTGCGGATCAACTTCCATTACCACGTGATACTGATTCAATTGCGTGAAGATGGTCGAGACTTGCCGCTGTCCGAAAGCGTCGTAAAGAGTGTTGTCTACGTTTGCCGGTGGAATTCCCAGTCGGTACGAAGTATCGCGGTCAATGTCGAGATTAGTCTGCAGTGCGCCGTTTTGCTCATCGGTAGCCACATCCAGCAATTCAGGAAGACTGCGCAGCTTGTCAATCAGTTGCGCCGAATACCTTGACAGCTCTTGCGCGTCCGCATCCTCCATCGAATATTGATATTGCGTGCGGCTGACCCGGTCCTCTACCGTGAGATCTTGCACCGGCTGCATGTAGAGCGTGATGCCCTGTACCTGCTTGCCCAGTTGTGTTGCCAGTCTGCGAATAACGTCTGTGGCAGTCGCTTTGCGCTCATCGCGAGGCTTCAGGTTAATTTGAATGCGTCCGCTGTTCGGGGTAAGGTTGGTGCCGTCGACACCGATGAAAGAGGACAAGCTAACAACGTCCGGATCTTTAAGGATGACGCGAGCCAGCGCTTGTTGCCGCTCGGCCATTGCCGAAAAAGATGTGCTCTGGGGAGCGTCGGAGATTCCCAGGATGAGGCCGGTGTCCTGCACTGGGAAGAAGCCCTTTGGCACAATAATGTACAGAAACAAAGTCAGGACAAGCGTGCCGACGGTTACAAGCAGAGTGATGGTCTGATGTTTCAGAACAAATTTTAGTGAACTCCCATACCACTCGATAACTTTGTTGTAGAAGTTCTCAGACGCTTTATAGAAACGGCTTTCATGCTTAGGGTCTTTCGGTTTCAGCAGCTTGGCGCACATCATTGGCGTCAAGCTCAGGGAAACTGCGGCGGAAACAAGAATGGTCACGGCGAGCGTTACCGCAAATTCCCGAAAAAGTCGTCCTACAATATCCGCCATAAATAAAAGCGGAATCAGCACAGCGATCAAGGACACGGTTAACGATACGATCGTGAATCCAATTTGCCCCGCACCCTTCAAAGCTGCATCGAGCGGCGAATCGCCTTCTTCAAGGAAGCGGTCAATGTTTTCGATCATTACGATCGCGTCATCGACCACGAATCCCGTCGAGATGGTTAGCGCCATCAGTGTGAGATTGTTCAGGCTGTACCCGAGCAAATACATCACCCCAAAAGTCCCGACAATCGATAGCGGCACGGCCACGCTGGGAATGATGGTTGCATAAACATTCCGCAGAAAAAGGAATATCACCATCACGACCAGCGCAATGGTGAGCATGAGTTCAAACTCGACATCCTTAACAGAAGCGCGGATGGTTTCGGTGCGATCCGTGAGAACGGAAACTTTTACGGCGCCGGGCAGCGAAGCTTGCAGCTGGGGCAATAACTTTTTGATTTTATCTACGACGCCAATAATGTTTGCGCCCGGCTGTCGCTGGATGTTCACGATCACCGCGGGATCGGCGTTCATCCAGGCTGCTTGAAAAGTGTTCTCGACGCCATCTATTACAGTCGCGACGTCGGACAGCCGGACCGGGCCACCATTACGGTAAGCCACAATTACGGGACCATATTGCGCGCCAGAAGTGAGCTGGTCGTTAGCTGCGATGGTGAAAGACTGGCGCGGCCCGTTCAGCGTTCCCTTAGCTTGATTGATGTTAGTGGCCGCCAGCGCGAGGCGCACATCTTCCAAACTTAAACCATAGGCCGCCAGAGCTGTGGGATTCGCCTGAATCCTTACTGCGGGCTTCTGACCTCCGCTAATGGACACAAGCCCCACGCCCGTCACTTGGGAAATTTTTTGCGCCATCTGCGTGTCGGCGAGATCCTCGACCTTCGAGAGCGGCAGCGCGTCAGAGGTCAGCGCTAGTGTCAGGATCGGAGTGTCCGCCGGATTTACCTTGCTGTAGACCGGCGGGTTCGGCAGGTTCGCTGGTAAATAAGTTTGCGCAGCATTAATCGCAGCCTGTACTTGCTGCTCTTCTATATCGATACTTTGATCAAGTGCGAACTGAAGTGTAATGACCGATGCGCCTGAAGAACTGGTTGATGTCATCTGGCTCAAGCCAGGCACTTGGCCAAACTGGCGCTCGAGCGGTGCTGTTACGGAAGAGGCCGTCACTTCTGGATCAGCGCCAGGGTAGAACGTCATGACCTGGATGGTCGGATAATCAACTTCAGGGAGAGCCGACACCGGTAGTTCCCGGTAGGCCACAATTCCGACCAACATAATCGCAACCATCAGCAGTGCTGTTGCAACGGGCCGGAGAATAAAAAGTCGCGACGGATTCATTGCGCCTGTGTTCCTGATGTCCTGGTTGAAGAAGTCGTTCCCGCGGAAGTACTACCGGGAGATGCCGCTGATTGCGCTGAGTTTGCCGGAGCTGTGCTTCCTGGCGATGTGCTGCCCGAAGTTGGAGTTCCTGCTGCCGCTTGTTGAGGTCGATTGCTCTGCCCCTGCGCATGCGGCTCGACTTTACTGCCGTCTTGCAGCTTGTCTTGCCCATCGGTCACCACCGATTCATTTGCCGCTACTCCGTTGGAAATTACAGAATTGTTGTTCTGGGTGAAAGCAATGGTGACTGGTCGTAGCTCAACCGTTTTATCCTGTTTCACTACAAAGACGTAAGTTCCCTGCGGTCCATGTTGAATTGCAGCGGCAGGAAGTACCAGCGCATTTTTTTTGGTGTCCAATAAAAGACGTACATTCACAAACTGATTTGGCCAGAGCGCATTGTCTTTGTTGTCGAAAACTCCTTTGAGTTTGGCGGTTCCCGTGGTGGGATCAATCTGATTGTCGATGGTCAACAATTTACCAGTAGCAATTTTGGTTTCATTATCTCGGCTGTAAGCGTCCAAACCGAGCGTTCCTTTGTTCATGCGCTGCGACACAGCTGGAAGGTTGTCTTCCGGTAGAGTGAAAACCGCGGTAATAGGCTGAAGCTGTGTAATTACCAGCATAGGAGTGGTATCGGCAGCATGTACGATGTTTCCAGGATCGACCTGGCGTAATCCCACTCGTCCGGTGACCGGCGAAGTAATGTGGCAATAAACGAGTTGAAGTTTGGCGTTATCAATGGCCGCCTGATCGTTTCTCACCGCGCCATCCAGCTGATCGACAGTAGAAGCTTGCGTATCTACTTGCTGCTGCGACATAGCTCCGGAATTTTGCAGCAATCCCTTGAAACGCGTGAGATTCAGCTTGGCATCACGCAAAGAAGCCTGGTCTTTGAAAAGCTGTGCCTGAGCCTGTTCAAGTTGTACCTGATAGGGGCGTGGGTCAATGACGGCGAGCAGATCGCCCTGCTTCACGTTCTGGCCTTCTTTGAAATTCACCTGAACCAGTTCGCCATCCACCCGGCTTCTCACGCTCACGGTGTAATAAGCCGTAACCGACCCAAGTCCAGTTAGGAAGTAGGGCACATTCTCGACCTGGACCGAGGTCACCGTAACCGGCATCACACCGGAACCACCAGATCTCGATGATGCGGGTTTAGGGGCTGAACTCGCACATCCCAGCCAAGACGTGCAAACGGCCAAGAGAGTTGCGAAGGCGGAAACTTTGGCCAGACTGATGGACTTAAGAATATTATTGCGGATCGGGCCGGAGTTGCGCAATTCACACGCAAGGGAAGCATTTGTCATTCAGTAACCTCGTCTGAGGGAAGTGAGAAGAATTTCATAATTGGGTCAAGTGCTCCCGTACGGATTTGACGTTCTCGCCCGAGTACAAGATGCGAATTAGTAGGAACGAGGCGGTACCAACAATTAGCTAAAGCCCATGCAAACTTAATTTTACGATGAATTCAGCGGAATAATGCGAACGCCAAAGATACTTCAATTTTATTTACAATTCTTTACCGGTTTTGTTGCACTGGATGAAAATTAACGGCGTGTTTTTAAGGTCTCATTCAGGATTGTGCTAAATCAAGACTCGCAAGCAGTGCTGCGGTGCTCACGCATATACTTAACAGCCAATGCCCGGAATCATCTCTAAATCAATTTTAATCCGCGATCTTTCCAGCTACGAAGAATTAGCCAAGGCGGAAAAGCTGGAGCAGCAAATCTGGGGTTCCTCGGAGTTGGATGTTTTACCACTCGCCATGATTATCGCCACCAAAGAAGCCGGCAGCATTTGGGTGGGCGCTTTCGATGGCAATGAACTCGTGGGGTTTGCATTTGGATTTCTTGGGACAGAGCAAGGACATCTCACGGTGCATTCGCACACATTGGGAGTGCATGAGAAGTATCGCAACTCGGACCTGGGCTACAAGCTCAAACTCGCTCAACGCGATCGTGTGAGGGCCATACGAATTCGCGGTCCTCGTAATGAGGACTTGAAAATTGGAGTCATGACCTGGACCTTCGATCCTTTGCAAAGCCGCAACGCTCATCTAAATTTTGGCAAACTGGGAGTTGTTTCCGACAATTACAAAATAGACTTTTACGGACCCGAGACCTCAAGCGTCTTGCATCGCAACGGTACCGATCGGCTTTGGGTGAAGTGGCCCATGATGAGCCGCCGGGTTGAGAATCGTTTGCAAGGTAAACAGAACAGGCCGGAGATGCTGGATGCACTCTCGAACTTGGCGCCTCTGATTCAATTCAACGGCGACGGCAAGCCAGTAAGAAACGATTTGACGGCGGCTCTCCAACGACAAAGAATCGCTATCGAAATTCCCAGCGATATTGTTGCAGTGGAACAAAAAGATCCAGACCTGGCCCGTGAGTGGCGATTGGCAACGCGCTGGGCTTTCACAGAAACCCTGAAAGCGGGATTCTTCGTAGCAGAATTCTGCCGGACAGTTCGAGGTCAGCAAGGGCCAGGAACATACCTTCTGGAAAAAGGGAAGATCGAGGAGTTTGTGCCGGAGATGGGCGAGTAGGTTGTTGCCGCGATTGCATATTTAGACGTTTGGAGAAGTTTTGTCATCCAGGCGAAGCAGAAGTCACGCACGCGTGACGACTGCAAGTCGAGGGACCTGCTTGGGAACGCTTCAACAGCAGATTCCTCATGTCTTCTCACCGCGCCAGCGCGGCTACGAATTCCCTCGGAATGACAGAAATAGGTCTATTTTTTTCGCGTAAGCGGTGCCCACCAATTACAATCGTCCCGCTATAATTTCAGCCGACTTCATAATTCATAACGCGATTACGACGAGGCCAGTAAATGTCCAATACCGTTACAACCGGCACCAATATCGATTCCATTCTTCAGGAACAACGCAAATTCGAATGTCCTGAGCAATTTCGCCAACAGGCTCACATTAAAAGTCTGGCAGATTATGACCGCATTTACCGCGAATCGATTACGGATCCAGAGAAATTTTGGGCGGGCATCGCCGAAGAGCTGCATTGGTTTAAGAAATGGGACAAAGTTCTCGAATGGAATAATCCCTGGGCGAAGTGGTTCGTGGGCGGCCAGATTAATCTTTCTTACAACTGCCTCGACCGTCACGTTCAAACTTGGCGCAAGAACAAAGCGGCGATTATTTGGGAAAGCGAGCCGGGCGAAGTCCGCACCCTCACCTATCAGCAACTGCATCGGGAAGTTCAGAAGTTCGCCAATTCGCTCAAATCTTTAGGCGTGAAAAAAGGAGACCGCGTCGCCATCTACATGGGCATGACGCCGGAATTGCCAGTTGCCATGCTTGCTTGCGCGCGCATCGGCGCGCCACACACGGTTGTGTTTGGCGGATTCTCTTCCAACGCGCTAGTCGATCGCATTCACGATTCGTCCGCAGTTGCGGTTATCACGCAAGATGGATCGTATCGTCGAGGCACCGAAGTAAAGTTGTATCCCGCAGTCGAGGAAGCGCTGAAATCTTGTCCATCGGTCAAAAATGTTGTCATCTATAAGCGAACAGGAACCCCGATCAATTTTCAATCGGGGCGCGATCATTGGTGGCATGAATTAATGGCCAGTGCGTCGGACGAATGTCCAGCCGAGCCGCTCGACTCCGAGCATCCTCTCTATATCCTTTATACGTCCGGCACAACTGGCAAGCCCAAAGGTGTCGTTCACACAACCGGCGGCTACGCGGTCGGTACCTATCTCACCACGAAATGGGTCTTCGATCTGAAGGAAGAAGACACCTACTGGTGTACTGCCGATATTGGCTGGGTCACCGGTCACAGTTATATCGTCTATGGGCCCTTGCAGAATGGCGCGACTAGCGTCATGTACGAAGGCGCTCCGAATTTTCCCGAGCAGGACCGCTTCTGGAGCATCATTGATCGTCATCAGGTGAACGTCTTCTACACTGCACCCACCGCAATCCGAACTTTTCTTAAGTGGGGAGACCAGTGGCCGAAGCGTCACAAACTCGACAGCCTGCGTTTGCTCGGCACAGTCGGCGAGCCCATCAATCCCGAAGCTTGGATGTGGTACCGCGATGTGATCGGGCACGGCCGATGCCCGATCGTTGACACTTGGTGGCAAACGGAAACTGGCCACATCATGATCTCGCCGCTTCCTGGAGCTATCGCGACCAAGCCGGGTTCAGCGACTCGGCCGATTCCTGGCATCGTGGCTGAAATTGTCGATATGCACGGCAAACCAGTGCCGGACGGTTCAGGAGGGTTTCTCGTTATAAGTAAACCCTGGCCGGGAATGCTGCGCACCATCTATGGCGATCCCGATCGTTACGTGCAGCAATACTGGTCGCAGATTCCGGGTATGTATTTCACTGGCGACGGCGCGCGCAAAGATAAAGACGGATATTTCTGGATCATGGGCCGGGTCGATGATGTGATCAACGTCTCCGGGCATCGTTTGAGCACCATGGAAGTTGAGTCCGCGCTGGTCGCGCATGAAGCAGTCGCCGAAGCTGCGGTCGTGGGCCGTCCCGATGAATTGAAAGGCCAGGCGATTTCAGCGTTTGTTTCGCTCGAACATGGACGAACACCGTCGCCGGAATTGAAAGAAGAGTTGCGCAAGTGGGTGGCGAAAGAAATTGGAGCAATGGCAAAGCCAGACGACATCCGCTTCACCGATTCGCTGCCGAAAACCCGCAGCGGAAAAATCATGCGCCGGTTGTTGCGAGAGCTGGCCACCAGCGGAGAAGTAAAAGGCGACACAACAACGTTGGAAGACTTAAGTGTCATCGCAAGATTGAAAGAAAAAGAGAGCGACGAAGGGTAGCGGTTTACACAAGCGCACCTGAGTATTTCAATCAGCCCGTAATCGGTCATCCAAAAGAGTTTTCAAAACGGAACTCTTGTGCCAAACTCAGTGGCCTCAACTACATCATGCAATTCCGTATGTACAAATCCGTATATCAGAATGTTCTTGTAGGAACATTACTCGATATGTTCCCGCCGGAACACTGCAACATTTGAGCGCCGGTCCAAGCTTTGCAGCCAAAGAGAGTGCCCGCCTGCACGAAGCACCGGGCACTCTCCAAGTTCTCTCCTTGTTTATCTAGTAACTGCAATTGCATTGGGCGGCCAATTCGGGTCGCCGCTGGATATTGGTCCGGAAAGTGATGTTGGTTTCCCCGAACTGTCCACTCGCCACGACGCTACTACTCCCGGAGGAAAGTTTGTGCCCTCCGTGCAACCGCTGCAATCCTCTCCTCCGCCGTATACGAATTGTCCTGAATGGTCCTCCACCAGTTGAAAGTAGATATCGTGGCCGGTAGGTGTCTCAGTTGGAGCGCCTAATGCACCGGTTGCTGGAACGATTTTGTACGTAGAGAGAAATCCATCGGGCGGGAAATTGTTGTCTGCTCCGGAAGACAACGCGAATCGGCCAAACCAATCACCCATGGAAACGTTCGCTTGAAATGGTGATCCCGAAATTGCTGTGAGTGATCCATTGCTTGCTATGGTGTAACCCTGAACAAGAGAGCTTTGCGAGGTGCTGTAATCGACATAGAGATATTTTCCGGAAGTCACGATTGTTCCCGCGGACTCGGAACCGCTTATGGTTTTGGTTGCACCCGACAATGATTGAAGTTTGCCGGTGTTGGAATCAACTTTAAATCCCTGGACCTGGGCGGGCGGTGCCAACGTATTGGAGGCGACGCTGGCATAGACGAATTGTCCGGTCACATCGGTGGTCAGTGCAGTCGGACCAATGATTGTATTGGCCGTGCTGGACCCTGCGGGGACAGTGCCCACCAGAGTCAAGGCGCCGGAGGAGCGGTTGATCTGATAGGAAGCAATGTCGCTGGATCCGAAGTAAGAGAGATAAAGAAAGTGACCCGCCGGATCCACCGAGACTCCATTCAATCCTTTTCCTGTCAGAGCCAGGGAACCAGCGACGCTGAATAGGTTTCCAGTCGAGCGGTCAACTTGGAAGGGAAAGATGTGCGCGTCGGAAAGAACATAGAGAAAATGTCCGCTGGGATCCGCGCCCAGCAGGCTGGGCAGCTCTGGCATTGGAAACTGGGGCGGCGGCTGACTTCCATTCGGATTCTTCAGCGCGCCGTTGGTGATTACAAATTTCGAAACAGTGTTGAAACTATTGTTGGCGGTGTAGAGATATTTGTCGCTTGCGGTCCCCACTGATTCGGCAATAGAAGCTTTATATACATGTCCACATTTATCCCATGCTTGTGCCACGAGATTGTAGTTACCGGGAGATAAAGTGACGAATGCATCCAGTTGATTGGAGTTAATGGTATAAGGCGCAACTCCCGGCGCGGTGTAAATCCGCATGGCGCTAATTCCGCAAGCCGGGTTTTGGGCTGAGGCAGCGATGTGCAGCGGCGTGGTGTTGGAAGCGCCAGATGGAAGAAACACAGTGACGCCCGCTGTCACCGAGACCACGATCTTTACGGGTGTCTTGGCAACTGCGCCGCAGTTGTCCCAGGCCTGCACCACAGTGTTGTAGGTACCCGGAGAAAGCTTGACGAAGGTTTCGATGTGTCCGCCGTTCGTAGTGAAGGCTGCCACGCCAGGGCTGGTATAGATGCGCATGGCTGATATTCCTTTGGTGCAGCCGGAACTTGTAGCATCGGCTTCGTAGTAGATGGGTGAACCGATGTTTGATCCTGTTTTCGGCGAGATCACAGTTACCACCGGTGCGGCATAAAGAGCTAACGATGTAGAAAAGAGAAGTGCGAAATGGATGAACGTTGTGGCGATGTGTTTACGCATAGCGAGCCTCCCTGGCCCAGTGGAGCCTAAGATGGTGGTTCTGAATGTCAGGTTTTTTTGGTTTCTTCAGGCGGGGATGAGTTGCTGAATTTAGGGGATCAGTTGGGATCGCTAATAGACATCTTGCTTTAACTGACGCTAGAGATTTTTTGCCGTACTAAGTCAAAAGGCCACGCCAATCGATTCCGGGTACCCATATCCGTGCTCGACACCTTAGCTGGGCAATGCCTAAGCTGCCAGGCAATATCCAAGCACAGAAATGTGCAGATCTGTGGAAACGTAACCAATGGGATTGGGAAGCAAAAGAATTTAAGGAAGAGCGAAAGAAGAACAAACGTATAAACAATGGAAAATCAGCAGCAAACAAATTCATTATGAGTATTCAACGTTTACCCTTCAGAAACTGAATTTACACAACAAATCATTACAAATTCCACGATCTCGACCTCAATCCCGAGTAGATTAATCCAACTTTCAGAATTCCCAAGAAGCGCCGATTCTAATAATGGTAAGTGGGTACGCTTCTTAAAAAGTTAGAAGCTGCGCATAGTAGTGAAAATAAGGTGCCAAGTTTATTGCACAGAGTTGGCCGGAAGATTGCATGAATTACGAGATGCAATTTTCGTTAAAACGAAAACGCGAAAGTAAATTGTAAATTTTTGCATAGATCAGATCAGTCGATTTGGAGAAACTGAAAACCAAAACCTCTAAAGATCAAGGAAGACTTCAATGGTCCAATATTTAAATTCCCCAATTTCAATTGCGAAATGGTTTGCTTCCAGCTTAGTTCTGATCGGGCTATTCTTGCTCGTCGCGACAGCGTCGATGGCGCAAACAACGACCGCAACCGGCAGCATTCAAGGCACGATAACCGACCCCAGCGGGGCGGCCGTCTCTGGAGCGAAAGTCGCAATTATCGATAAAGGCACTGGACAGACAATCGGGGCGACTACGAATTCAAGCGGTTCGTTTACTTCTGGAGCTTTGATTCCGGGCGACTACACTGTGCGGGTTGAATCTCAAGGTTTCAAAGCTTCACAGCTCCCTGTGACTGTGCAGGTTGGCGTGACATCTTCCGCAAACCTGAGATTACAGGTGGGGCAAGCGAGCGAAACCGTTGAGGTGCAAGGTTCCGGTGTCGCGGTAAACACGGAGCAGGCCACTGTTCAAGGCGTGATCAACCAAGAGCAGATAGAGAACTTGCCGGTAAATGGCCGCAATTTTCTCGATCTGGCTCAACTTGAACCCGGGGTGCAAATTCAGGACGGCGGTAACTTTGACCCCACTAAGAATGGCTTTTCATCAATTTCATTTGGTGGGCGCTTCGGCCGAACGGCTCGAGTCGAAGTTGACGGCGTGGACGTAAGCGATGAAACGGTGGGAACCGTAACCCAAAACATTCCCGAAGGGGCTATTCAGGAGTTTGCACTTCAACAATCTTCTCTGGATCTTTCTACGGAATTAACGTCTTCAGGTTCTGTCAATGTGACCACAAAATCAGGCACGAACAGCTTTCATGGGCAAGGATTCTATTACTTCCGCGACCAAAATCTGGATGCGAATTTGCCGGGTGGATCCCACAACTACTTCCAGCGAAATCAATTTGGAGCTAACCTTGGAGGCGCGATCATCAAGAATAAATTGTTCTTCTTCGTCGACGCGGAAAAAACCAAGCAGGATCTGATTGATCCCGTAGTGCTACCCGCCCCGTTTACGGCCCTGGATGGCTCATTCAATTCACCTTTCCGCGAGTCGGAGGGAATTGCGCGGCTCGATTGGCAGATTAGCAACAATTACAAACTGTTCTATCGATTTTCGTTTGACCAGAACACCAGCGTCCTGCCCTTCGTGCCGAATTCGTTTCAACCCTTTGCCAACGTTACGCATACTCCGGATCATGTGGTCGGACTGGATTTCAATACTGGCAGTTATACCCACGCGATTCGCTTCGGGTATACCAAATTTCGCAATGGCATAACTGATGCGGTTACAGGTTCCAACATCTTCAATCCGGCAGGGGCGATCGAACTTGCGATTGGGTCGGACCCGAACTGCCTTACTCCGGGTGCCGACTCATTTTGCTCCGGACCAAACTTCCTCGCTCCGCAAGCGACTTATCAGAGTGATCACCAATTTAAGTACGACGGCAGTAAAGCCATCAAGTCTCACATTCTTCGTTATGGAATGGGTATTAACCACATCATAGGCGGAGGTTTCGCGGAGTTCCTGGGGTCAGCTCCGGCAGTCGGTTCGCTGAGCGTAGCCAACGGGCCTAGCAACCCTCTCCTTTATCCAGCAGACAATGTGACTCTCGGAAACGGGCAGGGTTTTTCCTCCGAGATACCGCAATTTGGCCTTCCCGGTGGTGGTTTGGGGCCGGACAATCGGCTGTCCTGGTATTTCGGGGATTCCTGGAAGGTGAAGCCTTCGCTGACGCTTACTTATGGATTGCGCT
Organism: Terriglobales bacterium; assembly: GCA_035651835.1. Lineage (GTDB taxonomy): Bacteria > Acidobacteriota > Terriglobia > Terriglobales > Acidobacteriaceae > JAOAPG01. Next base: position 14,155 of record DASRFC010000027.1, read on the forward strand.
ACGTTCGTGACACGGGCCGCACCGATAGTGATCTGCCGCCAATTCCGGCGCTCAACCAGTTTAACAATGGGTATTATTCGAATTTGGGTGCCCGAGTAAATCAACCCAATCGCAACTTCGCACCTCAGTTGGGTATTGCTTGGGATCCGAGTAAGACTGGAAAAACCGTATTCCGTGGTGGGATCGGTTTGTTTTACGAGAATTCGATCTGGAATAACAACCTATTCGACCGGCCAGCACGCTTGGCTCAGGGACTTTTCCTGGCCCAACAGCCAGCTTGTCAGAATGGTAGCGCCCAAACGTTCACCTTGCCAGGGCAGACGACGCCAATCACTCCGAGCTTTTGTGGGGAGCCTATTGGCCAAGCGGCCCCTGCGATCATTGCACTCCAAAAACAGTATCAGGCAGCAACCCTGGCGGCGGGACCGGCAGTTAATCCTGTTTACATAGGTAATGCGCTGGCGGACGGAATTGATGCAACCGGTACCAACCTGTTTGCCCCGAATTATGTAACACCACGTTCCGTACAAATGAACTTTGGAGTTCAACACGAAATTCGGCGTGGAATGGTATTCACTGCCGATTATCTCCGTAATGTCTCAACGCATACTCTGCTCACAGTAGATACCAACCATGTGGGGGACGCGCGCTTCCTCAATACGAGTAACGCGGTTGCGGCCATTAACAGTACGGTTGGCGCTTCCTGTGGAGGCGGCGGCATTACGCAAGCGACCGCCATCGGGGCGGTTCAGTGCTATATAAACTCAAACCCGGCAGCTTCTATTTCGGATTTTGCAACCAACGGTTTGGATTCGGGAGATTCACTTTGTGCCGGAGCTCCGTGCAACACTCTCCCTGGATCTCCGCTTGCGGCTTTCCCGGGCATCAATCAGAACGTTGGAACCAACCAGATGTTATTTCCCATTGGGCGTTCGGTTTACAACGGATTGCAGCTTTCTTTGAAGCAAGATGTGAAAAAACCGCTTCCCGGACTTCGTTACTTAAATCTGCAAGTTTCTTATTCCCTCTCGCGTTATGTGTCAACGGCGAGAGACAGTGATTTCATTAATTTCGCCACTGACAACAATAATCCATTGAAATACGTTGGCCCCAATGGATTGGATCGTACTCACCAACTCTCGTTCGGAGGCACGGCAGATTTGCCGGGATCCTTCCGCATGAGCATCATTGGTCACTTTTACAGCGCTCTGCCTGTAAACCTTACTTTGAATCCCACGGGTAATCCCGGTGGGATTTTTGTCACTGACGTCACGGGAGATGGAACGGGAGATGGGAGCGGCGCTTCCAGCGGCGGAGTCGGTGACATTTTGCCAGGAACAAACGTCGGCTCATTTGGAAGAAGTATTAATGGAAGCAACATCAATCAAACGATTTCCAACTACAACACCAATTTTGCCGGCAAACCGACTCCCGCCGGCCAATCCCTTATCAATGCCGGACTGTTTACGCAAGCGGAGTTATTCGCTTTGGGAGGAGTGCAGCAACCCGTTCCTCTAGCTCCAGCGAATGAAGCGAATATGGGATGGCTGAAAGATTTCGATGTCAGCTTCAGCTGGGTTTATAAAGTAAAAGAACGACTTGAGATTGAGCCAAAGGTGTCATTCTTTAACGTGTTCAACATGGCGAACTTTGATGGCCCTGGCAATCCGCTGAACGGTGTGCTCAATGGAGCAGTGGGATCGGTCAACGGCACAGGAGGGCAACAGCCGGACAGCAACCGTCTTGGCCTCGGCTCAGGTGTCTTTGCATCCGGTTCTCCACGTGTGATTGAGTTCTCGTTGAAGGCTACCTTCTAGTGCCATCAGATAAACGTCGCGGAGCTGAACTTCCTCACCCAGAGGGAGCTCAGCTCCGCGATTGGTTTCCGAGCCCTTTAACCGTAGAATAGAAACATCATGAGCCGCGATCTTAACTTTGGCCCGTACGTTACTCTCGAAAAAGGCAAACGAGCAGTCAAAGATCTTACCTTCGGTAATCCCACCCCTGAAGGTGTCGTTTTGACAACCCTTGACAATGCCGTCAACTGGATGCGCAAGAACTCGATCTGGCCGATGACATTCGGATTGGCATGCTGCGCCATTGAGATGATGTCCATGGGAGCTTCACGCTTCGATATTGCCCGCTTTGGTGCGGAGGTATTCCGCCCGTCGCCACGGCAATCCGATCTGATGATTATTGCGGGACGCGTATCGAACAAAATGGCTCCGGTCATTCGCCAGCTCTGGGAGCAGATGCCCGAGCCGAAATGGGTTATTTCAATGGGAGCTTGTGCGACTTCTGGCGGAGTGTTCAACAATTACGCGCTGGTGCAGAGCGTAAATCAAGTGATTCCGGTTGATATCTATGTGCCGGGATGTCCGCCTCGCCCCGAGCAGCTGATCTATGCCATTACTTTGCTGCAGGACAAAATCCAAAAAGAGCGCGGCACAATCAAACGGGCACTGAATCTTTCATAACTTCTGCTGTGAATCAGCCTTGTCCGTTAGATCCGGAATAAAGCTTTGATCGCGAAGAGCGCAACAAGAGCTGCAAAGTACGCGTAACCGTCTACGGAAGAACATCGAACATATGATCGATGTCTGCGCGGTTGTTATACAAGTGAGGTGCAACCCTAAGTGAATCTCCGCGCAGGCTCACATAGATTTTTGCATCAGTAAGCTTTTTGACTAGTCCTGCTGGAACACCTGCCGGAAATCGAATTCCTATCATGTGTCCAAGACGTTCGTTCCGCGGCAGGACGGAATATCCCCTTTCCTTTGCGCATTCCCAAACGTAATTTGTCAGCAACGATAATGACTGATGAATTTGATCTATCCCCCATACCTGAATTTGCTTTAGCGCTGCGCAGGCCATTGGCGACAGCACAAATTGCGGAAACTCACCCATATCAAATCGCCGGGCACCGGGCTGATAATCGTCGCGATATGTAATCTTTGAAAAGTCCTCGCTGCCGCCTCGGCTTAACCAGGAATATTCGAGCGGAGTGCCGCGGTCGCGCCATTTCGGAGCAACATACATGTATCCCAAACCATACGGCCCGAGTAACCACTTGTAGCCGACCGCGACCACAAAATCCGGTTGTATAGATTCCAGGTCGAGTGGGCAAGCGCCAAGCGATTGACTAGCATCAATAACGATCGCAGCCCCTACGGAACGGGCGCATTCGCTCACACTAACTAAATCTACAGCGCTGCCATCCATCCAATGACAATGAGGTATAGAGATGATTGCTGTACTCGCATCTATGGAGCGAAGCACGGCAGCAGTCCAATTTTCACCGTTCTGCCGCTGTACGGTCCTGATTTCTGCGTCTTGCCGTTTGGCTAATTCACGCCAGGCGTAGAAATTGGAAGGAAATTCTTGATCTAATAAAATGATCGATTGTCCAGGCTTAATTTCGAGATTGGCAGCTGCTATCGCAATTCCATAACTAGCGGCAGGAATCAATGCAATCCCATCTGCTTCGGCTTTAAACAATTGCGCGCATGCACTTCGCAGTTCTTCGGCTCCGGAAAACCACTCCGCTGCAGTTAAATTCCAGGGATTTGCTTTTCTCTTCACCGCTTCAATTCCGGCTTGTGTAACGGAACGAAGTTGCGGTGACATGTTGGCGCAGTTTAAATAGGTAATGTCGTCTGGAATTTCAAACAGATCGCGAACAGATTCTATCTTGCGGGTTGTCTCTCGTTCGGCATTAGCTGTGATCATGATGAGCTGATTCTTCCCTGAACATAGCATTTTCTTTCAGTGTCAAGCTAACTTAGGGACGTGTTGTATTAAATTGCAGACAAATTACATGTGGTGCTGACGCCCCAAAAATAAAAATCCTACTAAGGCGAATACCTTAGAAGTCCTACAGTCACATGTACTTCCGAGTGGTCGTTAACCTCGATTTATGTTGTGGTTGAGTAGCTCCATTCCATAAACTCCCTTCAATCGTAGTCTCTGCGCCACTTCGTCAATAACCAAGTAAGCTGGAGAAATGCTGCATGAGCATTAAGAAGTACTGTCTACTTGTGTGTCTCGGCGCGACCTTGGCAAGTCCTGCATACGCCAATGTGGTAGTGGCAGCTCCCAATAATGGTGCAACCGTAAGCTCACCAGTACAGTTTGTTGCTACTGGAAGCTCACCGGCTTGTAATAAAGGGGTGGCCGCAACCGGAATCTATACAGCTCCTGGGGTCTTAGCTTACGTGACTGCGGGATCGAACTTAAATACTCAATTAAATCTTAACCCCGGCACTTATCAAACCGTTGTTCAGGAGTGGGACAATTGCGGATGGTCCGCCAAAATGCCCATAACTATTACAGTCGGCAGTGGAGGAGGAGGCGGCGGGCGAACCTTCTCGAATCTGCATAGCCAGCAGGGATGGACCGGATACGCTCTTTTGCCACCCGGCTATGGAATCTGCAATTCCTGCAAGAACAGCGGGCCTCAGACTACTTGGTCCTGGAACCCACATGTGAGTTCGCCGTCTAAGAGCGGCAATGCTACCAATACAACGATTGGAGGACAAATGGTGTTCTCTGACGTCCTCTGGAACAATCACCTGATTGGAGATTTTTCCTCTCAAGGGCTTCCGGACACGAATCATACTCTGGTTCCTTCACTGCACAAATTCACCTACGATGTCTGGTTCTATGTAGGGAATGCGGAGATTTCTCAAGCTCTGGAGTTCGACATCAACCAGTTCTTCGGTGGAAAGTCGTTCATTTGGGGACACGAATGCCGAATTGCTGGAGGGCATGAGTGGGATACCTGGAACAATGTAACCCAGCATTGGGTGCCAAGCGGTGTTCCGTGTAATCCCATCAGCAATGCATGGAACCACTTGATTCTCCAGGCGGAACGTACCAGTGACGATCATCTGCTATTCAAGTCCATCACCTTGAATGGGAACACAGCCAATCTTAACCGTTATGATGTTCCTACCCCGAGGAACTGGTATGGCGTTACGATCAATTACCAGATTGACGGAAACAGAAACCAGCAGCCATACGCCATAGTGCTGGATAACTTGAACTTCACTGTCCAGTAAACCGCGCATTACTAAATGCAAAAAAGGCTCATCTTTCGGATGAGCCTTTTTGCTTTGCCTCCCTTATCGGTTTGGGTCTTGTTCAGGCACTTTCGTTCTTCAGTCCTGACCCATTAATCAGGGATATAATTGCCATAGACTGGGCTGGGGTTCTTGCATGAAGTCACGCTGCGCCGCTGTTGTTTCCCCTTTACTATCAATTGTTATGTTCAGCCTGCTCTCGATGGTGGCTGTTGCTTTTCCAACTGATCAGCCGAATGATAACAATCCCACTGACAAGCAAGCTGCGCCTCCTCATATTTCAAAGCAGACGCGGATGGATCTGATTCACGCTTTTCAATCCGAACTTGTCTATATACGCGCTCCTTTCCCAATGGGCAAAAAAGGATTGTTTTTAAAAGACGGCAAGCTTACGCCTAGCGGCCCGGATCTGCAGCAGTTGATTGCTCTCTGGGGTCCGGCAGTGAAACCCGGAGACCGCGCTCAGATTACGGCAATAACGATAAGGAATGACAGCATTCATTTCGAGATCAACGGTGGCCCAGTTAAAAAGCAAAAGTGGTATCAGCACGTGCAATTAGGAATGGGAGGGGCGACGACTCCGGTCGGTCCCAACGATAGCAATGCAAATCCGCGGGGCTCCTATGTCGACTTGGCTTTCGATCATTACGTGCCCGATTTAAATCCGCAACAGCTCAAAGACCTCTTGCGCCCCGTCTTTGATTTCAATGCGAAGTCCGCAGTCGAGGCTTATCTAGAGACTCTTTCCCCCAAAGCGCAACAAGCTATCAAAAGCCATCAGGTACTAGTAGGGATGAACCGGGAGATGGTGATCTATGCGAAAGGACGGCCCGGGAAGAAGGTTCGCGAAAAAGATGGCGAAACTGAATACGAAGATTGGATCTATGGAGAACCACCGCAAGACGTCGACTTTGTTCGTGTCGTAGGAGACGAAGTGGTCCGCGTCGAAACCATGAAGGTCACCGGCGAAAAAATATTACGAACAGAAAAAGAAGTTGACCTTGGACAAACTACCGTTGCAAAGTCGAACGAAAAATCTGGACAGCGTCCGGCTGCTGCACCTACCTTACGACGGCCCGGGGAAGAGGTGTCTGATCCTGCGCCCAGCGGCACCACCGGGACAAGGCAGCCGATGCCTATGCCGGACCCTGGCACGAATCCACAACCGAACTGACGTAAACACGTTTCGATTTGTCGCGGGGAAGCGGTTAAGCTTTGGAGAGAACCAGAGATTTCGGCTTTTGCTTTTCTTTTTTGGCGAATACATGGCCAGTTAACAGGAGAGCCGATAGGCTGATTGCGAGCCATATAACCCCTGGAGCAATGCCTAACACTTCACTGGTATTATTGCCAACGAGAGCAAGCCCTCCGAAACAAAACAGTAAATGAACGCAGAAAACTTGCAGGGAGGCCTGCCCCATCATGACTAAGGGACGGATTGCCAGCGGTTTTACATACGCCTGAAAACGTATGAGTAGGGCTGCGACCGCAGCGAAGTTGATTGGTCGAACTATCCCTAAGTGCCACTTATCAAAAAGAGGCTCAAAGTTGCCGACTTTGGCCGCCAGGGTATAGCGGATTACTAAAAAAGCAAAGAAAACAAATGCGGCAGGAATAGTGACGCGTTTCGCCCAAGTCTCCAGCGGCAAATTTCCCTTTGCCCAACGTACCCCGGCCCAAAGCCCGAATACCCAGACAAATTGCCATGCCCACAAATCAAAAGAGCCCATTTCATTCGCTGGTATGCGCAATCCCAAGAAGTGGCTGCTGAAGCTGTAGGTTGCCTGTCGCAATCCAAATTGCGCCAAAAGCCACAGCGTGAAGCTACCACCAAGTATCAATTTCCATCCGATGCGTTTCGCGGCAGATAATAGAAAAGGAGTGAAAGCCAGAAACATAATGTACATCGGAAGAATGTCTAACAACGGTGGGCGGTAGATCAACAATGCGGCATCAATTAAGGCGCGTTTAGGGCCGGCGAGAAAGTAAAAGTCGAGCAAGTTCTGCAATCCCGGCCGATCACCACTTGCGGCAACTTTTGCGACTACAAAAAAAGTAATTGCAAGAAGAAGAAAATGGTATCCGTAAAGCTTCAACGTGCGCATCCGCAATTTGGCGTGCATTGCGGGGTAACTCTCTTTTTCGGCAACGCGAAAGTAAATCAGCCCTGTAAATAAGGCAGACAAGAAGATGAAACCTTCCGCGGCTGAAACAAAACCAAAAGGCTGGTAGATATACGCACTTACTCTTGTGGGCAGATGGGTTAAGGTGATCCACACCAACATTAGTCCGCGAGCCGCATCAAGTTCGAGCCGTCGTGTGGTCATCTATGTATCAGATGAGCGGTATCGGCGAGACGTTTCTTCTCCCGAATTTCTTTTACGAAGTTTTACTGTGTAATAAGTTTGTATATCTTCGACATGTTCCTTGACTTGGCCATGTGCCATCTCACCTTTACACTAGAAGAGTGAAGATTGCGTTAGGGCAAATCAATCCCACGGTAGGGGATTTTTCCGGTAATTCCGCCAAGATCATTGAATTTGCACATCGCGCTCAAGCTGCGGGTGCGAATCTGATTCTTTTCCCAGAACTTTCCGTCTGCGGTTATCCACCCCGCGATCTGGTCGAACGCCCTACGTTCGTTGCGCATAACCGCGAAGCTGTTGAACGCATTGCGTCCGAAACCCGTGGGATTGCGGTGATCTGTGGATTTGTAACTCCCGCGGAAGCTGAAACAGGCAAATCGGTGATGAACTCTGCCGCGCTGCTCAAAGATGGAGAAATCGCTTTCGTGCAATCGAAAATGTTACTGCCCACGTACGATGTTTTTGATGAAATGCGAAATTTTGCTCCATCGAAGAATCAATCGCTGTTTTCGTTTTGCGGCAAACAGGTGGCGCTTACGATTTGCGAAGACGCGTGGAATGACAAGAATTTCTGGAATCGCCGACTGTATACGTTTGATCCGGTGGAAGCGCTTATTCAGTCAGGCGGTAATTTCCTCTTGAACATTTCCGCTTCTCCTTTCTGGATTGGAAAACGCGAAGTGCGCCGAAATATGCTGGCTGCAATCGCGCGCAACTACAAGGTCCCTGTTGTCATGGTGAATCAAGTCGGAGGCAATGACAGCCTGTTATTTGATGGCTCGAGTATTGTTTTAGACCGCGATGGCAATGTGATCGCGCAGGGGAAGTCGTTCGAAGAAGACATTGTTTATTTCGACTCGGATCAGCTGACCGGCGAAATCCATGAACAAATCGAAGGAGAAGAGGCTGGTGTCTATGCAGCGTTGGTCCTTGGCACGCGCGATTACGTGCACAAATGCGGTTTCACCAAAGTTATTGTCGGCCTGAGCGGTGGCATCGATTCAGCGCTCACAGCAACCATCGCAGCGGAGGCTCTCGGAGCTGAAAATGTTATTGGCGTTGGAATGCCTGGCCCATATTCGTCGCAAGGCTCCATTGACGATGCGCGTGCCCTCGCGAAAAATCTAGGGATTCGCTTCGAACTGCTCCCAATCAATGCGATGGTCAAGGCCTATGGCGAAACTCTCCGCACCGTATTCGCAGGCCGCAAAGAAGATGAGACCGAGGAAAATATTCAGGCGCGAACTCGCGGGACCTTATTGATGGCACTATCGAATAAGTTCGGCGCAATTGTTTTGAGCACGGGAAATAAGAGCGAACTTGCCGTTGGTTACTGCACTTTGTACGGTGATATGGCGGGAGGGCTGGCTGTCATTTCCGACGTTCCCAAAACGCTTGTGTATGGTCTTAGCCGCTATGTGAATACCAGGCGCCCGGTTATTCCGCAGGCGAGCCTTGATAAGCCGCCTTCCGCCGAGTTGCGTCCCGGCCAAAAAGATAGCGATAGCCTTCCACCCTATGAAGTACTGGATGCTATTCTGGAAGACTATGTGGAAGATATGCATCCCGCCGAGCGAATTGCCGCCGATCGTGGATTTGATATTGCTTTAGTCCGCAAAGTCATTCGCATGGTGGAGCGAAGCGAATACAAGCGGCAGCAAGCCGCGCCTGGATTAAAAGTTTCGCCGAAGGCTTTTGGCTATGGCCGTCGATTTCCCATTGCCGCAAAATCTGATGTATGAAGTTGCTTATGAGGAATGAAGCAATGATTCCTCATCACTAGAAAGGAAGTACATGTTCCGTAAACTTGACCGCTTAGCCGTCATCGTCATCGTTTTACTGGCCGTGATGGCTGCTGCTCAACAGAAACCGACTTCATCAGCTGCGAAGGCTTCTTCGGCGACGACGTCCAAGAAATCGAATGACGCAAATCTTCCTTCAGAAGAAACCGTGAACGCCTTTCTGCAACAAATGTTGGGAATGAATCCGTCAACCACCTGGAAAATCACTGACATTAAGCCATCGCCAGCAGCGGGATTAGCTGAAGTTAACGTCGTGATCAGCGGGCCACAAGGATCGCAGGGCAACACTTTCTATGTGACTGAGGATGGGACTCACGCGATAACTGGACAGATCATGCCATTTGGAGCTCATCCTTTCGACGCGGCGCGGTCTAAACTTGAAAAGGAAGCGAACGGCCCTTCGCGCGGTCCCGCCAATGCTCCTGTGACGTTAGTGGAATTCAGCGATTTGCAATGTCCGCATTGTAAAGATGAACAGCCCAATATCGATAAGCTTCTTGCAGAAAACAAGAACGTCCGCCTGGTTTATCAGAATTTTCCTCTTCCAGCTCATGATTGGGCGGCAAAAGCGGCAGCTTACGCCGACTGCATTGGCAGAACTTCAAATGACGCTTTCTGGAAATTTATTGAGAGTGTTTACAGCGCACAGTCCGACATCACGGCGGCGAATTCGGATGAAAAGCTAAACGGATTAGCTGATGCGGCGGGAGCGAAGAGCGCGGATGTCGCAGCTTGTGCAGCAAAGCCAGAAACGGTAGGGCGAGTAGAGCATTCGGTACTACTTGGGAAATCGCTGGGTGTGACCGGAACTCCAACGCTCTATATCAATGGACGCCAAGTGGGAGGCGTTCCCTATGAGAGTTTGAAAAGCCTGGTTGACTTTGCGGCGCAACCGGCAAAGTAGCACCTTTAACTTACTTGCCCATCCATATCTCGGAGCTCTGGTCGTGAGTATTGTTACTGATCACGTGCGGTGTGATCGTCACCAGCAATTCGTCGTCGTTTTCTTGCTTTGAAATGTCACTAACCACCTGGTTCAGTCCGGGGATTGATGCTAAGCCAGGAATGCCGCTCAACGTTCGTGAGTCGGTACGGGAAAGTGCACCGACTACCACCGCGGGCTCGCCCTGCATCAACGTGATGTTGCCCTTAAACTCGCGGTTCGAGATAATCGGCGCGCCATTTACGGATTGTCCGGAGAGAGTACGAAACTGCATTTCAAATTGAAGAGCAACATCGGAATTGCCGTTCACCAAAGGCTTTGCCTTAACGCTCAAACCAAGGTCTTCGTAATTAAAACTGGGAGCGGCTTCCAATCCGCCGAGTAATCCGTTTACCGTTGAAGCTGTCTGCCCACCAAGAATTTGCGAGAGCCCGCCAGTATTTATGGTCGCAGAGAAACTGGAAGTCAGCACAGGATAACGCGACCCCAAATGAAAAGTAGCGTCGTTTCCTTGGGAGACGCGCAAAGTCATGTGCTCCAGCATACTCACTGAACTCTCATTTCGGGACAGAGACGCTTTCAATGTTCCCAAACTCACGGCTTCTGTCGTTTTCCCTCCACCAAAAGTCGCGACCGGACCCGCGAAGATGGGATATTGCGAGCTCAGGGTTGCTAACGCTGCGGCAAGGGTTGTGGGATTGAGCTGGCCACTAGCCAATAGATTTTGTAGCTGCGTGATTACTGAACCGGGAATCGTAGCCAGTTGTAATTGATTAGGGATCTGAATGCCGATGTCGCGGGCGAAAGTGTGATTGATTTCGAATACTTGAACCTCGAGCATCACCTGCGGACGCCAGCTGTCGAGTCCTTGCATAAACTGTGTGGCGGCCTCAAGGACGTTTTTCGGTGCGCGAACAACGATGGTGCCGTTTCGAACATCGGGGGTAACAAAGCGAATTTCAAAAAGGTTTCGCAACAGATTGACGACATCAGTCACTTCAGTCGGGGTTGTCGCGGAAGAGATTGAGAATGTCCGCAATCCCATCTGATCGAATTGGCGATGATTTTCCGGCGAATCGGATGCGACAAGGATCTGCTTCGCATCCATCGAGGTCCAGAAAGTCTTCGTCACTTCATTGGCCGCACGCATTGCGGTGTAAAAATCGACGTTCTCAATATCGAAACGTACGCGGCGGGAAACTACTGAGTCGTCCAGATCGGCGGCAAGCCCAAAGCTCGTAGCGATTTCCGTCAAAAGACCACGGGAGTCGCCGCGGTAATGAAAATCATGTGTGGTGGGACTCGGTGTGACTTGAATTTCATCCACAGAAGCGACAACACGTGGAGGCTCTTTCACTTGTGTAGCCCATTCGCCCAAGGCGTCATGCAGACGCTGCTGTGCGAAATCGTTCTTAGGATCGAGACTTAGAGCATTACGAAATTCAGCGAGAGCTTCTACTTGCTTATTTTTTTCTAAATCGTCATTGCCCTGTTTTATATGGCTTGAAACCAGCTCCTGCCGTGCAAGTTCGCGTGTTGTTAAATACCCGATGTTTTTGGGATCGAGCTGGGCGGCTTTTTCGAACTGGTCGAAGGCTTCATCGGTCTGCCTCGATTTCTGCAACGACAAAGCTTTGGCAAAGACGCGCTTGGCTTCCTTTAAATCTTTTTTAGAGGGATTACATCCGAGTTTTTTGCCATCGCCGGCACAAGGCACCAGCGAAGCCGGTTGCGATTGATCTGCCCAAAGTGTAGGCGCAATCAATACGAACGCTAATAATAGGAATACAGCCCAACGCATGCTGATTATTGTACCCGCGATTTGCGCATGTTCCGAGCTGTTTCCGAGGGATTAGTACCTTCGATATTCCAGCTTGCAAGAAGTGCCACAAGAAGCGTTCTAAGTTAGACAAAAATGGAGACGAGTCCACGACCATGTCCTTCCGTAGGTTGGAAGTTTGGCAATTTTGGCGTATAAAAGTTAGTTGCGACAGCGCGTTTTTCCTTCCCGTGCGGCCACAACGAAATCGAAACTCAGTGAGGTAACATGCCCAGCCTTACCACCATGCAGGCTCCTAAAGGATTAGAAGGAGTGGTCGCCACCACGTCCGGTATTTGTTACATCGATGGCGATGCAGGGGTTCTGGCGTACCGGGGCATTGATATTCACGAGTTAGCGGACCATTCCAATTTTGAAGAGACTTGCTATCTGTTGTGGAATGGGCGGCTACCATCGTCAAGTGAATTGAAGGAATTGCGTAACCGTTTGGCGGAGGAGCGCAAGCTTGATCCAGCGATTCTCGATCTTCTTCGTTCTGTACCCAAGCATGTGCCCGCGATGGACGTGCTCCGCACCGCGGTTTCGGCGCTATCTTTTTACGATGCCGACGAAAAACTAAACGATCACGATGCCAATGTGAGGAAGTCAATTCGTCTGACTTCACAGATCGCGATGATTGTTGCCGCCTATGATCGTATTCGTAAGGGAAAGAATGTTGTGGAGGCTGATCGCTCGCTCTCCCACTCAGCAAATTTTTTACTTCAACTGAATGGCGCCCGTCCTTCGGAAACTGCCGAACGCGCTCTTGATATCGCATTAATTCTGCATGCCGATCATGAATTGAATGCTTCCACCTTTGCAGCTAGAGTGACGGCCGCTACGCTTTCGGACATGCACTCAGCAATCACTTCTGCAATCGGAACGTTGAAAGGCCCACTGCACGGCGGAGCCAACGAAGCGGTCTTCAAAATTCTAGAGGCAATCGACAAAGCCGGTGCGGACCCAGTCGAGCATGTCAAAGGAATGCTCGCCGCAAAAAAGAAAGTCCCTGGATTCGGCCATAGGGTTTACCACACAGAAGATCCACGGGCCACGCATCTTCGTAAGATGTCCGAAGATCTGGGTCGGTCAAGTGGTCAGAGCAAGTGGTTCGATTGGTCACAGAAAATTGAGCAGTTTGTAAAAGCCGACAAGAAGCTCAACGCCAACGTGGATTTCTACTCGGCTTCCACCTATCACACGCTGGGAATCGACGTGGATTTGTTCACCCCAATCTTTGCGGTCTCTCGTGTGAGCGGTTGGACGGCCCATGTAATCGAGCAACTCGATGACAATCGGCTAATCCGTCCGCGTGCGGACTATATTGGGCCCGCTTATCCAAATCACTACGTGCCAATAAATCAGCGATAGCCGTTCTGGGCGCCCTTGGCTAGACGTTTGATTCAAATCACTGCCGTAGCTGCTTCGCGGCGTAAAATGAAATCTAGCACTTATGCGCCGCATCTATCTCGACAATAATGCCACTACGCCAGTTCTTCCCGAAATTCTAGAGGCAATGCAGCCTTATTTCGGCGAGCGTTTTGGCAACGCCTCCTCCATTCATCATCATGGGCAGGAAACGCGTGCGGCGGTCGAGCGGGCGCGTGAATCGGTGGCGGCACTTTTGGGGTGCCGTTCTTCTGAGATTGTCTTTACTGGCGGTGGGACAGAAGCGGACAATCTGGCTGTGTTCGGCTTGGTGCAGCCCGGCGATCACGTCATTACATCGACCATTGAACATCACGCAATATTAAATACTTGCAAGCATCTCGAATCCGGGGGATATGAAGTCACCTACATCCCGGTAGATGGCCGCTGCCTAGTGGATCCGGATGATGTGCATAGAGCTCTCCGCCCCAACACGAAGCTCATCTCGATCATGATGGCAAATAATGAGACTGGTGTGCTGCAGCCGGTGCAAGAGATTGGCAAAATTGCGACTGAGGCGGATATTTATTTCCACACAGATGCAGTACAGGCTGCCGGAAAAGTTGCCATCAATGTGAAGGAGATCGGGTGCGATCTGCTTTCAATTTCCGGGCACAAGATGCACGCGCCACAAGGTGTGGGCGCGCTCTATGTTGGAAAGGGAACTCGCCTGGAGCCTATGCTTTACGGAGGCCGTCATGAGCGTTCACGCCGCGCTGGAACAGAAAACGTTCCGGGAATTGTGGGATTAGGCAAGGCTGCAGAGCTCATGAAGCAGGCATTGGAGCGTGGGGACGCCGAGAAAACATCAGCGATGCGCGATGAGATCGAGAGCAGGATTCTGGCAGAAGTAGAAGCTGTTGGCAGAAATGGCGGGAAAGCGCCGCGAGTTCCAAACACCACAAATATTTACTTCGATTATATTGACGGTGAGGCACTGATCATTGCGCTCGATCTTAAGGGCCTAGCCGTATCTACTGGGGCGGCGTGCTCTTCCGGCGCGCTTGAGCCCTCGCACGTATTGACGGCCATGGGGTTGAGTCCAGAGCGTGCACGAGCCAGCATCCGCTTCAGCCTGGGAAAGCAGAATACTCCGGAAGATGTGGCTTTTGCGTTAGATCTCATCCCAAATACGGTCGCCCGCCTGCGCGAGCTGTCCCCGGTTTACAATAGAGAAGCTATCAGTCGATAGGTTTTTGAGTTGTGCGTCTAAAGCGTGAAGCCTGACGCCTAAAGCCTTTAATAATGTCTTCACCAAAGACCATTGCCGTTGCCATGTCCGGAGGAGTCGATTCCTCTGCTGTAGCGGCCATGTTGCGTGCCGAGGGACACAACGTTGTCGGCCTCACCATGCAGCTCTGGAATCAGCGGCGGCTAGCCGGTCATGAAGGCATGCCGGAATCCGTACAGGGACGCTGCTGCTCCCTGGATGACGTTTACGACGCACGGCGCGTTGCTGAAACTATTGGCATTCCTTACTATGTGGTCAATCACGAGGAGCGGTTTGAGCGCGAAGTGGTGCGTCCTTTCGTCGAAGAGTATCTGTCCGGACGCACACCAATCCCATGCAGCTTGTGCAACAACCACCTAAAGTTTGATCAATTGCTGATCGTAGCTCAGCAGATCGGTGCAGAGTCTTTGGCCACTGGCCACTATGCGCGAGTCGAGTTCGATCAGGAACTTGGACGCTGGCTGCTCAAGCGTCCGGCCGATGTTTCAAAAGATCAAACATATTTTCTATTCGGCCTCACGCAAGAGCAACTGAGCCGAACCATTTTCCCGCTCGGCGGAATGACCAAGCCGCAAGTGCGAGAGATGGCGCGGAACTATGGACTCGCGCTTGCGGAAAAGCCCGACTCGCAGGAGATTTGTTTTGTGCCAGGTGGCGATTACAAGAAGTTTCTCGACGCTTATCTGGAAGAAAAGAGTGAGGCATTGCCGGATACAGCCGGTGAGTTGGTTACGACTGATGGTCGCGTTGTCGGCGAGCATGGCGGAATCCATAACTTCACGGTGGGACAGCGCAAGGGCTTGGGAGTGTCCACGGGCTCGCCTTTGTATGTGATTCAAATCAAGGGTGACGCTAATCAGGTAATCGTCGGCAACCAGGAAGATCTTTACTCGCGAACTTTGCGCGCTCACCGGGTGAATCTTGTATCAGTCGAAGATTTAAATGAACCAATGCGGGTGATGGTGAAGATCCGCCATCGTCACGAAGCTGCGCCCGCTACCCTTGAGAAGTCAGGTTCAGACGAAGTCCTGGTGACGTTTGATGAGCCGGTGCGAGCTATTACGCCCGGACAGGCTGCGGTATTTTATGACAGCGATCTGGTAGTCGGTGGCGGATGGATTATGTGAAGCAGGCATAAGGGTTCAGCATTGGGCTTCAGGAAAATACAAAAAGCAGCGTACACACGCTGCTTTTTTCTGATGTACGATTAAATATCGATGGTAAAACCCTGAAGCCTAGAGCCCGAAGCCTGCCTTTAAATAAACATTTCATCTTGCGGCGCTATCGATCCGCCATTACGGCGATATCGCTGGCCACCAAAGAATGTCTCGAATCCCGTCGAAATTCCATGTACCAAACCGGATATCTTTCGCACCGGCGAAACCACTGACCTGGTCACAACGTCGCGAGTTTCTTCAATGCGGTCCATCGTCTCGCCGACAAGTTCGTCGGCACGAATTACCTGCAAACGAGTACGGTCAACAATGTCACTGACAGTGAGGTCGATTCGCTCCAGTTGAGCTCGAACCGTGTTACTCATTTCACTAATATTGCCAACTACAGTCTCTAGCTTCGGGCGCAAATCGAGAATAATGGAGTGGGCGACTTCGGCAGTGGGCAAAACCTTAGCCTCTACTTGAGCTGCGATGGCTTCGACGCGTGCACTGGTTTTTCGCACTGCCAGGTACATTCCGACAAGAATTCCGGCTTGCAGAAGTACCGCTGCTGCGGTTACGCCGATAAAGATGGGTAAATAGTCCATACGAGTCCCGCATTGCCTGCACGAAAATTAAATTTAACTGCTGGCTTCCGTGCTCGTCTTTTCGCGATACGCCTGCTTTCCGGCTTCGACTGCTGAACGCATTTGCTCCTTTTGTTGGTTCAAGACGTCTTTCCCACGCTCTGCCCATTGGGCTGCTTGTTCTTTTGCCTCCTGAGCGCGTTTCCGGACGAACTCCCGCCCCTCATCAGCTTTCGCCATAATTACTTCCCGGGTCTCGTTGCCGGACTGAGGAGCAAAAAGAAGGCCAGCCGCTACGCCTACACCTGTTCCAAGGAGAAACCAAAGAATGCCATTCCCATCCCGATCAGCCATAATCGCCCCCTAAATAATTCTCTGTCGGATGTTAGCACCCGGTCTGACGAAATACAATTCAGTGCCAGGCTGCATCTTACGTGCCTACATAAAATCGTGTACCCATTTGTTGCTCATGGATTTCTTGATAAAGGCTTTTCTTGCACCCGAATTTCGCGTACCTTCTTTTGCAGTTGATCATCGATAATTAATTTGCCAAGAAAGAAAATAGGTCAAAATGTTCAGATTCCGATCTGGTATGAAGCAGTTGCTTTCAATTGCGCTTGCCAATGCAATACTGCTGCCCAGTTTATCGCTGCGCGCTCTCGAGCCTAGCCGTGAACAGGCGCGTTCTATGACTATTAATCGATTTGGCATCGTGGCGACGAGCCAAACTCTCGCTTCGCAGGCGGGGGCGGCAATCCTCGAGCGCGGTGGGAGTGCAGTGGATGCGGCGATTGCAGCTAATGCCGCGCTTGGTGTCATTGAGCCAATGATGAACGGCATTGGCGGTGATCTGTTCGCCATTGTTTATGACGCGAAAGCCAAAAAACTATACGGACTGAACTCCAGCGGCTGGTCGCCGAAAGCCATGACCATTGCTGCTTTGGAAGCGAAGGGGATAACCGGCGAAATTCCTTCAACCAGTATCTATTCTGTCACCGTTCCGGGCACAGTTGCGGGATGGGCTGCGCTTCATGATCGTTTCGGAAAGATATCGCTTGCGGAGGATCTTGCTCCGGCAGTCGCGTTCGCGGACGAGGGCGTGCCCATCACTGAAACAGATGCAGAAAATTGGGAAAAGTATGGACCTCCCTTTGCCGGCCAGCCTGGCTTCGCTCCAGTTTTTCTGCCTTATGGAAAAGCTCCGAAGATCGGAGAGATTTTTCGCAACCCAAACCTCGCGGCCACACTGAAAGAGATCGGAGTCAATGGGCGGGACGGGTTCTATCGCGGGTCAGTTGCGAATTCAATTGTGCAATTATCAGCAGAGCAGGGCGGCATGATGGTAGCGGAAGACTTGCAGGATTTTCAGCCTGAATGGGTCGATCCAGTTTCGACTACATACCGTGGCTGGAAAGTATGGGAGATGCCCCCCAATGGGCAGGGCATTGCAGCGCTTTCCATGCTGAACATTATGGAGCAATTTCCATTGCAACAATACGGACACAACAGTGTTCAAGCGCTTCATGTCGAGATCGAAGCTAAGAAATTGGCATATGCCGACATGCATCACTATGTTGCCGATCCTAAGTTCAGCCATATCCCAGTGCAGGAACTTATCTCAAAAGAATTGGCGCAAAAGCGCGCCAAGCTGATTCAGGATCGTGCTCAATGCAATGTTCTTCCGTCCGATATTAAGCAGCAGCTCTCAAGACTGACCAGCGACACGACCTATTTGTCAGTGGTCGATAAAGATGGCAACGAAGTCTCGTTGATCCAGAGTAATGCAGGTGCATTCGGTAGCGGACTGGTCCCACCTAATGCAGGGTTTGTGCTTCAGAATCGCGGCGAAGCTTTCACGCTCAAACCGGATTTAGCCAACTCGCTCGCGCCTCACAAGCGCCCATTGCATACCATCATCCCGGCCTTCATGGAGAAGGATGGGGAAACTATTGCATTTGGAATCATGGGTGGTTTTAACCAATCGCAAGCTCATGCACAATTTGTTTCCAATATTGCGGATTTCAATATGAACATTCAGTCTGCCCTTGAGGCCTCACGCTTCGTCAAATATTCGTTCGATGGTTGCGATGTGGAGGTCGATTCTGGCGTGCCGAAAACTGCAATTGATGGATTAACCGCCAAAGGACACGAAATCAGCGTGACGCCGCGCTTTTCTCAGGATATGGGACGGGGCAATGCTGTTCTGCATGACGAAAAATTGAATGTGAACTTTGGAGCGTCCGATCCAAGAGGGGACGGGGAGGCCATACCGGAAGAGCCGCCGTTCTCGGTAGGTAAGAAGTAATAAACAACAATGGCCGGGCTTGCCCTGGCTAAATGGATGTGATAAAGATGCAGATAGCTTCTGAGTAAGCAGCTAAGATTTAGAGACTGCGAACATGCTTAGCGCACCCAAGTCGTTTATAGCTGTTTTGGCAGCTTTCGCTGTGCTAGCAGTATTGATTTCCCCCGCTCTCGACGAGCTTCCAGGGACTGCGCCGCATCTGCTTCATCACACAGTGAGTCTTGCTGTTATTTCTGTCCCGCTTTTGTTTCAGGTTGTCCATTCTGAATCTCAGAGGCCAGAAACACGACTGAAAAAAATTGCCAGCGGCACGGATCTGCTGATTTTGGAATGCACTCGTCTCTGCTAGACCCCTTATCTTTCCCTCATTTCTAAAAGTACCCGTCAAGTACTCGTCAAATTGTTATTCATTCGGCCCATTTGGCTTTAAGCGGGGCAGTTTGCCCCTTTTTTACAATCTAGGAGCTGAGTATGTTGAGAGACTATGACACTAAGGCTTCGGACACACTTGTAATGTGTATTTTTTGTGAGCCGTTTAGCGCTGCAGAAGCAGTCAGAGCTTTGACTGAAAGGGGCTTTGCGGCTATTGACCTTATCGGTGTGTTGGGTGAAAACGTGCCAGACCTAACTTATTTCTTGCTTGGTATTGGCGTGCCATCAGATCATGCCGAATATTACAGCAATTCCTTCGAAGACGGAGCTGTGTTGGTAATGGTTCGTACGCCACCATCAAGACAAAGCAACATTGCACGCCAAATCCTAAAGAGATGGGGAGGGAGCTTCCCCGCAGAAAGTTAGGCCTTGTCCGTCGGAACATAACATTAAGAGCTACTAAAATCCTATTTAGAAATCGCGACATGCAAAAATCGGTTTGGAAAATAGCGGTTGCTTCGATCATCGCGGCTGCACTTTGTTCACTGCTCGTCTCGGCTGATGTTTTGGAGACAACTAGTGGCAAGTACGACATGCTGCACCGCTCGGTGCATCAATCTCGCCAAACGCATCGTAGTGGGCTTGAACATCAACCAACAACCTTTCGAGTATCGAGTTCTATTAGCGTCATTTCCCTTCGAACATCTTGTGATTCTTATGTAATCGCTACGGTACGGCCGAGGCCAGGATATTTGGCTACCTACGTGATGCGCTGCTGAGACTCAAATCTCCCAGCTAACTTGTGCCGCAAATTACGGCGGCACTATTCATAGCGCAAGATTCCGAAAAGGAGATTTGTATGAGTTTGCTTCAAATTAATACTTCGCCAGCCTCACAATGGCAACAAGCTTTCTCCGAGGCCATTGTTGAATTAGAACCGCAGAAGTTCGTGCAAAAAATAAATTCTGCTTTGGACGCTATCGATTGGCGGCTACTCGAACTGCGCGATGGAGTAGACGGCAACAGCGAAGAAATACTAAGGCTCAGCGATGCTCGTCGTACATTAGTGTTTTTACGAGATAGCGAAGCCAAACTGGACATGCCAAGTAGAAACTACAAATAGGGGTGGGACAATCCCGGCCGGAAGCGGAAACTTCCGGTCGGCTCTTACTTGAAGAAAACGCACTCAAGATAGACAATGTACAGCTAAATAGGAGAGTTAGTGTCAGAACAGAAATATAGGCAACACGGTTACCGCGATAGTGATCGTAGTGAAAAACGAGAGCGAACGTCCGCGGATCGTCCCCCGAAGCAAGAGACTTTCGGTCCCAGAGCCGTGCAGATGGCTGGATCCCATGCGATTTCCCGATGCGCTCAGTGTGGAACTGTTCTGACCTCGACAACCGGGCAGGTGAGCAAATGTCCAAAATGCGGTTTCGATCTTCATTCCTGCAAACAGTGCACCCATTTCGACACCTCGGCCAGATTTGAATGTACCCAGCCAATACCGGCGCGAATCCCCCGTAAGGACCTCGCAAATCAATGTACGTTTTATTCCATTAGCGTAAGAGTGGAGAAGCAAACATCTACGCCGGTATCTGCACGCCCGCAAGATGCGCGGCAGGCGTTTGAAAATCTCTTTAAGAAATAGATTTCACTCAGCAAAAGTTATGGTTTCTGCGTAGGCCTGATTAGAATTTCGCTTACAAACGATTGCGGCGACTGGGTCACCATCATTTCGACAACATGGGCGACATCTTCCGGTTGCAGCATCTTCGTCTGATCTTTGCCTTCATGCGGGCTCAACTCCGTGTTTACTGAGCCTGGGCATACTACAGACACTCGAATGTTATGTGGACGCAATTCTTCCGCGATTGAGTAGCTCAGCCCATTTAATCCCCACTTGGAGGCGGCGTAGGCAGCGCCATTGGGCAGAGGGTTTTTTCCAGCTAGCGAAGAAATGTTAATGATGTGTCCTCTGCGGGCCCGGATCATCGTAGGAGCGAAGCTGCGGACGCAGTAGTAAACACCTCGCAGATTCGTATTTAAGACTTGCTCCCACGACTCTGGAGGCATCTGGTGCAGTGGACCTCCGAACCCGCCCACTCCGGCATTATTCACCAGAATGTCCAAGCGTCCGAACTTTTGCTCGATCTCTTTCGCGGCAGATTCGACTGATTGAAGATTAGTGACATCACACTCAACGACTTCAGCCTTTCCTCCGGCTTCAGCTATCAATTTAGCCGTAATTTCCAAGTGGGATTTGGTACGACCACACAGCGCAACGATAGCTCCGAGCTGAGCAAGCTTCTTGGCGATCTCCGCGCCAATGCCTCGTCCGGCGCCCGTAACTACAGCAACCTGCCCTGTTATTTTTTCAGTAGTTTCTGATATCGCCATTTTGGCTCCTGATGGGTCACGCATTAACTCCATTCAGCTCTGGAGCTAACGTGAATGCCTTATTTGGCATCTTAAGATAGTAACGTTAAATGGATGCGGGAAAGCAGCTTGCGTTACTCAGAGTAGATACTTATAATCCCGCTCACCGGAATAGTGCGCCGCTCTTTTGATGTTTTGAGTTAAGAGGGACAGTTTTCCGGGTCCGGTAAGCTGCGTCACTTGTATTTTATTTTGGACGTGGAAGCAGTTGACCGGTGTCGTCGATGTTCCAAAAGCTCGATTTCCCCATACACCTCAAGGAGCCAATTCGAATGAAGACGAGTTTAGTGGCGGTTGTGCTTGCATTTGCGGCATTCGCCTGTGGCCAACAGACAACAACGCCGCAGCCGCAAAGCGCAACGCCCCAGACCCCGGCGCAACCTCAACAGAAAAAAGAGATTAAAGACCCTGCGGAATACAATGCTTACGTTGGCGCGGTGCAGCAGAAAGACGCGGCTGCCAAGATCAGTGGTCTTGAGGCTTTTCTAACTCAATATCCTAATAGCGTGATGAAAGAGGATGCGCTGGAAGCTTTGATGGGCGCATATCAGCAATCCGGCAATCAGGACAAGATGCTGGATGCGGCCCAACGCGTCTTGCAGGCTAATCCGAATAGTCTTCAAGCGCTTGCTCTATTGACTTATAGTGCGCGCGCGAACGTCGAAGCGGGAAAAGATCCGCAAAAGAATCTGGCTGATGCTTCGCAATATGGCAATAAAGGCTTGCAGGCCCTGCAAAGCGCACAAAAGCCTGATGGAATGTCAGATGCGGACTTCGCAAAACTGAAAACTCAAGCGGGCATAATTTTTAACGGAGCAGTGGGTTTTGCCGCTCTTCAGAACAAAGATTACAAAGGCGCCCAACAATATTTACGTGCCGCGGTCGAAGCCGAACCGGGTGATATTCGCAATGTTTATCCACTTGCGTTGGCTTATTTAACAGCAACACCTCCAGATAACGTGAACGGACTGTACTTTATTGCGAGGGCTGCTAATTTGGCTGCCGGTTCCCCCGGGCAAGCTCAAATCGAAGCCTATGGCAAGAGCCAGTACAGTAAGTACCATGGCTCGGATCAGGGGTGGACTGACGTACTCGCAACTGCCAAGACCACACCGTTGCCCCCTGCCGGATTCACCATCACACAATATGTTCCGCCAACTCCAGCGCAGCAGGCGCATGATCTGGTTAATGGCAAGACTCCGGATGACATTAAGAAGTTGAGTTTCGCCGATTGGGAACTCGTGCTTTCAGCCGGCTCGCCAGAGGACGCCGAGAAGGTCTGGAGTGTGATCAAGGGTGTTCCTTTGCAGATGGAAGCGACTGTGATCCAGGCTACGCCAACAGAAGTTCAGGTTGCCGCCAGCCAGGACGACATCGACCAGAAGCGAGCCGACATCGTGGTTACTATGAGCGGTCCAATTCCCGCTCGATTGATGCCGAAAGAAGGGGGCACGTTCGATTTCCAGGGGACACCACAGTCGTATGTTGCGAGTCCGTTTGTGATGACGATGGATAATGGAGCGCTCTTGAAAGCTGCCGCCCCGGCCAAAAAGCCTACGCCGCATCGGCGTACAACTTCAAAGCAATAGTTGCAAGAAAGCAGTTATTTAGAAACGCAGCCCTAAGGGCTGCGTTTTTTTTTGAATCAATCGAGGCGCATTCTAAAGGTGAGTGTGCTCCTTGGATCGAAAAGGCGCCGGATCGTATAATCTGCTCCAATGCACAAAATGCGTACGCCATACGGTCTCAAGATCATCGAAAATTGTCTCATTTGCCCGCTTCGTCATGAGCACATCTTTTGCGATCTGCCCCCTCGTAGCTTGGAGGATTTACAGGCAATATCCTCGTTGGCGACATATCCGAAAGGCGCAGTTCTATTCGTGGAGGGGCAGGAACCGCGCGGAGTATTCATACTTTGCAATGGCAGGGTAAAGCTCAGCGCAGGCTCGGCGGATGGTAGATCCCTAATTATGCGTATTGCCGATGCCGGTGAGATCATCGGGATTCCGGGCACAATCTCAGCCAAGCCCTACGAATTGACTGCTGAGGCATTGGAACCGCTACAGGCCAACTTCATTGGTCGTGAGTCATTCCTTAAGTTTTTGCGAGAACATGGAGAAGCTGCCCTTAAAGTTGCCCAGATTCTGAGCGAAATCTATTATGCGACTTGCCGGGAGGTTCGCTATCTTGGCTTATCTGGTTCGGCTGCGGAAAAACTCGCGAGTTTTTTGTTGGACTGGAACACCAATCATAGCGACGATTCTGACAAATCGCGTTCCGTCCTAACTCTGACACACGAAGAAATTGCGGAAATGCTTGGGACTTCTCGCGAGACTATCAGCCGGCTTTTTGCTGATTTCAAGCGCCAGCTACTGATCGAAGTCCGTGGTTCGACCCTGGTGATTAACGATAAAGTGCGCCTCCAACAGCTTCTGCCTTCGTAATTCATCGCCGTACTATTTAAGGCTCTCCACATACGCGATCAGCGATTTCAAATCATCCGCAGGCAGATCGATGGGCGGCATTCCTCCAGCGTTCATTTTTGCGGTGGGATGCTTGAAGAGTTCGGCTAGCTGGTCAGGTGAGAATTTCGTTTTAACGCCGACGAGCGCGGGAGCTGCTGCCGTGCCGACTCCTCCATCACCATGGCAGGCATTGCAAGATTGCGTTTCGAAGATTGTTTTTCCTTTCGCTGCCAAGGGATCAGCCAGTGCGACATTCGCGGCAGCAAGGGATACGGAAGAAAGCTCAGGCTCGAACGGTTTGCGGGAATATTCGTCTTCTTCTGTCTTCTGCTTCGACAATCGCAGAGCGACTCCAGCATCGTGCCGGTCCAAATATTGGCTGCGTAGGCCGAGACCCAGGAGTGCAAACACCACGAATCCATATGCGCTCATCGCCACAGGTCGTTTCCAGGGACGTCGTTCGACGCTGCGATCCAAAAAGGGAAGCGCAAGAATGGCCAGAGCTAAGAGCATTGGAATTACAAGTACACCGACAATTGCCGCCGACCCATGCCAGTATTTCAGCCATTGGAATATGGGCAAGTAATACCACTCGGGCCTCGGTACATACTGGGCATCGGCAGGGTTGGCAGGCGGACCCAAATGCACTGGAACGAAAAAGCACAGAAAACCGAGTCCTGCAATCAGCAGCCCTGTTAGAGAGAGATCCATTAATACTTGGCGGGGATAGAAGAGTTCCGCTTTTTGTTTCGGATGGTAAGGATCTTCGTTGACGGGACCGGCGGCTCCAGCTTTGCGGAATAGAAAAACATGAGAAGCCACGAGCGCGAAGATAAAGGCAGGAATGAGAAAAACGTGGGCCACGAAAAACCGCGAGATGGTTAACGTACCCATCTCCGTTCCACCGCGCATCAATTGTTTAATGCTCTCGCCAATCCAGGGAACTTCACTGACAGCGTTCGTTCCTACAGCTGTAGCAAAATATGCTCTCTGATCCCAGGGCAGAAGATAACCGGTAAATGCCATTCCGAGTACCAGAGCAAAGAGCGCGCATCCAGAGAGCCAAATCAGCTCGCGCCGCCCTTTATACGATCCGTAAATATAAGTTTGCGACAGATGCAAAAATAAAACGATGACCATTGCGCTAGCGCCGTAAGCGTGAAGACTGCGAAGAAAAGAGCCAGCCGTAACCGCTTTTGTAATGTAAGCGACCGTTGTGTGCGCGTGATCGGCGGAAGGAACGTAGTACAGCGCGAGAAATATTCCAGTAATTACCTGCGAAATGAAAATGAATAAGAGTCCTGAGCCGAATATATAGGCGAACCGCGCGCCACCCGGGATGGGTTCATCGAGAGCACTTCGAAGCAGATCATCCACGCCTGTGCGGCGGTTCAGCCATCCCCAGAGTCCCGATCTCTGCGGATATGCATCCCTTTCAGTTTTATGCGTCGAATGCATTCTCTTAGCCTATGACCTCCTTATTGGAGACCAGTTGCCGGAAATACTGAAATCGTACTAGCAGTTGTCCATCCTGAACCGATGTTTCCAGCGTATCCATGCCTCGCAATGAGGGTCCGCTCACGCGAGTTCCATCTGAAGTAAAAGTGGCCCCGTGGCATGGACAGGCAAACTGCTTCTTCTCTTTGTTCCATGGAATCGTACAACCCAGGTGAGGACAGATCGAGGTGAGGACGCTAAGTTTGTCTTGACAATCCTTTGTTACATAGACTGCTTTTTCGGATATCGTTTTACGCCAGCCATCTACCTGCTCAATCTGAATGGTACGTAACGATGGTTCGGTTAAAGATGAAAATTCAGAAAGATCTCCTACAGGCGAGCTTTTAAGTTCAGTGGTTCGGCGCAGCAGGGGAAAAAGCGTGAAGCGGACAAGCGGTACGGCAAGCAGCGCACTTACGCAAAAAGAACCAATTCCAAGCAATCCACCTAGAAAAGAACGCCTGTTTGTAGAAGGCAATCCCGTATGAGAGGGCGTGCGTGTGGCGTTCTTCAAATGGCTGTACCGTTAAACATGCAAATCCTCTGTTCAGCGATGATTCACTCTAGTGATAGTTCGTGGCTTCCTAATGCTGACTACTTTTCGCCAAACTTCGGATATAGATCACCAGCTTCTGTATATCATCCGGCTTGATCTTCGCTCCGAATGCAGGCATCTTTCCTCTGCCTTTGGTGATCACTTCGTTCAGCGCTGCATCGGTTTCTTTTTGTACTTCATCTGATCGCAAATCTTTCGCGTGGAGCGCCCTGCCGGTTGCGCTGTCCCCGCTGCCATCGGCGGAGTGGCACAAAGTGCAGTTTGTCTTGAAAGACTTGGCAGGATCGGATTGTGCCTGTGTTGCCGTTACCATTGCTACGATACTCATTAAAACGAGACACAGAATGAACGCTCGCATACTATCTCCTCAGATATGTGACCAGCGCAGCTGATCTTTTTGCTAGCATTACGCCCATGCCGGCCTATCGAAATGCATGTTCTTGTGGAGTAAGGAGTCTACTCTATCGCGTACATTTAAAACACAAATCGTGCCAGCAAGTAGACCGTATTATTGGCCGACGCATCGCGTCCAGCTCCGTCGTAGTTTGTGCGAGCACCATTGAATCGGAAGTAGCCTGTGTATTGCGGGGCAAGATCAATATTCTGAACGGGCCACCACGAAACATTCAGGTTGTAGCCATTACTCTGCGGACTTCCATTTGCGCTTCCACTAACCGAAGCCGGAGCAAATAATAGCGAGTCGCCGGTCCCGGTCACATCGAAAAATCCAGCCGTCGCAGATACTCTCGTGCCGAAATGATATTCAACGTTTGCCTGCGCCGTGTTCAGATGATGCGCAATCTGGGTTGCTCCTCCCGCGGCGAACGTGGCGAGTAGAGACGAGTTCTCCCGGATATACGTACCGCGAACCGAAAGCACATCATTCTTCAACTGAGGGATCGTTCGATCATATTGAAAGTCAGCGGCCCAGTCTGTATAGCCGTCCATCACCCCGGTAATTGCATTCGGAGTGTTCTTCACATGTATGCCGTAACTCCCGACCTCCAGATAATTGTTCTTGCTGGAAGTCTGCCAAGCCGCACGCCAGTAGGGTGCGACACCCCGTATATTGAAGCCGAAGCCCGCGCCGGAATTCGGTTGTGCGCCCCCTATATGCTCAGATCGATAAATCGTTCCCGCCAGATAGAGGTGTTCATTCCACATCGAATAGCCGCCAACTCCCGCAACATCCTGGGCCAGGCCTCCATTGATCAGTGCTCCAGCCGAAGGTCCGGGAGCTGAACTGCTTCCAGTAAAAGGAAATCCCCAGGCAGGCGTGCTGTTCCACAGATCCTCGACAGTCGGGTTGTTATTGAGCGTGATCCCATAAGTCAGCGACTTTCCGAACAACTGTCCTCCCTTATTTGCATAGCGGATGTCGGTGTTGTCCCAGGAAAAATGGTCAGCCTGGCTATCGTAGGTGACTTGCACAAAGCTGCCAACATGGCTCGCCCAGGCGCCCGCGAGGAAGAGCGACGCTGCTTGAGGAAACTGAAAATTGCTGTTCTGTGTGGTGGGCTGCGGCGTTTTAAGAGATGTGAACGAAGTGTCGAAAATTATGGAAAGAGGAAACGCCTCCAGCAGTTGCAGTGCGGCATTGTGATTTTTTTTATCATCAGAGATGGTTGGCTTAGTCGTGAATGTGTAACCTTCCAACTTGAAGATTCTGCCAAATGGCGTCAACTCCGGTGGAGCGTAATGACAGGAAGCACATGCCATTCCTGTCTGCCGGGAATAGCTGGGTACCGCAAATGCGCTGGGAACGCACGCTGTTACCGCCAACATGGCAAGAAAAAATGTTCGGAAAACACTCAGCACTCGTGCGTAGGAACCGTGTCCGGATAAGAAGCTTCGCATGTGCGGATCATAGAGGTGTGAAGAGATGCGGCTCTGTGATGGCCATCACGTATATCAGTGTGCCGCATCACCTGACTGTCCCGCTAAGTGACAAGTTCAGCGAAAATTCCCATCAGTAGAATTCGAGGTCAACTTCCTTTTGCTCTGCAATCGTAAACCCAAGATACGGATCTCAGGTGCGATTTTTCACGGTGTGAAACTGCCCCTGGATGACTATGCGCTCTGCGTTATTATTGTTAGCTTCTTATTAAAGTTTGTTTTTCGATCAACGACAGGGAGAGAAATTCCATGAAAATCAACACTCGACGCAACTTCTTTGGGAAGATCACTGCGATGGCGGCTCTAGTAACCGGTGCGCCGAAGCTTTTTGCTCAAGCTTCTTCGGCTGGCGCGCCTAAATCTGGTACTGCAATGGGGGGATCTGGTGGTGATAGACCTCATCGGTCTGGCAATCACATACATGATGGAATCTACTACTTCTCCGGTACGGGTTCGAACGACGGATACTCCAAAGAGGATCACGTTCTCGTAACTGATCCATTTGAAAAACACGTTACCCGAACGATGGATGCGCTCAAGAAGTCGGTCGAAGAAGCGGGCTGCACTATGGACAGCATCATTCATCTCCAGGTCTTTCTCTGTCTGCCTCTCGCCGACAACATCCCCATGCCCACGGGCAAGGCACGCTTCGATGCACATAAGGCGCAGTACGATGCGTTGAATAAAATTTACGGGACTTATTTCTCTCCCGGCAAAGCTCCATCCCGCGCCTGTATGGCTCTAGAATGGATTCCGGGTGATTCGCTGATTGAAATCGTAGGCAGCGCGTTGGTAGTCAATCCGTCAACCGATAAATAATTTTCGCAACGTTGAAAAGGGAAACTGCGCATGAATTTGAAGTTTGGTTGGAATCGGCGTTCATTTCTAGCTACGCTCGGGGCCGCCACCGGCGGCTTGTGTGCTCCGGCTGAGTTGAATGCCGCGGGCATTTTTGGCAAGAAGCATAAGCCATTTATCCCCTCTGTCGACGGCAACCCCATCGTACCCATCACCACCGGCCTTGGTTCTACTGGCGACATTTATGCCGAACTGGGAGTAACACCTCTCGTCAACATCAACGGCACGGTAACCGTCATCGGCGGCTCAGTAATGAAGCCGGAGGTCATGGAACTGATCCGGAGAGGCAATGAGCACTTCGTTTTGATTGATGAACTTGAGGTCGCAGCCGGCAAGTTCATCGCAAAACTGTGCAAGTCCCCGGCTGGCTACACAGGTCTGGTAACGGACGGCGCAGCAGCGGCCATGGTAGTGGGCTATTCCGGAATGATGACCGAGGACCTCGAGCCTCGCATGCGAGACATTCCCGATGTAAGCAATTTTCCCAGGAACGAAGTCATAATTCAGAAGAGCCATCGATATCCGTTTGATCACCAGATTCGTCAGACGGGCGCGAAGCTGGTCGAAGTTGAGACGCGCGAAGAAATGATTGCCGCCATCAATCCGAAGACCGTGGCGATCCACTTCACTAATATTTTATCCGATAAAGGGAAGGTCAGCGGCCCGGAGACGGTTGCAATCGCCAGGGAACATAACATTTACACCTTCAACGATGCTGCCGCGGACGTTCCGCCAAAGGAACGGCTTTGGGAATATCCGGCAATGGGTTTTGATATGGTCACATTCAGCGGCGGCAAGGATATCCAAGGACCGCAAGCATCGGGCGTTCTGATCGGCAGGGATGAGCTGATCCATTATGCCTTGCTGAATATGAGCCCTCAGGAAGATCGCATTGGCCGTTGCTGCAAGGTTGGCAAGGAGACAATTTTCGGCTTGCTCAAAGCGCTCGAGATATTCGTAAATCAAGATTTCGACGCCATGCTGAGGATGTACGATGAGCGCGCACAGGTCATCACTGATGCAATCAAGAAGTTTGGAGTGACCGCGCTTCCTCGGCAGTTCAATCCTCAGGCTCTCGGCAACGTGACGCCGCGTTACAGCTGGCAGATTGATCCATCCAAGCTCAACATCACTGGACCAGAGGTTATGCAGAAACTGGCTGACACCCGGCCAATCGGGATCGGCAGTATGGGAGCGGGCGCGAGCGGCATGCGGGGACGTAATCCAGATGCCGTAGCCGGTGACAATCACGCCGAACATCATGGCCATCCCAGCGATCCGCACAGCTTCGGTTTTGCTGTCTGGCAGCTAAAAGACGGCGAAGACAAGACGATTGCGGATCGATTGGTGGAAATCTTCAGCGCAGCTCCAAAGGCTTAGCCTTCGAACTACAACAGACCGCAGTGCCGCACTCATTTCGGTCTGACTTAATTCTTTTGTCGATTGTGTAGCAACCTCGAGCAGTGGCTTGTCCGGAAATCAAACATTGTTAGCGGGCTGCCTTCTTTTCATAACCAAGAGGACGTGCACTGCGCGGTGGACGCTTGCTGCCATCTTTGAGCTGACGCATATCGATCTTAAGCTCACTGATGGTGCGGCTTAACGTATTGCGGTGCATTCCGAGTTGACGGGCCGCGCGGCATTGGTTGCCTTTGTTCTCCTGGAGCACGGTGAGGATGAATCTCTTTTTAAATTCGCGAACAGCCTCAGAGTAGAGGATGTTGCTCTTATACATCTGCATGATGAGTGCTTCGAGCTGATCTCTCACGGTATCTCTCTTTCTAAGATTTCTACTGAGAATTCGCGCTAAGCTCGTGTCAAAAAGCTTGCGTCAAAAAATCTCTCCAAAATATTTACCTATTTCGCGCTACTTACCTTGTCGGGCTGGTTGCTCGTGCTCATGACGCAGCAACTCCAGTCCTTGATAGAAGCGCGCCCGTAAATCCGAAGGTGCGACCCAAATAGCAGCGCGACCGGTTACCAAAAAATACGACGCAAGCTCCGAATTATCCAACCACTTGGAGGTCGGCGTGAAGGCGGTCATCCCGACCAGGACTACCGCCACCACCAGCGCTCCACGTATAAATCCGAGGGCTGCTCCGAACAAACGATCAATAAAGCTGAGCCCCGCCTTTTGCATGATCCAGTGAGTGATTCTTCCCGCAATTCCGGCAACAATCATCACTGCAAAGAAAATGATCAGAAAAGCTGCAATATCACCCAACCATGGCGAATTGATATACGGTGCAAAATGCGCCGCAAATCGGTGATACTGCCATGCCGCTAAAAGGTATCCGAATATCAAGCCTGCAATCCCGAAAGCTTCTTGAAAAAAGCCCGCACTTGCCGCTTGTATTACAGACACCACGATAACTAAAACAATTACCCAATCTGCGCCGCTCACCGGATTTCTCCTGAAGCGGCGTTATTGCTATACATCCAACTCACGACCGGTGAGCTGATGGTACGCCTCAAGATACTTGTCACTGGTCTTGCGGGCCACGTCCTGGGGGAGGGAAGGAGCGGGAGGCTGCTTGTTCCAGCGAATTTCTTCGAGGTAATCGCGAACGTATTGCTTGTCAAATGAATCCTGGGCTTTTCCCGGTTGATATTTGTCGGCTGGCCAGAAACGTGAAGAATCAGGCGTGAGCACTTCGTCAGCCAGCGTAATGCCAGCGGCCGTCCGGCCAAATTCGAACTTCGTGTCCGCTATGATCAAGCCTTTTTCTCGCGCGTAATTCGACGCCTTACTGTAGATAGCGAGTGTAAGATCACGAAGCTGCGTGCTTGACTCTCGCCCGACTAGCTGCACCATGTGATCAAACGATATGTTCTCATCATGACCAGTTGTTGCTTTCGTTGCGGGAGTGAAGATCGGTTCGGGTAATTGGTCGGATTCCTTCAACCCAGCGGGAAGCTTAATGCCGCATACGCTTCCGTTAGCTTTGTATTCCTTCCAGGCTGATCCCGAGATGTAACCACGTACCACGCACTCAACCGGAAACATATCTGCACGCTGGACCAGCATGGAGCGCCCGCGCAGCTGGTCAGCATACTTGCGCACCGCTTCTGGGTAGCGATCCACATCAGCTGTGACGAGATGATTAGGAACAATGTCCTTTAAAAACTCGAACCAGAAGAGTGAGATCTGAGTCAGAACACGGCCCTTGTGAGGGATGCCGGTTGCGAGAACATAATCGAATGCCGAAATACGGTCAGTGGCTACAAAGAGCAGGTGATCGTTGTCCAGGCGGTACACATCTCGAACTTTGCCGCTGGCGTGAAGTTCGAGTTCTGGGAAGTCAGTACGTAAGAGAACGGAGTCGATAAGTTGAGGGCTCATGTTTAGATTTTACAGGCAGGAAACGTCGCGTATTCTAACGCGCCAAAATTTTTTGTCAACGACTAAGTCTAAAGTTTATTGGCGTGCTGTAAAGAGTTCGAAGAAAATGAGTTGACAATAATTGAAACGCGCGAAACCGCCTATTCAGAGAGGCTTTTGGCGGAACATGCATGTGCAAAAAATTGAGGATAACAGAGGAAAATTCGTGCGCGATTCTTAGCACGCTTTTAATATTTCATGCAAGACCTATTCCGCTTATCTAATTTCGCGCGGAATGCCTATCTCGAACCGGGCACTTTGTCCGGGATAAGAGATTCTCTATGCTGCCCCGAATCTCACCGAAACTAATTTCGAAACTCCAGGTTCCTGCATCGTTACTCCGTAGAGCACCGGCGCAATGCTCATCGTTCTCTTGCTGTGAGTTATGAGAACGAATTGCGTCTGCACGCTCATTTCCTTCACCAGTTCCGTGAAACGGCCGATATTAGCTTCATCAAGTGGCGCATCGACTTCATCGAGAATGCAGAACGGGCTCGGCTGATATTGGAAGATGCCGACAAGAAGTGAAAGCGCAGTTAGGGCCTTTTCACCACCAGAAAGTAGTAAGACGCTTTGGAGTTTCTTTCCGGGAGGCGAGGCGATCACGTCAATGCCGCTTTCAGCGCTGTTCTCTTCGTCGGTTAGGCGCATGAAAGCGTGTCCGCCACCAAAAAGTTTCTTGAATGTGACCTGGAAATTTTCGTTGATTTTGTTGAAGGCTTCCTCGAACTTTTGCCGCGAAAACACGTCGATTTCTTTGATCGTTGCTTGTGTGTTCTGGATGGAATCGAGCAGATCCTTGCGCTGTGTGTCTAGAAATGCGTGACGTTCGGCGGTTTCTTTATACTCTTCGAGCGCCATCATATTCACTGGACCCATAGCCTCGAGCCGGGTGCGCATCTCGCGATAAGTTTGATCTTCGGCGGCTAGCTCATCTCCGTTTGCAATTGGAATTGTTGTGTCCGCCATCAATTCTGGCTGTTGTACTCCGAGTTCATTCAGACATGCTTCCGCCATATATTGCGCGTCGGATTCCAGCTTTGCCGCTGCTGCCGAAAGTTCGCCACGATGGTCGCGTGCTCTGTCGAGAAGTTCTCTCGCAGTTTTCAATGCTTCGTCAATTTCAGCCAAGCGCGCTCGAACCTGTTCTGACTCGAATTGCAGAAGGCCATCCCGCGCGGCCGTCGCATTATGTTCGGCTTCAAGTTCGAGCAGCTTTTCTGCCATCTGCTGATTTTCTGTTTGGCGCTGTATCTGTTCCGCCGCAGAAGAATCGATTTGCGAAGCCAACGCATTGACCCGCTCGTACATTTCAATGACTAAGGACTCAATTCTCCTCAGTGTTCCAGCCGCTGAACGGTGACGTTCCTCCAGAGTTGCGACTCCGGCCAAACGTTGCGAAGCATTCTGCGCTGCCACATCGCGGCGCTCACGCAAGCCTACGAGTTGCTCGTTGGCATTTGCCGTCGTTGTCTCAAGCTCTGCCCGCTTCTGGCTCAATGCTGCAATTTCATTTTGCCGGGACGCGATCAGGGATTCCTGCTCAGCGTGATCAGCCGAAAGCCGACGTAGCTCATGTTGGCAAGTATTGAGGCGATCACCGATGCGTGTCATTTCAGAGTCAAGTTGCCGTAGGGTATGACCAGAGGTCATCGCCTGTTTTTCGGCTTCGCGTCTTTCCCCATCCAGCCGATCGAGCAGGGAAGTGAGCTCTTTGATTTCCCGGCCCAATGTGAGGACGCGGGTTTCCTTATGCCGCAACGCCTCTTCGAGTTCATTCAATAAACGCATCACATCGCGCAACTCGCGCTTCATCGAAAGTGGGCCTTCGGTACGCTGCTTGCCACCAGTTACGGTCACATTGTGGAAGCACTCGCCAGATTGCGAGAGAAAGAACGCATCCGGATTTTCCAGTGCGAGATTTCGTCCTATCGAAGCGTCGGGGACAATGTAGCCGTCTCGTAGCTTGGGAAGGATGACCTCCAGCGATTTTCCAAAGCCGTCGAGCACGCGAATCGTGTTCTTCAGCGGGATAATGGAATGTCCTGGAGGCGCCTGATGATTCGCTTCATCGACTACGAAAGAGAATTTTGCCTGCGCATCTTCCGGATGAACCAGGAATGTTGCCCGTCCGTCAACGTCGGTTCTCAGTAGGCGGAGTCCTTCGTCTGCCGCGTCCCAGGACTTTACGACTATGTAGTTAAGTTCGTCGCGAAGAAAATCCTCAACCACGCCCTCATAACGATTTTCTACTTCGAGGAAGTCCGCCAGCACGCCGACCGGAGCCAAACCACCATTCATCACGCCGGACTGAAATAACCGGCGAACGGATTCAGTGGAATATCCATGTTCCGCGATGACCGCTTCCAAAGAGCTTTTCTTACCAAGAGCGGTCGCATATTCAGCGCGAAGACCATCGAGTTGATTCTTGCTCTCGGTTTCCTCTCTCCGTTTCGATTCAAGCGACTGTTTCGTATCTGAAATCTGTTGTGTAACCCCGGTCACTCGCTGCGAAATGGTTTCAAATTCGATAGCAACTTGCCCACGCTGTCCGCCGAAAGCTTCCACTTGAGAGTTGGCGGCGCTCATCTCGGTTTGCAACCGCAGAGTTTCACGATCCACGGCTGCCATGCGTTCTTCGGCTTGCGTGAGCTGGTTACGCAAATTCGCTGTGGACCCAACTACTTCCATGATGGCGACACGAGAGGCTTCTTGCTGCTGCTCCAGTTCAGCGAGTGCGCTCGCCGCTGCCGCAGCTTCTTGCTGACATTGCGCAAGTTCTTGCTGAGCTAATGCAACATCCGCAGCTGCGGACGCCAGCGTTTGCATATTTAAATCGCGTTCGGATTCCAGCTCAGTCAACCTTAGGCGTGCCTGTGCGAGCTCCGCTTCCGAAGAAGCAGCCCGCGTCACTAGTTCCGCGCAACGTTCTTCGTTGTTGCGTCGGCGAGCCATCGCCCGATCCATTTCTAACTTGATCTGGTTCAATCGTTCCTGGTTTTCACGAACCTCTGTGCCAATAGCATAGTCACGTTGTGTGCGTTCGGAGTGCTCGGCTTCTAGTCGCTGTACGGTTTCTGCTTTCTCCCGCATCTCCTCGGAAAGAATGGCGATCTGGCCATCAATTTCGACGCTTTCTTTTTCGAGTTGAGTAAACTTACTGGCTAAGACAATTCTGAGTTTGGCGCGCATCTCATCGCGCAACTTCGCATAACGTTCGGCCTTGGATGCCTGCCGCTTGAGCGAATTCATCTGCCGCGTGACTTCCTCGAAAATGTCGTTCACACGCGAAAGATTCTGTTTGGCATCTTCGAGACGAGCTTCGGCTAGCCGCTTCTTGGTTTTGAATTTAGTGATGCCTGCAGCTTCTTCAATAACGTTGCGGCGATCGGTTGGCCGGCTGCTCAAGATTTGCCCAATGCGGCCCTGCTCGATTAGAGCGTAACTCTCTGGACCGAGCCCCGTTCCCATGAATAATTCCTGGATATCCCGCAATCGGCAGAGCTTCCCGTTTAGCAGATACTCGCTGTCTCCGGAGCGGAACAAACGGCGAGTAACGGAAAGCTCGCCCGCCTTGAATTGTTGCTGAAACTTTCGGCGACGGATTTTTAAGACAACTTGCGGACCAGCGCTTTCGCTGGATTCGGATTGCGTGCCATCTCCGCTGTCAGCGGGCGAGACCCCCGCTGTTATATTGGCGGGTAGCGGGGATCCGGCTTCAACTTCTTCCGTCTTTCCAGGCCATGCTTCTTCGGTTAGGCGTTCGGTTTCTTCGGCGGCTCGCGCACGCAGTTCGGCTTCATCCCAGTTATCGTCGTCTGAGATCTGCGGCAATTCATCCTGAACATCGATTTCA
>DASRFC010000028.1:0-5588 GCA_035651835.1 Terriglobales bacterium
CGAATCAGATTCTCAGGAATGCCGCAAAGGCCGAACCCGCCCACCATAAGAGTAGCGCCGTCGAAAATATCGCGGATGGCTTCATCGGCATTGGTAACGACTTTATTCATGTGAATAGAGATTCTAGAACAGATTCACTGCGGAGTGTATTCCGATGAGTAGGGATTCCTTCGACTCTGGTGACAATTCGCAAGCAAGTTGTCACACGTGCTCAGGAGGACAAGTGGACGCTAATGTCTTTTCTTCTCCGAGTCTCTGTGCCTCCGTGGTGAATTCATCGTTGGTGAAAGTTTTTCTGCTGTGATTTTTCTCAAGTGATGCGCCCGTTCAAACTCTAAAGCCAACTCTTTGCTGTCCAGATTTTCGCGAATGTGCGCCAGTCTTTGTTCCAGCTTCCACAGGGCATCTTGAATCGGCCTCTTATTGGTAATGGCGATATCTCTCCACATCGAATACGGACTCGCCGATATACGAGTCATTTCGCGCAATGCGCGTCCTCCGGCTTCGAGCAGGGGTGCTTCTTCTCCGTATTCATCTACTAGTGTTGCGGCAAGAGCGGTCGAGATCATCTGCGGGAGATGGCTGATCCAGGCGCAAAGTTCATCATGCTCGTGGGCATCCATGCTGGCAATACGCGCTCCGATCTTTTCTACCCATTGCAGAAATTCTCCGCTGAGCCCATCGAAAATATCCTGATCGGGGGATGGAGTAAGAAACCACGCCGCTCCCTGAAACAAGTCGGCATCGGCGAACTCAACTCCAGCTTGTTCTTTCCCGGCCATCGGATGTCCGGCGAGGAAACGATGATTGACATTTTTCCCGAAGATTGCTTTTGCACGTGCAATAACCTCCGATTTGGTACTACCGACATCAGTGAGCAAAGTTTTTGCTGGGAGTGCAGGCCCGAGGCGTTCGATTAATTCGATAATCGCACCAACGGGAGCCGCAAGGACAATTAATTGACTCCCGCGGCATGCGTCGGCGGGATTCGTACGACCTGCGTCAATAGCGCCTTTGTGCTGTGCGCGTTCGAGAATCGGCGCTCGATCGCAACCGATTATGCGACCAGTGAACCCATGCTTCTTGAGTGCAAGTCCAAGTGATCCGCCGATAAGGCCTGTGCCGATAATTGTGATCTGACGGATGGGCATGTTCACCACAGGATACAGAGACTCGGAGGAAGTGCGAGGTCATTGAACTGAGAGATCATGGTATTGAAAATCGGTATGTCATGCCATTTTGCGAGATCGCGCCAAATAATTGGCTGTCTTTCTCAGTGTCTCTGTGCCTCCGTGGTGAAGACTTTAAGCGATCGTACGGCCGACCGCTGGCGCTATCATCCTGAGCTCGTCCATCAACTTGGCGAACTGTTCAGGGTAGAGCGACTGTGCCCCATCGGAAAAAGCTTTATCCGGATCATGATGGACTTCCATCAAGAGTACGTCGGCGCCAGCCGCAACCGAGGCGCGCGCCATAGGCGGAACTTTATCTCGCAGTCCCGTACCGTGCGATGGATCGGATGCCATAGGCAAATGCGAAAGTTTGTGAATGACTGGGATGGCGCAAATATCGAGAGTGTTCCGCGTGTAAGTTTCGAAGGTCCTGATACCGCGCTCACAAAGGATTACGTCGTAGTTTCCCCCCGCCATTATATATTCGGCGGAGAGCAGTAGCTCTTCGAT
Organism: Terriglobales bacterium; assembly: GCA_035651835.1. Lineage (GTDB taxonomy): Bacteria > Acidobacteriota > Terriglobia > Terriglobales > Acidobacteriaceae > JAOAPG01. The sequence goes on from DASRFC010000028.1 coordinate 1,683, forward strand.
CGTCGCCGCAATACCGCGTTTAAGCAGCACCGGCTTTTTCTCTTTTCCTAGTTCGCGCAGCAGATTGAAGTTCTGCATGTTGCGCGCACCCACCTGAAAAATATCGATGTACGGAAGCATAAGGCTGATCTGCGAGATCTCCATCACTTCGCTGATCACCAGCAAATTGAATCGGTCGCCCGCCTCACGTAAGAGTTTTAGCCCTTCAAGACCCATGCCCTGAAAGGAGTATGGAGAACTGCGGGGCTTGAACGCGCCGCCACGAAGCGCGCGTGCTCCGGCTTTCGCTATCTGCTCAGCGACGGTAAAGAGCTGATCACGAGATTCCACCGAGCAGGGACCGGCCATAATGACCACTTCATTGCCGCCGATTTTGATTCCATTGGCAAATTGAACGATGGTTCCTTCTGGGCGGAAACTGCGGCCCGCGAGCTTATACGGGGCGCTGATGCGGTGTACGCGTTCGACACCTGAGAGCACTTCAAGATTTCGTGTATCGAAATCGGTTCGCGCGCCAACTGCGGCGAGAATAGTCTGGCGCTCGCCGGTGGTGCGATGTACGGAGAAGCCCATCCGAACCAGATGCTCCACAACATCCTGGATCTGCTGGTCGGTGGCTGAATCTTGCATGGCAACGATCATAAATAGGTACTACCCTCAACTCCTTGGTTTCAGCTTTGTAAGCCCACCGCGACTCAATCGTTAACCTCAGAATCTATTTCCGTCACGCCATCCGTTGGAATGGCTTGATGGGGAGCGATCTCCTCCTGTTGAATCTGGCGCATGACATCCATGATTCGCTCATAGATCCGTAGCAGATCGCGATTGGGAAGCGGGCCATGATTTGCGCTGATTGCATTCGCGAAAACCGCTTGCTCCCGGTCCGGCTCGTAGATTGGCATCGCAACTTTCTTTTTCAGTTTGCCAATTTCGTGTGCCGCCTGCGCTCGTTGGCTGAGCAATTCCACCAACTTGCGGTCAATCTCGTCAATTTGCGTGCGCCAACCTGAAATATCCATGGAAATTATCGTTAGTAACTCAATATTAATGGCTGTAGATGGTGTTCTCCGCGATCCATGCGCTTGCAAGAGCTGATGCGGAAAGGCGAACGACTACCGGCCAACGGACAAAAGCTGCTTTATGAATTGTGCCACAGACTCTGCTTCTTTGCCCGGATTCCGTTCGATAGTCTCAACAATTGCGCTGCCGACAACCGCTCCTTCGGCAAATTCACCGACGGAAGCAAATTGTTGCGCAGTAGAAATCCCAAAGCCTACCGCTATGGGAAGCTTGGTATATTTGCGAATGCGGCGAACCAGGAGTTGCGCATCATCCGTCAATTCCTGACGCGCCCCCGTAACGCCCGTACGCGATACCGCGTACACGAATCCCGTTGAAAATTTTGCAATTTGTTTTAATCTTTCGTCTGTGCTGGTCGGTGCGGCTAGGAACACGGTCGACAGGTTTCTTTTTTGCATCTGCCGTAGATAGAGACCAGCTTCTTCTGTCGGCAAATCGGTAATGAGTGCTCCGTCTATTCCCGCATCTTCCGCAGCTGCGGCGAAATCATCCATTCCCATGCGCATGACTGGGTTCAGGTAAGAAAAAATAATCAAACCTGCGTGAGATTGCTTGCGGATTTCTTTCGCGAGCTTTAAAACCTGCTGCAAAGTTGTGCCGTGTTTAAGTGCTCGCTCGCTGGCACGTTGAACGACTGGGCCGTCAGCGACGGGATCGCTGAAGGGAACGCCGAGTTCGATAATGTCGGCTCCGGCGTCGATAGCGGCCAATATGACATCACGTGTAGTGGCGATATCCGGATCGCCGCAGGTAACGTAAGCGACGAGAGAAGGTTTGCGGTCGAAGTGAAAAGGCACGAAGACATTGTAGATGGCTGAGGTCAGATTGCAGAAGTTCTTAGTATGCCCGTTTCAAGGGCCACGGATGATTACGCTTGACGTAACGGGTAATGATGAATAATCTGAGCAAAGTGATTCTCAGCTATCGAGACAAGAGGACCCGAGACTTCGCTGCCGGAAAACGAGTCAAGTCGTTCTCGGGATTCGAACGATCGGCGCGGCTGAAGCTCGACCGCATGGAGGCCGCCACTTCAATCCGCGATCTGGCGGTGCTTCCCGGGAATCGCTTCGAGGCCTTGGCGGGGGATCGCAAGGGTGAGTACAGCATTCGCATCAACGATCAATGGCGAATCTGCTTTGCATGGGCGGATGGAGCATCCGGACCATCCAATGTGGAAATTATCGATTATCACTAAGGGGGTGTTATGGCATTGACCGCGATCCATCCCGGCGAACATCTCGCCGAAGAGCTCGAAGCGCTCCATATGAGCGCGGCTGAACTGGCGCGCAAGCTCGACGTTCCGACTAACCGGGTCACACAAATCTTGAACGGGACCCGCGCCATCACGGGCGACACCGCCCTGCGCCTGGCCCATTTTTTTGGCACAAGTGCGGAGTTTTGGCTGAATCTCCAAAGCCTCTATGAGCTGCGGCTCGCGCAGAAGAAGTCGGGGAAATCCATTCAGGCGCTTCCCAGGCTCGAACGGCGCGATCCCATTCATGCATGAGGATAATGTTCGCCCCAAGTGGAGCTGACGGAAACCCGAAGATTGATCTTCGGATTGAGATAGGTACTGGACAGGTTAAGGCTCGCTGTAACGATTAACCCCTGAAACCTCATGGCAATGGCCAGTTCGAACGGCAGCCTCGGCTTCACTCACTTTCGGCAGTTCGCGTTGAAACCGTTCCGTCCACAGGCGGTCTCTTTTGACTTCAGCGACAAGGACATCTTCCCGCCAGTGCTTGTCGTCATCCAACGAACGCTCGAACCAAACGACGGAATTCGGGTGAGCTGCAATGCACTCGCCGAAAAACGTCCTCGCCTCGTACCAAAGAGCACCGTCTTCGTAGTCAGTTTCCCGACCCGAATATAGAAACCGGCGTTGCTCACCCTCATTTTTCATTGGTCCATCGCTAGGCGAGTGAATATAGATCGAGCGATTTGCGTCGCAACCCTGGCAGCCCATACCCGAGAGGATGTAATACGGAAGCTTGTGTTCTGTTTTAAGTGCTCCTATCAGCTTCAGCCCGTATAGAGTTGTTCTGAATTTCGAACCGTCAGGTAAAGTCACATCTCCCGTTTGAGTGGTTTGCGCGAGACAGGGCTGCCAGATGATGAGAGACCACGACAATAAGAGAACTGGGACAATTCCGATGTGTAATGTGGAGGCCTATTCAGGTAGCTTTTAGACATCAATATCGTGGTGCCTCCGTCACTCCAGTTTCAGATTCTCTCGCAAAATTCCGATATCTTTATCTCCGCGTCCGGAAATATTCACGATCACGACTTCCGACTTCTTCATTTGCGGCGCTCGCTTTATCACTTCTGCTACTGCATGTGACGATTCCAGCGCGGGGATAATACCTTCGGTGCGAGCTAAAAGCGTACAGGCTTCGAGCGCCTCCGTGTCGGATGCAGGAACATACTCGGCGCGGCCCGTATCTTTTAGCCACGCATGTTCCGGGCCAATCGATGGATAGTCCAGCCCCGCCGAGATAGAGTGTGTCAAAGCGATTTGTCCAGCGGCGTTCTGCAATAAATACGAAAAAGTTCCTTGCAGCACGCCCGGCGAACCTCCGCGAAATCGTGCCGCATGATCCCCCAATGCTTCACTGCGGCCTCCGGCTTCGACCCCGATGAGCTTCACTTTTTTGTCTTTAATAAATTCGTAAAAAATTCCGATTGCATTCGAACCGCCGCCGACACAAGCAATTATGGCGGTAGGCAACTTGCCTTCAGCTTTTAGAACTTGCGCGCGAGCTTCACGGCCCGTAATTTTGTGGAAGTCGCGAACCATGGTTGGATAAGGATGTGCTCCCAACACGC
>DASRFC010000029.1:0-41347 GCA_035651835.1 Terriglobales bacterium
TGGCCAACTCTGAGATCATTCCAGGCGCTAAAAGAATTCCCCCCAAAGATATTCTGGAAAATCCGGCGCTCATCCCCAAATATAAGGATTCGGTGGTGTACTGCACATGTCCTAGCGATAAGACCAGCAGGTTAATCTCGAAACAGGCTCACGCGTTGAATTTCCTGCGAATTCGATTTCTGAAAGGTGGATTAGCGGCCTGGAAGGCACGAGGTTATCCAGTGCAACGATACGAGGAGTCATTCCGACTTTATACCGGAGCCTAATTGTTGCTGAGAAACGGGTAAGTGACCGGGAACGTGGGCTTGGATTGAAATTTTGTTTGGATCGGGAGTTCGGGGCAAAAAAATGCGGGGCTGAATGTGGTGACCCTAAATCTCCACTCCCAACCCCGTCTCCCAGGTTCTGTGGTAGGTGAGACGAGTATGCGTCAGGAATAGAAGGCCGACAAGATTACGCGGGGGATTGGCCTAAAGTAACTTCGACCAATATAACTCTGAAAAACTTGGAAATGAGTAGGCGGAGGCTGGGCTTTGAGACTGCAAGAAATCCAGATTCGCACAGGGCAGCGGAACACCTAATTGAAGAGCCTGTGAAGCGCGGTTTTGATGTGCACTACTTGGCAGTCACCAGCGAGTGAGTGATCGCATGGACTGACAATGCAATACGGTTTTGCACTCCTACTTTGCGCATCAGCTTCGCCACGTGGGCCTTAACTGTACGCTCTTCGATTCCGAGAGCAGAGCCGATTTCCTTGTTGGAACGGCCTGCTACCAGCATCTCCAGTACTTCTTTCTCGCGGTCCGTAAAGGTCACTCGGCCAGCTGGGAAGATGCGTCCTGGCGATGAGCTAACGCGCTCAATAAACATCGACAACACTTTTCGCGGAGCCCACACTGATCCTTGGTGTACGATCCGGATGGCTTGTACGAATTCAGCAGCTGAAGCAGCCTCATCGACATAGCCTTTAGCTCCCGACGCGATTGCTTTGAGAATAGTCTCATCGTCTATACCAGACCCTGTAACGATAATTCGCAAGTCGGGACGCGCGGCCTTCAAGCTGGCCATCAGATCGAACAGATTTTGTCCATTGCGATTACCGAGCAGAACCAGATCGATGTTCTGCTGAGTGTTAATGTCAGCAAGTGAGGCAGAGATCAACTCGAAGTCCGACTCAGAATCAAATAGGGCTCGAAATCCCACAAATCGGAGCGGATCGCTTTCCACTACGGCTATACGGATCAGAGGTTTTCTAGCCATCACAGCTTTCATAGACATAGAGTTCCTACGAGGGAAGATGTGGTTAGAATAGACCCAATGAGCAACCCTGCAAAGCACAGTAATGATTTGTCAATTACGGGAGTAACGTGCGAAAGTACTGTACGGAAAAGGGGTTTTGGGCCAATGGCAAACAGAATTAAGAGAAACACGGGATGGATCGGGGTTTTCCTGCTAGCCGCCACCGTGCTGGTAAGCGCTCAGATGCCCTACCAGCCGAAGTTCCCGGGTGATCCGGCGCGGTCCGATTCGGAGGCGAATGCCCTGGGGTACATGCGAACCGTGATTCGAGCCGAACACCAATATCAGAAGAAAAACGATGGCAAGTTCGCGACCTCACTCACCCAACTCATACATACCGGGTCTTTTACCAAGCGCATGGCTGCAACCGACCGGGGTGATTACACGGTGAGTTTTCGACCTCACAGAGCCAAAAGCAAGGATAAAGACGGCTACGAGTTAATCCTAATTCCCAAGCAGTTGGACCCAGAGCATCGGTCATTTTATGCGAACGAGGATGGTGTAATCCACGCCGATGAGCAAAAGACTGCAAATGAAGACTCGCCAAAGATCAAATAAGTCAACTACCAGCCGGATTTTTTCCGCAACTCGGTGATGTGCGCAACGTGATGTTTTCCGTGCCAGGCATAGAGAGCCAAATTCTTTTCTAGTGGCATCAGCCCCAGTTCAGGATGCCGGAATGATCGTTTCCATTCCTCGGGTTTTATTACGCGCAACATCCGCGCGAAACGTTCATGCAAAGAATCCAGTAATGCCAACGATATTTCTATGGGAGTTGATTTTGTGTCGGGCAATTCCGCCCAGCGGTCTTCCATGTAAGTTTTTACGGTTGGTTCGTCCTCTGTGAGAGCGAGCTTAAAGCGAATATAGGCATTCATGTGGCTTTCCGGAATGTGATGAACGACTTGTCGCACCGTCCAACCGCCTTCCCTGTAAGGAGTATCGATCTGTTCGGCAGAGAGACCCCGCACGGCGGCATGGAACGCTGCCGGAGCTTTCTCGATGTCATCGATAAACTTACGTCTCTGTTCTTCGTTCGGTGGGCCTTCGTAGTGAAATTTACCGATGGGAAAACGTGGATCGCTCACTTTTCTGCTCCCTTAGTTGGAATAACGATGAGATGAGCAGCAACTCGGAAAGGCTGCAAGATTTTAAATCCAGATTGGGCTGGTTGCGAGGAAGCTACTGGACAAGTGCCATGATCCTCGCGGGTGCGGCTGTTCTTCCTTTAATTTTAGTAGGAGCTACCACCACTACCGCTCCACGATCCGGAAGTCGGTCGAGATTGGCAACATTTTCCAGATAGTAAATACTGTGGGACAGCGCATAGCGATAGACATTGGAAATACCAGATGAGCGACTATCGATAAACGGCGCATCGCTTCCCAACCCTAGAATCTTGCGCCCTTCAACCAGGAACAAAGCAGCGTCCTGGGAAAATCTGGGGGTACTCCGATTGGTGGGTAACCATCCTGTTCGCGCAATCACGACTGAACCTAATGGAATTTCTCCATTTACATGCTCCCAGCGGGCGATGTCTTCTACTGAAATCTGATAATCGATCTGATTCCGCATTTGATTAGTGATGTCCAGAATTACCAATGGAGCAACGAGCCTTCCTGCCGGGATCTGATCGACACTCCACAGACCGGTGACGGCTTGAGCGGGCGCAATGATGCGAGTCGCTGGCGATTCATTCAATTCCCTTGTTCGAGGATCGCGCTGAACTGCCGGTACTACTCGAACCGATGATTGGCCGGAAGTCGTTTCTATGGCGTGCGTAAGATCTTCAACATGATGAAAAGCGCCGCTTTGGTTAAGCTCCGGACGATGTTGCGCAAAAAGGAACAAGGCCAATGCCAGGCAGTATCCAATAACTAATGTTTGAAACTTCATGAAGAGTGTTGCGTCTTTCCCTGATTCAGCCGAGGCTTTGTACCAACGCCTACCAGAACGCGCCTATCAGTTAGATGCGTGCGAGATTTGCTACAACGTAAATTTTCGCATTGAGAAAGCTCCGAGAAAAGGAACCTTTGGGCATGGGCCCGAGTAACTCGCGAATGTACTCAGCGGGCGAGCATACGAACGAATAAGCAGCCAATGACAACAGCCACTGCTGTGCTCAGAAAATTCACTCCATCGTTATTCAAAATGCGTCGTCGCTCAAACGTTGCTCCAAGAAGGCTATCGGCCAGCATCCCACTAGTCGCCGCTGCTACAGATATGCCAAACCAACACCAAGAGATCAGGCCTCCAAAGACACAGACGAGGCTAACAATCGCAGCTGCCGCGATTCCGGCGAGCGTCCCCTGAAGACTCACCCCGCCATCTGACCCACGCGATACTGGTCTCCAGGTTGTAATCAGTCGCGGCTGCGCACCAATGGCTTGTCCGATTTCACTGGAAACCGTATCTGCAGCCGCCTCCGAAAGTGCAGCCGCTAATCCCAAGAGCCAGAATCGGTTTAAATGGCTTATGAAATAAATGCCTGCGCAAATTGCAGCAAACCCTAGGTTTGCCAAGACTTGCAGAGCTGTGCGGCCCTCGCGTTTCTCGGCAATGCCAAGCCGCTGCTTTTGCGAGTAACCAAAACGCGTTGCGAGCCATGCCAGAAAGAAAACTGTCACCAGAGCCGCGAAAGCGCCGAATCCAGCGTTGGTATATACGAGAAAACAAATGAATGCTCCGGCAATAGCTCCGGAAGTTGTTACTCCTCGAAGTAGCCAGGCGACACTAGAGAAAACCAGCGTGATTATCGCTGGCACAAAAACGCCATACCTGGGATCGACCCAAGCTAATGCTCCGCGAAATTCCGTTGAATGCTTAAAAAGATTCACCTAGAAAACTCTAGAGTTGCGGAGGAATAACCGAAGCTGAAATGGCCGGCCCGCAACTTTTCTGTGGAAACAGGCTTTGTATAAGCAGCAGACGAAAAAAGTAGCAGTCTGCTGGAGGTCTTTATGCTCGCACAAATTACTCGCACAAAAATACGCACGGCGGCTTTGATTCTAGCAATAGCAAGTTCCAGTAGCTTGGCTCTTGCTCAGGATTGGCATTATAACGATCACGATCGCGACGACTACCGGTTTGACCGGGATCACGATCGTGACGGTCTACGTATTGCACGTGACTTCGGGTTCCAAGATGGAAGATCAGTAGGGCGGCAAGACATGTTTAAAGGAAAGCCATTAAACCCATATCCACGAGGCAGGTATGCGCATGAGGATCATGGGTACCGGCATGAATACGGAGACAAATATTCCTACGAAGCGGAATATGCGCGAGCTTACCGTGAGGGCTATGAAAGAGCGTATCGATAAGTCATAGCGCGTCAAAAAATATGTTCAGCCTCTCTAAGCTTGGAGCCGATTGAAGAGATGAACTACTCCCGTTCGAGCGTCTCTTCAACCGGCACCTTGCCACCTTTTTCAACATTAATAACTTTTTGAACGGACTTATATCCCGACAAGGTTATGTCAACAACATATGTACCAGGATTAAGGTAAAACTCCACTGGCGAGCCCTTGTCGAGCATGCGATTGTTGATCGCGATCTGTGCTCCCTTCGGCTGGGTCTTCACACTCACCGTACCCATGCCGGCGACGTCCGAACCACCAAACATTTTTTTGAATTTACCACCGATTTTTATGTCGTCGGTAGTACCAAGGGCTTTTAGAGTGGGCGTCAAATGGACAATCTGACCCGGTTGCAGATTAGCCGTGGTGGTCTCATCCAGGAAGCCCTGCTTTCTAAATAGAAACGTATGATTCCCCGGCTTATCTACTGAAAGCTGCATGGGTGTGACTCGTCCTGTATCTTTACCATCCATCAACACTGCCGCTCCGGCTGGGGTGCTGGCTACCGATATGGTCGCTGTAAGCTGGGCCAGTTGCACCACGAGAAAAAATTTGCTGCCTGATGTCACATCTACATTTCGCGTCTCCGGCGCGTATCCGGCTTTACTTACCATTACTGTATGCTGGCCGGGAGCGAGGCCTGACATATTGTAAGGAGTAACCCATCCGGGATCGTTTTGACCGTCCACTGAAACCTGCGCGCCTTGTGGAGTCGTGTTGACGGTTAATTGTCCGGGAACAACCGCAGCGGCAGCGGGCGTTGGTGCCGCTTTAGATTTTTTCTTGACGTTTTTATATTTCGGCTGAACAGCAACGGCAGATGGATCGTCCGTCGTTATAGGCGGCGCGGGTTCTGCGGTTTCGGCGCCTTGCACAGTAGTAGCCGGTTCTGTAGCCGTAGTGGCAGATTGACCGGCAGCCGATTGAGCGATGGATGATTTCGTGGCGGACTGCGCCGGACCTGCATCATCATCAGAATTCTCCGAATGAATGTGATACGCAATGCCAGCCACAACTAAAAGTATGACAGCAATAGCGGCGGCTATCGCATATCCAAAAAGTTTTGGAGGAGTCTTCGTGATTTCGGCGACGGCCTTCTTTGCAACTTCTTTCGGTTGCACCTTCGGTTTTTCCGGCGCGGAGGTGCGAAATACGGCGGCGTGAATTGGATCTACCGCATCCGGTTGTTGAACCGGTGCTGGCGGAGGCGGGGGTGCGATATAGATCTCTTTTAATGGAGGTAATTCGCTAATTTCAGAAAAGCTGTGCGATTGTTTCTCAACCTGTTTACGTGTCTCATCCATTAAAGGGTCAACCATTATTCGTGGCGTTTTCACTTCCGGTTCTGCCACTGTCGCGGACATGGTAGGCAATTCTTCCGGCGCCCCAGTCGCAAACTGATTGATGACCGAAGCGGAACTCATCCCCAAGCCACCATTTGCAGCTGCTGCCCCGGCAGCCCGGGGAACCTGTTTCGGCGCGACCGCTTCAGGTTGCACCGTATCGAGTGCGCGTTCAATATTTGCCGCTGTTGGCTGAGAAGGTTTGTTCTTTGACGCTTGAGCGGTCTTGGCCGCGTTCGCAGCTTTCTCCGGATTTTCCTTGCACTTCTCGAGATCTACTATTAATTCTTGCGCTGACCCGTAGCGATGTTGCGGCTCTTTCGACAGTGCCTTCATAATTACTTCGCTCAGCGCTAAATTTGCTTTTGGATTAATGTGACGGGGGGGCGCGGGTGTAGCTTCTAATATTGCTTGCCTTACATCATCTGCATTCTCTCCCGCAAACGCTTTACGCTCGGTCACCATCTCGTAAAGAATTGCACCCAGGCTAAAAAGATTGGAACGGGCATCGAGCGGATCACCGTGCAATTGTTCCGGCGACATGTAATAAAGAGTATCCGGCGCATTGCCGGATGCTTGAGCACAAAGCGCTCCCATGGACGACACGCCGAAAGCCAGCATCTTGACCACGCCATCCCACTGCACCATGATCTTCGCCGGCTCTAGCGTGTAATGCACAACATTGTGAACACGTGCATGGTCGAGTCCCTGACAGACTTGACGCGCAATGTCGAGCAGATCCCAGATAGAAAACCCTTCTTTGCGCGCCATGGTGATTGCGATGCTGTTGCCTTGCACATATTCCATGGATGCGCAGAATTGACCTTCAATTTCGCCGGCCCCATAGAGCAACGCAACGTTATGGCTATTGAGAGCTTTCGAAGCTTCCGCCTCTTCGAGGACCTGCTTCACCATCAATGCGGCTTGTTCGCCTAATAGATCTAATTTGAGCGTTTTCAATGCAACCGTCTGACCGCTCTCTACGTCAGTAGCTTTGTAAACGGCTCCGGTAGCGGAGCGGGAAATTTCGCTGAGTATTTCGAAACGACCTATTCTGTTAGACATTTCTTTCTAGCCTCGCATAGGCAAATCACATCGTTAATTCAAGAATGGTAAGTCTCCGTGAAGACGGCTGCGCTCTTGGGGTTAGGGCGATAAAACTAGGATAATCGGGAGTGCATCCAGAAGAGAGTTACGAAGGTACTCAGGCTTTGAGATTTACTTCAAACGTGTAATCAAGAATTGAGCAACCAGTTCTGTAGGAGAGAGCGAGTTTTGCCTCCTTCCATGTGTCGTCGCACTGCATCTATCATTGCGATGTGAGCCTTGGATCCTTTTCCACGGAATCCAACCCAGTAAGGTATATGAATTTCGTCCGGAACCGGGTACGCACTAATCCGCAAGTTTTGAATGCGAAAAAATCCCGAGCTAAATAAGATGCGCCGTACTTTGGCGATGATCATGTCACTAGCTTCCGTTTCACTCAGGCATGACGAGATACAGTTGCGAGTTTCAACACTTGAGACATCATTGTTACTCGGCAGCAGCTCAAACGCGTAAGGACTAAGAGATCCCGTCACCGCGTCCAAACCCAATGTATATAGATTAGATTTGCCTCGATTAACAACCTCCACTTCGAAAAGCCGGAATGGAATATAGAATTCCGCGACGGAACAGAGTGGGCCGAAAGCCGTATGATGTATGCGGCTGAGCAATCCTCCCCCGGAAAATTGCTTAACAGCTTCATCCATCGTGACATTCGGTTTCAAGCTTCGGATTTGTGCCATATGGGAATGATCCAACCCTGTTACCGGAAATAGATCCAGAGACCAACCACAGTGGCGACTAAAGCCAAGCTCAATAGAATATTAATTTTGCGTTCCAATGCTGTTTCAGCAGCGGGTTTGAAACGTAACGCATCGGGCGTGACCGCAACTAAATCCATCTTTTCACTTACTGTGGCGAAGGTTAGTCCTGCCAATTTCTTGCGCTCGGGCGCTGGGGTAAGCAGACTCACAATAATGAGCACCAAGGAACAGATCACAAACATTACGATCGCATAATGCAGGAAATTCAGATCGATTAGTCTGCGAATCAGCGGATTCTCGAAATGGCCTCCGGCCAATCTATCCATGATCTCCAGCACAAAGCGCCCGGCACCGAGCACAAAGCCAATCAGCAATGAACTGATCGCGCCATGAGCATTCAGTCTTGGCCACAAAATACCCAATACGAAGCACGAAGCAATGGGCGGACTGATATAAGCCTGAACACTCTGCAAATAAATATAGAGCTGGCTACTGATCAAATGAATAAATGGAACCCACAAGAGTCCAAGCACGACCATAACTCCTGTGGCGACTCGTCCCATATTTACAAGTTTGGCTTCACTGGCTCCAGGATTGATCTTCTTATAGAAGTCCAGTGTCACCAGTGTGGAAGCCGAATTAAAGACCGAACTCATCGCGCCCATCACCGCTGCAAGTAGCGCCGCGAGAACCAAGCCCACAAGCCCTGTGGGGAGCAGGTTTAGAATCAATGTGGGATAAGCGATGTCACCATTGAGCACTTCGCCATTGGGTCCGAACTTGAACAGATCGCGAAATAATGCGAGAGCAATAATCCCCGGCAAAACCAGCATGAACACGGGGAGAATTTTTAAGAATCCTGCGAAAATTGTGCCCGCCTTGGCATGGCCCTCGTCCCGAGCCGAAAGTACGCGCTGCACAATGACCTGATCGGTACACCAATACCAAATTCCCAGGATAGGAGCGCCGAAGAAAATGCCGGTCCACGGAAAGGCAGCATCCGTGGGAGGTCTGATCATATGAAAGTAGCTGGCCGGAACGGCTGATCGCAGTGCTGCGAATCCTCCAACCCGATGCAATCCGATGAAAGTCAGCACCACGGCGCCGACGATCAGAATCATGGTTTGAACCATGTCAGTGTAGATCACTGCCGCCAACCCGCCCGCAATGGTATATACACCAGTCGCAATTACCAGAATGATCGCCGTCTTCCACAGACTCCATCCAGCAACCCGTTCGAGTACGACACTCGCCGCATAGAGCTGCACAGAAATCTTGGTAAAGATGTAAGCAATAATGGAGATGCTGGCCAGATAAATGGCACAGGAGCGGCTGAAACGACGCTCCAGGAATTCGGGCATGGTAAAAACGTTGCTGCGCAGATAAAACGGGACGAAGACCCAACCCAAAATCAACAGAATCAGGCACGCCCACCATTCGAAGTGACCGACCGCCAAGCCCGAACTCGCTCCCGCACCCGACAATCCAATAAAGTGTTCGGTCGAAATATTGGACACGAACAAAGAAGCACCAATAGCAAACCACCCAACATCACGGCTTGCTAAAAAGTAATCCGTTGACGTGCGTCCGCGACGGGCAAAGTAGAAGCCGATACAAAATATAAGCAGGAAATAAACGGCGATGATTGCAATGTCAATGGTGGAGAGGGCTCGATGGGTAAGATGAATCGTGCTTGGGGACATAACCCTCCATGAATGGGAATTACGGCCTGCAACTTCTCGGAATTCTACGCGAACATTAAAACTTCGAGAATATCGATTTAGCGATCTGGTCGGGCCACGATTTCACCTGCCGCAGTTTTTGGAAGCTAAAATTTTGCTTTCAATGACATTTGTCATGGAGTGGCGATGACGATTTGTACTAGCAATTGATCTTCGGGAGACCGATTCTATATTCGGAGTCAAGAACTCGCGAATTGAGCCATTGTCGAATCGAGGGTTTCTCGTCTATGCTTAATACCTTCCCAGGAGATCTATCTACTCAGGCTCATATCTTCCGCATCTCCTCCGGAGGCCAATTATGACCCTCACCCGTTTCGTCAGTAAGAACGCGTTTCGCAATAAACGCCGCAGCATCCTCACCGTTTTGAGCGTGGGCTTCTCGTTATTGCTCTTAACCCTAATGATGACGTTATGGCGAAGTTTTTATGGGGACAATGGCAGCGCCGAATCTTCCGAACGGCTAATAGTACGTCACAAAGTTTCCCTGACGTTTTCACTGCCGGGTTATTATCGCGAAAAAATTCGCTCCATACCCGGAGTGGTATCGGTTGTGCCGGTTTCCTGGTTCGGCGGTCTTTACAAGAATGACAAACCTGAAAATTTTTTTGCTCAGTTCGGTACCGATCCGGAAGAGTTTTTTAAGGTATACCGCGATATAAGCATGCCAGCGGATCAACTCACCGCATGGCAGCGTGATCGCCAAGGCGTAATTGTGGACGACACATTAGCCAAAAAATATGGCTGGAAACTTGGAGATCGCATTGTTCTCAAAGGAACGATTTATCCGGTCGATCTGGAACTCTATATACGGGGAATTTTCAGTTCAACGCCGGATGACAAGGCGGTTTATTTCAACACGAAGTATGTCGAAGAGGCAGTTTCCTGGTTCAAGGGCCAGGCGGGTACCTTCGGTATTCTCGCCGACTCTCCCCAGGACGTGAGCAAGGTTGCCGCCACTATCGACGACACATTCCACAATTCGCCTCAGCCTACAAAAGCGGAAAGCGAAAAGGCATTCGGCTTGGAATTTGTTGCCATGCTTGGCAATGTGAAACTTTTTATTCTCAGTATTTGTTCGGCGGTAGTATTTGCAACCCTGCTGGTTTCTGCCAATACGATGGCAATGTCGATCCGTGAGCGGACCCGCGAAGTCGCGGTGCTGAAGACTTTGGGATTTACCCGGCAAACAGTGCTCAGCTTATTCGTGGGCGAGGCTGTGACGCTCTCCTTGGCAGGCGGCATTCTTGGGATTTTCGGCGCCTACGTACTCATTTATCTGTTTACGCATTCGCCAAATGCTGGCGGGTTTTTCCCCATCCAGCTTACCTCAAGCATTTTGCTTATCGCCATGATGGTCGCCGGAATAGTAGGTTTTCTGAGTGCGATTGTGCCCTCCTACCATGCATCGCAAGTGAACATTGTAGAAGGCCTTCGCCACATTGGGTGAGCGGGAATCATTTGAGAGCAGTATGACATTGAGCGGTTTTGTAGTGAAGAACGCATTTCGCAACAAGCGACGGAGCATTCTGACCGTACTGAGCATCAGCTTTTCGCTGCTCTTGCTCACGCTGATGATGACGATATGGCATGCGTTTTATCTTGATCCTGGCGCTCCGGCATCGGCTAAACGGGTCATCTCTCGCCACCGGGTCTCTCTTACTTTTCTCTTGCCTTCCTATTACCGGGAAAAAATTCGTAGTCTGCCCGGAGTTGTTGCGGTTACTCCTATGACTTTTTTCGGAGGCAAATATAAAGACGACCGGCCTGAGAATGCTTTCGCACAGTTCGCTACGGATCCGAATGAGTATCTCAAAGTCGCATCTGATAAGGATGTGCCTGCGGATCAAGTACTGGCGTGGCAGCATGATCGAACCGGCGCTTTGGTAGACGTGGAACTTGCAAAGAAATTCGGCTGGAAAATCGGCGATAGGATTCCGTTGCAGGGCACATTCTTCCCCACCAATCTCGAACTCACTGTGCGTGCTATTTACACAGTGCAACCTGCGTCAAAGATCGTCTACTTTCATAGTGACTATCTAGAGGAATCTGTTCCTTTTCTCAAAGGGAAGGCAGGTTTCTTTGATACGCAGGTCGCGTCTGCGGACAATGTTCCGGGAGTTTCAGCCGCCATAGACGAAATGTTCCGCAATTCTCCCGAACCTACAAAGACGGAAAGCGAACATGCGTTTCGGCTCTCGTTTGTCGCCATGCTTGGAAATGTAAAAGCCTTCATTCTCAGTATTTGCGGAGCCGTCGTCTTCGCGATTTTGCTGGTCTCAGCAAATACGATGGCGATGTCGATCCGCAGCCGGACTCGCGAAGTAGCAGTGCTTAAGACGATGGGCTTTCCGCGTCAACACATATTATTTTTGTTTGTTGGTGAATCCATCGCCCTGGCTTTATTGGGTGGCCTTCTTGGAACAGTGGCAGCGGCTGCGTTAGTGCAGCTTGTTGCTCACTCTCCGGCAGCAATCGGAATTCCGAGTGGATTTGCAGTGACCACGCCCACCATCCTTTTCGCGTTGCTGGTTGCGGGATCGGTTGGCTTGCTTAGTGCTTCTTTGCCTGCTTACAATGCTTCGCGAATCAATATTGTGGAGGGACTGCGCCACATCGGCTGATCTGAAAGTTTAAATTTATGGCCATACCGATCCGCTACAACATTCGAAATCTCAAGCTGCGTAAGGGTCTCACGATCATGACTGCGCTGGGCATTGCGCTCACTGTTACCACTGCGATCTTTCTGATGGCGTTGCTGGCGGGGCTGGATCGCGCTTTCGTCACCAGTGGCGATCCAACGAATGTGCTGGTGCTGCGCAAAGGTTCGCAAGCTGAACTCTCGGGCGGCTTTGATGCGGCATTATTTCCCACGCTGAAAGTTCTGCCTGGTATCGCGAAGGATAAACATGGCGATCCTATGGTGTCTGGCGAGTGGGTGGTTGTAATCGTGTTGCCCCGTAAGGATGGTACAGGCGAGGTTAACGTAACTGTGCGAGGAATGATGCCAGATGGGCTTGAGCTTCGTCCAAAGGTCAAACTTGCTTCGGGACGGTGGTTTACACCCGGTCAGCGCGAAGTGGTAGTCAGTCAATCTATTCAAAAACGTTTTGCGCATGCCAATGTTGGCGACACTCTGCAGTTCGGCAAAGGTCCATGGACAGTTGTGGGTGTTTTCGACGCTGGCGGCTCAGCGTATGAGTCGGAAATCTGGGGCGATGTTAATCAAATGGCCTCAGATTTTGACCGTCAGGGAGGATTCGCTTCTGCCTATCTACGAGCGACTGATCCGGTGAGCGCCGATGCGCTCAAACATCGGGTCAGTGACGATCAACGCCTGAAACTGGAAGGCATGCTGGAGACGGAATATTACGCCAAGCAAACCAGTTCCGGAGCTCCTATTAAATATATTGGATGGGTTGTCGCCATTATCATGGCGATCGGTTCCAGCTTTGCCGCCATGAACACCATGTACGCAGCCGTGGCATATCGCTCACGCGAGATTGCCACATTGCGGGTGATCGGTTTCTCTCGACCCAGCATTTTAACTTCGTTTGTTTTCGAATCGGTGCTCTTGTCGCTGATGGGCGCGGTAGTGGGAATTATTCTCATGCTGCCATTCAACGGAATGACTACCGGTACGTCTAATGCAGTGACCTTCAGCGAAGTCGTGTTCAGTCTTCGCATGACTCCGCAGGTTGTAATAGTGGCGATCATATTCGCCATGGTCATGGGACTATTTGGGGGAATTGCACCTGCATGGCAGGCTGCCCGGAGAGACATTCTGGCTGCGTTACGAGATTAGACTTTAAAGAGGGTTCCGGGAACTTTTGTCGAACGAAAAACGTTTTGAATTTAGAAAACATGCCAATCGACACTAAACACGAAGATCTTCAAGGTTTGCGGATTGATCGCTCTGCAAAAGGCCCGGAGCCCGCATCTTGGGCTAAACGCTTCATCGTCATTGGAATTGCCGTCGTCGTGCTGCTTGGCCTCGGCACCCTGGTCTATCGATCGATCGCTGCTAACACTCCCGAAGTAAGCGTGGCTCGGGCCTCGGCTCAGAGCAACGGCGATGCAGGCAGCATAGTTCTCTCGGCAACCGGCTACATCGTTGCTCACCATAAAATCAACGTAAATACCAAGGTCACGGGACGCGTGAAATGGATTGGCGTCGAGAAGGGCGACAAAGTCAAAGAAGGCCAGATTTTGGTCCGCCTTGAAGATGAAGAATTTCGCGCACAATACGAACAAGCCAAAGGTTCAGCCGACAGTGCCCAAGCTTATTTAGATGAACTGAAAAATGGCTCTCGTCCCGAAGAAGTTCAGCAGGCGCAACACAATCTGGATGAAGCCCAGGCAACACTGGTAAACGACAAGATCACTTTGGATCGCACGCGCGAGCTTGTCAGTGGAGGCGTTCTGGCAAAGCAGGCTCTCGATGATGCGACTGCAAAGTTCGACTCCGATCAGCAGCGAGTAAACTCACTCGAAAAAGCATCGCGGCTCGTCAAAATTGGTCCTCGCAAGGAGGAATTGGCCCGTGCCGCAGGGAGCCTGACACAAGCGCGAGGGTTGGCGGATTATGCTAAATCGCAACTAGACGCCACAATTATCCGCGCTCCAGTGAGCGGCACAATCCTTGAACGAACTGCCGAGAAAGGCGAACTGATTACTTCTCAATTTGCCAGCTCAGCTGAGGGCGGACCTCAGGGATCAGTCGTGGCACTCGCTGATTTAAAGGATATCCAAGTAGAACTCGATATAGCTCAGGATGATTTCGCAAAACTTAGCCCCAACCAAAAGGGCATTGTCACGGTCGACGCTTTTCCCGATCGCAAATACGATGGCGTCATAGCCCAAATTTCTCCCGAAGCCAACCGGCAAAAAGCGACAGTACAAGTTAAAGTGCAGATCCTGAATCCGGACGAGTATTTGCGTCCCGACATGAATGCTACTGTGAAATTTTTGGCGAATGAAGCCAAGGCTGGAACTCCTCAGCCTTCCGGAGTTCTGGTTCCGACCGCCGCGGTTCGCGACCAGGATGGCAAGAAGGTGGTATTCATTACCTTCAACGAAAAAGCCGTTCGCCGTGAAGTGCAAGTTCTTTCTCAGCGTAGTGGAGGATTGCTGGTACAAGGTCTCGTCGGTGGCGAGAGCGTGATCGTCTCCGGTCCTCCCGATCTAAAAGAAGGCGACAAAATCAAGATTAAAGGACAGTCATGAGCACTGCTATTGCCTCACATAATATCGCTACTCAAACTAAAGTTGTCATGGTTCGCAATGTCAGCAAAATTTTTCGTCGCGATGCCTTCGAGCTCAAAGCTCTCGACGATGTTTCCATTGAAATCGCGTCAGGAGAATTTCTCGCTCTCATGGGGCCTTCCGGCTCCGGCAAAACCACGTTGCTGAATATGATTGCGGCCATCGACCGCCCGACCAAAGGCGAGTTGCTGGTGCTGGGACAAAACATTTTCACCTTCAGCGACTCCCAGTCCGCACACTGGCGCAATGAGCATATTGGCTATGTCTTCCAGACTTTCAACCTGATTCCAGTACTGACAGCATTTGAAAATGTCGAGCTTCCACTGCTGCTGACCAAACTCAACTCACAGCAAAGGCGCGACCACGTCATGACTGCGCTAAGATTAGTAGGACTGGAAGATCGCGTTCATCATTTGCCAAAGCAGCTTTCTGGCGGACAGGAACAGCGAGTAGCAATCGCGCGCGCGATCGTGAGTGATCCAACGCTACTACTGGCCGACGAACCCACCGGCGATCTTGACAGCCATTCTGCGACCGAAGTTTTGGAAATTCTCAAACGTCTAAATGAAGACTTTCATAAGACCATTGTCATGGTGACCCACGACCCACATGCGGCTTCCTATGCCCATGTGACGCGGCATTTAGACAAAGGAATCTTGCTGCCAGCTTGACAAAAGCTGCATACCTGCATAAAGTTCGGACGATTGCCTAATCTGACCTAATTTTGCTTACAAGGTGCCAAGGTATGAAAAACGTTTACGAAGTTCTGAGACAGAAAGAACTCGAGCTCGCGAAGCTTGAAAAAGAAGTTGAAGCTCTGAGAGTCGCTGCACCCTTATTGTCAGATGATAAGGAATCGGGTATTGAGGCAGCTAGCAACAAGCCGACTCTGGCCAGCCCTCCATCCCAACAGCCGATTCGGATTCCGCAACCCGCCATCGCCACTCCACCACCGCAACAGGCCCGTGCTGCCGGCTGGGAAGACAGTGCCAAGCGCTGGCCGTAAATTCCAGTTTCTGGTAGGTTCAATAAATTATCGGGTTTAGTTGGACGAATAGAAGAAGGCTTCGTTTCTAAGCAAAGCCTCCAGGCCTTCGATAATTCGGCCTGCATCCGATTTGGCAACGGCACCTCGAATACCTGCATTGCGAGCTTCTTCCACCAGTTGCCTGGAAAGATGCATGGTGAACATCAGAATGGGAACATTCGGTACGACTTTCCCGATCTCCCGTGCCGCTTGCAAGCCGTCCATGCCAGGCATAAGGAAATCAAGAACGATCAGGTCGGGAGCAAGGTCTTGAACCTTCTGGACTGCGTCCGGGCCATTTGCCGCATCTCCGCAAACCTTCCAATCTGGATGCTGTTGCAGCATGTCCCGAAGTCGTTGGCGGACTAACGGACTGTCATCAACGATAAGAATTCGGGTCAATCTAGCTGCTCCAGTTGATTTTGTCACGCAACGTGACATATCGTAACACTTACATATACCGCCTCGCCGCATAGAAATCGCTGTATGCGGCCTCAGGCCTAACACACGAATCAGGCACAGACAGTTTAAACTCTATTTTCGCCATGACATTCGAAAGACACGGTAGGCTGGGCTTATTTCTCCTGTAGGTAACTACTGAAATGCCCTGAGATTGCTGGCGGTTCGATGGGATTACTGTTTGAATTGACATCTCCATTGAGCAATATTCATTCAGCAATCATTTTCCCTAAAATTTCTTTCAGCAACTTGCCGCAAACTGTGGCTGTCAGGCCCGACAGATCCTGTTTCGGGTTGTACTCCACAAGATCAGCTCCGACAATTTGGCCCGATATTGCGTGTAGATGCGAAATCGCCTCTCGAACTGACATCCCGCCCGGCTCGCGATGTGAAATGCCGGGCGCGAACGCTGGATCAAGCACATCGACATCGAATGAAAGGTAAATCGGGCCAGCGAGTTTAAGCTTTTCCCGCGCGGGTATCTCTGACATTTCTATAACCTCGACGCCAAAACGAGCAGCTTGAGCTCGCTGATGTGCGTTATTAGTCCGGATGCCCAGTTGAATGAGCCGCTTCGCACAACCCTCTTCCATAATTCGAGCGAATGGACAAGCATGAGAGTACTTGTTCCCCTCGAACTCATCATAGAGATCACCGTGGGCGTCGAAATGCACGATGGTAAGTTCGGGAATACATCTTCCGAAAGTGCGCACGATGGGATAAGTAATCGAATGATCACCGCCAAGACTTACAGGGCGATGTCCCTTATTCAATAAATTTTCTATAGCTTTTTCGATCAACTCGAAGGCCGAATTATTCTCGGGAAGCTGTAGGTCGCCAGCATCGGCGAACGCTCCTGGAATGCTGAGGTCCACGCCGGGTTCAGTCCATGTGTTCCAGGCCTCGCAATGAAATGCTTCACGGATCAAAGGAGGGGCGCCTGCAGCGCCTCGTAAATAGGAAGACTGTGCATCAAAAGGAACTCCGAGGAGAGCCGGCGTTCCCTTTCCCGCAATCAGCTTACTTTTCATGCCTTGCCTCCGTTTTCACTCTTGCGAGCGTTATCTGGAATACATTTTCTATCTTGTTCACAATAGGAATTCACGATTGGCAGTTACTCTCGAATCCTGCACACAACTGCCTTCATCCTTTATCCTATAAGCATTCCTATGACTACCCGACAAAGTAAGACTAACGGCGCATCTGCCGCCAGTGCACTTATAGAAACTCCGAACGCCGAACGCGAACGCGTGTTCGATGTCTTCCGCCATTGGGGATATTTGGAAGCAGATCTGGATCCGCTTGGCTTTCTTTCACCAGCTCCGTATTCCGAGCTGCAAATCGGCGGTGAATTCGCTGACAAAGCAAAGAGCTTGTATTGCGGGACGGTGGGAGCTGAGTTCATGCACATCAGCGATCCCGAGAAGCGCCACTGGATTCAGCGGCACATGGAAGTTCCACAGGCATCCGTGGATCAGCAACGTGCTCTCAGTCAACTCATCCGTGCAGATTTATTCGAGCAGGTACTGCAACAACGCTATCTAGGTAGCAAGCGTTTCTCCCTTGAAGGTGTAACCGCGCTCATTCCCCTTGTAGACGAGATCCTCGACGGAGCGGGCCAGCACGGCGCAGTCGAACTGGTGATGGGCATGAGTCATCGTGGGCGGCTGAATGTGATTACCCATATTGCAAAACGCACTCCTGAAGAAGTCTTCGCGGGTTTCGAAGACGTCGACCCCCGCAGCGTCTTGGGTGGTGGAGATGTTAAGTATCACATGGGGGCAACTGGTGAATACACAACCAAATCGGGCACGAAGATCCATATCCACATGGTTTCCAACCCGAGTCATCTCGAAGCTGTCGATCCAGTTGCGCTCGGACGCACGCGGGCCAAACAGGACCGCCATGGGAAGGATGGAGCGGAAAAATTTCTACCGCTACTAGTCCATGGCGATGGTGCTTTTGCAGGACAAGGAATTTTTGCCGAAGTTTTAAATTATGCTGACCTGCCGGGTTACACAGTCGGCGGCACAATTCATGTAATTGTTAACAATTTAATCGGATTTACGACGGTTCCGCGTGAATTGCATTCCGCTCGCTTTGCCGCGCAGATTGCCCGTCGCCAGAATATCCCCATTTTTCATGTGAATGGCGAGGATGTAGACGCCGTGATACGAGTGGGGCGCATAGCTCTGGAATATCGTTACAAATTTAATAGTGATGTGGTTGTTGATCTGATTGGCTACCGCCGTCACGGGCACAGCGAAGTGGACGATCCGACCATCACACAGCCCTTGCTTTACAGGGCGATCAAGGAGCATGCGCCTCTCTGGGAAATCTACGCAAGCGATATAGGGGCGGAAGATGCCGCAGCGCAAGCACAGGAGATCAAGAGCGAATTTGAAGCTGCGCAAAAGAAGGCCGGGGCGATCACGAAAAAGCCGCTGCTTCGGGATTTGCCAGGGTATTGGAGTAACTTCATCGGCGGCCGCTATAAACCTGAATACCAAATCAGCACGGGATTAGGCGCAGAGGAGCTTCGCGAAATTACGAAACAATTAACAGAGTATCCGAAAGGCTTTCATATTCACCCGAAGGTCAAGAAGCTTCTTGAACAAAGGGCGGAAATGGGCACGGGGAAACGCCCCGTAGATTACGGCATGGCTGAGGCTCTGGCCTTCGGAAGTCTGGTGAAGACTGGCATCCCTGTTCGGCTTACGGGACAAGACAGCCGTCGCGGGACTTTCAATCAGCGTCACTCGGTGCTGCTCGATATCGACAACGAGCAGGAATACGTTCCCTTAAAACATATTTTTTCGAATCAAGCGCCTTGTGAAATTTACAATTCAACACTTTCCGAGGCGGGTGTACTTGGCTTTGAGTACGGCTACAGCCGCGACTACCCTGAGGCACTTGTGCTCTGGGAAGCACAGTTCGGCGATTTCGTTAATGTAGCCCAAGCGGTTATAGACCAATTCATCGCCGCAGGTGAAGCAAAGTGGAGTCTATTGTCTGGGGTGGTAATGTTATTGCCGCATGGTTATGAAGGACAAGGCCCGGAGCACTCCAGCGCCCGCATCGAACGTTTTTTACAGCTAGCGGCCGCTGACAATATGCAAATCTGCCAGCCTTCGAATGCGGCACAATATTTTCATCTTCTTCGCAGGCAAGCCCTACGCAAGTGGCGAAAACCCCTTGTGGTATTTACGCCGAAAAGTATGTTACGTCATCCGGATGCGTCGTCTCCTATCGAAGATTTTTCAAAAGAGCGCTTTCAGCGGGTTCTTCCCGATGAGGAAGTTCGAAATGCGAGTCGTATCTTGCTTTGCACGGGCAAAATCGGTCATGAATTGCAAATTGAACGAAAGAAGAGGAAGGACACCTCAACCGCAATTGTCTTCGTTGAACAACTCTATCCATTTCCCGAATCAGAGTTAATTGCAGAACTCGAAAAGCATCCGGCAGCGCACGAAGTGGTCTGGGTACAGGAAGAGCCAGCCAATATGGGGGCCATGAATTTTATGCTTCCACGCCTGCGGCATATCGCAAAAGACCGCTCTGTGCTCTCGGTTAAACGTTCGGCAAGTCCAAGTCCGGCGACGGGTTCGGCTAAAGCACATGAAGTTGAACAGAAAACTTTATTGACTCTGGCTTTCGCTCGATAAATCGGCGATCACTTGCCGTTCTCTTTTCAACTAAGGTCCGTTTCGACCTTATAATCGAAGAACAATGAAGAACGTAGTCCATGCCGCGTGTCCCCATGATTGCCCCGATGCTTGCGGAGTTTTGATCACAATCGAAGATGGCCGGGCGACAAAGATTCAAGGTGATCCGTCTCATCCTATGACACGGGGATTTTTATGCGCCAAAGTCGCAAAGTATCTCGACCGGGTTTATTCGCCGGATCGTGTGTTGTATCCAATGCGGCGAATATCCCCAAAGGGATTCAAGCCTGCCAACTCGGCTGGAATCCAGGCGTTTGAACGAATCACCTGGGATGATGCTCTGGATGAGATTACAGATCATTTCAAGGAAGTGATTGCGGAGTTTGGCAGCGAGGCAATCCTGCCTTATTCCTACGGAGGAACGCTGGGAACCCTCAATGGCGGCTCGATGGACCGGCGTTTTTTTCATCGTATGGGAGCTTCACAGCTCGAGCGCAATATATGTTCCGCCGCGGGCGAGGCCGGACTGAAATCCGTCATTGGAGCTAAGTGGGGAACAGAACCCGAACAGTTCTCCCATTCGCGCTACATTATTGCGTGGGCTTCAAACATTCATGCGAACAACGTCCACCTCTGGCCGTTTATTTCAGAAGCGCGGCGCAAAGGCGCAAAACTTGTAGTGATCGATCCTTACCGCACCCGCACTGCGGCTTGTGCCGACTGGTATTTACCGATCAACCCTGGCACGGACGCAGCCCTTGCTCTCGGCATGATGCACGTAATTATCAATGAGAACTTGCATGATGCTGAATATGTCAAAAATTATACGTTGGGGTTCGACGAGCTGAAGCAAAAGGTTCAGGAGTATCCCCCTGAACGAGTGGCGCAATGGACGGGAATTTCAGCTTCAGACATTATCAGGCTGGCCCGTGAGTATGCGACTACGCGGCCAGCTGTGATTCGAGTGAACTATGGCGTGCAGCGTTCGGAAAACGGCGGAACGGCCACTCGCGTCATTGCCATGCTGCCGTGTATCACTGGATCATGGAGAGAAATCGGGGGAGGCTTGCAGCTCTCGACCAGTGGGGCTTTCGAATTGAATGGCGAAGCACTCAAACGCACCGATCTTATGGACGTCGCGTTAGGCCGTCCAGCTCGTACTATAAACATGGTCGAGCTCGGGAAAGCGTTGAATGAGCTAAACAATCCGCCAGTGAAAGCCTTGTTTGTTTACAACTCGAATCCAGCAGCTGTTTGTCCGAACCACAACGAAGTGATCCGCGGTTTGAGTCGTCCGGATTTATTCACGGTAGTCCACGAACAATTTCTAACCGATACTACGGACTACGCCGATATTGTTCTTCCCGCGACGACGTTTTTTGAACACAAGGATCTGCAAGCGTCCTATGGACACTATTATTTACAAATGTCTGATCCAGCAATCACACCGCTTGGGGAAAGTAAATCAAACGTCGAAGTATTTCGGGCATTAGCCGAGCGCATGGGTTTTGAAGATGAATGTTTCCGTGATTCTGTGGATGATATGGTGGACCAGGCGCTAGCCTCGTCAAATCCATGGCTAAAAGGAATCGACCGGCTGAGACTGGAAAAAGAGGGCCACATACGGTTGAACTTTGCGGCAGCTGAGACGAATGACGGCGAGCAGGCTAACCGCATTTCGCCCAATAGAGAATTCTTCCTTCCCTTCGCCTTCGGGAACTTCCCCACACCTAGCGGTAAAGCCGAACTGTACAATAAGGCACTGGTAGCGGAAGGCGTGGATCCGGTTGCGAGTTTTGTTCCGCCTAATGAATCACGTCATAGTGCTGCTGCCAAGACGTTTCCGCTGGAGCTCCTGGCGCGCAAAGCCGATAATTTTCTCAACTCAACATTTTCAAATGTACCATCCGTTCAGCAGATGGAAGAAGTCGGACTGCTCGAGATGAGTCCGCAGGACGCGGAGAAGCGCCGGATCATTGACGGCGACATGGTGCGAGTCTTTAATGCCCGCGGAGAAATCGTTTTAAAAGCCCGAGTGGATGGCAACGTGCAGCTTGGAGTCGTCTCCGCACACTTGCATTGGGCCAAGCTCAGTCGGGACAATGTAAATATTAACGTGCTCACTTCGGAAAAACTTACGGACCTGGGCAACTCCGCTACGTTTTATTCCGTCTTGGTTGAGGTAGGGCTTTTTCAGCCAGCCTGCTGAAGCGCAAACAAGCAATCGGATAGTGCACGTTTTGGACGGTATCTACTGATCTACCGTATAATTGCGGTTTTCCATAATCCAGTAATTTGAGGTCGTAGCGATTCATCGCTTTCATCAGGATAACTCTGTCCTACCCAAGGGCAGTTCGCAGTCATCTCCGGCTTGGTCTTCCGGTCTGTTTCCATCTTTTTCTTTTGTAAAGAATAAGATGCGGTTTATCGTCCGGACTCTGACCGTAGTACTGGCAACTGTCGTGATGCTGTGTTCGGTAGGTATTGGACAGCAGGAACTGGTTACCGAGATTGTGATTCACGGCAATCGCCGGATACCTGCGGATACCATACGCGCACGTATCTTCACGCGTGCCGGCGATGTTTACGATCAGGCGGCGATTGAGCGTGATTTCAATTCACTTTGGAATACTGGCTATTTTGAAGACATTCGCTTCGAGCGCGAGCAAACGCCAAAAGGATGGCGATTGCATATTTATGTCAAGGAACGGCCTACTATCCGTGAGATCGACTACGTGGGATTGAATGCGGTCTCAAAGAGCGATGTGCTCGATCGATTTAAGGAAGCCAAGGTCGGGCTTTCTCCCGAAAGCCAATATGACCCTACAAAAGTAAAAAAAGCCGAAGTTACCATCAAGGGATTGCTCGCTGAACACGGCAGACAATTTGCCACAATTCGTACCGAGGTTCGCCCCATCCCTCCCGCTGCCGTCAGCTTGACCTTCGTGGTCAAGGAAGGCCCGAAAGTTAAAGTCGGAAAAATTATCTTCCAGGGAAACAAGAACGTCCCGAGCCGTATTCTGCGCAGCGCCATGAAGAACTTAAAACCGATTGGCGTGCCGCACTCCATTTTTCTGGAGAACTTGTTCTCCAAAACCTACGACGCCACTAAACTCGACGAAGATACTGAACGGGTTCGTGCTGAATACCAGAACCGCGGTTACTTCAAAGTGCTGGTACAGGATCCCAAGACAAACATCCATGATACGGGGCACACCGGGTTCCATATCCCACTGCTACAGAGTGGACCTGGAAAAGCGGTTGACATCACTATTCCCATTGAAGAAGGCGATCGCTACAATCTCGGAGGAATCACATTCAAGAACAATAAGGCGATCAGCAACGTCAAAGCCTTACGTTCTCTTTTTCCGATCAAAGATGGCGATGTTTTTAGCCGCGAGAAAGTCGCCAAAGGGTTGGAATCTCTTCGTAAAGCCTATGGCCAGTATGGCTATATCAACTTTACTTCCATTCCAAACACCACTTTCGATGAACAGAAAAAGCTCGTTTTCCTCGATATTGACGTAGATGAAGGCAAGCAATTCTTTGTCCGACGCATCGAGTTCTCAGGGAATACAACTACCCGTGACAAAGTCATCCGGCGTGAGATCGCTCTGGAAGAAGGACAAGTTTATAACCAACAACTTTGGGAACTGAGCCTTCAACGCCTGAATCAACTGGGATATTTCGACCAGCTCAAACCCGATGATCCCAACGTAACCGACCGTCATCTTGACGAAAAAGAGGGCACCGTTGATTTAACCCTCAAAGTCAAAGAAAAGGGCAAAAACAGCATCGGACTTACAGGCGGCGTGAGCGGACTCGAAGGAGCCTTCATTGGCTTGAGCTACAGCACAAATAATTTTCTCGGCTTGGGCGAAACACTCACCGTACAAGCGCAGATCGGAAATTTGCAGCGCAATTTAATGTTCGGTTTTACCGAACCTTACCTTTGGGATCGGCCTCTGCAGTTCGGCTTTACTGTATATGGACGAAAATATACCTATGATCAAGCCCGGCAATCTGCCATCTTGACCGGCCAACAATTGGCGCTCACCAACGCTGAGTTGCAACAGCTTCAGAACTACACGCAATCGAGTAAAGGCTTCACGACGTCGTTGAATTATCCTTTGCATCGATCTTTCAAGCGGGTGGGTATTAGTTACTCTTACGATGTTTCCTCGCTCGTCGCTTTGACTACGGCTGCTAAATCGTTATTTAACTACCTGGCTTTCAGCGGAGTCAGCGGGCCCAGCGCTCTGAATGGAATCGTAACCAGCAAAGTTATTCCGAGTTACTCGAAAAATACGCTTGATTCCGCCAACTTTCCTCATAAGGGTACGAGTACATATTTTGCGGCTGAGATTTCCGGGTTAGGCGGTACGGTGAGGACCATTCGTCCGGTCTTCGAGTACAAACACTTCACCCCCGTGCAGAACCGTCGCAACACCATTGGATATAGGCTGCAAGCATCATTTATGACCGGATACGGCGGACTGGTTGCTCCGCCTTTTCAACGTTTCTACATGGGCGGCGAAAATGACATAAGAGGATTTGATATTCGCTCTATTTCGCCGGTGGCGTTTCTACCAAGTGTCACCAATATCGCTTTACGAAATCCTGACGGTTCGATAGTTCCCAAAGACCCGGGCAATCCATTGCGGGGAAGCTACACAATTCCGGTGCCCTTAGACCAGATCGTATTCCCCGGTGGAGACGCCAGCGTGGTTGCTAACCTGGAATATAGGTACACAATCGCGGGACCAGTAGCTCTGGTACCGTTCATGGATATCGGCATTGACCCAGTGTTGCGAGATTCGCAATTATTGATAAACACAACGCAATTCAACGCTGTCAATAGCCAGGTTTACGGCTGTCCGGTTCTCGACCCGATTAGCTTCACCTGCTCCGGCGGCGTTACGCCTGGTTCCTCGAGTGACTTCCCCAAGTTCTCCCAACGACTACAAGTCCTGGGCAGTACCAATTGGAAGCCGCGGATGTCGACCGGGCTTGAGTTGCAGATGTTCCTGCCGGTAGTCAATGCGCCCTTCCGCATTTATTACGCTTACAACCCAATACGGCTGGATGAAATTGCTGGATCGCCAATTGCGATCACGCGAAGCATGTTCCCTGTTGGCGCAGCAGGAGACTATACCTATCAACTTGCACGCAATACTTATTCACCGCATTATCTATTGCGAGAGCCACGCAAGACTTTTCGATTCACCGTTGCAACAACGTTCTAATGCGGCAGTTGCTGAGGAGTAGTCGTTTGACCATAACGGAAGCTACACCTATAATGTGATGAAATACACCCTAAAGTGCATTCTGTCTGGGTGATCAGCACACTTCAGGTTCATGCTTATTATGTGCGAGTCAGTAGGCTTTGCTGACGTCGAACGAGGTTGACCAGAGGGTACAGCCTGGGTTCGCAGTAAAAGATCTGATCAATACCCGACCAAATTTCAAGGAGTTTTTAACCTCATGACAAGCAAGCTCGTGCGATTTTTAATGGCTTCAGCATTCGCCTTTTCTATTACAATGCTGGCCCAAACGGATGGCAATGCTGCCTCCGCTCTGCCCTCCGCTCCCAGTTCCCCCAGTGCTCCTGTCGCTACGGGATCGGGAAGTAAGATCGGAACCATCAACATCGAACAGGCCATCTTTGCCAGCAACGAAGGCCAGCGTGACTTTGAAACACTGAGCAAGAAACTGGAGCCCAAGCAAACCGAGCTGAAGGGTCAGAATGATGAGATTGAGAGCTTGAAGAAGCAGCTCAACACGCAGGGCGACAAACTGAATGATGAAGCTCGCGGTAACCTGGTTAAGCAAATTGAGCAGAAGCAGAAATCGCTCGAACGCGCGGCACAAGACGCCCGCGAAGACGCGCAAAATCAGCAAAACGAAATCGCCCAAAAGATTCTGCAAAAAATGGCGCCGCTGATCGTGAAGTATGCTGGAGATAATGGATTCGGCTTGATTTTCGACACCTCCAACCCGTGGCCAAATGGCCCAGTGCTATGGGCAGGTCCTACGCTTGACATTACCAAAACAATCGTGGATTCATACAACACGCAATCGGGGGTTGCTGCTCCTGCACGTCCAGCTGGCGCAACGACTAGACCGAGCGGCACTACTGGTGGAACCCGTTCAACAACGCCCGGCGCGACCAAACCTGCCGGAACCGCCACCACACCTAAATAGGCGGGACACCTGAAAGCGGAAAGAAGTTCCTAAAAGCCGCGTTGAGACGCGGCTTTTATTTTTGCGCTAGTACCAAGAAGTCACGCAGCTACGGTGTCCATAAGGGATAGCAGTCTCTATCTCAGGAGGACACTATGTTCGCCGATTCTCTTTGCGATACACATTGGGACAACAGATCTCATCGCGTCTGGACGACGTTGTTCTCGTTCGGATTGCAAGTTATGGCCGTCGCTAGTCTGTTAGCTCTGCCATTTCTGTACACGCAAGGTCTTCCCTCATTCCTCTCCCCACCGCAGTTGCTAGCGCCGATGGCAAGGCCCACTACGACGCCGCAGGGGGACACTGCTCCCGTGCGCCCGCGTCGCTGGGCAAATATTGTGATTGCCCATCCGTTCGTGTATCGACGGAATGATATTTCACATTCCCTGCATCCGGAAAATCCCAATGTTGCACCGCCTGATATCAACGTAGGAGGTTCGGGCGGACCGGGGTACCCTACGATTGAGGGGTTCAATCCTATTGGTAGTGCGCCTCCACTTGTAATGCCGCATTCACCTGTCCCGGCTCATCACCCGCCGATGTCGCACATGATGGAAGGCAATCTGGTTCATCGTGTTGAGCCAGTCTATCCAGCACTCGCCCGTCAGACACGCATTCAGGGGGCTGTTCTCTTGCGAGCAATGATCAGCAAAAATGGAGAAATCGAGAACTTACAACTACTCAGCGGACACCCGATGCTGGCTCCGGCGGCAATCGAAGCAGTACGGCAGTGGCGGTACCGTCCTTATTTTCTGAACGGAGATCCGGTGGAAGTTGAAACTCAGGTCACCGTGAAGTTCACGCTCTCGGGCGGATAATCTGCTACTAATTGGTGGGAGTAGTCCCGCGGTAACGTGAAGACATAGAGAGCGGCATCTATAATTAAACATCCATAGTTGATCGAAGCGATTATAAGTGGCGACCATCGAAATCGCAAAGCGGGCTGCAACACGTCCAACCTGGGCCGAAGTTTCTCTGGCGAACTTGCGTCACAATTTTGGAATCGTACAGCGGCACGTAAAAAATGGCGTGATGATTTGTGCTGTGGTGAAAGCGGATGCTTATGGCCACGGTGCGGTTGAGTGCGCAATAGCGCTGGAAGAAGAAGGCGCTCAATGGCTCGGAGTAACCTCGCTCGATGAGGCTATCCCTCTACGTGAAGCTGGTAGTCGATCACGAATCCTTTTGATGACGGGCTTCTGGCGAGGCGAAGAAGAAGAGATCGTCCGCCTGGGCCTCACTCCCACAGTTTGGGAGGTCGGTCAAATCGAACAACTCGAACGCGCTGCATCTCGGCTTGGCGTCTCGAAGCATTCCATCCACTTGAAGGTGGATACTGGTATGGGACGCCTGGGAGTTGCCGTCGAAGACCTTCCCGCTGTTTGGTCGGCTTTGAAATCTTCTCCGCATCTGTTTCTAGAGGGCCTCTCAACCCATTTGGCTTCGTCGGAAGTTCTCGATGCTACATCTGTGCAGGAGCAGTTAAAGGCATTCGAAGAAGTCCGAGGTAAATTGCGAGTCGAAGGATTTGAACCGCCACTGGTGCATGCGGCTAATACGGGCGCAGTGATTTCGCGCCCCGAAGCTCGATACAACATGGTTCGTCCTGGAATTGCGCTCTATGGCTATCATTTGCCTTTCGAGCGAGCGGGACGGGAAGTAAGCGGCAGTGGATTGCGATTAGCGGTAAGGCCGGTGTTGACCTGGAAGACTCGAATCCTTGCGCTGCGAGAAGCACGCGCGAATCAGCCATTAGGCTACGGTGGAATTTATGTAACAAAGGCACCAGCCCGTATTGCAGTACTCCCTGTTGGTTATGCCGATGGTTTTAACCGCCAGCTTTCAGAGCATGGCCGGGTTATAGTACGTGAACACTATGCGCCAATCGTGGGACGTATATCCATGGATCTAACGCTAGTGGATGTAACTGGCCTACCGGGCGTTTCTGTAGGAGATGAAGCCGTATTATTAGGATCGTCAGATGGCCTGAGTGTGGATGCGCGGGAACATGCAACCCTTGCCAATACAGTGGTATATGAAATACTCTGCGGCATATCGAAACGCGTGCCCAGAAGACACGTATAATAATCTTTGCCCGAGAGCGGCTCTTCCCCGCAGGAAACACCAGTCAAGGACTTGCTCTTCACCTCACAGGCACGCACTCAGATGCGGGTTGCAGCTATTCACTGCTAGTGTCCTGACCTTTGTCCCACGCTTTGTTATCCTAATTACGAATGTCTTCCCGCTATTCACGGTGGATGTATGAATGGGAAACTCGACTCACATCGGTGGACAACAACCGCGTGGTTCGTCCGCTGGAATGGGGGCTGGAGTGGGCTCAGCAATGGCCATGCCGCAATGGCCATCCTCCCGGATATAAGCCGGATGATCCTGAAAGTTTTTTGCGTGAGTACAACCAGCGTATCGTCGCTTCCAGCGACGAGTTTTATTCCTACGAAACACCGAAAGATTTTCGGTTAGAGAATCGCGAAGTCCAAGTTTTTAGTACCCGAGAAGTGCCCGATCCAAAGCTCGAACAAAAAGTTAAAGGGACTTATGCCGACTTTTTGCGCTTCAATTCGCCGGTTCACACTCCTTATCCAGAAAACGATCTTGTGAACGCACGCTGGTTTCCGGCAAATGGAGATCGTGCAGTTGTGCTGCTACCGCACTGGAATTCTGACGCAATCTCCTATACCGGACTTTGCCGTTTGTTGAACTGGTTAGGAATTGCGGTCCTGCGTCTCAGCATGCCCCACCACGACATTCGAAGGCCGGCGGAAATCAGCCGCGCTGATTATGCCGTTTCGGCCAACATTGGACGCACGTTAGACGCGGCCCGCCAGGGCGTGATCGATATTCGGTGTTGCCTCGACTGGCTGGAGCAACAGAACTACAAGCAACTCGGAATTCTTGGCACTAGTTTAGGTTCTTGCTATGCCTTTCTAGCGGCGGCACACGATCGACGTATTCGAGTTGCTGCCTTCAATCATGCATCTACGTACTTTGCGGATGTGGTCTGGCATGGTCAATCTACGCGGCACATTCGCCAAGGACTGGAAGCGGAAATCAATGAGGAGCGTCTCCGAGAGCTCTGGAGCGCAATCAGCCCTATGTCCTATTTTAAGCAATTCGCGAGATGGCCGAAAAAATCGTTGATTATTTATGCGAACTACGACCTGACTTTTCTTCCAGAGTTTTCACGCGACACGGTCGCAGAATTCGCAAAACACGGTTTGGACTACAAAGTAGCAGTGCTTCCTTGCGGCCATTACACAACCGGAGAAACGCCTTACAAATATATGGATGCATGGCATCTGGGAAGATTTTTTCGGAGCGCGTTCGAAGGTAAACCTGGGCGAGCTGTTGCCACTGCAAAGTAATGAATACTCCCGAACAGTTCGAGCTTGTCCAATATCGCAGAGATGGAATCCTCATCAGCACCGATCGCGCCCGGTTTGACTTAGACGTGATCCACGGCTTTCTCACGAACTGCTATTGGTGCAAAGGCATTCCTCGCGAGATTGTCGCTCGTTCCATTGAGCATTCGTTATGTTTTGGAATCTATAACGATTCTGATCAAGTCGGCTTCGCCCGGGTGATCTCCGACTTCGCAACATACGCCTACATCGGCGATGTTTTTGTTTTGGAAAGTCATCGCGGGCGTGGACTCTCGAAGTGGCTAATGGAATGCATTTTGCAGCATCCGCAGCTTCAAGGCTTGCGCCGTTGGAGTCTGGTCACCGGCGACGCTCACGGCTTATACTCACAATTCGGATTTACTCCGCTGCAAGCGCCTGAACGTTGGATGGAAATTCACAACCGGGACGTGTACGCTAAAGTTCCCTAAAGATCCCATGAAAAATAGCCCAATATCACGATCTCTGCATAAAGCCGATCCCGAAATCGCCCTTGCCATTGATGATGAAGCCCGTCGTCAGCACGAAGGCCTCGAACTCATAGCTTCGGAAAACTTTGTCAGCGAAGCCGTGCTTGAAGCTGCGGGCTCGGTTTTCACTAACAAATATGCTGAGGGTTATCCAGGAAAGCGCTACTACGGTGGTTGCGAATTTGCCGACGTAGTCGAGAATCTCGCGCGCGACCGCGCCAAAAAGCTTTTCGGAGCAGAGCACGCAAACGTGCAGCCTCACGCCGGATCGCAAGCCAACATGGAAGCTTATGCCGCCATGATTCAGCCCGGTGACACCATCCTCGGATTAAATCTGGCGCATGGCGGCCACCTCACCCACGGCTTTCATCTAAATTTTTCCGGCAAAACTTACCGTGTCGTTCCTTATGGCGTAACCAAAGAAACCGAAACAATCGATTACGACGATCTCGAAAAGCTCGTCGGGAAGGAACATCCCAAGCTGATCATCGGCGGAGGCAGCGCCTATCCTCGGATCATCGACTTCGCCCGCATGCGCCAGATCGCCGATAAGGTCGGCGCTCTCTTCCTTGTAGACATGGCGCACTTTGCTGGACTCGTTGCTGGAGGCGTGCATCCCTCGCCGGTGCCACATGCTCATATCGTGACCTCGACTACGCATAAAACACTGCGCGGTCCACGAGCGGGCATGATCCTCTCGAAGCAAGAATTTGCCGCTGCCATCGACAAAGTGGTTTTCCCCGGAATGCAAGGCGGACCGCTGATGCACATCATTGCGGCCAAAGCCGTCTGCTTCCAGGAAGCGATGCAACCGGGCTTCCGTGACTATGCAAAACAAATCGTCGCCAATGCCAAAGTGCTCGCCGAGACCCTGGCCTCTGAAGGTTTCCGCATCATCTCCGGAGGCACTGACACGCACTTGATGCTTGTCGATGTATTTTCCAAAGGGATGTTAGGCAACGAAGCGGAAAAGGCGTTAGGCGAAGCGGGAATTACTGTGAACAAGAACGCGATTCCATTCGATACAAATCCTCCCATGAAGCCCAGCGGAATCCGCATAGGGACGCCGGCATTGACCACCCGTGGCATGAAGGAAAACGAGATGCGACAAGTCGGGCAATGGATCTCCGAAGTTCTACACCACCAAACCGACTCCGGAGTTCTCAGCAAAGTTCGCAAGCAGGTGCTGGGACTGGCTGAAGCATTCCCACTCTACCCCGAGCGCAGGGCCAAAGCGCAGGCGGAACTTCATGCTTAATCTTAAAAGCTCAACCATAGAGGACACAGGAATTTATGGAATTCGACATTCCTCTGTGTCCTCTGTGGTTAAATTCTTTCAGTGAAGATCGCTATTGATATCCGCCGCATGACTGACTTCGGCGTGGGTACTTACACCCGCAACGTAGTTCGAGCCCTTGGGCGGTTAGACCAGCAGAACGAATACATCCTAATCGGTTCGCCGGATAAGGTTTCTGAAATCGGCTTTCTTCCGCCCAATTTCCAGACAGTAGCGCTTCAGGAGGATGCCACCACTTTCAAAGGGTACTTCGAGTGCCGCGCGATTCTGCGGCGCCATAACTGCGATCTGGTGCATATTCCGCACCTGTTCTGGCTGCCGCGAACTCTCCCCTGTCCTTACGTAATGACCGTGCACGATTTGCTCGAACATATGTACCGCGCCCACGAAGGCTCGGGAGTCATGCGATCTCTGCACTTTCAACTTACCCGCCGCGTATTGAAGGGAGCGGCACGGATCCTGGCGGTTTCCAAATTCACCAAAACCGAAATAGAGAAGCTTTTTGGCATTCCTTCTACCAGCGTGGACGTAGTACATAATGCTATTGACCCGCGTTTTCTACATGGACATGCAAGCGATGCCGACCGCCAATTCCTCACACAGCGCTATCAGATCACATATCCATTTCTGCTCTACGCGGGGCGAATTAGTCCGCATAAAAATCTGGTTCGCATCATCGAAGCATTCTCGGCTTTAAAAGCTGAACTCGATAAAGAAGAGAAGTTTCCCGATCTTAAGCTCATCATTATTGGGGATGAACTCTCTAAACATCCTGACCTACGCCGCACCGTAATCCGCGGAGGAGTGCAGAACGACGTACGCTTCCTGGGATTCGTACCTATCGAAGTGCTACGAATTTTTTATGACGCGGCAAAGATTTTCGTCTTCCCCTCGCTTTATGAAGGCTTTGGCTTGCCCCCGCTCGAAGCCATGGCACACGGAACCCCCGTTCTCACTTCAAACACTACATCCATACCAGAGGTCGTTGGAAACGCAGCTGTGCTGGTAAATGCCGAGAATGTCTTCGAGATCATGCGTGCCATGTTGCGAGTATTGCTCGATCAGCCGCTAAGAGACAGGCTTAAGACTCGAGGGTATGAGCAGGCAAAAAAGTTTTCCTGGGATAAATCCGCCAGCAGAATTCTGGAAGTATATGAGGAAATAGGGCACCACCGCCGAAAGAACTTCCCACGGAGTAGGGCAGAATCCACGAAAACTGCGGTGAACTCCTAGAATCTGCGAGAGAGCGAGTCACCAATCCAACAACTCTTAACTGGTCGGTTTTAACTCGCGAATTGCGTTTCCAGCGCCGCTGAGGTTGGCAAGCCGCATCTCGGAATACTTGCGGGATAAAATCACTCCGGGAGCGCCCGCACGGAAAGCCGCCAGCACTGCGTCCTTGACGCTTTGCGGCGTACACTTGCTGTTGTTGTTCTCGGTCGGGATATCGATATCAATACCTGGCCAAATCAGAGTTTTTGTGCCCGCAACGCCCTCCAGGGTGCGCTTCGTCTCCCGATAGACATAATCGGCCGAAAGCCCCGTATAAGGAATTTGATCGTAGCTGCGTTCTTTGAATCCCATCAGCTTGTAGTTAAACTCTGTCAGTTCTTCTTTCGAGAGATCTCCATATAGTGTCGAGCCGATATTGTCAGCGTACAGCGCCATCCGCTCGCCACCGCAGTTGTTGTACATAACGACCTTTATAAAATCGGAATACTTCGAGAGCTCTTGCAGGTCCTGCTCCGCACGGTAGATGGGATTAAAGGAAGTGTTGTGCCAGATGTGCCAACCCACGGGAACCGACGGCTTGGCCGTCTTTACGGTTTTGTAGAGTGCGGCGTAGGTCTCGCGCAAGCTGTCCGTGAAGAGCATTTCCCAAGCGGCTAATTCGGGATACCGCAATAGAATCCGCCAGAATTGAACGTAGTAACCATCCGAAGGACGCTTGCCGCTCCGCGCCGAACGGACGAATTTTTCCAGTTCCAGAAATCCTTGCTCGGCACGATCGGGGTTGATTCCGCGCTCTTTCGCTTTTCTCTGGCAAAACTCGCAGAAGCAAGTCACGTTGCCTGGATCAATTGGTGGTGTGTCATGCGTAGCGCCCAGGCTATCCGAAAGCGCACCTTGCCGCTCGGATCCCCACATGATTCCGTCGATGTCATAGGAGCGTGCATAGTCCTCGACCAGGCCCGTAAAAAAATTCCGGTAGTCGGGGTTATTGACGCACAGCGTCTCCATATTCCGCCCGTACAAATCCCGCTCTTGGACCTTCTCGATATTCGGCAGGTCGGGGCGGAACACGTCCTCCATCCAACAGATGACTTTCATGCCGCGCTTTTTTGCGGCGGGAAGCACTTCGGCCAGAATATCCAGGTTGCCATGGTCAGGCGCGCGAGTGTCCTTAAGAACCGTATTTTTGTAGTACTGAGGATGGGGGGTGGCAAAGTTGCCGCCGTGATAATTGAGGTCGTACTCCTGCTTGCCGTGATCGGGCAGCGGCTGTCCCGGAATCTGTCTTCCAGCAATACCTCGGCCGTAGGTGAATACCGCAAGGAACAGGGTATTCACGCAGGCGCGTTCTTGTAGCACGTCAAGAACTTGCTCGGTTCCTTCATCTACAAATGAAATTGCGCCAACTTGAATGCCAATTATTTTGGAAGAAGAGGCAACAGCGGTTTGTCCCAGAGTCGGCATAGCCAGGGCTGCTCCGGCTCCGGCGGAGATCTTCAGAAATTCGCGGCGATTCACATCGGGTCTCGACATAGATTTCACCTATGGCCTTTGGTAGCAGCCGATGTCTATTTTGCCGGACTTCATTCGCGCGGAGCCGTCAAGATCCAGTTCTCCAACTGGCAGTTCGCTAGTCACACCAGCAGCAAGCCCAGGAGAATCTGGTTGCAGATGAAAGTCGTGCTTGGCAGGATCAACGAAGCGCGGATCCGAAAAATGGGAATGGCGGTCATTTCCCGTGGCATCAACATATTTATCGAATCCGGTTATCGTGGCAGAAGCTCCCGCCCAAGTGCTCGCCTGCGGACCGGAAGCGCAGTAATAAAGGTTGTGATCAATAGTGACGGACGGCTGGTCTTTATCAACCTGCGATTTGTTCAACGAGATAAAGCAACGTGGTCCTGCGTACACAATATTATTCTCGAAAATATTGTCGGCCATATTCCATTGCATTTGAAACTCTCCGGAGCCGGTTGCCGACGTGTCATTTTCGTAAAGAGTGTTGTTGATGACCGTGCAGTGATCGGTGTGCCCTCGTTCCGGCGCATAGCCTCCGATAGAGACCCCGGCGGTGTGGCTGTGATAGATAAGGTTATTCCGGGCAGTGATGTAACTAGTGGCGCGGTCCTTATGCTCGCTTGCCAGCTCAATTCCGAAGTCCACATCATGCATGACGTTCTGCTCGATCAGAATTCTTGTGCCGCCATCCACGTAAATGCCGTCGGAGTTTTCTTCGTTCTGGTACGCCGGGTTGCCACGCGATGTGATGTTGTAAACCAAATTGCCGCTGACTACTCCGTCGCGGGCCTGGTCAACGGCAGGATCGGGCGCAGTACGCTCAAAGCCAATGACATCGATTCCAATATTGTTGTTGTCGTGGACGACATTATGGGTAATGCGGAAATTAGTGACGTTTCCATTCACCACCAGCGACTCGCTCGAACCGGTCTTGAGATGATGCACTTCGTTGCCGTCAATAATCAGATCAGTGATCGGAGTCTTCGCGTTGGTACCGTACACGGCGATCCCAAAGCCATTGCCGCCGCTTCCGGGAGCGTCGCGCCCGGGAAAAGTCTGCTCGATGTGATGGACATTGTTCTTCAGTAGTTCTATATGCGAGCCGGCCCCGGAAATGTCTATACCCAATGGCGCAAGCCGATGCTCGACAGTGCGGAAGTTCCGAATTTCGAATCCCTCAATCCTCACATAACTCTGGTTGTGAATGGTCACTATGCCCTGTCTGTCAGCGGGAGTGAAATGCGTAGCGTCGAGGATCGCCGTCTCTCCTGGATAGCTTCTGAAAGTGATATATCCATCACTCGAGTTACCGGACGTATGGATATTTACCAGTTCCTCGTAGATTCCTCCGCGCACATTAACGGTGCTTCCCGCACGCGCGGTATCTGCGGCATGTTGAACGGTGCGCCAAGGTGCGGTTTCGGTGCCGGGATTAGTATCGTCCCCACTCGTCGACACGTAGAAGGAAGAGTTGGACTGGCCAAGAGCTCCGGAGACGCACACAAGTAGCGTAAGAAGAGTTAAAAATTTCACGTTTGCCTTTCTTTGAAAAGCCACTCCAGGCCCGAAGATATGTCGCATGCTTATGTGCGCTTACATTCCTCGGGAACTCAATACCTTCTGAGCATTTGTCTGATATAGCTTCCGTAGTATTTCATCCGGAAGCCCAAAGCCGTTCAGGCTCCAGTGGTAACCGAACATGTCGGTTTCGTAGAAGTGCTCATCGGATGTCTCAAGAACTCTGAAGGTAACTCGATACATAGGTTGATCGAATCCCATGTCGGTGCCGTATAGCAAACGGTCCGCATACTTTGCATAAAACTGCGACACAAAGCGGGGGATGGGGGCTGTTTCCGCATATCGCGCGGAAATATCAGCATATAAATTGTGCTGCCTTTCGAGGAGCTGTCCCAATCGCGTCAGGTCATAGTCGAGATTGGCAAAGTGGCAGGCGATAAAAGTTGTGTGGGAGTGCTTCTTAACCGTGCGCTCGAGGATGTCGATCATTCCGGAGTGCCCCACAATGCCCGGCTGATTGTCCAGCCGCCAGTTAAAGGCATTCATCAGGCCGTCGTTCGTATTGTCCATTGGTTCGTACATCCAGATGGGATCGGCAACGTGAATATTCACGGGCATGCCTAATTCGCCGCATCGTTCAAACACGGACTCCATGCGCGCGTCATCCGGGTGCATACCAAAAGCATTCACCCTGTCCGAAGTGAGACCTTTCCCCTTATCGTGAAGCTCGCCAACCCCTCGTGCGCCTGCCTGATGGCACTTCTCTAACGTCGTTATTGCTCGTTGAGCGAATCCAGCTTGGTCATACCCCGTGTAATCGAACCCGCACCAGAGCTCAAAACGTTCGGGATAGGCGCCGTACTTGCGGTGAATATCGTCGAACTCTTGCCCCGTCGCTCCCGAAAGAATAATGGTCTTTTCGATTCCGACCTCGTCCATGTTTTTGACCCACTCGGCAATTTCTTCCGGTGTCTTGGCGTAAGCATGAGAATGCATATCGATGATTGGAAATTTTGCCCTGGAAACTTCTGTAATAGGAATCTTGTAAATGGACCTGGGTCGATAATCTTTCAGCAGGATCTTTTCGGGCGATAATTCCTCCGGCCCGTTCTTGGCGTCTGGTGTACTGGAACGTGCATCTTGTAGAGTTGTCGCATAGCGCATGCTCCATGCGGGCGTAATACCGACCGCCAAGCCAGCTGTCTTCAAAAAGGAACGACGTTTCATACGCTCTCCTCAATGGGTTCCAAGTCCGCAGCAACAGCCGATGCCATCCGACTTTTTAGAAAGGCTCTACGCCACATCGAATTGTCCTACGCCGTCTCGTGCACTCTCTCAGTCAAACCATCATTAGCGGATTAGAGAATCGCTACGAAGTTGGGTTCTCGGGAATCTTGCCAACTTAAAACCAAGGCCAACAACTATCGATCTCTTTCTCTTTATATCTTTTTATTTCGTTTTGTCTACTTAAATTGCCGAATTCAAAATAATTCGACAGAGGACGGACAAAGTAAGAGCTCGAAGCCGCACCCGCCTATGAAATCGTGAACGACGCCCATAATGTCGGCGTATAGGCCAACAGAACAAACCAGTAAGTAATTGAGGGAAACAGATTTGTAGGCAGCTGGACCTGTAAGCCGAATTTTGTCCGCCGGATTGCTCCCGCAGGACGGTCATTCCTCTAGGCCCAGCATTACTGCGGGGCTCAAGCGACCTACCCGGAGGTTTGACGCACCGAGCCGGCACGTTCCTGAGCGAACCCAGAAATTCCTCCCTATTTGGTCTTGCTCCGTGTGGGGTTTGCCATGCCTGCCGCATTACTGCAACAGCGGTGCGCTCTTACCGCACCTTTTCACCCTTACCCTGGCGTTGCCGCCAAGGCGGTATTTTCTCTGTGGCACTTTCCGTCAGCCGGGCTTGAACCCGGCTTCCCGGACGTTATCCGGCACACCGCTCTGTGGAGTTCGGACTTTCCTCCCTCGTTCCTTGACGAAACGAGAGCGA
This sequence comes from Terriglobales bacterium, assembly GCA_035651835.1. Classification (GTDB taxonomy): domain Bacteria; phylum Acidobacteriota; class Terriglobia; order Terriglobales; family Acidobacteriaceae; genus JAOAPG01. The sequence continues at coordinate 37,664 of DASRFC010000029.1, forward strand.
CCGTCCGGTCCAGCTGCCAACACAATTATTATATGGGATGAGGCAAAACGTCGTTGGTCATAGGACTTTGGTCTTTGGTCAGAACTGCAACCTTCGTATCGAAAATTACAACCACTCGGAATTATGCTCCAACGTGGAAGAGCGGCCCTTCAGACCCGCGTTAAGGTGCTGTTTGATTTTACGTGGCGCTGAAAGCGCCACTCTTCCACGGGACTCATCCGACAACGCTCCGGTGAGAGCGCCCTCCCTGCTAGACTGACGTTTGCTGAAAACGTGTTTCATCGCCTCTGCATGATTCATCTCCTCTCCAAAGCCGTCGTGATCATAGCCATCCTCGGCACCACCTCCAGCATTGTTTACTATCTCATCTGCCTTTGGAGCGCTTGGAGATTCCTACAGGAACAAGATGCAACGGACAAGAGTGGCCGTTCCACACAAACAACCGCAGTATCGATTCTCAAGCCGCTCAAAGGCACCGATCCGGGAATGTATGAAAGTCTCCGCAGCCATTGCTTACAAAATTATTCGGAATACGAAATCATCTTCGGCGTCAGCGATCCTGACGATCCCGCTATTGAACTCGTAGTCCGCCTGAAAGACGAATTTCCTCAGCAGGCGATTCGCTTAGTCCGCTGCGACAAAATTCCCGGAACCAACATCAAAGTCAGCAACCTCGCGCAGATGCTGCCTTCGGCGCGCTTTGAGGTTTTACTCATCAACGACAGCGACATCCGCGTCACGCCCGATTACCTTCAGCAAGTTGTCCCGCCACTTACCAATCCCAAAGTTGGACTCGTCACCTGCCTATATCGCGGCATTGCGGCCTCGACGCTGGGATCAAAGCTGGAATCTCTCGGCATCAGCACCGATTTCGCTCCCGGCGTGCTCACCGCGCGCTACCTCGAAAGCATTCGCTTTGGACTCGGTTCGACACTGGCTTTCCGCCGCAGCGACCTGGCAAGAATCGGCGGCTTCGAAGCATTAGTAGATTATCTTGCCGATGATTACCAGATCGGCAACCGCATCGCCGCTCTCGGTCTCGAAGTAAAGCTCTCTGAAGTTGTGTTAGAAACTTATCTCCCCGCCTACAATTTTCGCGGATTCATCGCGCATCAACTACGCTGGGGACGCACTATCCGCGATTCAAGGCCATGGGGATATTTGGGCCTGCTATTTACTTTCGGACTGCCCTGGGCTCTTCTCACTTTGATCGCATCCCAAAGCGCAATCTGGTCATGGGCACTATTAGGCGCCACCGGAATAATCCGCTTGTGCATGGCATTAGCTGTTGGAAGAGGAGTCTTGCAGGATCGACAAGTGACGCGCCGGATGTGGCTAATCCCGCTACGAGATTGCATTGGTGTGTTCGTGTGGCTGACAAGTTTTGTCGGACACACGATAGAGTGGCGCGGCGAGCGCTTTCACCTGAAAGATGGAAAATTAACGCGTATAGGCGAGCAACTTTGATCGATAGGACGCCATTGATGCCGCCATTTTTTCTGATTCAAAATGCAGCTAATGCTGCCTACATCACTGCCAATTTCCACTAACTCCTGCCCGGACAAATACCGATCAATTTATTGAATGGAGTTCACCGTCTGTTGGGCCTTTAACACGACGCTCGAAGGCAGCACCGTATAGCCGAATCCACTGGCGATTTCCTGGCCACTGCCAAGTGCCCAGCTCCAGAAATCCCGCAGCGCTCGACTGCGTGCCGGTGCAAGTCCACTGGAGGGCACGTAAATCCACGTAAAACTTACCAGTGGATATGATTCTTTTCCAGGGGCATTCACCAGTGAAGGCCCCATGTCTTCCGGCATCGATTTCTCGCTGGCAGCGCAGGCTGCAACGATGCCTGCAACTGTCGGCTTCACGAACTCCCCTGCTGCGTTTCGCACGCTTCCATATCCAATATCTTTCCGTTTTGTGTATGTCAATTCCACATAGCCGATCGCTCCAGGCGTGGCGCTCACCTTCTCAACCATAGCTTCGCTGCGATTTATCTCAACACCAACCGGCCAACTAGGTGAGGCCGTCTTGCCAATTTTTGATTTCCACTCCGGACTCGTCTTGCTCAGAAAATCCGTGAATATGTAGTTCGAACCTTTGACGCCACTCAGGTGCACGGCTGTGATCGTTAAGTCCGGCAAGGCGATGCCAGGATTTAGCCGGGCAATCTTGGGATCTTTCCAGTTTCTGATGGTTCCGAGATAAATTTCCGCTAGCACTTCGCCTGAAAATCGCAGGTCTGGCTTGCCCGGAAGTTTATAGATAGGGGCAATCGCTACCAGCACTGTGGGAAATTGCATCAGTGTGTATTTACTGCCATTTTTTTGTGCGCTGGTCAACGGGATTTCTCCACCACCAAAATCCCCCGTTCCATCGTGGATCTCTTTAATACTTTTTGAAGTTCCGAGCGCCAGATATGTTACCTGCACATTAGGGTGCAGCTTGGCGAACTGGGTAGTCCATGCGGAATATAAGGGTCCTGCAAGATTCGATCCTGATCCTACTAATGAAATAGCGTCTTGAGCGGCAAGTGGTGTTGTTACGATCATCGTCCAAATAGCAAAGTGAAACAGAGTCTTTATCTTTTGCTTAATCGATTTCGAGTTTCCCTCCGATGTTCGGGCCGCCATGGCTCTGTCGTCCTTTCTTTCCGCGCGTCTTTTTTGCCTACGATGTCCGGTAGTGTACCCTGCTGAATCTTTGGCAAACAGTTCCCAAAGTAATTAGACCAATCGGAGCCTTGCGGAAAAAATGCGGTATATGTGAGGTTTCCCCGAAAGATTAAGGTTTGGACTCCTACCCAGACCAGTCTGAAGTAACCATAACCTCTCTATAAGGCAGAAAGGTTATGATTTTATTGCAAATTCTAGCTTTAATTCTTATTTAAACAAACCGCTTAGATCATTTGTTGCACCGTCTCCGGCAGCTCCAAGTAGCGGACCAACGTTGAAAATTTCCTGCAAAGTTTTCAGGGTGGAGCTATGGTCGTAATGAACGTTGTTGCTATAAGGCCTCTTCCCTGCGCCTTTAGCAAAAGGCGAAAGCAGGAACATGCCAATCGGACCATCGCTGAAAGCGCCGCTGTCTTCGCCTTCATCCCAAATGATGAACAGTGCGCCACCTTGCTTGTACTCAGCTGAGTTCAGAATGAGGGGAACATTCTGTTTGAGCCAGGTATCCGCTCGCAGCGTATTATCCGAGGGTTCAGTCTTAGGGCAGGGAGAAATGCCCTCATGCCCATCATGACAAAGGTTCGGTGTGATGAAGTTGTATCGCGCCGAAGTCTGGTTTGCCAGATCAGTCGCGAGTTGATAATAGGGTCTGACGTGATTTATGCATTCGCGCGAAGTTGGGCTTAAGCCCTCGTTCACATCGGCAAAATATACAAACGCCAGGTGTTCAACATCGAGATAAGTGAAATCAACTGGACATTTATCGAACGAAGGACTGCCGAAGTCCGGCTCGGCGTAAGCCGTCCACGAAATACCTGCATCTTCAAGAAGCTTCACTAAATGATCGTGCGTCTCCAGTTGAGGCTGCCCCGGCTGAGTATCCGCCAGAACTCCGAAGTTGGTTCCTGCCTCCAGCCATAAATAATTCGGCTGGCTGGGATGGTTTCCCGGAGGATTGTAATACTGCTCAGCATGCGCCGATGTATTTAACAGCTCGCCATTG
>DASRFC010000030.1:0-15156 GCA_035651835.1 Terriglobales bacterium
CCCGAAGAAATGAGAGCTGAACGGGAGCATCATATTGAACGTACCGCCATACAGGAGCAACATGAACGCGGGGCCAGCAGCAACCGCGCGCTCTTGGCATCGGTGAATCACGGACGTCCAGCTATTGCCGCTACTGCGCGACCTGGAGAGTTCAATGGCCACAATGTAGTGGCTGCTAGAGCAGCAGGTGCGCCGTATCGTCCAGCTGAGAATCGATCGTCCGGGCCGCGGGCAAACAATTCAGTTCCGCGTCCTGGGAACCGGCCAGAAAATAATGCTGGCCGTCCGGAAAATGTCGCACGCAATAATTCTCCTTCGCGAAACAACGTTCCTCGACCATCGAACTCAAGGGAAAACATGCGTGCGCCGCAACGTGAAAACGCTCCTCGTGCACAAAGCGCGCCTAGAAGTGAAGGGCGGCCGGAGAACGCACGGGCTCAGAATGCATCTCGTCCGTCTGCGGAGTCTCGCCCACAAAGCGCACCCAGGGCTGAACATGAATCCAAACCACCTGAGGGCCATGAAGATCGAAGGCGTTAGAACTAAAACTTAGACGATTCAGCGGCCCACAGCCATGCGGGCCGCTATTTTTTTACGGCAGCTAATGTACTGATAATTCAAGAATCTAAAAATCCAGCTTACAATTTCCACCTGTAGCCAATCTCTGTGCGATAATCGCTGCGTTAATTTGACATCATCCAAAACTGTGGTTGCACAGGTTTGGACCCCATAGATTGGAGGGTGTATTTCGAATGAGCAATAATTCATGGACACGCCGGCGCTTCATGCAAATTGGCAGTGGCGCCGTTGCAGCCGGGGCAGCAGCAAAAGTCACACTCCTCGAACCCAAGCCGCTCTGGGGTTTTGCTCAGACTGTCGCACCAAGCGATACGGTGCGTTTCGCTTCCATCGGTACGGGAGTGCGCGGGTGCGAATTGCTTGAAGCATCACTGCGCGTGCCCGGCTTCGAGTGTGTCGCAGTATGTGATCTCTACGACTCCCGCCATCTCGCCGCTCAGGAAGCTGTAAAGAAAAATGTCCCAGCCACGCGCAACTATAAAGAAATCCTTGATCGCAAAGATATTGATGCCGTCATCATTGCTGTGACCGATCACCAGCATCGTAAAGTTTTTGTCGACGCATGTGCGGCTGGTAAAGACATCTATTGCGAAAAGCCAATGTCCCACACAGTGGATGATGGCTTTACCATGCTCGAAGCGGCGCAAAAAGCAAAGCGCATGATCCAAATAGGAAGCCAGCGCGTTAGTTCGATTCTTTATGCGAAAGCCAAAGAGTTTTACGATTCCGGCAAGTTGGGCGATGTATTTTCCATTGACGCTTATTGGGACCGCAACACCGCTAGCGGTGCATGGGTCTACCCGATCCCGCCCGATGCCAACGAACAAACCATTGACTGGAACACATTTCTCGATGGCGCTCCCAAACGGCCATTCGATCCCATTCGCTTTTTTCGATGGAGATGCTTCACTGATTACGGAGAAGGTTTGGCCGGCGATTTATTTGTGCATCTAATTTCTGGCGTTCATTTTATTACTGGCACGAACGCGATCGCCCAAAGAGCGCAGTCAACTGGGGGCCTTTTTCGATGGAAGGATGGCCGCGAATTTCCCGACTTGATTGAGACTTTTTATGACTATCCAAACTTCCGGCTCGCCGTGCGCTGTAATCTGAATAATGAAGGCGGAGAGTTCATCGCCTTTTATGGCACCAAAGGCACGCTGATTATTAAAGACACAACTTTAACTTATCTACCTCAGGACACCCGTCCGCAGCCTGAGAGCTATTCGATCTACGGATGGCCTGCGCAGCTACGCAACGACTATTTGGAAAAATGGCAAGCTGATCATCCACTGCCTTCTCCTCTTAATTTTAAGGTGGATGAACAAGCTGAGAGCTACGCCACGCCGAAGGGATATAGCGATATCTCCGATCACCAGGCCAATTTCTGCAACGCGGTCCGCACGCGTAAGAAGACGGTCGAAAACGAAGATTTCGGTAACAACGCAGCCATCGGATGCCACTTAGCAAACTACGCTTATTTCAATAAGACAATTGCTACTTGGGATGCAGCGCAGAAGAAAATCAAAGGATAATTTTTAGTTGCGAGTTGCGGGCTATAACAAGTCCGTAACTTTCTTCAGGTCTTTGATGAAGCGTGCAGTTTCTGCATGGCGGTCTTTCTCATCTCTTATGCGCAGCAGCGACGAAGGATGAACAGTTGCCATTACCTTTGGAGCCAAATCCGATTTCACGAGTTTGCCTCTCCGCCGACTCACACTGAAATCGTTTCCGAGAAGAGCTTTCGCCGCGATAGCTCCCAAACAAACCAAAATTTGTGGTTTGATACGAGCAATCTCAGCGAGGAGCCAAGGCACACAAGCATGTATCTCAGGGGCTCGGGGAGTTTGATTAAGGCGGCGATTTCCCTTTGGAATCCACTTAAAATGTTTGACCACATTAGTCACATAGACTTTGGAACGGTCAATGCCAGCTTCCTGAAGCGCTCGATCTAGGCGAATGCCCGCAGGTCCTACAAAAGGATGCCCTACAATGTCTTCTTTGTCGCCCGGCTGCTCGCCGACAAACATAAGCTTCGCACTAGATGGACCCTCACCGAATACAGTCTGGGTTCCTTTTCTCCATAAATAACATGCCTGGCAGTGCGCAGCGATCTCGCGGAGTTCGTCGAGCGTGGCATCTGATGGGATGAGATCGGCTGCCGTACCCTCTTCGCGTTGTTGCTTCTTGCGCTTATCAGATTGAACTTTCCGCGGCACGGAAGTTCAGATGTTCAGGAAGAACACCTCGGTTGCCATGCTGAATAGGCAGAGAGTCAGAAAGAATAGACGCCGGGTAGAAAGAATTCGACTGATTGGACCGTTGCATTTAAATTAAGCGCCGGTTTCAGCTGATTCTTTTCCGGCTAGCCTTAAGCGACTTTTCGCAGCTCACTGTCGCCACCACTTTGCCCGCTACCACGATTGTGACCACCTGTGATGAGCCGATATAACACTGTTAAGATCACAGCTCCGCCAATCGCCACCAGAATCGTGTAGATCATTCCTCCACGGTGCGCAAAACCCAGCGCACGCATAATCCAGCCACCAACAATTGCGCCAGCGATCCCAATAACAATATCCAACCAAAAACCCTGACCCGAACCGCGCATAATTTTCCCGGTTGCCCAGCCCGCGATTAGACCAACAATGACCCACCATAACAAAGCAAACATACATCCTCCAGTCGCACCCTTGCTTACCCCAAAACAATACCAAGGCGCTCAAGGTATTGTTTCCTTGTATTGTTTCCTTCTCCGACCAGCATCACTATCAACCTGACCCACAGTGGCTTGGTGTTTACGACTGAGTTCAGTGCTGAAGAGTGCCGTAGTCATGTACATCTATCCAAGTTTGGCCGGGAATTCTTTTGTATATAGCGTCTCGCTAAAGATACGCCGGAAGTAACTGTCAACAATGACAGCAAAGTATCTCGGCAGTAAGAGTTCTCTAGCTGTTGCCGAAAGCGCCGACAATCAGTACGTGCACGCTCAATCACAAGATTCTCATGATTTTCTTGAGCCGTCGATTCCGACAGTCAGCTTGCAAGCACGTGCGCAGCACGTTGTAACAATGCACGTAACCCGCGAATCACAGCTCCGACGAAAAGAACAATCGCGATCAAGAAAAGAACAACAATAGCTGCGGCAGAATAAGGATGACTAGAAGCGAACCAGGTCAGGAATATAGCTATAGCGTCCTCGCTGAGGCTCAGGCCTACGTTTGAAATAGGCTCTGGCGACGCCGTCACCGCAGCACGTATCGCTGTTTTTCCACCATGGGCTGCCAGGGCAATGACGCCGCCGAGTAAAGTGGCCAATAATTGTTTTCCCGGAGAAAGCTGTGAGGTGGCTGCGTAGGCCAGAAGTGCAGCGAGGGGAACACGAATGAAAGTGTGAAGAGCGTTCCAGATCAGATCAAATACGGGAACTTTATCGGCAAGAAATTCGATAACGAACAAGGCGGCGGACGCGGCGATTGTCCACCAATTGGCTAAGAGGTGCAGTTGGGCCGGAAGCGGCAGAAGGTGAAAACTCGCGAGCAGCCCTAAAGTGGCAATCGTTGCATAGACATTTAGCCCTGCCGCAAAACTGGTTGCCACCAAGAGAGCCGCTAGTTCATTGGTCGACAGGTTCAGCACAAAACCAGAATATACGGGAAGCTACCGCCGGGCCGCCACGATTTTGCGCGTACATCATTTGTCGGATGACTGCTCAAAGCGCCGGTTTGCGCGCAGTTGCGGCATCGGTTTCAACTCGCCGGCCACTGCCACGGAAAAACTCCGCTCGTATGAGAGGTCGTCCGGCCCCTCGACGACAAGATGAACCGTGAAATCGGCAGCTCTGGTGTAGCAATGGGATACTTTGGACCCACTGGTGATCACGCCATCGCCGAAGTCCCAGCGATAGCCAAGTGCCGGTACCCCATTCGGATCAGCCTGAGCTGAGAAGGATATCGTTTCTCCAGCCTTCGATTGAGATGGAACTTTGGCCGTAACACTCGGAGCGGACTTCGCGATGGCAGTATCGGCCAGTTTGATTATCACGGCCGATTGCGGCGGCTGATTTTGCAGCCGGATAGCCCCACCTTCGAGTGCAAATGTGGTGCTCGAATCCATCACCGATGTTGGCACCAATGTGGAGCTGACGGGAACTCCGAGGTCGGCGAGGCTCAATGTGCGCGAGCGTGGCCCATCGGTCCAGTTGAAGACTGTCAACATGCTTTGCCGCGGGCTTTGCCGGAGTAAGAAGACACTGGGTTGTCCATCCTCCGCCTCATAGCTCATCAAATCAACCGGCGTAGAGGCTCGACCAGCTTTGGCCATGTTGAGCAAGTCTCGATTTTCGGCCAGTGCGAGTCGATCCTTTTCACTATTAAGAACCAGCAGGTCATCGCCAATTTCATACATGCCACCGGCGATCGCAGAAAGGGCAATCGAAGTCTGAGCTGCCGCAAGCGAATGTGCGGAACGCTCGCCCGCATGCTCCACCAGATATGTATCGGTGATGTTGAAAGCATCCGGATCACTGATGAAGAAATTTCCGTTCATGTAGAAGCGCGCCGCGATTCCGGGAGCGGCGTTCTTCGACCTTGAAAAACTGTGTCCTGTGTCCGCAGAAATACGGCCTGTATCTACAATCCCGACCGGATTGAGCATGGGACTTCCGTCCTTGTCCAGAAGCACGGCGTCCCCGACCGTGTCGCGAATCACCTGCAAACCAATGCGCTGGGCTTCGAGTGCAGTGGTATTAGGGCGGTAGTAGTAACCTTCAATTGCCGTTGTATCCATGAAGTCCATCTTGATGAAACGAACTCCCCAATCCTGGACTAACTTCTTGTAGGTTTGGCGCAAATAGTCTTGCGCCCCAGGATGCGTCGTATCAAGTGCGTAAAGCGTGTCAAAGTTCTGCTTCCACACATCCTCTAATGGAATCGGTTGTCCCTTGGCATTATGGACCAACCAATCTTTGTGATGTTCATAAACCCAGGCCCGGCTGCTTACCTCGAACGGAGCCGTCCACAGGCCAACAGTAAGGCCATCTCTTAAAATACGACGAGCCACAAACCGCATCCCATCTGGGAATTGTGTCGCGTTGGCAGTGACGTACTCGCCGCGAGCGTACTGATAGCCTTCATCGATCTGGAAAAAGTTGTAACCGAGCGAATTCAAATGCTGCGAGAGCCAATCGGCATTGGCCAGCGTTTCGCCCTCGTTGATGGCGGCATAATAAGCGGTCCAGCTCCACCATCCCATTGGAATCTCACTTGAGACACGTGCCTGATGCAGCAGTCGAATTGCGGAGCCATAAGCGCGAAGTTGCCCCAGGTAGTCCGGTCCTGTCGCAAACATTACTCGTTCAGAGCTCATCTCTTCGCCCGGATTCAGTGGAAGACTGAGTTCGATCCGGTCGCTTTGCAAAGACTTCACTTTCAGAGATTCTGCCTCGCTGTAATCCTTCTGAATCTCAGTAGTCCCCGTAGCCTCCACGTTATAGGAAGCGATCTTAGCTTCGTCGCCTTTACCATCGGCCTTCAGCCGCAGAAGAGTCAGGAAGCGATCCGATGTGAGTGCTCCAATAAACAAGCTCTGCTTGGTTTGCCGGTTATAGATCAGCTGGCTTCCCACTCCTCGATGCATTCCGCCCGGAGCGCCCCCGAGATCATAGATCACCAAGTCCGGCCAATCCTCGCTGAAACTATCGGAGAGAACTCGTTCGTCCGATGGGCGTCCACCTAAGCTAAGGATCGAGTCTCCCGTGGCTTCAACACTGCGGATTGCCTGCACTGATGTAGCCTTGCGCGTTCCATTCTTAACTCGGACTTGAATGGTGCCGTAGGAATTTTCGGTGTAGAGCTGGAGCACATAGATAAGGTCGGGACTGCCAGCTAATCCACTACAGGTAACAGTCAACTGTCGACCCGCTCCAAGCGCGTCGCTGAATGGCGATTCGGAAACCGAACGCGAAGGATAAGTACTAACATGCAGCCATTTGTGATCGACCAGCGCGCCTGTGCTTGATTGCAGAGTAGGTTGGCCGCCAATCGGTCCAAACTGATACTCTCCATTTTGCTTGTTAACGGCCACGGACAGAGTGCCATTGGCCAACTGCTGCGCCGGACACCATACTGGTCCGAGCATCAAGGCGGTAATTGCAGCCCGCATCATCCTGCATCGAAAGAATGCAAACATTCTTCGCGCGGCTGACCCGCAATTTTGTATGAGTACATTCTGCAAGCTCGCGCTTGCGTCCGTGCCGTGCTGCTCAATTTCAGAATTCAATCCGGGACGCTCCGTGAGTCATCTCGATCCAAAAAGACTCAGGTGCATATTACGAATGTTTACGAATAACTTCAATATGTATCGAATCCACTCCGTCGAAATAAGGGCAGATTCGGATACGACTTTTCGGTTAATTGCGAGTAGTGCTTCGATCGAACACGGATTCTCTTATAGAAAAGAAGCTGCAATACGTAGCTGTCATACGTCGCCCCCCAGCCGCAATCGTGTGGGAACACCAACATTTAGTTCGCAAGATACATCTTAGGTACCAATCTTCCGGATCGTCGTGACGAGCTCAGCGTGGTAAGCGAGTGTTTCAAAGGAGTGTCATGCGAATTCTGCTTTACAACCCTGACAACGGCGTCACCCACAACTTCATGCCCCACCTTTGGATGTTCCTGCTGCAAGCACTCACACCTGCCGGACATGAAGTCCTGCTGGTCGATGGCAATGCCCAACCTATGGACGAAACCCAAATTGCGCAATTTGTCCGCGACCAAAACATCGGGCTGGTTGGTATCGGTGCCATGACCAGGATGGTCGCTAGGGCGTATCGCATGGCTGACGCTATTCGCGCGACGGGAGTTCGAGTTGTCATGGGAGGGCCGCACGTGACCGAAGAGGCCGATGAAGCTCTCGGCCACCATGGTGGCCCGCGCCACGTCGATGCCGTTGCCTTGGGAGAAGCCGAGGAGACCTGGCCACAAATAGTGGAAGATGCTGTTCGGGGCGAGCTAAAGGAAATCTACGCGCCTGTTGATGGGACGGGCAAGGAGCGCAAGCCATCACTGAATCCTTATCCCACGATTCCATGGGATAAGCTTGATCTCCGTCAGTTCAATCTCGTTCCCAAACTGATGCACCCCTTGCTCAAAAATTTCCGGGAAGGCTGGGGAACATTTCGTATCGTGCCCGTTGAATCGGGACGAGGTTGTCCTTACGGCTGCGAGTTCTGCACAGTCACTGGCTTCTTCGGCGACGCCATTCGTTTCCGCACGAATGAAAGCGTCGTCAACGAATTGCTCCTGCTGAAAGCTCGCGCTCGCAAAGAGCAAGGTCAAATCGCGGTTTTCTTTATTGACGACAACTTTGCCATCAACGTAAAGCGCACCAAGTCACTCCTGCGTGACATCATCGCTGCGCAAGCCCAAGTTTTTTGGGTGGCGCAGATCAGTGCCAACCTATTGCGCGACGAAGAACTGATTGATTTGATCGCTGCTTCCGGAGGCAAGTGGATCTTTATCGGCATGGAGTCTATTGATCCGGTAAATCTGAAGGACGTGAATAAAGGATTCAATAAGCCCAGCGATTATGCCGCCGTGCTTGAGCGTCTGGCAAAACGCAATATTTACGCAATCACCTCGTTCATCTTCGGCATGGATAACGACACTCCGGGAGTCGCCGAACGCACCTTGCAGCAGGTCCGCACATGGCCTCCGGGCTTGCCAATCTTCGGACTGCTCACTCCCTTACCCGCAACGCCTTTATATAAACGGCTGGAGGCCGCCGGACGGCTCACGCGCCCTCACCACTGGATGGACTTCGTTCCGTTCACAATGGCGCATACTCCGCTGAAGATGACGATCGAAGAAGCGCATGCCGAACTGAACTACGGCTGGGCTCACTCCTACAGCCCGGAAGCGCTGGCCCAGGCAGTTGCGGCGCTGGATGATCAGCATGTTGGCGATCGCGTCAATGTGTTCCTGTCGCGTCTTTGTTTCCGCGGAATCTATTTCCCGATGCTGAGAAAATCGGCGTGGCTGCGGGTCATTATCGAGAACCGCCGAACCATTCTGAGGCTGTTCAAAGAGGGAGTGTTCCGATGGATGCGCCCACGACATTCTGCCAGCCAGGATTCCTTTGACGTCGCAACGCCGGGCGAATCCAACAAGGACGTTTCCTCGGTACGATCGACGAAAATGGCACATTAATGATCTCGCCAGAACAAGGGGATTCCTGAGTAGCCATTCACTATTTTCGGTATCACGAGTGGGTACTTCTATCGAACACGGGTTGACGCCCTGGGACTTCAGTAGCCGTCCAGCAGAAAATGATGCATCACACCGATAATCCGCACGACTGCCAGCCAGAAGGGCCTGCGCCTTCTTTTGCGTTGTAGATTGAGAGCGCTCTGAACCCTGGTCCGATCTGCGCACGCACTACGATTGCGCGAATCTATAGCAAGAGCCGGGCGGGATATTGAACTCTATGACTTGGCGGACGTTTGTGGTTATGTGCGGCGAATGGAACATGTGGCGGCTCATCTGCGTATAGCATACATGCCACTGCGTATAACGCACGCAGTATCGCGAAGCGAGTGGCTAGGGAGCATCGTATGACAATTTGGATCGCGGAACAGACAACAGAACGCATTGGGCGGGCCAGTGGGGGCCAAGCGACGGGCGAATTGGTGGGCATTGCTTTTCGCGATCCCAGCGGCATTCGTAGTGTATGCGCTTGTACCCTATGTAGGATTCAACCCCGAGAAGTCTCGTATCCCGCTTCCACAAGACATTCGGGAATATTACCCGATGCTGGTGATGCACGTGATGTTCGCATCGATAGCGATGCTGACGGCGTGCGCGCAGATCTGGCCATGGTTCCGCAGGCGGTATCCTGCGGCGCACCGCATTCTCGGGCGAGTGTACGTGTTCGGCGGTGTAATTCCAGCAGGAGTGGCGGGGATGTTTATTGGCGCGGTGGGTCCATTTGGCCCTGTGCTGCGCGCGAGCGACATCTTGCTCGCCGTTTTGTGGCTGAGTTTCGCGATCACCGGGTTCGTTTCGGGATATCAGAGGCGATACGGCAATCATCGGCGGTGGATGATCCGCAGCGTAGCGCTGACGTTTTCGATTATCACCAACCGGATTTGGGGAGTGGTGCTGACGCTGGCGTTTGCGCCGTTGCTACCTACGCTTTTCGGGGGAAGTGAGGTAGCGATGGTGCAGGCAATCGCGGGACTCTCCGGCTGGCTGGGCTGGATTTTGCCGCTTTTGTTTGTGGAGTGGTGGCTCGTCGAGCGAAGTGGAACGCCCACTATGCAACGAGCGCAGGCGCTGGAAAGCGCAATTAAAATCTGAAAACCAATCCGGATCCTGGGTGGTGGAGCGTTTTCTCGAAAGAATGGCTCCTCAGGTAGGACTCGAACCTACAACCCTTCGGTTAACAGCCGAATGCTCTGCCATTGAGCTACTGAGGAGTGTGGCGGGACTTACTTCGACATCCATAATAACATCCACTGCCCACGCTGAAAACCCTCGAATAAAGTAGATTAGAATTAGTCATTCATGCTTACAGGCTCTGAAATTCGCCGTAAATTTCTGGACTATTTTGTGCGGCAGGGACACAAAGAAGTCCACTCGTCTTCGCTGGTTCCGGCCAACGATCCTACTCTGCTTTTCACCAATGCCGGGATGAACCAGTTCAAGGACGTTTTTCTTGGACTCGAAAAGCGTGATTACAACCGGGCTACCACTTCGCAGAAGTGCGTCCGAGCCGGTGGCAAGCACAACGACCTCGAAAATGTCGGCTTCACAAATCGCCATCACACGTTTTTCGAGATGCTGGGGAATTTCAGCTTTGGCGATTATTTCAAAAAAGATGCGATTGCCTACGCGTGGGAGCTGTTGACTTCGCAGGAGTGGTTTGGGATTCCGAAAGACAAGCTCTACATCACCATTTTCAAAGGTGAGAACGGCGTGCCGCGCGATGCCGAAGCTTACGATTTGTGGGTGGGTCAGAATGTGCCTAAGGAACGCATTTACGAGTTGGGCGCGAAAGACAATTTCTGGCAGATGGGCGATACAGGCCCGTGCGGTCCATGCAGTGAAATTCACTATGACATGGGAGTAATCGCGTCGGATCAGGGTCACACGGACTGCGAATTTGGCTGCGACTGTGGACGGTATGTCGAAATTTGGAATCTGGTGTTCATGCAGTTCGACCGGGATGCCAGTGGAAAGTTGAATCCGTTGCCGAAGCCGTCAATTGATACGGGAGCAGGATTGGAGCGGCTGGCAGCGGTGATGCAAGGGGTAGTGTCGAACTACGATACGGATTTGTTCGTGCCGCTAGTTAAGAGAGCGGCGGAGCTTACGGGGACGGGGAATTCGGCATCCACGCGGACGGGCGAGACGCCCGTCTCTACATCGAGCGGAAGAGATAAAAATAATGTAGCGACGGGCGTCCTCGCCCGTCAGGCCGAGCAAGGCTCGGCTGGACAGCCGGGGGCGGCTGTCCCTACGCGTTCAACGGCGTCAGCTGCGTCATTGCGCGTGATTGCGGACCATGCGCGGGCGGCAACGTTTCTGATTTCAGATGGAGTGTTGCCGTCGAACGAAGGTCGCGGGTACGTTTTGCGCAAGATAATTCGTAGGGCAATAACGCATGGCCGGTTATCAGGCCAGACGAAACCATTTCTGCATGAAATGGCGTTCGCTGTACGCGATCTGATGCAGGATGCCTACCCGGAATTGAAGGAAAGCATCGAACGCGTATCGAAGACGGTGCTTGCTGAGGAACTACATTTTGCACACACTCTGGACCTCGGCCTGAACAAACTTGAGGAGCTACTTACGACTGCTCAGATCGAGTGCGGTCGCCAGATCCTGGCACAAGCTTCCGAAGACTATCGGAGACAAAATTTGCCCTACGCAGACGAGGTATCGCTTCAATTTTCTTCGGCACCAGATTCCGTACTGCGGGATATCTCTGCGAATCGTTTGAATTTCTTTTTCCCTGCGTCGGGGTTATCGACGATTTCTCGTACCCTCGCTCCGGCCCTAACGGAGGCATTAGAGAAAATGGTGCATGCTCGGCAATCTGAAGCTACCAGCCTCTTGCGTGGTGAGGATGCATTCAAGCTGTACGACACCTTCGGCATGCCGCTGGATTTCATACAAGATGCAGCTCGGGACCGAGGGGTAACGCTGGATCAGGCAGGGTTTGATTCGGCTTTGGACGAACAAAAGACTCGTGCTCGCGCCTCCTGGAAAGGCGCGGCCAAGCAGACGGCTAATCCTGCTTACCAGCAGCTTCCTAAATCCATTTTCGAGGGTTATCGCCAGACTCGCTCTGATAACTGCGAAGTGCTTGCCATCATTCACAATGGGCAAGGCGCGCAAGAGCTCAAGCCCGGCGAAAATGGCGAGATCATTCTCGATCACACTCCCTTTTACGCTGAGTCCGGCGGACAGGTGGGCGATCGCGGATGGCTTTACAGCGACGATCACAACACTGTCGTTGCTGAAGTAAAAGGTTGCTATTCGCCAATTCAAGGCGTTCGCGCCCATCAGGTCATTGCGAAACAACCTATTCGCATCGGCGACAAAGTCGATGCCGTCGTTGATACGGGCATTCGCGAATCGACTATGCGCAATCACACGGCTACTCATCTTTTGCAAGCTGGATTGCGCGAAGTTCTTGGCAAGCACGTCAAGCAGGCGGGGTCACTGGTCGCTCCGAATCATCTGCGATTTGATTTCTCGCACTTTACCGGCGTTGCCGATGAAGAGCTGCAAGACATCGAAGACCTGATCAACAAGGAAGTTTTGCGCAATCAGAAAGTCGAAGTCATCCCCGACGTGCCGATCGATGTGGCGATTAACGAGTATCACGCTATGGCGCTCTTCGGCGAAAAGTATGGTGACCGAGTACGTGTGATTAGAATTGGTGACTTTTCCACCGAACTCTGCGGCGGCACGCACACGGCGCAGACTGGAGAAATCGGATTAATCAAGATATTGAAAGAAGGCAGCGTGTCCTCGGGAGTACGGAGGATTGAAGCCGTTACCGGAGAAGGTTCGTTGCGGCATTTCCAGAAAGATCATCAACTGGAAAATGTAGTGGCGAGTTTTGTCGGACCCACCCTTTCGCAAAAAACACGAAAGGATGGGGCACCCACATCTGACGACGCTCCGTTATCGCCCGCCGCGGCACTCACAATTGAACTGGACAAAAAAGACGCTGAAATCAAGCGCCTGCAACGCGAGCTCGATCAGGCGCGGATGAAGTCGGCCTCATCGACTGTAGCTTCCGTAAACGACAAGATCAAAGATGTAGGCGGCGTTAAAGTCCTGGCACATCGAGTGGACAATCTGGAACGAGGACAGATGCGAACCTTGGTCGATCAACTGCGCGACAAAGTTGGTTCAGGCATCGTGGTACTGGGTTCCGCAAATGACGGAAACGTTTCCCTTATCGTCGGGGTAACCAAAGACCTCACCAGCCGTGTGCAGGCGGGAAAAGTTATTGCTCCAATCGCGCAAAAAGTTGGCGGTAAGGGTGGAGGCCGTCCTGATCTGGCGGAAGCCGGAGGAAAAGATGCAGCGGCGCTGGACGCCGCGTTGGGCGAGGCTTACGGAGTGGTGGAGGGATTGCTGGAGAAGTAGGAAGCAGGTCCCTCCACTGCGCTCGCTTCGCATTGCTACGGTCAGGATGACAAGGTTTTCGCGGACAGCCGAGGCGGCTGTCTCTACGTGAGTTTGGCCACGGTAGAATTTTCGTACAAGTAGGGGTCCTTCGATTTGTCCTCGTTATGCGTTGCGTAACTCGGCCCGGCACTCAGGATGACAAAAGTTTTCTGGGGCGCACGTCTTTTTGGGTTGACATAGCCATCGCAAATAGCTATCTTAAAATTATGCGGTTCAGCGTGGCTGATGCCAAGAACAAATTACCGGAGCTCATTAAAGCGGTCGAAGACGGCGAAGCCGTGACCATCTGCCGCAGGGGCGTGCCTGTGGTGGATATTGTGCGCACAAAGGAATCTCCCGGCAAAAAGCGGACCCTTGGAACTTTAAAAGGCAAAATTCAAGTGCTTGATCCGGATTGGTGGAAGCCCATGACGGACAAAGAAGCGGAAGAATTTCTTTCGGGACGCGGCTAAGGAAAATGTGCGCCTGCTTCTGGATACGGCAATTCTGATTTATGCAGTGGAATCCCCTGAGCGGCTAAGCAAGCGCGCGGCCTCTGCTCTAACAAATCCAGGAAATATTCTCGAACTCAGTGTCATTTCCCTGGCTGAGATCGCCATCAAAGCATCTTTGGGCAAGTTGAGGCTTTCCCCAGAGGTAGTGCATCAGGCAGTAGAGGATCTTGGCATCCGCGTCCTTCCCTATACCGCCGATCACGCATTTCATCTTTTTGATCTGCCACGGCACCATGGCGACCCATTTGATCGGCAGATTATTGCGCAGGCTTTATCAGAGGAAATTCCCGTCGTGAGTTCGGACGAAAAGTTTTATCTTTATAGAGGGTTGAAGGTTATTTGGTGAGGCCGTTCCAATAGGATCTTGCGCCAGGGTAGGGGTCCTTCGGTTTGCCCTCGTTGCGTAAACGCAAACTCGGACGGCACTCAGGATGACAGCGGTGATAAAAATACATAGAGATCCGGTTGAGTCGAGCGTGATCGCGACTATGGGGTATGATCCGCTCGCCAAAATTCTCGACATCGAGTTCAAGGACGATGGGAGGGTATACCGTTACTTT
Organism: Terriglobales bacterium; assembly: GCA_035651835.1. Classification (GTDB taxonomy): domain Bacteria; phylum Acidobacteriota; class Terriglobia; order Terriglobales; family Acidobacteriaceae; genus JAOAPG01. Next base: position 14,344 of record DASRFC010000030.1, read on the forward strand.
GATGTTCCTGCGAGCGAATATGACGCTTTCATGGAAGCTCCATCAAAAGGCACCTATCTCAATAGGGAGTTCAAGAAGGCGGGATATCTTTACGAGATCATAGATCAGGTTAAGCGACGGCGGACCGGTTGAAAGTGCGACGGGTAATTTGTGAGACGGACAGCCGAGGCGGCCATCCCTACGTGGTCCACATTAGAATCTTGCGCAGGGTAGGGGTCCTTCGATTTGTCCTCGTTGCGCAAAGCGCAACTTGGACAGCACTCAGGATGACAGGGCGATTAAGTGAAAAAGGTAAACGCCCCTAACTTCTCCATCGTAATGTCACCGGCCCTGTCATAGGATGCTTCATCTCTTCGCCGGTTCGCTTTGATTCCAAATAGGCGGCTTTCAATTCAAAGTACCACTTTGCTGGACGGTCCGCGTCATCGATCAACATCAGATGTGGATGGTATTTCAGGCCTTCAGCCTGATCTTGCATCGTTTGCCGGTCTTGTTCTACGAACTTCGCAAATACAAATTTCAACAGCGCGGGCGCAAAGGGAAACCAGCGAAACAAATTCCAGGCAGCAACAACATCAATACGGCAGCGGTTGCGGGTGATGGGCGTGACCGTCGTAAGAGAAGAAAACCAGTACTTCCCTGCCCGGATTGTTTCCAACCGCATATTTGGCAGAATGAAATCAATAGTCGTGGTAATCGAATCGGCGTCTGCATATAGCCGCAATAGCTTATAAGGCGCGCTGTTAGAACTCGGTGTATGCGCGCTCATGCGAAAACCATAAGGGATCGGCTCGAAGTTTTTTTGTTTTTCGT
>DASRFC010000031.1:0-103909 GCA_035651835.1 Terriglobales bacterium
TCGGTGCGAGGGAGTTGTTTCGCAGTAGGGGCCCTTCGGCTTCGCTCAGGGTGACAGGAAGCGGATGTCATTCCCATCTTTGTGCGCTATAGGGTGGGTTGCCGACACAGAGTTGCCGAGCGTTGCTCGGCCTGGACAGCCGAGGGCGGCTGTCCCTACGTGAATCCATGGATACTCAGAGCGTGCTTCCTGCTTCGCAGTACGCTTGAATTTTTGCGATGCGTTTTATGGCACGGCTGAAGCCGTGCCCTTCCACGACGCTCCCTGCTGACACGTCGATTGTTCTTCCCGAGTAAAATCAAAAGCGGCGGACAGGAGTGTCCGCCCCACAATTTGCTGACAGTAATGAAAGAATCATTTCATCCTTCGCTTCGCGATAGGACGGGTTGCCGACACAAATTTGCCGAGCGTTGCCCGGCTGGACAGCCCCTTCGACTACGCTTAGGGCAGGCTCTTCGGCGGCTGTCCCTACGTGAGCTTTATACTGCTACGTGAATTGTCCCGTAATGGCACGGAAATCTTGTCAAGCCCTCTGGAGGGGCTGATTTCCGTTATCTACTGCATTCGATGGCAGAAATAAAGTTGAAAAGTGTGGCGCAAAAAGCATAGTGAATGTGCTATGCTATATCTATAAGATAAATAAAGGCGCAGCCCTCGGGTTGCGCCTTTTTATGTTTGGGGGAATGTTTTGAGAAGAAAAGCAGATTCCTCTCACGTCTTCGCTCCGCAAGCGGAGCTGTAGACGGTTCGGAATGACAAGGATGGTGGATTAGTTGGCGTGATTTAGAAGTGTGCCAAACGCACCGTCATGCACCGCAAAAAACGCGAGGCAAGGGCACGGCATGCCCAGTCCAGTCCAGTCCAGATCCTTCGCCCCAAAAGCAGGTGCTCAGGATGACAAAGTTTAGCGCGGCGGAGTATGGCGGAGGTAGGGGTCCTTCGACTTGCGGACGCTCACTTTGTGAACGTCTGACTGCGTGCAGGATGACATTTCTTATAGGCATGCTCGTCTCGCGCTTTATTGCAATCCCAAAAAACGGGATTGCGTGCGGGGACGAGCCCCAGATCCTTCGTTTGCAAAAGCGGCGAACTCAGGATGGCAAGTCATATTTTTATTTTTTAGAAACGAAATCAGGTGAGTGTGAAGAAACGATTGCGGGTTCGAGGGACACGGTTCGATGGCGACAAGCTTTCTCCAAAGAGGCGGGGAGAGCTGGCGGAGGCGGCGTTTCTGGAAAAGGTGGTGAGCCTGGGGTTTCAAGTGTCGAAGCCCTGGGGAGAGAGCGGTCCTTATGATTTTGTGTTGGATTCGGGAAGACGGATGTGGCGGGTGCAGGTGAAGTCCGCGCATTGCAACGGCAAAAATGGATATACGGTGCATGCGCATGGAAATAATCGGGAGGCAACGTATTCAATTGCGGACATCGATGTGCTGGTGGCTTATGTGGCGCCGGAGGAGGTTTGGTACGTGGTTCCGGTAGAAGTTTTTCTGGAGATTAAGAGCATGAAACTGTTTCCGGCGAGCAAGCGGCGGAGGTCGAAGTTCGAAGTGTATCGGGAGGCATGGGGGCTTATGAGGAGAAAGGGCAAATGAGGATGCGTGTCCAGCGCGCTTGCCTCGCAGAAGGGGGAGCATGGCGAGGAAGTCAATCGTTATGTTGAGAAATGTTCGCGGGCGAGGCGCCCGCGCCACACGATTTTTCTGCGGATGGTAGGGGGAAGTGGCCGGAGTGACAAACGTCTTTAGTATTAATTGAAGGGATGGTATTTAGTTTAGGAGCAGTTGTTCTGATTTTGGAACAAGGCTTCTACATTTATGGAGCCTTGCGGCGCGAAAAACTATCATTTTTTGAACCAAAACAGCACCTGTTCGGATTTCGGAACGAGCAAGGACTGCTGTGTAATAAATAATACTGACGGAGTATAGATGTTCCCGGCCCTGATGCACTTCGATTAGCCCTCCCCCGAGTCCAGGGCTCCGTGGTCCTGCTCTTCTGCGACGACGACGCGAAGATGGGACCACGGGCTTCCATTTCTGATATCGCCCTCCATCCAGCGTCTCTCGCTATACTGGATTGAATGCTTCCTTCAAATCTTCGCCATTGGAAATCCAGTTTTCAGTTCGTAATCGCCTGCTTTGTTTCTTTTTTGCTTTTACAACCGTTGTTCGCACAATCAACGGATCAGCAACAGCCATCGCTTTCTTCTCCGGACAAGCCGCAAATAACCGCAAAACCGGATAAAGCCGACGAGAGTGCAGACGGTAATAAAGAGCAGAAAATCTCGCCTGCCGAGGCTAAAGAACTTTTCCAGAGCGTTGATCAGATTTTGAAGTTTGCCAGCAAGGATTCCGGACTGCCTATTAAGCATTCCGTTAGGCCGAAGCTTACCAGCCGCGACGAAGTGGTGACCTATCTCGAAAAAAACATGCGCGAAGATAAAAGCGCGCAGCGAGTCTACCGGTCGGAACTCGTATTAAAAAAGTTCGGTTTGCTGCCGCGCGATTTTCATTTGGAGGCGGCGGTGGTTGCCATGTTGCGCGAGCAGGTGGCCGGATATTACGATCCCAAATCGAAGACTATGAATTTGCTCGACTGGGTTCCGATTGATCAGCAAAAGCCGGTGCTGGCCCATGAATTGACCCATGCCCTTCAAGACCAATCGTTCAATCTCGAGAAGTGGATGAAGAAGGGTGATGTCGACCTGGATAAAAAGAAGCATATAACTCCGGACGACATTGAAGCTGATGAGGCGGATGAGGCCCGCGAGGCAGTGGTCGAGGGACAAGCCGAGGCAATCATGTTGAATTACATTCTTGCACCGGTTGGAAGGACGGTGCTGAACTCTCCGGAAACGCTGGCTACGCTCGATGCTGACATGCTCAGCGGGACGCCTGATTCAGCGGAGTTCAAAAATGCCCCTATTTTCTTAAGAGAGTCTCTGACTTTTCCCTACCGCTATGGGCTGAAATTCGTTGCGGCATTATTGCAGGATGGAGGAAAGGAGAAGGCGTTTGCAAGCACCTTTAAGAATGAGCCAAGAAGCACGCGGCAAATTATGGAACCAAAAACTTATCTCTCGGGAGAACGTATCGAACCCATGGCTCTGCCCGATCTGAATAAAATTTTCAAAGATTACGAGCGGTTCGATGCGGGAGCGATTGGGGAGTTCGATCTGGCAATGCTGATTGAACAATATGCTGGAGTAGAAACGTCGAACAGGATGTATCCGGCCTGGCGTGGCGGATATTATTACTCGGCAAGGCCAAAGGGAAATCCAGCAGCGCCGCTTGGACTGCTTTACGTTTCGCGCTGGTCGGATGCAGGGAAGGCTAGTCAATTCGCGGCAATTTATGCCAAGTCGCTGGCAAAGCGTTACAAAAACGTGCAGGAAGTTTCGCCCGAAAAAACTGATGGCGAGTTGGAGAAAGCAGAGAGCCTAAGCGGTACACATACGTGGCAGACGGAAGAAGGGCCTGTGGTGATCGAAGTACGCGCTGACACTGTTTTAGTTTCCGAAAGCCTGGAACAGAAAATAACTGAAGAGCTAGAAAAGGATGTATTCAGCGTATCTCAGGGCAAATGATGCTTGCCGACGGTTGCCTCGAAGCGCGCACGCATGTTTTGCAGGCGGGTTTTGTATAATCACCAGTCCACATATTAAGGAGGGTTTTTGTCGCAAGCGGAAATAGGAATCATTGGCGGTAGTGGGCTCTACTCGATGCCAGGGCTTACGGAAGTGCGCGAAGTACGGCAGCAGACTCCGTTTGGCGATCCTTCCGATCCTTATGTGTTGGGAACTCTTGAGGGCCGGAAGGTGGCTTTTCTCGCACGACATGGAAAAGGCCATCGCATTCTTCCGACGGAGTTGAATTTTCGCGCCAATATTTATGGATTCAAGCAACTAGGGGTCGAGAGCATTGTTTCGGTTTCCGCTGTAGGTTCATTAAAAGAAGAGCACAAGCCGCTGGACTTTGTGATTCCGGATCAGTTCTTTGATCGCACACGCCATCGTGTCGATACATTTTTCGGGGAGGGCATTGTCGCTCATGTCGCATTGGCCGACCCTGTGTGCGGTGAACTTGCGCAGGTCGTGGAAGGAGCATGTGCGAAGGCTGGCGTTACTGGCAAACGCGGGGGCACATATCTGTGCATGGAAGGTCCGCAGTTTTCCACCAAAGCTGAATCAAATATCTACCGCAGTTGGGGCATGGACGTGATCGGCATGACGAATTTGCAAGAGGCAAAGCTCGCGCGCGAAGCTGAGATCTGCTATGTCACGGTCGCGATGGTCACGGATTATGATTGCTGGCATCCGCATCACGACTCGGTGACGGTGGATCAAATTGTTGCCGTCCTCACCAAGAATGCCGAAAACGCCTGCAAAATGGTCCGCGAAACAGTCGCGGCAATGCCAGAGAATCGAAGCTGTAAATGTGGTTCGGCATTGGCACATGCGATCCTTACACAACGCGATATGATTCCCGCAGCTACGCGGCAGAAACTTGCACTGATTATCAACAAATATTTGGAAAAATAAATTCTGGAAGGCAAACCTCAAGAATGAGCATTATTGCTGTCGGTTCGCTTGCGTTTGATTCGATCACTACTCCGTCAGGCCGTGCGGACCATGTCCTCGGCGGCTCGGTCACTCACTTCTCCCTGGCTGCCAGCTACTTTACGCAGGTTCGGGTTGTCGCCGTAGTTGGAGAGGACTTTACCTCTGAGCATGAAGCCGTGTTCAAGAAACGCGGCATTGACACGCGCGGCATTGAACACGCAAAAGGAAGGACCTTTCACTGGGCTGGACATTATTTGGAAAACCTCAACGAGGCCAAAACGGATGTAACTGAGTTAAATGTTTTTGAGAGTTTTAAACCGCAAATTCCCGCTGAGTACCGCGATTCCAAATTCCTGTTTCTCGGAAATATCCATCCCACTCTGCAGACCGCAGTCCGCCACGAGTTGGAAGACGTGAATCTCACTGGCGGCGACACCATGAATTACTGGATTCAAGGGTTTCGCAATGATCTTGTCGAAACTCTCAAACTTGTCAACATTCTATTGATTAATGACGGCGAAGTGAAAATGCTTGCGAAAGAAACGAATCTGCCGCGCGCGGCCCAGAAAGTTCTCGCAATGGGACCGCAGGCGCTTGTCATTAAACATGGCGAATATGGCGCGACTATCTTCTTTCGTGATGGCGCTTTTGGCATTGGAAGACACCCATTCCGCGCGCCCACACTGCCCATCGATGAGGTGAAAGATCCCACGGGAGCTGGGGATTCCTTTGCAGGCGGGTTCATGGGCTACATCGCTTCGCAGGAAACTTTGAATCGTGAAGTGCTGAAACGCGCATTGTTTTATGGTGGTGTAATGGGATCGTTCGCGGTCGAGCGCTTTGGCACCGAACGTCTGCAATCCCTTGGCAAAGGAGAAATCGAAGAGCGATTTCAAATCTTCCGCGAGCTTACCCACCTTGATTAATGCGACGTAGCCGCAAATCCAGTTTGATGCCCACCACCGGCACGACCCGTTGGGATCGCGAAACCTTTTTCGTACTCCAACTGGCCGCGTGCATATCGTTTCTATCTTTTCTTTACTACCTGCGCCAAGGCGACGTTCTTCTCTATGGAGATGCCGTGGCGCATATCAATATTGCCCGGCGGGTGTTCGACTCGCGAACACCAGGCTTACTTCAGCTTGGGACGGTCTGGCTCCCTTTGCCGCATCTGTTGATGATTCCGTTTCTGCTTATTCATTCGATGTGGCAGACGGGGATCGGCGGATCGATCCCTTCCATGATCGCCTACATCTTTGGCGCGGTTGGAATCTTTCGCCTGGTTCGATGCGGATTGAGCTTTCATTCGCAGCCCGATTCGGCGGCTAATGGCGCTGCCTGGATTGCGGCTGGCATCTACGCCGCAAACCCGAATCTTGTTTATCTGCAAAGCACCGCAATGACTGAGCCCTTGTATCTGGCTCTGTTTATCTGGACGATGGTGCACTTCAGTGAATTCGTCCAGGCAGGGACTTTGGCCGATGAGCGTACGCAACTTGCGGCTTCGTCTTCATTAGTGAAATGCGGAGCTTGCCTAGCCGCGGCATGCCTGACGCGCTATGACGGGTGGTTTCTGACGGCTGCGATTTGCGTTGCCGCGGTCCCAATCATTGTGAAGTCGCGACGCAACAGTGCAATGTTGCTGCCCGGTTTCAAGACATTCATTGTGCTCGCAGTACTGGCTCCAGCACTCTGGATCGCATACAACGCCGCCGTGTATCGGAATCCGGTGGAATTCGCAAACGGACCATATTCAGCCAAAGCGATCGAACAGAAGAACCCCACAGGAACGACATATCCCGGCTCACACAATCTTCCCGTGGCATTCAGTTTCTTCTTCAAGTCCGCGGAACTGAACGTTGCAGAAGGCGTTTGGCAAAAATTCTGGGTAGCGTTGTTGATTGCGGGCGTGGCACTGGCCGTAATTTTCGACCGGCGGCGATGGCCGTTTCTGCTTCTATTGACACCGGTCCCGTTTTACATGCTTTCCATCGCGTATAGCGGCGTACCGATTTATGTCCCTTCATGGTGGCCGTTTTCGTATTACAACGTGCGCTATGGGATTGAATTGCTTCCAGCCTTTTCGGTATTTGTGTCGCTTACAATTTACTTTCTTCTGGGATTTGCGAGAAACCGTGCCAGCAAAGCCGCGGTTGTTTTCGGAACGCTTATTTTCGTCGCGGGCAGTTATGTAGCCGTTTGGCGGGCTAAGCCGGCCAGCTATCAGGAAGCTCTAATGAACTCCCGAACACGTATTGCACTCGAAACAGAATTGGCTTCCACCTTCAAAAAACTTCCCAGCAATTCCACCTTGCTCATGTATTTAGGAAATCACGTAGGCGCATTGCAGCAAGCGGGAATTCCACTACGGCAGGTGATTAACGAAGGAAATCATCGCCCCTGGGAGAAGCCAGCCGATCCTCAAGGCCTGTGGGAGCGGGCGTTATCGAACCCAAGGCAATATGCAGATTACGTAGTCGCTGCCGAGGGTGATCCAGTGGCCACCGGAGTGCGCAAGGACGAACTCACCCCGATGGTAATCATTAATGTTTCCGGGCAGCCGCCAGTTACGATTTCCTGGACCCACCGGCAATCGGCTCAGTGAGCTTGGACATGCATTGCGGTAATCAGGCACGTTAATGCCAGATCAGCATATGGAAGCAGCGCACAACTTTCACGGTGTTAAAATCCACCCAACTCACTTCAATGCCAACTATTCATGACATCTTCGGCAAGCTCGGTTCAGAGACATCCATAGCAATGGTGTCGTTGACGCGGCTAGTCTTGGCGGCAGTTCTGGGAGGGCTGATCGGGCTGGAGCGTCAGATTAAACATCGTCCGGCTGGCTTGCGCACTAATCTGTTTATCTGTCTCGGGGCCGCGATGTTCACGCTGCTCTCGGATGATCTGGCAGTCGAACATATTGGCGATCACACGCGCATAGCGGCGCAGATAATTCCGGGTATTGGCTTCATTGGCGCCGGCTCAATTCTGCACAATCGTGGCGATCTGGTGACAGGCATAACTTCGGCCGCTACTTTGTTCGTTGTGGCCTCGGTGGGTATGGCGGTCGGAGGCGGGCTGTACGTCACTGCGATTTTTGCCACCGGGCTAATCCTGCTTTGCTTGTATCTGCTTGGAGGAATCGAGCAAAAGTTCAGCCTCAAAATGGAGTTCCATACTTATGAGGTGACGGGCGCCGATGCAAGCGAAGTCACCCAGGAAGTAAATCGAGTTTTGGAGCCGATTCATTCCATTCCTCAGAATGTGCAAACTGCTGTTACCAAGCAACACGTTCGTGTTCAATTCGATGTTGAAGGCACGACCAAGGAACAGGAAAAGGCTTTGCACTGCCTGAAGCAATCTCCCCTTCTTGCGAACGTAACCGCATTAGGCGCGGTATCGCCGGAATGAAGAGGCTGGGAAATATAATTCCATTCGTTAAAGCCAGTGCCTGCGGCAATGATTTTCTTATCATCGATGGACAATATGCTCCTGCGAACCTCGCCAATATCAGCCGGCAGCTTTGTGATCGTCATGAAGGAGTTGGCGCCGATGGCGTGGAATGGCTGTATCCGTCAGCCCACGCCGATGTGAAAGCTCGTCTCATCAATGCTGATGGGTCGGAGGCTGAAATATCCGGAAACGGGACACGTTGCGTTGCCGCCTACATCCATTCAGAACAACTGAAAGATACGATCCTGATCAGTACAAGCGCGGGAGTAAAGACCTGCGTGTTAGCTTCGCGAAACGATACGCAATATGAATTTGAAATTGAGATGGGCGAGCCGAAAGTCAGCGACGAGCTCACGATTCAACTGGGGGATCGCGAAGTGCGAGGCATCCCGGTTTCAATGGGGAATCCGCATTATGTTGTTTTGGTGAATGAGTTTGCGGACGAATGGCAAGCAGAGGGAGCGAAGATTCAGAGTCTCCCGGTTTTTCCGCAAGGCGTCAACGTCGAGTTTGCAAGGATTATGGATGCTCGTAACGTTGAAGTCCGATTTTTCGAGCGCGGAGTTGGGGAAACGCGATCTTCCGGGACTGGTTCTTGTGCATCCGCCGTGGCCGCCATTTTCAGTAAACGAGCCAGATCACCTGTGAGGATTCAGGCTGCGGGAGGAATACAAACAGTTCGATGGGAAGACAAAGTTTTTCTGCGGGGCTCCGCTCAGCTTATTTGTAGTGGAGAATTCTTTGTCCGCACTTAACGATTGCTGATGGCAAGTGCGTCCTCCATTCCGCGCATCAAACCGCCGGCGCTTCGTACCGGAGATACGGTCGGTATCGTGGCTCCTGCCAGTAACATCAGCCGCGAACTGTTACAAGCCGGATGCAATAAGCTTCGCCAGCTTGGATACCAGCCCTTTTATTTCGATTCCATATTCGAGCAGGACATCTATTTTGCCGGATCTGTCGAGCGCCGGGCGCGTGAGCTCGAGGAAATGTTTGTGCGAGAAGAAGTGAAAGCGATTCTTTGCGCACGTGGCGGCTATGGCTCGAATTATCTTTTCGAAGCTCTCGACCTGAAAAAGATTGTGGCACATCCGAAAATCTTCGTTGGGTATAGTGACATCACCAGCCTGTTGACGTACTTTGCGGATCAGACTGGACTGATAACTTTTCATGGCCCGATGGTCACCAAAGATTTTGCGCATGAAGGTGGTATTGATCTGGTTTCATGGGAAGCCGCTCTGAGCGGACAATCCGGGTGGGATTTAAAGTTTGTCGAAGGCTCGGGCGTGAAAACGCTAGTCGAAGGTTCTGGCGAAGGCATTCTGTACGGCGGATGCCTTTCCATGCTGGTGGCTTCTTTGGGAACCCCCTACGAAATTCGAACTCAAGGCACTATTCTCTTTATTGAAGATGTCGCCGCTAAGCCTTTTCAAATTGATCGCATGTTGATGCAGTTAAAATTAGCTGGGAAACTGGCAGAAGTGCGCGGCATTATTTTCGGAGAGATGCTGGATTGCGTGCAGCATAAAGATCAGATCTATACGTTAGAGCAAATTGTATCGAGAATTGTAGGTGACCTTGGTGTGCCTGTCGCTTACGGCTTGCGTTCCGGCCATGTTTCGGGCGGGAATGTTACGCTTCCCATTGGAGTTAGAACGGCTTTAACAGTTGCGCCGAGTAATGTAAGCATCGATATTTTAGAAGCTGCGACTGTGGCGTGATTCAGAGTGCCAGCAATATTCTTATGACGAAGAGTAAACACGTTCATTTAATCGGTATTTGTGGCACGGCCATGGCTTCTCTTGCCGGGATGTTGCAGCAGCGCGGATTTCGCGTAACCGGTTCGGACGCGGCGGCTTATCCGCCAATGTCGGATTTCCTTCTGTCTCTTAATATTCCAGTCGCGCAGCCGTTTGCGGCGGAGAATTTAATGCCATCACCCGATCTGGTTGTGATCGGAAATGCAATCTCTCGTGGAAATGTAGAGCTTGAACACGTACTCGATCAGCGCATCCCTTTCTGCTCGCTTCCGCAAATTCTTCATGATGAATTCTTAGCGGGGAAGGAGGTCTTGGTAGTCGCGGGTACACACGGAAAAACTACCACAACTTCCATGCTCTCCTGGATATTCGATTCCGCTGGATTGCAGCCCTCGTTTTTAATTGGAGGCATTGCCGAGAATTTTGGCAGCAGCTTTCAATTAGGAGATGGCAAACATTTCATTCTCGAGGGCGACGAATACGATACCGCTTTCTTCGATAAAGGTCCGAAGTTCCTGCATTATTTCCCTGACTCGGTGGTTTTAACCTCGGTCGAATTCGATCACGCCGATATCTATAAAGACTTAGACGCGGTCGAAACCGCATTTAAGCGACTGGTGAATTTAGTGCCGCGACGTGGCCGCATTGTCGCTTTCGATAAAGGGGAGAGCATTGAGCGCTGCATCGCGCGCGCGTTTTGCAAGGTCGAACGTTATGGGAGCACAGGAAAATCCGAATGGAGCGTGACTAATCTGCGCCTGCAACCAACGCGTACTTTGTGGTCAGTCCTGCACCATGGCGATCCGTGGGCTGACTTCGAATTCGAGCTTGGCGGAGAGTACAACGTTTGGAATGCCACGGCGGCTGCGGCATTGGCCGCAGGTTATGGAGTATCCAAAGATCAGATTGCGCAAGCGTTAAAAACTTTCAAAAGCGTGAAGCGACGGCTGGAAGTAAAAGCGGAGATAAACGGAATAACAATCATCGATGATTTTGCCCATCATCCCACAGCCATTGCAGGCACGCTCACGGCTTTGCGCTCGCGCTATCCCGGCTCGCGCTTGTGGGTGATTCTCGAGCCCAGATCGAATACATTGCGCCGTAATGTTTTTCAGGACGATCTCGCGCGAAGCCTTTCCGTTGCGGACGAAATTGTAGTAGCCAATGTTTTCAAGTCGGAATCGATTCCCGAGCACGAGCGGTTAGATTTAGCCGCCGTCGCAGTGTCGGTGAAAAATCATGGCCAGCGGGCCCGTATCGTTCCCAACGCCGAGTCCATCGTACAACTGGTTGCTCCGGAGATGTGTTCCGGCGATGTGGTTGCTATTTTGTCCAATGGGGGATTCGACGGAATCTACGAGAAGCTTCCCGCAAAACTTAAATCGCTGAGCAACACTTTGCGAAGTGCGGCTGAGGCGCCCATGAAGGCGTGATCCGGGTATTCGGAACCAAGCTCGTAATTGGCCTTTACGTGTTCGCAGTTTTGAGCACAGCAGGTGCATTCGCGCAAGCTCTTGCCGCTGCACAGCAACCCCGAAACAATATTGTCCGCTATACAATTTCTCTCGCAGGGGCAGCGAATCATCTGGTCCGAGTACAAATTGATCTTGCCGCAGGTGCTCCCGAGCGCGATCTTCAGCTGCCTGTGTGGAATGCGCTCTACCAGGTTCGCGACTTCTCGCAATATGTGAATTGGGTAAAAGCTGAGAGCGCCGAGAGGAATATTCTCTCTGTTCGTAAGTCGAATAAAAGTCTCTGGCGGATCAGCGGCGCCGAAAGTGGCGCGATCATCGAATATGAGATTGCCGCCAATGATCCCGGACCATACGGCGCAGAGCTGAATGCGCAGCATGCCTTTTTTAATCTTGCAGAAGTGCTCATGTATCCGGCAGATGCTCGATCAGCTCCAATCCAGCTCCGTTTTAAAGATGTTCCTTTAAACTGGAAAATCGCAACGTCTCTCGCGGGTTCTTTTAATCGGGGATTCACAGCTGAGGATTACGATCGGTTGGTGGACTCTCCCATAGAAATGGGTACATTCGAGGAGAGTGATTTTGATGAAGCCGGTGGACATTATCGGGTCGTTGTAGACGCCTCACCCGCTGATTATGACATGGCTAAAATTGTGGCCGAGGATCGAAGCATAGTGGCTGCGGCCACAAGCTGGATGAATGACCGGCCCTTCGACACATATTTATTCCTGTATCATTTCCCGCATTCGGCAGGAGGTGGAGGAATGGAGCACGCTGACAGCACTGCGATTGATGTTCCTGCGCAGGCGCTCAAGGGCAGTCCGCAAGCTCTTTCATCGGTTACCTCCCATGAATTTTTTCATCTCTGGAATGTGAAACGGATAATTCCACAGTCCCTCGAACCAGTGGATTACACAAAAGAGAACTACACAACTGCACTCTGGTTCAGCGAAGGGGTGACGAGCACGGTGGAGAACATTATTTTGTCGCGGGCGGGGCTGCTTGATGAAGCTCATTACTTGACCCGGATTGCGGGAGAGATTCGCGAACTGGGGAGCCGTCCAGCGCATCTCACGCAATCCGCCGAGGAGTCAAGTTTGGATGCATGGCTCGAGAAGTATGATTATTACCGCATGGCGCAACGCAGTATTTCCTATTACAACAAAGGGGAGCTGTTGGGTGTGCTGCTGGATCTTGCAGTGCGCGATGCAAGCAATGGATCAGAATCTCTGCGGGAAGTTATGCAGTGGATGAATCAAAATTATGCGAAACAAGGCCGCTTCTTTCCAGATTCGGATGGAGTCGAGCAAGCGGCAGAGACGGTCAGCCACGCGGATCTTAAAGTCTTCTTCGGAAAATATGTAAAAGGAACTGTCGAGATTCCCTGGGACGAATATTTCAAGACAGTTGGACTGCAAGTGGTTCGGCAAACATTGTTAGCCGCAGACGTAGGATTTTCCGCCACGCGCGATTTCAATAAGCCTCCAATTGTTTCAGCAGTAAGTGCCGAAAGTGAAGCTGCTCGCGCCGGATTAGCAGTTGGAGATTCTATTCTCGAAATCAATCATCGTGTCGCTAGTTCCGATTTCCAGCAGCGTTTAGCCGACTTGCATCCTGGCGATTCCGTTGGTCTTCGAATTCGCCGTGATCAGACTGAACGCGAGTTGCAGTGGAAGGTGGGCAGCAGGGAAGAGATAAATTATCAGCTAAAAGATTTAGAAAACGTCACGCCACAGCAGAAGGCTCGCCGCGTGGCATGGTTGAAAGGCGAGAGCCAATCTCAATCAGGAGACGCGCGCCCGTGATTCGCACAATTCTCATGCTGGGTTTCTGGATCGCGTTGCTTCCAGTGGCGGCTCTGATCGGCTTCCCGTGGACACTTCTTACCGGGAATGTGGCTTTTCTTTATCGCATCGGAATGTGGGGTGCGTGGACCGGGATTCGCATTGCCGGAGTGCAGGTAAAGACCGTTGGCCTTGACAAACTCGATCCAGCTCGAACTTACATCTTCATGTCGAACCATGTTTCGAATATTGATCCGCCGTTGCTGTTGCCGCTGATTCCCAAACGCACTTCCGTGATGGCGAAAAAAGAATTGTTCAGCTATCCGATTCTTGGCAAGGTCATGAAGTTCGGTTCGCTTGTGCCGGTCGATCGCGGCAATCGCGATTCTGGTATTGCCGCCGTGCGCGCCGCTGCTGACGTGATTCGCCAGGGCATCAATATGACCATCTACATCGAAGGCAAGCGGTCATTTGATGGAAAGTTGTTGCCATTTAAAAAAGGCCCATTTTATTTGGCGGAAGAATGCAATGTGCCTGTCGTGCCGGTTACAATTTTGGGCACTCACGCGATCATGCCGAAGGCCCGTTTTCAGATTCGTCCCGGAACGGCGACTGTGATCTTCCACGATGTGATCGAGCCCAAGGATTTTGGCAGCCGGGATTGCCTGATGATGAAAGTCAGAAAGGCCATCAATGCTGGTTTGGCGCCAGAGATGCAGAGCGACATTGCGGAAAAGAGCTTTTCAACCACAAAGGAAACGAAGGTTCGCGAAGGAAACGTTGCAGAGAAAAGCGTTCCAACCACAAGGGATACAAAGGTCCACGGAGGAAATATTACAGAAGAAAATGTTCAACCACGAAGGACACGAATGCCCACGAACGAAGCGCTGCCTTCGTGAACGTTCGTCTTCGTAGTTGAAAACTTTTTTCCGCAACGTTTTCGGCTTAATACACGTTATTTATTTTTCTGCCTCTGATATCTTCGATTTTGTTCTGACTGCTTTCGCGATTTCGGGCAACTTGGCGAATAACGCAGTCGAACGCATCCATGTTTTATGATCGAAGGCTGGCGAACCGCTGACCATTGCGCCGGGAGGTATGTCACCGTGGGTGCCGCTTTGCGCCGTGATAATCACTCCGTCCCCGACTTTGCAATGACCGGCGACTCCGGCCTGTCCGGCGATGATCACATTGTTGCCTACGTCGGTTGATCCCGCCAATCCTACCTGGGCACAAAGGAGCGTATTCTCTCCTACTCGCGATCCGTGACCGACTTGCACCAGATTATCGATCTTCGCTCCGCGAGCGATGTGCGTCTCTCCCACACTCGCACGGTCTATACATGCATTGGCTTGCACTTCGACGCCGTCTTCCAGAATAGTAGGGCCGGATTGCACGATCTTCTGCCAGCGTCCGTTGTCATCTTTGGCAAAGCCAAAACCGTCTGCGCCGATGACTACTCCATTTTGCAACACGACGTTATTTCCAATGCGGCAGTGCTCCCGCACTACAGCATGCGCATGGGCGAAGAAGTTATTGCCGATCTTTGCTCCGCGATAAATTACGACGTGTGGCAGAAGCACGGCATCGTCGCCGATTTCGACATCCGCGTCGATTGCTACGTAAGGCCCGATGTGTGCGTTTGCGCCAATCCTGGCAGAAGGGTGAATTATCGCTGTTGGATGGATTCCGGGTGCATATTTTGGCGGCTGATAAAAAAGCTCAATGGCGCGAGCGAATGTCAGATATGGATTCTTGCTTCGCAGTAGCGGCACCGGAGCGGCAGGGAAGTTTTCGGAGACGATGACGGCTGAAGCTTTGGTCGTCCGAACAATTGGGGCGTACTTCGGATTCACGATGAAGGTGATCTGTCCGGGGCCGGCTTCTTCGATTCCGGCAACGCCGGAAATTTCGGTGTCTGAGGAAGAGTCGTCTAGCCTAGCACCAAGGGTGGAAGCAATCTCTGAAAGTTTCATGGCAGAAATGATTGTAAATGCGGGCTGCAATCATCCGTGAACAGCACCCCCTCCCTCCTCTAATCTGATCAATGTTTAGCCGCGCTGAGCTGTCAGCCAAGTGTTCCTACGGGAACATAACGTCATGGCACGAACGGGCATACAATAGCGCCATGACAGCTAAAAGCAAGAAAACAAAACGGAAGGAACCGCAGTCACGACGTATTGCACGGCTGCATGCGTCGATTGAGGATGATCTGTTTGGGCTGACGGAGGAGGCGGTGGCGGAGGCGCGTTGGGATCGTCCACGGAAGCAAAGAATCTCATTGCGCGTGGACTGTGAAGTGGTGGACTGGTTCAAATCGCGAGGGCCGGGATACCAGACACGAATGAACCGGATATTACGACGAGTTATGATGGAAGGAAAGAAACGGGAACTGTCCCGGTCGGGCCAAAAGCAGGGTTGAATGGCCCATACAGCCCTGCGAGGATTCTTTTGGTCGCAGGGTTAGCGCCAACGACGGGCGCGTGAACCTGGTGTACCGGGGTCCGGTCGCTAGGCGAGACGCTTTCTGCGATGACAACTCCACGATAAGCTGCTCATTTACCTAGCGGAAGAAGTAATTGCAGGAACTTGGTAAGCGCTCCATTCGGCCACGCTATTACCAAGCAATATGCGCCAATTGAGCCTAGCAGCTTGTGTTGCCGGAGCAGCCTGTGGTAGTGGGCCGCGTACAACGGTCTCCAAATGAAGGGCCAAATTAAACGGTGCAGCAACATCGTCACGATCAGCAGGATGATGAGCAATGCACTGAGAGCGGGCAATACAACCAGCACAGACAGAAACTTTATCCCTGTCCACACCTCGAACCAGAACGGATGATCCGGGTTAATCACCATTAATTTCATGATAAGAGGCGTGTTGTTGGAAGAACTATTGATGGAATCGAATGCCTGCCAAAGAAGTAAATCGGGTCCAAGCAATGGGGCCAAATAAATAGCGGCCAATACAATGTTTGCAACGAGAACGAGAAGCAGCATGAATGGCGAGCCACTCGCGACTGAACTGTGCCGGAGTAGAACGTTGTTGAGAGCAATGAACAATATGACTCCCAACACCCCGACGATAAATGCTACCAACACGGGCAATAGAACACTCTGGGCCAGAATTGTTGACATTTCTTTTAAGGCCTGCGCCCGCTCTGTCGCCGGAAAATCAAAGAGCCCACGGCTCCACGCCCTATAGAACGTAGGACAGAGAGACAGCAAGAATGTTGCGAAGATGCCGCCCACTGTCGGTTCTTCACTTGCTTTAAGTGCGACAGTTATCATCCACACCACGAGCAGGATTTTGACGAAAAGGTTAGCGGGCTCGAAGAGGAAGAAGAGGATATTTGGAAGGGCACACAAGGCAGCGGCTACCGCTACGTATCGCAGCGAAAATAGCTCGCTCCCGAACGACGATTTTATTGCGGACTGAAAAACTTCTGCGATAGTTTGCAGAAAAGCAGCCTGCCAACTCATAGCTACTGACTGAAATTTTCGGACTCGCTTCCACAATTCCTCTAGCCTGTTACCTATTTTCCCTTGCTCATCCATAGTAATAAAAAATGCGAGGTAGAGGAGCGTCAGTCCTAATAGCGCAACGGCGTAGCGAGTAATAATTGTAATCATTTGCCAGCAACTCGCGCGGGAAGAGTACACAAATTACCAAGCTATTGCAACCAAAATCGCTCCGCTCCACAACTCAAACAGTTTGGCCTTTTCTCAGTGAAAAAAATTTCCTAACTACCGAACCCACACATGTGGACTTATCCTCGACAGATTTGCTACATGACTCCGGCTCGGCTGGGCTGGTCTTGGATGACGGACGGGAAATGTAGGGCGGTAACACCGGGTAAGTGGGCAGCGCTAACAGCACCATCATGGAACACCTCTATCGGTGCAGATTGTACTTCCGCGGCAGTTACTGTTGCCAATTTACGGTTTGTCGCATTCGGAAGGCAATCGGACCTTTCTAGCTTGCGATGCAGCCTACCCCGAGAGCAAGTCAGTTTTAGGCTGAAACGTAGGATTAATAGCTGTAGGCTCTGCAGGACAGATCGAATCGGTGTGCTAGCGGTAAGGCTGAAGCCCTTTGACGACTTGATGCGAGACCGGAGGTGCCGAGTTTTGCTCGGCTGGACAGCCGAGGGCGGCTGTCCATACGTAAGCATAGGGGAAGTTGTCACCGTACAGATCGAGCGCGAGTTCCCAGGTACTTATTTAGAAACACGCCGCCGGATTCAGGGTTGATATAGTTAGATTCAAACGGGGTATTCTCATGCAAAAGCGTTCACTTCTTCTGTTTGTTTTTGCGGCATTGCTAATCGGCTCGTCCTATTTTTTTTCGCTCTGGGCGCAGGCGCAGAATCCGCAGCCCAGTTCCAACGACATGCCTGGCATGAACATGTCTTCTTCATCAGCAAGCGAAGCGAAAAGCCAGAGCAGTGGCCATGAGATGCCGGGCATGGGCGAGAACGGCGACCCGGCTATGAAATCCATGGAAGGCCATCACATGGACATGGGGCCGCACATGAAGATGACCGCGTTGCGCGACCCGAAGCCGGGCGATCAGGAGAAAGCCGATCAGGTAGTGAAAGCTGCGCGCAAAGCAGCCGAGAATTACAAAGACTATAAAGTCGCGCTTGCCGATGGTTTCAAGATATTTCATCCTGAGATACCGCAGAAGCAGTATCACTTTACCAACTACAAATATGGCTTTGCGGCGGCATTTCAGTTTGATCCCGAGCATCCGACGTCGCTGCTTTATGAAAAGCAGGGGGACGGGTACAAACTTGTAGGGGTGATGTATACAGCGCGCAAGAATGCAAGCGAAGAAGATTTGAATGAGAGAGTGCCGTTGAGCATCGCACAATGGCATGCTCATGTTAATTTCTGCAAGGCACCGGACGATCAAAAATCCGATTATTTAAATCCGCACCCAAAGTTTGGGCTACGAGGTTCGATCACAACCGCAGCGGATTGCAGCGCTGCGGGTGGGACGTTCATGCCGCAGGTCTTCGGTTGGATGGTGCATGTGTATCCGTTTGAGCAAAAGCCGGAAGATATCTGGGCAGTGGAGCGCCAGGGACACATGGATTGATGTGGTTAGCACTACTTCACCACAAGAGTGAAGGTGCTTGAGGCACTCGCAGTTCCATCAGTCCCGCTCACGGTGACTGTATAAGTTTTGCTTTGGCCCTGAGGCTGTCCTGTGGATCCCGAAGATGACGATCCTCCTCCACAGCCGATCATGGAAAGCGTACCTCCGGCCAATAGTGTGAATGCGAGAAGAACCGGGAGCGACTTGCCCAAGCTTCTGTTTTTGCCACTTACCAGACAGAATCCCGCCACCAAGAAGAGTGAAGCGAACAGAATTCCGGATTTCTGTTTTGCCGGAACTGCCGCATCCTGCGCGGTGGTTTGAATCGTCATTGTGGTTTTTGCCGATGAACCTTTCGGCGTGACCGTAGCAGGCTTGAAGGTCACGGTTGCGTCGGATGGGAGTCCAGATGCAGACATCGTTACCGTGCCTTCATAGTCTCCGCCCGCGGCAGCGACCGTAATTGTCAGGTTCTCGGAGTTGCCGCCGGTCATGGTGATCGTATTTTGCGGACCTGCAACCGTGAAAGTGGCGGAATTGCCGACGGTCACTGTCAGCGGGCTTGATGTGGAGGCCGCGAACGCGCCGTTGCCCGAGTAAGTGGCAGTAAGGGTATTCGATCCCAACGCAAGAGTAGTCGTTATGAACGTGGCGATGCCGGAAGAATTGACGTTCGCTATGTTTAAAACAGTTGTGCCTTCAAAAAAAGTAACCGTTCCGAGTTGCGCGCCTGTAGGTATTGGCGAGATCGTTGCCGTCAATGTGACCGATTGTCCTACACCGGAGGGATTCGGGGACGCGGATAATGCTGTGGCAGTGACAACGCTCGTGACTACCTCGGTTACGGGTGCTGAGGTTGAGGTCGCGAAAGCGGCGTTGCCGGAATATACCGCGGTTACGCTATCGGATCCCACGGGCAGAGCGCTCGTCGCAGAAGTTGCGATACCTGACGAATTGATCGGCTGCGTGTCGAGTAATGTCGTACCCAAATAAAACTTAACTGTTCCAAGCGGTGCGCCCGTCGGAGTTGGAGTCACGGTTGCTGTTAATGTGACCGCCTGGCCAGTGAGGGACGGATTAGGAGACGCTGTGAGCAGCGTTGATGTTGCTGTCAAACCTGTAATGGTTTCTACGACGGGAGTCGATTTCGATCCGGCGAAATCGAGATTGCCCGAGTAGACGGCTGTGAGGCTGTCAGTTCCGGCGGGAAGACTGCTGGTTGTAAATGTGGCTACGCCTGACGCATTGATAGTAGCCGTATTCAGGAAAATAGAGCCGTTATAGAAAACGATGTTCCCGAGCGGCTGACCAGTCGGTGCTGGCGTAATTGTTGCAGTCAGGGTGACAGGTTGGCCTGCGGCGGACGGATTCGGAGAAGCAGTGATTGCAGTCGAAGTAGAATTTGCCGGAATCAAAGCGAGCGAATCGATACCTGGAACGACCAATGCATTGGCTTGTGGCTGCGCAAGGGTGTCGGTCGGAATGTTGTAAACCATCAGGCGCTGGAGTCCTGCGCCAATGTAGAGATTGCCTTTGCCATCCGAAACAATGCCATCAGGAACCGCGATTTGCCCGGTCTGAAAGAGCGCAAATGAAGAGAGATCGGTCGGGACTTCGATTAGTCCATTTGCATTGTCGGTTCCGTCATGACTGATCCAAAGCTGGCCGCTGTAGGGATCGAAGACCATTCCGTCGCCGCCATTAACTTTGTAGTGCGGTTCGAGGACCAGCGTCTTAAGAATGCTTCCGGTGCAGGGATCAAGCTGAACTACGGTGTTGTGATTTGCCACGGCAAATAAATTGCCTTGCAGATCGTAGGCTAATCCGTCAACCGAGAAGCCAGTTGTGGGGGATCCGAGCTGTGCGCCGAGCTTGGTAACGGATCCGGTGGTGAAGTCGTAACGGATAATCTGTCCGATTGAATACTCGGAGAGCAACATGGTGTTGGCGTTCGCGTTCGGATTACATGCGGTGGGAACATCAAAAACCAAGTCGCGCGGGCTCTTCAGACCGGTATATAAAACTGTGTTAATTTTTGTGGCGGGATCGTAGAGCGCGAGAATTCCATCGTGCGATAAATCGTAAATAAGTTGCCCCTGCGAATTAATGAGAATGCTGTCCGGTTCTCCGCCGGCGGTGTAAATGGGGGTTACGGTTTTGTTCGGAAGATCGACAAGATCGATTTGCCCGGCGGCTTCTCCTGTGGCATAGAATTGCTGGGCAGGCGAAGAGACTGCAAGCCCAATAAGCGACAGGGCAATTAAAAAGAAAATTCTGGACTTGCTCGCCACTGAATCCCTCCAAAGGTACCTGCGATTTACCGCGAAAAACTGCTCGGGCCTATGCTTCCGGTGCACTTCCACGTCCGAAACACACGTTCCCGACAGAATGCATGCCGTCGATATATGAAGTTACTAAAAAGGCTATAAATTGCTGAGCTGGCGGTACTTACAAAAATGAAAATGAGAATACCAGAAATTAAGCGGAAGCGGTTACGAAAGTCACTCGTATTGTGGCGAACGTTTCCGAGAGCAAAAGATTGCAGCTACATAGAAGCGAAGCTGTCATCTATAGCCGATGTTAGATATCAGCGGATCGATCCGCTCCGAGCGATCACTCATCCTTGCAGGTTCGCAAATTGAGTGACCGCCGGGAACGCTAATTACAGTGCTGTAAGTTGAGATGAGGTCAGTCTTGCGGCCAGGCTGTCATATTATCCTCATCGACCCATTCTTGCAGTGTAGTAGTACCTGTGAATGCAGAATTGGTATCGAGCTGATGCTGATATCCCAGTACATCGGCCCATGTAGTTGAGTTCGATGGCGCCGAGATATTCCATTGGGTAGTAACTCCGTCAACGGTCACGTTGCCATAGACAATTCGTCCGCCATAGGTTCTCTGAAGGAAATATTGCAGGTGATGCCATGACCCCGGAGAAAATTTCGAGCAAGTTATGGGGCTGCCAGTTGGGCTTGCATCGGTTGACGTATTGGGAATTGCGTCTACCCACTTGCCCCCAGTGGCATCCCATGCTTGCCATACTCCAGTTGCGTAATTGCATTGGGTTCCGATCATATATTCCTTGCCGCTGATCGACTGAAATAGATCGAACTCAGTGGCCTGGGCATCTGTGGTGGTGTTGCTGGAGACCTGGAACCAGAAATCCCATAAGAAATTGCTATAGGAATCTTGAGCGCCGACCTTGTAATAAAAAAGGCCATTGGCATCGTTTGGTCCAGTCACTGAAAACAAGGCGCTGCCATTGCCATCTCTGGTTGGGCTCTGACCGAAGGCCATGCTGACGGTGGCAGGATTCTTTCCGCCCGCGCAACTTGTAGTGCCGCAATCACCCCATCCAGAAGGATTGTCATCGCCATTACTAAAGGCGTGATTCCCGGCTAGCGGAGTTGGGACATGAGTGCCCGAAGCTGTAATCGCCAAAGTTGAACTGTCGCCGCAGAATCCGGAGGAGTTCCATGCGCGCACAAAAACACTTTGTGCCTTGGATCCACCAGACGAGGTGAGCGGCAGGACGACCCACGCATCCAGTGTCGAATTGCCATTCTGATAAGTGTCGACATAATTACCACTTGCATTTGTGTAGACAACATATCCAGTGATGGTTTTAGAGGAATGTGCAGTTGCGGTGAAGCGTGCAGGAGTGGCATAGGTACCGGAGCCCGAGGGGGAGGTGAGAGTAACGGTTATGTCGCTGCCAGTGTGGCAATCAGTAGCAAAGGTAAAAATAGCACCAAAGCACAAAAGCGACAGTAGAAGAAAACTTACTCGTACGGACTTCATGTTGCGTACTCCACAGATTGAATTGACTCGGTGACGCTTCTCCAAATTGCTCTGGTGAGCAGAGGGGTGAGTATCAGATGGATCGCGTAAGAAAGGTCATTTCTTCGAGTAGTGAAAAACTAGGTAAGTTGACTACTGGATCAATTTTCTCCTCAGCGCACCTTAGAAAAACTACGGTTTTGCCGATGAGGTTCAACTCAGGGCGGAGGACATCATCTTAACTTGATATGGCATCTTTAGAGGCGTTTTAGTAAAAGCATTCTAATCGACAAAAGTATACGTACGGAATTGTGTGATGGTGGTTAAAGCAGTAGTAGTTGGCGGAAGAGCGGCACCTGAGATAACTAATGCTCACGAAGTGTGCGTATGGGATCTACATTCGCAGCTCTGACCGCTGGGATAAGCGTGGCCGCGACCGACACAAACATAAATACGAGTGCCACAGTCGAAAATATGGCGTGATCCGTGGGTTCGACATTAAAAAGCGTATCTGCAATAAGACGAGTCCCGAGGAACGATGTTAGCGCGCCGATAACGATTCCGACGCACGCGAGCGATAACCCACGCTGGAGTACGAGTCGCAACACATCGGATCGCGAGGCTCCCAGGGCCATCCTCAAGCCAAGTTCGCGAGTTCTTTCTGCAACGATGTAGGAGAGCACAGCATATAGCCCAACTGCAGAGAGGAGCAAAGCAATCGAGGCAAATCCGGAAAGCAGCACAGCTTCAAAACGCTGTTGAGCAGCTTGCAGTTTGATGTCATCGGCAAAAGTGCGGTATCGGAAGACAGGAGCGTCTTTATCAATGTTTGCAACGACCCTGCGAACTGCATTCTCATAACTGGCGGGATCGCCCGCGACTTTTAGCACGACAAGCGGACGCTGGTGACTAGGGTCTTGCGCGTAGGGCAGGAAGAATTGCGGCTGGTACGGATCAGTTATATCCGACATCCTAGTATCACCAACAATCCCAATGATCTGGCGCCCAATGACTGCTTCGCCAATGTGCTCAGGCTGAGGCATAAGGTAGCGACCGATCGGATCCTCGCCGGGAAAGTATTTGCGCGCGAAGCTCTGATTGATCATTGCCACTGCATGCGATTTCGAATCATTGTCGTGTGCCACGAAGGTACGTCCGCGAACCAGTGGGATGGAGAGTGCTTCAAAGTAGTCGGGCGCAACCGCCGTTGCAACAGCGCTTGGCAAATCATCCGGTGAGTTCAGATGGCCGGGAATTGTGAAAGCGGCATTGTTCGGCCATTGAAGTGGCAATGGGTGGCCGCCACTGGCTTTCTCGACCCCAGAGAGTGCCGCAAGTTGAGGAAGAAGTTTATCGAAAAACGGCACTTTGCTGGGATCGGGATATCGTTTAGCGGTTAAGGCAATGTCGAAAGCTACAGTATGCTTCGTGTCAAATCCAGGGTCGATATGAAGGACATTCTGCATGCTTCGGATGAGCAACCCCGAGCCGATCAGCAAGGTAAACCCAAGAGCGGTTTCCGCGACAACCAATGTGTGATGGAGGCGATTGCGCCTCCTTCCGGTTGTAACAGCGGGCCCGCCCTCTTTTAGGGCAACCGAGGGATCGAGTTGCGACATCTTCCAGGCCGGTAGTAAGCCGAAGAGCAGCGCAGTCAGGATTGAAACGAAGACTGCGAATGCCAGCACCCGCGGGTCGATGCTAATCTCGGCGAGCCGTGGCAGGTCATTTGGAACAAAGCTAAGTCCCACGCGTATCAAAACGAATGCCGTCGCTATCCCAGCGATTCCAGCAGCCGCTGCAAGGAGCAAAGCCTCCAGCAATAATTGCCGCAGAATTCGTGATCGGCTTGCTCCCAAAGCTTGCCGCACGGCCATCTCTTGGCTCCGTGTATTGGCGCGAGCTAGAAGTAATCCGGCGACATTGGCGCAACCGATAATCAAGACTGCTGTGACCGCAGCCAACAAGAGCCATAGAGCAGAGCGCACTTCCGAAACTGTTTCATCAAGCAATGGCAAGACTGAAACGGCGAGTTTATGGCGATCTTCGGAATACCGCTGGGCGAGGCCAGATTGAACCGTGTTCAGATCGGCCAGGGCTTGTTCAATCTTCACTCCGGGCTTGAGGCGTCCTACAACGGATAGCCGTTCTTCATCACGAAGCGATGTCGTTGGTTCGGCCCCCTCATTGTCTACCGCGAATGTTGCCCAAAAATAAGCTGGTTGACTGATAGGGTAATGAAAATTGGCCGGCATCACGCCGACGATGGTGTGCAATTCATCGCTGATTTTTACTGTCTGGCCGAGCACATCGGGCGAGGCGCCAAAATCCGATATCCAAAGTTCGTGACTGAGAATGACCACCCGGTGTCCGGCTAATTCCTCCTCGTCTCTGAAATTGCGTCCGAGCATTGGGCTTACGCCGAGCATGGAAAACAAATTTGCAGAAATGCGCGCGCCACTCAACACGCGCGAACCTGTACCATCCGGTTTGCTGAACAGGCGAGAAGTAGGATCACAAGAAGCGAGAGACTCAAAGGTACGGCTTTGCGTTCGCCAATCAAATAAATCCGGATAGGAGGTTCTACGATAATCAGCAGCCCCGATATTCGTCGGAGTAACTCCAGGTGGGAACTCAAGAGTGTCAATTGCAACCAGCCGCTCAGGCTGTCGAAATCGC
Source organism: Terriglobales bacterium (assembly GCA_035651835.1). Taxonomy (GTDB): domain Bacteria; phylum Acidobacteriota; class Terriglobia; order Terriglobales; family Acidobacteriaceae; genus JAOAPG01. The sequence goes on from DASRFC010000031.1 coordinate 24,592, forward strand.
AGAGGCCGCAAAAGAACGCCATCGACTAAGCTGAATATTGCTGTAGTCGCTCCAATACCTAAGGCCAGCGTTAGTACGACCGTGACGGTGAAGCCTGGACTGCGGCGAAATTGACGAATGGCAAAGACCAGGTCTGCCAGCACCGTCGAAAGCATGGCGTGATTATGGCGGAGAAAAGATGGTAAGGAAAGATTACCTGCCTCAAGATAGGTACCGCAGTGCTGAACCGATACCTACTGCTTCAAACATCGGCACCTACTTTCAATGGGGAAAAGCAGTTCCCAGCGGAGTTCATGTGGCAATCTAGTTTCGAATCCGTCCGGTATCACTAACATGAGATCCCGAAGTTCTCCGTGCTGCGGTACGCGTGGAATTTGCGATGTGGTTTGTGGCACGGCTGAAGCCGCGCCCTTCCACGGTTCTGCACGCTAGACGCCCGTTATTCTTTCCGATTAAAGACAAAGCGGCGGACAAGAGTGTCCGCCCCACACACTTTCGTTAATGAGAAGAGTTGTTTCACGATAGAGGCCCTTCGGCTTCGCTCAGGGTGACAAGAAGCGAAGGTGACTCCAAATTTGCCGAGGGTTTGCTCGGCTGGACAGCCGAGGGCGGCTGTCCCTACGTGAGTATGGGCGCGAGGCATGTTGCGCAAGAGTTGGGTGCTGGCTGCATGACATCCACTCTATTCGCAAAAGAGGCGCGAATTGATGGTAACTGGCTACTGCTCTCCAAACATTGGTACCTGTCTTATATCCAACTCGCCTCTACGCGGACGTTTCGCGGCTCCTATTACTGCCAGCACTGTCAACGATTCCAACGCGGTTCGCGGGACGAAGATTCTTTGCGTGTTCGAACGCAGGTCCGGCGGGTTGACCAGAAATCCCTCTGGCGTGGTGAGGCTGAGATCATTTGGCATCATGGCCTCAGTGATCTCGCCGTCTTTGAAGCGCAAGCGCACCCAGAGGCCTTCAGTGCGAGGGCGGCTGGTAAAAGTCTTGCGAGGAAGCGCTTCCGTGTCGGCGAAATCCCGGACAAAATAGACTCCCTTGATGTCCTTTAATTCGATTGCGACTACCGTACCGGCGGTATTGAGCAGCTCCAACTTACCTTCATTGACGAAATTAGACGGGCTGACGTAGCCGTTAAGGGTGTCACGGTCCATTTTCCGGACAATTACTTTCTTATGAGTGGAGGACATGCTATTGGGCTAAATACTTTGCGGCGCGCAATTTTCGCATCTCAGCTAAGCCGATTCTCGCATCTTTCTTGCGAAAACGAAGGGGTATCACGTAAGTAGTAGCCAAATTGTCAACCATGTGGTATTTTCTCTAGTTCGTCAATACCATTGTGTGGCTTCTAACTATCTAAGAAAGAAGAGGTTAGAGTGAGGGTGCAAGACTGCGGCGCGAGCTGGACAGGGTACAGCGAAAAATATTTCGTCCTTATAGCTTAGAAGAATTGGCAGTCCGGTACTCGTAAACAAGCATGGCTGATTACATTTACACAATGGAGATCCGGCTTACCCCGGACCAGCAGCGTGGTGTGACCTTGGTACAGGACATCGCGCGTGCGGCGGGGATGAACATCTATCTGACCGGCGGCGCGGTCCGCGATATTATCAGCGGTTTTTCTATCCGCGATCTTGATTTTACCGTACAGGGCAATCCGCTCAAATTGCAAAAGGAACTTGAACGCGCGGGAGCCGTCGTCTCCGGCACGGAAGACGATCTCAAAGTTCTTTACCTTACGCTGCCCGGTAATGTTCGGGCGGAAATCAGCGCCGCGCGCACCGAACGTTACGAAAAAGTTGGCAAGGCGCCGACGGTCACGCCAGCAACAATTATTGAAGATTTGAAGCGCCGGGATTTCACCATCAATGCGATGGCGCTGTCTCTGAATCCAGGCTCGCGCGGACTTCTGATGGATCCGTTTAATGGCGCAGCCGATATCGAGAACAAAGTTTTGCGGATATTGCACAATTACGCATTTGTGGAAGATCCTTCGCGGCTGCTTCGTGCCAGCCGATTTGCAGCGCGGTTTGGTTGGGTATTGGAGGAGCGGACACAGGCCCGGTTCGAGTCTGCGAAAGAAAATAACTATATCGAATACATCAGCAATCGCGCGATTGGATACGAAATCGAACAACTCGCGTATGAAGACGATCCGCTCCAAATTATTAAAGTTTTAGAAAAGGAAAATTGGCTGAAGGTGTTGAATCCGCACTGGACGGCGGCGAAGGTTGATACAGCCGGATTAAGCGATCTTCTCAAAACGCGGCAGCAGATGAATGAATTGGGATATACGCCCGATCCTTCGGCTGCGGTTTTGTACTTTCTTACTGCGAAGCTTGGGGATAAAGACATCGCCGACATGCGGAAGCTGATTCCGCGCAAGACTTTGGTCGATGCGTGGAAGCATCTGGAAGAGGAAGCCAAAGATCTTTCGAAAAGGCTAAGCGGAAAAGAAGCGGCTACGCCTTCGCGCACCTGGAAGTTGTTGTCGGAAGAGCGTCCGGAAAACATTCTATTCCTGGCCGTTACTGTGCGGCAGCAAGCGGTGGATCAGAAGATCAAGAACTTCTTCACCAAATGGCGTCAAGTACAACAGAAAGTGCCGCTGGCGGAGATGACCGAATTGCATATCACTCCGCAGATGCCGGAATACCCGAAGATCGCGCATGAAGTTTTCATGCTGTTGCTGGATGGCAAGCTGCGTTCGCATACGGAGATCATGAAGTTTTTGAAGCCTTTGGCCCCGCCGCCACCACCGCCGCCTCCTCCGGCTCCTGTGAAACGGGGACGAGCCGCGAAGGCAGCCGCAGCAGCGGCCGCTGCCGCACAAGATGCAGCGCAAGCTACAGCTGCCACGGGAACCGCCAAAAAGAAAAAAGGCAAAAAGGGAGCTGTCGAAGTGGCGCCACCGGTTCCTGCCGCCAAAGTTGAAGCGGCGCCGGCCAGTAAAACGAAACAAATAACAGAGAAGGAAAAACCGGCGGACAAACCAAAAAAGATGGACAAGGCTGCGAAGAAATTAGCGCCCAAACCGGCTAAAAAACTTACGAAGGCCGCCGGGAAAAAGACGGCGAAGAAAAAGCGTTAGCTTCAGCCAGCCCAGGTTATCGCATAGTTAAGGAATTTGGTACCATTCCTGCGATGAAAACTTTGGCTTTATGGACTTCGGCTGTTCTCTATTGTGTCGTTTTAGCTTCTTTCGCCTTTTCGCAAGTTCCATCCACGCCCGCGCATCCCATCGTTTTACATGCGGCGCACCTGCTCGATATTGAAAGCGGACGCGTTCTGAAGCCCGGAGAAGTTTTAGTCGAGAGCGAACGAATCGCCGAAGCTGGTACATCCGTCAGCCATCCCGCCGGGGTTGAGATCATCGACCTTGGCGATCAGACTCTCTTGCCCGGATTGATTGACGCCCATGTTCATCTCTTTCTTCATCCCGGCGCGGAAGATCTTCAAACAGTCGAGGAGTCCGTCCCACAACGCACCATCCTTGCCGAACTTGCCGCTCGTGACGACCTCATGGCCGGCTTCACCGCCGAACGCGATATGGGAACAGAAGGCGCGGGTTCAGCCGACACTGCCGTCCGTAACGCAATCGACCGAGGGCTCATTCCCGGGCCGCGCATGCGCATAAGCGGTAATGCCATTGACATTCTCGGAGGGCACGAGGATGCCAACCGTTTCAACCCGGAGCAACACGTCCTCTCCAATGCAACTTACGCAAACAACGCCGTGGAATTGGTAACCGCGATTCGTCAACAAGTAAAAGAAGGCGCTGATTTCACCAAAATTTACGAAACCGGCCCGGACTCATTGCACAATGGCCACTTTACGACACCCTATCAGTACACCGAAGCTGAGCTCAGTGCGGCTGTGCAAGAGGCAGCTCGTAACGGAAAACGAGTCGCCGTGCATGCCACCGGAGAGCCCGGTACTTTGTATGCCGCTCAAGCAGGAGTTGTGTCCATCGATCACGCTTATCACCTGAGTGACGAGACGATGCGGCTGATGCGCGAAAAACAAATCTTCGCCGTGCCGACTTTTACGATATCCGAGTATTTTGCCGACCATGCCGCTTCTCCACAACAAGCCCAGCGTGAACGCGATTTACAGGATTTCCATGTGCAAGAGTTCCATAAGCAGCTAGCCGCGAACGTACCCATGGCAATAGGGTCGGATGTCGGTCCTTTTCCCCACGGAACTCAGGCAAGGGAACTGGTCCTAATGGTGAAATATGGAATGACGCCTTTAGCTGCTTTACAGGCAGACTTGCTGAATGGAGCAAAGTTGCTGGGATGGCAAGATCAAATCGGAGCTCTCAAGCCAGGTTACCTGGCCGACGTAATCGCGGTACGTGGTGATCCCCTCCAAGACATCAGCGTTTTGCAGAAAGTTTCATTCGTAATGAAGGGCGGGATAGTTTACCGAAAGTAAGGACCGACTTGCTGGGGTAGGAATAGGATCGGCAGAAAAGAGAGCGGGCGAGATTTACGTTAACGTAAACGGTTTTCTCGCCCAAGACTTTAGAAGAAAATTTTGTAAGAAAGAAGAGTTACACGCTACTTAGTTGAGAGTGACTTGCTGTAATTGGTGGTTTAGCAATTTTTTCCACATAGGGCTCGCGAATCGACTCAAAGTCTTTAAATTGCACGAGACCCTCTGAAATAGCCTCAAGAGTGGCATTCGATTTTGCCAGCACCGTCAGCAGATACTTTCGAGCCACTGGGCGATCAGCCGGGTGAATAAGCTTCCACCACCGCTTCATGGACTCCTGAACGTCGCCTTCGGACTTGGCATCTTCTACCAAAGCGTCAATTAGCTTGTACACTTTACTCTTGACAGCTTGATACGAGACGGAAACCTCTTGTCCCATTCCCCACGCTCCTGTACCTTTCCAAGAGCAAGACACTCGCCAAACCGTTTTTCCGGATTTGCTGGACTTAGCGGCATATCAATTCAAGTAATGGGAGAATAAAACCATTGCATATGAATTTTCGTAGAGTGAAAAACGTGGTGTAGCATGCAGATTTTAGCTCAAAACCGAAAATCCGATGCAGTTGTCAAAGGCGCTATTGCTTCAGAAGCTTCTCGACTGCGTTGACGACATCATTTGAGTCAGGAGTGACCGCCGGTTCAAAGCGCTGGACGACATGACCTTCGCGATCCACTAGAAATTTTGTGAAGTTCCATTTGATCTCGCCGCCAATGGACGGATTCTTCTGTTGTGTGAGGTATTGGTAAAGCGGAGCCTGGTCGGCGCCCTTCACGGAAATTTTGGAATAAAGCGGAAACTTCACGCTATATTTTCGTGAACAGAAAGTCTTGATCTCTTCATTTGTGCCCGGTTCTTGGGCGCCAAAGTTATTGGCAGGAAAGCCAACGATCACAAATCCCTGGTCCTTGTATTTCTCATACAGCGCTTCTAAAGCGGTGTATTGAGGCGTGTAGCCGCATTGGCTAGCGACATTTACCATCAAGATTACTTTCCCCTTGAAATCGGAGAGAGGCATTGGCTTACCGTCGATGGAAGGTAGACTAAAGTTGTAGATCGTAGAAGCGGCAAAGACAGAATCAGCCATAAAAATCACCAACACAAGACCTAAATAGAAGCGAACGATCGACCAACGTGCAGCTTGCATTGTGCCTCGCAGTTTGTGGTCCAGCATATCCTACTCGAATTCCTTTGATCAACAACTGCTCTGATTCCTGACTTGTGACTTAAAAGGAACGCGTGCTGGCAAATCTCTTGGTTTACGTAATCCTTGGGAGCGGAACAGGGTAGAATGTCCCCGCCTTTCGACTTTCATTTCAGCAACATTCTGTGGAGGCTTATGAAACGGTTGCTTTCTATTGTTTTGTGGTTGGCTGTGGCGCTGGGGTTGGGAAGCGTCGCGATGGCACAAGATCCTGCATTACAGGACGGTCCTCGCATGTTCCTGCCGCATGACATGTTTTGGGGATATGGCGAGTTCGACCTGGCTCCTCCTCATAATGAAATCGATCCGAATTTGTGCAACGCCAGTGCCCGCTCATTTGGCGGAGCCAATGCCCCATGCAGCGAGTTCGCGCGTTACATGGTATCGGGTTATTTGGAAGTCCGGCCCTTCGGCCGCACCCAGTTGCGCAGGTTCATGCTTTTTGGGCAGCCGGCGTTCTTGTTCGGAAGGAATGTGCCGCAGGCACTTTACACTTGGTCTTTCGATGCTATTGGTATTGAACATTCGTGGGGATTGGGAATTTACATGGGAAAAGGTTTTGAGTTTCGAGTAACGCAGCACTTTCTCTTTGACCGGCTAGGTGCGCGTGACCGGAATCTGGGACCAGCAGATCTCGGTCCCAACGGTCCGTGGGGAAGATACAACACAATTGGCGTTAGAAAATATTTTGGAAGCCGAAGGTGGTAACGGGTAGCTAAGGACGCAATTAAATCATTTACAATATGGCTTCGGCGAAAGCCATGCCGGTAATTCTTCCCAAACGACGCGGCTTCACTTGACTCTTCTACTCCCAAACGCCCGTGTGCCGTTTCCATTCGTCATTGTGAGCCAACATGAAAGGGAACTGTGATGTTTAGGAAAGCACTATGCTTGCTGGTATCTTTCTCTGCCCTCGTCCTGACCTCTTTTGCTCAATCATCGCGTCATTTCACCTTCCACTATGCATTCAGCGTAAAGAATATTCCCGCTGGCGAAAAAGTTCGGATCTGGATACCGCAAGCCCACTCTGATCAGTTTCAGGAAGTCAAAGTCGTTTCTGCTTCCGGAGATCTCCACCTGAAAAAGACACATGAATCCCGCTACGGAAATGAAATGTACTACGCGGAAATGTCGAGGGCCAATCAACCGGAACTGCATTTCGATGTGACCTACGATGTAGTACGTCATGAGCGTCTAACTCTCGGAGTAGCCACACCGCACCTTGAATCTGTAAAGCTCAATGACCGGGAACGAAAAGAATATCTCGCCCCAGATAAACTTGTCCCTACAAGCGGACTTCCGGCGCAATTAGCAGCGACCACAACAGAAGGTAAGACAACGACGGTCGATAAAGCGCGGGCCATTTACGATTATGTTTTCGACAACATGAAGTATGACAAAACCGGTACCGGTTGGGGGCACGGGGACGTGCTCTATGCCTGTAGCGCAAAGAAAGGGAATTGCACAGATTTCCATTCGCTTTTTATTGCTATGGCGCGGTCGCAGGGAATTCCCGCACGATTCGAAATCGGCTTCCCATTACCAGATGATAAGCACTCCGCCGAAATATCCGGGTACCACTGCTGGGCAGAATTCTTTGACCCCGATCACGGCTGGGTGCCGGTTGATATTTCAGAAGCATGGAAACATCCGGTGAAGAAAGATTATTTCTTTGGGGCGCATGACGATAATCGCGTGCAGTTCACCATGGGGCGGGATCTAGTCCTGAATCCCAGGCAGGAAGGCGATCCCTTGAATTATTTTGTTTATCCTTACGTAGAAGTGGCAGGCAAAGAATATGCCAATGTTTCCAACGCCTTTTCATTCGAAGATGTGGGGACAAGCGGCGCCGCAACTGGCAGGTAGAAGAAGTAATTTTATTTTATACTACGCCCATACGTTGCTTCGCTTCGGCTAAGAGCATTTCCAATTTTCTGCTGAAGCGTACAGGATAAGCTTTGCCTGGTATTCGTAAGTCGCGCAAACCCTCAGGCAGGTCCGCAATTTCTTTTTCTGCAACGGCTCGAATTATATCCAGGCTGGGCGATGCTGCGAGCCGTTTGCCCTGCCGCATCACACAGCTGAGCAGCGGTTCGCCATCATGATTTTCGTCTTCGCAATTTTCATCGGCGCAAGCGATGATGTCTTCCTGGTAAATTCCGTTTTCATCCCGCATGCGAAAAATCTGCTTTCGACCGGGATAAGTGACTTTGTTTTCGCTGAACTTCGCCCTATAGGAAGGGCCCTCATTGGTTTCGACATCTACGAGTTTGTAAACTCCGCCCAGAGTGGGCGCATCTTTCGATGTAGCCAAAGCGCTACCGACTCCAAAATTATCGATCGGTGCGCCCTGGGCAAGAAGATCCGCAATGACAAATTCATCTAAATCGCTGCTGGCAAAAATTCGAGTTTCGCGTAGCCCCACTTGATCGAGCCGCCGCCGCACCTGCTTTGAAAGTTGTCCAAGATCGCCACTATCCAAACGAACTGCACGCGGCCGCAGCCCGGCATGTACGATTTTTTCGATTGCATCCAGTGTGTCGTATGTATCGATTAGCAGAACAGCGTGGTCAGGGAAGAGTTTTTCGAAATCCTGGAATCCCTTCTCTTCATCTTGATAAGCCATTAGGAAAGAATGTGCCAGCGTGCCATAGATAGGAACTCCAAATCGCCGTCCTGCCTCGACGTTTGAGGTCCCGGTACAGCCCCCAATGTAAGCCGCTCGTGCAGCCAACACCCCGGCTTCAGGCCCATGCGCACGCCGCGAACCGAACTCCACTATGCCGCGTCCTTGAGCAGCAGCGACCACTCGCGCAGCTTTTGAAGCAATCAGCGTTTCAAAAGTAATAGTTGAAAGCAAGAACGTTTCAACAATCTGAGCCTCAATAATTGGCGCAGTAATGCGCAAGATGGGCTCTTCGCCAAAAACTGGAGTACCCTCAGGAATAGCCCATACTTCTCCAGAAAAACGAAAGCCTTTCAGGTAATCAAAGAACGAATTGCTGAGGTGCGAAAAGATCGGCTGTGCCCGCAAATACTCGATGTCATCGTTTTCGAAATGGATCTGCTCCAGATATTCGAGAGTCTGATCCAGCCCTGCCGCGAGCAGAAAAGAGCGTTCTTTCGGGAGCGAGCGCACGAACAATTCGAAACTAGCCTGACCGCGAAAATTATTTTCGAAGTAGGCCGCAGCCATAGTGAGTTCATACAGATCTGTGAACAGAGCGGAATGCCGCAAAGATTCAGCCATAAAAAAGATCAGAGATAGGAAGAGGGTAAAAAGATTCTTTAAGATTATAGAGGGTCTGCCCAAAAACTGGCTGCAACAATCTGGCCCGGACTCGACGAATACCGCAAGAACCTCCTATTATGGAGACATCTTGGAATAATCGAGACATTTTAATAATCGAGGGTAAAACATGGCCGAACCTACTTATGAGGAACTAAAAGCGCGTCTTGCCGAACTGGAGAAGCAAGGCCCGAGGCGCACCGGGAGTTTAGAGTTTCGCGTGAGTGAAAAGGGCGGAGTCAGTGTTTACGGACTGGGCCGCTTTCCCGTGACGCTTTATTACGAACAATGGACAAGGCTGCTCGACGCTGGAGAAAAGCTCCGCGAATTCCTGGAAGAAAACAAATCAAAATTAAAATTGAAGGAACAATAAGCAACTGTTGTCCTGACCCAGCTGCATGGTTTGGTTTGCTCAATCCGTATGTCTTTTGAAGATATCCTGACTCTTCCGCCACCCCCCGCCGACGCGCGTATCGCTTACGGAACCGATCCAAATCAGTTCGGCGAACTTCGCGTCCCCAAAACCAAAGGTCCGTTCCCGGTGGTTATGAGCATTCATGGGGGCTTTTGGCGGAGTAAATATACTTTGGCACATTTTGGACATCTCTGTGCCGCACTCACTGCCCAAGGGCTCGTAACCTGGAACCTGGAATACCGGCGCGTGGGTGATCACGGAGGCGGATGGCCCGGTACGTTTGAAGATATTCGCAGCGGCTACCGCTTCCTTGCACAGATCTCCAAGAAGTACGGCTTCGATGTTGACCGGAGCCTGGTGATGGGACACTCCGCCGGAGGCCAACTCGCATTGTGCTTAGCCGGCCATGAGCCCTCAGTGAAGAAAGCAGTTTCTCTGGCAGGAGTGGTTGACTTGCAGCAGGCTTGGGAACTTCATTTAAGCAACGACGCAGTAGTTGAATTACTTGGTGGAACGCCAAAAGAAGTACCTGAACATTATCACGAAGCTGATCCAATGCGGCTGAAGACCTCCGCCACTCAGTGGCTCATTCATGGAGCTTCCGACGATACAGTGCCAGCATCCCTAAGCCGAAGTTATGCGGAGAAGAAAAAAAGGCAAGGGGAAGACGTGCACTATCTAGAGATCTCGACAGCAAACCACCTCGACCTGATTGATCCCCATTCAACGGCGTGGCCCAAAGTCGAAAGCACCGTACTTCATTTGTTGAGTTGATGTTTCAACGATACGGATCTCACCGCTTTAACTCGAAAGACAAATAGATCATCTGTCCGACATGGTGATCAAGGTGAGTCACACATTGTAAAACCATGTTGAACCGATTTCCGATTTGCTCGGCTCCGGCCGCGGTGTACGAAGCCGACCAGCCGGTGTCAGACTGTGCGCGAACCGTTCGCATGGCGACTTCAACGGCCTGATCGAAACGTTGCAGAATCTCCTCTTTCTTTGGCCGATCTGTCTCGGCAAACTCTCGTGGGCGATCGCGCACATATCCGGTTTCGGCAATCTGCGCGCCTATGTAGTAGTTCAAGTTTCCAGTGAGATGGAGAACCAAATGGCCAAAGCTGTTTCCGAAAGGAAAGGGTTTGCGCCAGAACTGTTCGCCGGTGAGAGGCTCTGCAAGTTCGTGAACTTTCTTGGCCAAGAGCGAGAAGCGGTTTGCCAAACCAGATGTCACGGTAGTGTTGAGATCGTCCATTCTTGTTCAATCCTTCACGCGCAATTTCTTAATACCAACGCCGAATTCTTTGATCCGAACGCAATGCAGTTGCATATCGCATGCTCAATAGTTTTCTTTCGTCCTGCATCTGGAACGTAATCCAGATCACATTCTGGATCAGGCGTTTCCAGGTTAATCGTTGGGGGAATTTGTCCGCTCTGCATGGCTACAATCGTTGCCGCGACGCCCGCCGCGCCACAAGCTCCCTGAGGATGCCCAATCTGTGACTTCAATGCCGACATCGGCACCTCTCTCGCATGTTCTCCCAAGGCAAGTTTCAGTGCTCGTGTTTCGATGCGATCATTTAACTGCGTCGAAGTTCCATGCAGGTTCACGTACTGTACATTCTGCGATGTAATTCCCGCAGCCTTCATCGCTAATTTAATTGCCCGTGCCGGCTCTTCGCCGCATTCCTGCAACCGCACCCGATGAAACGCTTCGCATGTAGATCCATAACCCGCAACTTCTGCCAGCATCTTTGCGCCGCGGGCCCGCGCATGTTCGTATTCTTCGAGGACATACATCCACGCGCCTTCCGCTACCACAAATCCATCGCGATTAACGGAGAAAGGACGCGATCCCCGCGAAGGCTCTTCGTTCCAGGAATCAGTGAGAATCTTCATGAGGATGAATCCTTTGATTATCCCCAGTGCGATCGGAGCATCGGCTCCGCCGCTCAATACCATGTCGAGCCGTCCCGATTGGATTTGCCGCATGGAGTATCCAAAAGCGTCGGTTGAAGAGGTGCAGCCGGTCGTAATTACGTTGCTCGTGCCCCGCAATCCAAATCGGACGCTAAGTTCACTTGAGAGAGTACCCATTACTCCAGTGGGCACGCAAAATAAACTCATTTTTGAATACTGCTGATGAAAAAATAATCTGTATTGCTCTTCAGTAAATTCCTGCGAGCCGCCACCCGAGCCGAGAATCACGCCGAAGCGCTGTTTTTCTTTCATGGACAGGGAAGCCATATCTAAGCCAGCCGTATTTAATGCTTCGGTAGCCGCAGCCAAAGCGAGAGGCAGCACACGAGAAACGTGTTTGCGTTCTTTTTTCTCAACCCACGCTAGTTCGTCGAAGTCGCGAACCTCGCCGGCAATTTGCACCGGAATCTCAGCCGGATCGAATCGCGAGATACGCCTTACGCCACTGTGGCCTTCAAGGGTAGCTTCGGAAAAAGCTGTGTTTCCCACGCCATTCGGACTCACAACTCCCATGCCAGTTATCACAACTCGTTGCACAGCGCTCTCCCCTGGTCGTGGCTAAATTTACAGACCAAACTATATACGAACATTTTCACTCTGTGGAATTGATACTTCTTTCTTTTGTAATACTCCAACAATGATAAAGTCCTTTAGACTACGCCGTCCGTCGATCACGTATTTTTATTGTAAAAAGATGCAGGGTGTTTAGATAGCAACTAATCCTGGAGAAGCAATTTCATATGGAAGAACTTAGTTTGCGAATGATATTACGCAACCTGCTCGCCAGCATCACGATTGCCGTAGCAACCGTTTCTTTCACGATGAGTTATAGTCTTGCGCAAGTAACTTCCGACAACTCAGCCAATCAAATCGCTACAGTCCATGTCGATGCAATGCCCACTCACGTCATCAACTCCTTCAATCCTGACAGCGCTCTCGGTAGTTCCATGGATGTTCTCTCCCATTCAGGAATTGACCAGGTCTATTCTCCTCATATTGTTCAAGAAGCTTTGTCGGCGGGTTGGGGGCCCATCACGTATCGAAATAATAGCGAGCTTCGTATGGCTGCCTGGCATTGGACGGAGAATGGAACGTGGAGCGACGCCGCGAATAAGAGTGGATATTTCACCGGCAGCACTGAATTAAAAGAGCCTTTGCGCTACATCCTCTCTTACGCGTTGCCTCATCGCGGATTTTCCACCAGCGGCGATACTCCGTTGCAAGGACCTAATCTCAGTTATTGGAAGAGCAATCCCTACCTCACCAGCAAATTTACGAACGAAAGTGATTCGCTGCATCCGCAATGGGTGGTCGTGGATCTGAAAGCTGAGAAGCCGGTCGATGCCATTCGCATTGCATGGGCGAGTCCTTACGCCACTACTTATCAGGTCGAGTACTGGGTCGGAAAAGATGCCCTAGATTTTGATTACGGTCCTAAAGGCGAATGGAAAAGTTTTTCGTCTGGCACAATCAAGAATGCGTCCGGTGGAACAGTGGTTTTGAAGCTGGCCGAGGCACCAATTTCGACGCGATTTGTTCGCGTACTGATGACTGAATCCTCGAATACCTGCGACGAGCATGGTGCACAAGACATTCGCAATTGTGTCGGATACGCTATTCGGGAGATCCGCGCCGGCACTATCGACAGCAGCGGGGCTTTTGTCGAGGTCAACAAGATCTTTACTGACAAACCAACCACCTACACGTCTTCCTCCATTGATCCATGGCATTCTGCTGGCGATGTAGACGCCACTGGAAATTATCAGCACAGCGGCTTCGATGTTTTCTTCACTAGTGGAATCACAAACAACCTCCCTGCGATGATTCCTGTGACGATGCTTTATGGAACGCCCGAAGATGCCGCCGCGGAAATCGCCTACGTCGAAAAGCGAAACTACAATCTTGGATATGTTGAGATGGGCGAAGAGCCAGATGGCAAGCGTGCCATGCCGGAAGATTATGCGGCTTTATACATTCAATGGGCGACGGCAATCCATAAAATTGATCCCAAGCTCAAACTGGGTGGACCGGTATTTGAAGGTGTGAACGAAGACATTCACGTTTGGCCAGACGCCCAGGGCCGCACTTCCTGGATGGGTCGCTTCGTGGATTATTTAAAGTCGCACGGACATCTCGGAGATCTTGCTTTCGTCTCGTTCGAACACTATCCCTTTGAACCTTGCGCGATCACTTGGAAGACTCTGTACACCGAGCCGCAATTGATGAAGCACATCCTGCAAGTGTGGCGAGAGGATGGCGTTCCCAAAGATGTGCCGCTCATGGTGACGGAAAATCACCTGGCAGCGAATCTTACCGGGCCCATGACAACAATCTTTGCTGCCTTGTGGCTGGCTGATAATGTTGGATCTTTCTTTGAGGGCGGAGGCGCAGCTTTTTATCACTCGCCAATCCAGCCCCAAGGTCTACAAGACAGTTGCCTCGGTTGGGCCTCGTGGTCGAACTTTGTGGCAGATGACTATTACAACATCAGGGGATACACTTCGCCTTACTTCGCCGCGCACATGATTAATCTGGAGTGGGTGCAACACCGCTCCGGTGTGCACCGTATGTTTCCGTCCTCGAATGACATAAAAGACAGCGAAGGGAATGCGCTGGTCACGTCGTATGCCGTGTATCGTCCCGATGGAGAGTGGTCGATTATGTTGGTCAATCGCGACGAGAACAACCCACACAACATTCAAGTAGTCTTCAACGACTCCAAAAAACAGAATAAGTATTTTTCCGGACCAGTGCGGTTGGCGACCTTCGGCAGTGAGCAGTACGTCTGGATCAATGATGGTCAAAACAGCCACGCCGACCCGGACGGACCTCCAGTCGCCACGGTTCTCCCAGGAGGTTCGCAGGCCAGCTTTACATTGCCCAAAGCCTCGGTCACCGTACTCCGTGGCAAAGTGGAGGGTCTCAGCGAGTGAACGTGGCCTTTATTGATACTGATCACTCGCTCAGAAGAAAGTCTGCACCACATCGATGACTCGATATTCTGAATCCAGGATCGAAAGATAACGCCATTTGTCGAACGTCAGACAAGGGTGAGAGATATCGAAACCAATCATATCGCCGACGCGGATGTCGTCCCCTTCGGTGATTTGCAGAAAGGCGTGTTGGTCCATCATGCTCGTGAGTTGCCATTCTATCGGTGTAGCAACGGGGGAAGGACTACCGGGACGGTAATGCAAAGCGGGAACCGGTAATCCAGCATCGAACGCTGCATCACGTTTGCCTAGCCCAAGAATAGCTTTATTTTTTTCTGGCACCGAGTGTACATAAGCCCAAAGTTGTAACGCTGGCAGCAGGCTTGAATGCATGCGTTGAGCAATTGGGTTGTGGTTTTGAATCCGATGTTGTGCGGTGCGATAGGCGCCAACATCATGCGTCAGATAGCATCCCGGTCGTAATATCACTTCAACCGGTTTCCCGATTTCCGTTTTCGAAAAAGTTTCGGCGACTACGTCGTACCACGCGGAACCAGCTCCGGAGAGAATGATGGGAGTACGATCAAAATAATCTCCCTGCGCTAACTCACGGGCAACTTCGATGGTTCTTTGTAAAAGTTGCCGAATGGAGAGTTCGTCTTTCAATACTCCTTCGAAAACTTCAACACCACATAAACGAAGGTGCTCACGCCAGTGGGTTAAGCTTGCTAGCAGTGTATATAGTTGCTGTTGATCGCGCACACCGGTACGTCCGCCATCAACGCCGACTTCAATTAAGACTTGCAGTTTTTTGCCTCGGTCCCGAAAAAATTGACCTAAGGATTCCACTTGCTCGGCAGAGTCGACCAGGCAAAAATATTCAAATTCTGGATCTTCAAGCAATCGCGCAATGATGGCCATGTTTTGCTTGCCTACTAATTGATTGGCCATCAGGACGCGGCGCACTCCATGCTCATAGGCAACCTGAGTTTGATGAGCGGTCGCCAGTGTAATCCCCCATGACCCCGCTTCTAGTTGGCGGGTGAATAGCGTAGGCGCCATTGTGGTTTTGCCATGTGGTGCCAGTTTCATGCCATAAACTGTGACGAATTCCTGCATCCATCGCAAATTGTGCGCCAGTTTGTCTTCGTAGAGCACAGCAGTTGGCAGGCTCAGATCTTCGCGCAGCAAGTGCCACCCGAGCGCCGGAATTTCAGTTGATGAAAGTTCCCGATCAATTGTGCCCAGACCTTTGTTGAGTGCGGAGATTGGCTCAGCAGTTCTGGATATTTCAATGGTATTTTTGCTTTGATTATTTATGTTATTCATCTCTAGATTCCCGAAGTTCTTCCGGTAGAATGGCTACCTTTGCCAATAGGTGCTCGCTTAAAGTGTATAGAATTCTGTGCGATGTCTCGATTGCAATAACTATGGTAGATGAGTTATTCCTGAGGAGATGGATGTGCTCCATTGCAACACACTGATCCGCAACGTGATCGTTATTGATGGCAGCGGTGGCGAATCCACGAATGCGGACGTGGCTATTGTGAACGATCGCATTGGAGCAATTGGGAAATTAGACGACTACACGGCAGCGCAGGTCGTGGATGGGAGCGGAAAGATATTAGCTCCCGGTTTTATCGATGTGCACACTCACGATGATCTTTATTTAATTCATCATCCGGAGATGCTGCCGAAATTGTCACAAGGTGTCACCACGGTAATTGTCGGGAACTGCGGTATCAGCGCGTCCCCCGTAAGGCTTTCAGGGGAGCTGCCAGATCCCATGAATCTTCTGGGTGATGCTGGCGCGTTTTGTTATCCCATTTTTGCTGCGTACATTGCGGCTATCCGCGCTGCGCGACCTGCGGTGAACGTGGCTGCACTTGTGGGGCATACGTCACTACGCAACAATCACATGGATCGGCTTGATCGTACTGCGACTTCCAAGGAAATTGACGGCATGCGTACTCAATTGCGGGAATCACTCGATCAAGGGGCACTGGGTTTGAGCAGCGGACTCGCATATCTGTCGGCATACTCAGCTTCCACCGAAGAAGTAATGGCTTTGGCCGAACCTCTAGCCGAAGCGGGTGCAATTTACGTCACACATTTGCGAAGTGAGACGGGCAAAGTGCTAGATGCGATGAATGAAGCGTTTAAGATTGGCCGGCATGCCGAAGCGCCTGTGGTCATTTCGCATTTGAAATGTGCCGGGATCGACAACTGGGGACGCGCCAGGGAAGTGCTGCGATCGCTCGATACGGCTCGCACGCAACAGGAAGTAGGTTTCGACTGCTATCCATATGCCGCCAGCTCCAGCACTCTTGATTTGCGTCAAGTCGATGAGCGGATTACGATCACGATCACTTGGTCCACTCAACATCCCGAGATGGCTGGTCAGGACCTTGCCCAGATTGCCCATGCCTGGAATGTCACTCAGATCGAAGCAGCTCGCCGCTTACAGCCCGCTGGGGCAATTTACCACGGCATTTCGGAAGATGATATGCGTGCGATACTGCGTCATCCGGGAACTATGATTGGATCCGATGGCTTGCCTAATGATCCATTGCCGCATCCCCGTCTTTGGGGCACGTTTCCACGGGTACTCGGTTATTACAGCCGTGAGCAAGGATTATTCTCACTCAATGAAGCGGTGCGGAAGATGACGGGACTACCCGCGCAGCGTTTTGGTCTGAAAGGCCGCGGATTGATTCGCGAGAACTATAGCGCTGACTTAGTCATGTTTAACGCCGAGACGATATCTGATTCCGCGACATTCGCCAATCCAACCCGCGCGTCGCAAGGCATTGAGGCAGTTTGGGTTAACGGCACTTTGTCATACCAGAATCAGGAATCAACGGGCCAGCGTGCAGGACGCTTTCTGCCACATAATCAATAGTCATTAGAGGAGCGAGATGAGCATTAAACGTTACGGTGCAGAAGGCGGCAAAGGCACTGGTGGTCAGCAGTTGCCATTTGCTCGCGCAGTGGAAGCCGCTGGCTGGCTTTATGTTTCCGGCCAAGTACCCATGGTTGACGGCGAAGTAGTCGAAGGAAACATCATCGTGCAGTCTCATCAGGCTATCCGAAATCTTTTGGCCATTCTAAAAGAAGCAGGGTACTCTTCCGAGCATGTGGTACGCTGCGGTGTCTGGCTCGACGATCCACGTGACTTTCAATCTTTCAACAAAGCATTTAGAGAGTATTTCGGAGAAAACCCGCCTGCACGAGCTTGCGTCGTCTCCAGTATGGTAGTTGATTGCAAAGTGGAAATAGACTGTATCGCTTACAAGCAGCCTGGCTAGTTGATTCGTATATTGTCGTACCCGGCGATTTCGTTTTTATTAAGAACGACAAATGCACGCTCCAATCGACAGCCACGGCGCCTTCCTGCTGATTTCTGCGCTGTGTTCAGTGATTGCGTTGGTGGTACTGATCGCGCGCTTCAAACTGAATCCCTTCATCGTACTGTTCACCGTTTCGCTTGCTTTAGCCCTTGTCACAGGCATGCCGGCTCTAGCCATCGTCAAATCTTTTGAGACTGGGGTGGGCAATACTCTAGGACACATTGCCATAGTGATCGCGCTGGGAACAATGCTAGGCAAAATGATGGCGGAATCAGGCGGAGCGGATCGCATTGCGCAAACATTGATTGGACTCTTCGGCGAAAAAAAACTGCCGTGGGCCATGGTGATTATAGGATTCCTTGTCGGTTTGCCAGTCTTTTTTGAAGTGGGTTTTGTGCTGTTAGTTCCGATTGCGTTTAACGTCGCCAGACGCACCGGCACATCACTCGTTTTGGTAGGTCTGCCCATGGTTGCAGGACTCTCAGTCGTTCATGGGCTTTTGCCGCCGCATCCGGCAGCGATGCTAGCCGTTACTGCATACAATGCCGATATTGGCAGAACTATTTTCTATGCGTTATTAATAGGCATTCCCACAGCCATCATTGCTGGACCAGTCTATGCCAAGTTGATCGCGCCTCACGTCCAGCTTAGTGCTTATAATCCCATTGCCGAACAATTCATCGACGATACTCCCAAACGCGATTTGCCAAGTTTTAGCATGACGCTCGCGACTCTTTTTCTCCCAGTTGTATTGATGTTGATAGGCAGCTGGGCGGACAGCTTTTCCGTGCCCAAGAGCACAGTAAACAATGTGTTGCATTTACTTGGAGGTGCTGACGTAGCGTTGCTTATCGGCGTGATCGCCAGTTTCATCACTTTCGGGAAAATGCGCGGATTCTCAAGCGAAACGATATTGAAATTTACGAATGAATGTCTGGCGCCTACTGCGACTATTACATTGCTTGTAGGAGCGGGTGGAGGCTTTGGCCGGATACTGCAAGACACTGGCACATCACAAGCGATTGTAGATGTGGCGCTTCATGCTCACATATCAATCATTGTTCTAGCCTGGCTGGTTGCTGCCTTGGTACGTCTTGCGACCGGGTCGGCGACAGTGGCCATGACTACCGCAGCTGGAATCGTTGCGCCGATTGCGATGCACATGACAGGAGTCCGGCCTGAATTATTAACGATTGCAACCGGGGGCGGTTCGCTGATTTTCTCGCACGTAAACGACGGGGGATTCTGGATCGTCAAAGAATATTTCAATATGAGTGTTGCTGAAACTATGAAAACCTGGTCGATTTGCGAAACCATTATTTCCGTGGTGGCGCTATTACTGGTGCTTGCGCTATCGTTTGTAATCTAATCGCGTTTTGTGGATTGTCCTCTCAGGCGAAATCCAATTCGAGTTCATCGATGTAACACCAGCCCCAGTTTTCTCCTGGCTCGTGGGAGCGCATGATCGGGTGTTTAGTCGTGTGAAAATGTTTTGTGGCATGTTTGTTTTTGGAAGAGTCGCAACAGCCAACGTGGCCGCAACTCAGACATAAGCGAAGATGCACCCAACGGTCGCCCATCTTTAAACATTCTTCACAACCATTCGTATGCGGCTTGACGTCCTTCACTTGATCAAGATGTGTACACTCTGCCATTAATTTCCTCCCTTCGTCTTCTGTAGCGGAATTCGTATTTGGAAGCAAGTCTCACCTGGCTTGGATTCAAACGTGATCTCTCCGTGGTGATTGCGGATTATGCGATAAACAGTGTCCAGGCCAAGACCGGTACCATCGCCGACGCCTTTGGTGGTGAAGAATGGTTCAAAAATATGAGCCTTCACATTGTCTGGAATACCCGGACCGTTATCAGTAATTTCGACAAGCAGAGCGTCCAGTTCGCGGGAGGTACGAATGCGCAACTCTCCTTTGCCGCCCATCGCATCAATCGCGTTGTCGATGAGGTTGGTCCAAACCTGATTCAACTCGCTTCCATGAGCAAAGATTCGCGGCAACGTTTTGTCGTATTCCCGTGTTACATGAACACCTTTTTTCAGCCGGAACTTTAGCATGGTCAGGGTACTGTCAATCCCTTGATGGATATCAATCTCCTGCTCCGGTAACTGGTCCATGTAGGAGTATTCTTTGACCGCGCGAACCAGTTCGGAGATGCGGCCCGTCGTAGATTCGATCTCCCGGGTCAACTTTTCCGCACTCACCGCTGCCACGATGCGGGTCAGCGCGTCATGAAGTACTCGCTTGTCGAATTTCTCGATGAGATGTTCAAGCGCAGCTCTCTCTACATTTGCTTCCACCAGACCTGCGGCGAATCTGGAAGCATCCGTAATGCCGTGCTGCTCCAGCCATGTCGTCGTTTCCTCTTCCCGATCGCTTTGCACGAGAGAATCCAAAGCGGGCGCCGAGGTTAGCTTTTCGATTACTCGATCCTCGAATTCCGCAAGGAAAGAACGTTGGTCGAGTGATAGCGCAACTTCGTCAAGCCTGAGGTTAGCTTTGCGGAGGTCGCGTGTGCATTGCCGTAGGCCTTCGGCAGCCCGGCGCGCGGCAGAAGCAGGGTTATTCAACTCATGTGCAAGTCCCGCTGAGAGCTTTCCGAGCGCGGTCAGCTTATCGCGCTGTTGTTCGGCACTGCTGGCTGCTCGGATCCGATCGGATAACACGTTCACCAGCCGCTGTAGTAATTGCGGGATTCGTTCCAGCATTTCTGGAAAGCGGTCTTTATGCAGACGAGCAATTCGTGTCGCGCCGAATGCGCGAAACGAAAGCGGGAAAAATGTCATTCGTGAAAATGGCAACATGCCGGTTACTTGTCCGGCATGCGCTACATACGTAGTAGAGTCGCCTCCTACACTATCGCGACGTCCGCGCAGTTCGCCCTCAAGCATCACGATCAGCGAATCGGCAGGCGCTCCCTCATTGATCGCAACTTCTCCTGAAGCCAACCGAATGTCCTCCGAGTTGGAGGCGAACCAATCCAGCTGCTCTTCACTAAGATCCGAAAAAACCGGGATCTTCCGCAATGCGACTTTCAAGGACTCGCTCTCGGCACTACTTGCAGTTTTCGCCACTTCGCTGTCAGGCATTATGAAACCTTACTCAGATATTGGTGAACGAATTGGATCGCAATCGAACCTTCTCCCACACCGGAGGCCACACGCTTGATGGAACCATGCCGGACATCTCCTACAGCGAAAATGCCGGGCACGTTAGTTTCCAGCAATCCAGGATCGCGGTCTAATGACCACCCTTTCGGGCGTTTGCCCTCTCGCATCAGGTCGGGCCCTGTCATTACAAAGCCGCGAGCATCGCGTTCCACGGTTCCGTCCAGCCAGCCTGTTCGAGGCTCGGCACCGATGAAGATAAACAATGCGGCCGCAGGCACCTTCGATATATCGCCAGTCTGATCGCATTGAATGGAAATTTGTTCCAAGTGATCATCGCCATGTACTTCGATTACGCGACTGCGATATTCGACCTGAATGTTATCGACACCTTTAATTTGGTCGATTAAATATTGCGACATCGTTGCCGCAAGCGAATCGCCGCGTACCAGCATTACCACTCGCTGTGCATATCTTGAGAAGAACATCGCTGCCTGTCCAGCCGAGTTCGCGCCGCCAATAATGTAGACGTCTTCGCCGCGACATGAGATTGCCTCGGTCGTGCCGCCGCCGTAATATACACCCGCCCCTTGTAAACGCTCCAGGCCGGGCACATCAAGTTTCCTCCACTGCACTCCCATGGCGAGCAGTAATGCGTGACACGAAAGCTGGTTTCCATCGCTAAGTTGCACGTTGCGGTAAGGACCCTCTACTCGAATCGCAGTCGCTTCTTGTGGGGAAACAATCTCGACTCCAAATCGGCGTGCCTGCGCCACGGCTCTGCGCGCCAAGTCAGCACCTGACAATCCAGAAGGGAATCCCAAATAGTTCTCGATACGCGAGCTCAAGCCGGCTTGGCCACCGGGCGCTTCACGCTCGACCATCACCGTTTTAAGTCCTTCGGACGCCCCATAAACGGCTGCAGCCAATCCAGCTGGCCCACCACCGAGGATTGCGAGATCATAAAATTCGAGCCCAGCGCGCGTGCGAAGCCCTAACATTGTGGCAACCTGCTGCGAAGTTGGCTCGGGTAAGCGGCTTCCGTCCGGAAATAAAACCAACGGTAACTTGAGATCCTCGCCCTGTAGGCTTTCCATAAGCCGTTTAACTTCAGGCTCGCGATCGGCAGCATCTGCATCCAGCCATTGATAAGGCACCTGGTTGCGCGCCAAGAAGTTTCTTACCTCATAAGACTTGGAAGACCAACGTGTGCCAAGCACTCGCACACCCTCGAAAGGAGGATGAAAATCCGCGGACCAATCGTCTAACAAATCATCCAACACAGGATAAAGATGTTGCTCTGGCGGATCCCAAGGCTTAAGAAGGTAGTGATTCAACTGGACGGCGTTAATCGCTTTGATCGCAGCTTCCGTGTCCGCATACGCGGTAAGCAGTACACGTTTGGTGTTGGGGTAAAGCTTAATTGCCTCCACTAATGTTTCAACACCGTTCATCTCCGGCATTCGATGATCTACGACCAATAAGGCCACGGCATCGTTACGTTGCTGCAACCGCCGTAATAAGTCCAGTGCCGCTACCCCCGACTCAGCTCGTAAAATTCGGTATCGGTCACTGTAATGCTGGCGCAAATCTCGTTCAATTGCACGTAAGACATCGGGATCATCATCTACTGTCAGAATTACGGGTTTCGCCATGGGAAAATACCTTTGTTTCGGGATCAATCTTCGAAATAATTGCGAACTGCTATTGTCGATGTTAGCAGCTTCATTACAAAATTCACTTATTGCGGTTCAGATGTTTTTGCGGAGCACGAAGATTCAAAATGAGGAGCACGGCTGATTGAGCAATCTTCAACTGCAAGCAACAGGCCTTGCATGCTTCCGCAGGACCAAGAAAAAAAGGCCGCCATTTCTGGCGGCCCTTGAAAAGCTACAGGAGTGAATCGATTAAGGTGCAGTTGCTGCTGATACAACTCCCTGAATAAATGCCAAGCCGTTCGGAGTCCCGAGGCCAGTCACGTTGTCCCAGCCTACGCCGGTGAAAAGCGATGAGTCGGTTCCAAACGTCAGGTCATAGTAGCGGGTTGAGCTGCCATGATAAAACGCGCTCAAGAACGTGGTCGTGTTCTCGAGCGGCTGGGCCAGGTCGGCAGCGCTTTCGATCAAGACAGGAGTTTTAGGAGCATAAATTTTTCCCTTCACATCATGTCCATTGTCGACAGCTAACACATCCGTGATTGCGCCTGTTGGCAGAGAATAAAGATATGGTGCAGCCTGGCCAAGAGGCGCGGCCGTCCCGGCAGCTTGATTTGCAATTGCCCACAGCCCCGAGAACATTGGAGTAGCGAGACTGGTACCGCCAATCACTTCGAAATACTGTGGATCGCCAACAACACCATCTGGTGTGATGACAATGTTTACGCCTGTGTACGGATCAGCCAGATATCCGATGTCAGGAATCTGGCGAAAGTCGCCAGACAAACTGCTCTGGTACCACGGCTTCGGCCAATAGGCGCTGGTGCCGCCGCCGGCTCCGTAAATAAATCCGAGTTCAAGCGGTGGATCATACGGCGCATTCGGGGCCGGGAAGGTAAGACGGGTTTCATTGTTTCCCCAACCAGTTTGATACTGAATGTGGTTAGTGTTATTTACCAAAAGGCTGGTGCCTCCGATTGCGGTTGCATACGGAGAAGAAGCCGGCATCTGTACGCTAGGGGGAAGAACTAAGCCGTAGAGGTTGAAGTAATCCTGAACAAAATCGCCATCATCTCCTGTAGCGTAATTAGCCGACATTCCAATGGCAGCCGCCAGTTGGTTGTAGCCATTTTCGATGATGAGTTCATCCTCATAACCGAAGAGCAGATTCAACAACTCGGAGTTTGACCAGCTCGCCGAGAGAGATGTTCCGAGCAGTGGGGTGCTGCCGTAAGGATTGTCGATTGCCCAGAACACACCCACATCCAGAGAGTAGTTATCAGGGGTCACAACTAATATGATGTTTGCGCCGGGAGCGACAGAGTGCACCCATTCAACGTCCAGCGTCGTCTCGCCAGCCCAACCGGAATTAAATACTGTGGGTTGCCCACCTGGGTAGGCAATGGTGAAATTCGAAGAATTGAGAGCTGGCAAACCATACAAAGAGGAGAACGTATTTGCGTCGTCCATGATGGTGGGCGAGCCGTATGCATCGACGATGATGACAGTTTGACCCGTACCATCCCAACCCTTTTTGTACAGAGAATTTAGACCATATGCCGCCTGTAATTCTCCGGGAGTAAAGCCGGGGCAGGTATATGTGGCATCGGTGGCATAACGATTGCCGCTATAGGTTGCCATCGGCCCTCCGCCAGGAGTCGTAAATTTGAATGTCTGGATGCCATGAAGGCATGGATTTCCGGCAACTGCGGAAGTTGCTTTCACTGCACCCGCAAGTGGCTGCGGAGCAAATGGCTTTTTAGTGTCCGGATCTATCGGGCGAACCGATGCCGGCACAGATGCGAGATCATTAAGTCCATGCACTGCTTTTACCAGTGCGCCGGCTGGCCCACTGATGGAATATGCAGAAGTATTGATCCGGTGAATCTGTCCATTAATGTTGTAACGGCTGATTTGAGTGTTGAAAGCAATTTGAGCGTCGGCTACGCGGCCCTCAGCCACCAGATAGTGATTATTCTTATCTACCGAAGTGACTCTGAAATTGTGAGCGGACAAATAGTCGCGAACAGTGGCTGCCTCTTGCGCACTCGGCGCAAACTTCGCATTATATTGTTCGAGTGTTAAGAAGTGATGATAGTTTGGTGAACCTTTGGTGTAGATCTGTTTCACCAATGCGTCGAGAGCCGCCTGGTTATGCTCCTTCAACCAAACTGTTACTGTAATTTGTTTTGATTGATCTTCCGGTCCAAGGTTTTGCGCTTTGGAAAGAAGCTGTGCTGCGTTGTTTTTCGGCTGAGAAAATCCTATCCCTACCATAACTGTAAGAACAGCAAGCAGAGTGGCAGCTGAGGCACCAATCCGCGATCGACTCCTGGGAATGAACATACTTAGGAGCTCCTTAAAGGGTGAAAATATCCTGCTGCCACAGCCTTCGGGGAAAGGCTAGTTGCGAAGTGTGTCACTCGCAATCAGCGCTGTCAAGGTAGAAGCGTAGAAATTTTCAAAGTTGAAAATAATTGCATATCGCGGGAGTGCGCTGCCAGCTTGGGTTTTCGAGATACAAATCTATACAAATCGTTTTTGCCGATAGCAAAATCCTCGATGTCGGCAGCCTATGTTGAATTGCTTTTATATGATGGATTCCTTTGAAGGCAGAAACTAGTTAGGGCTCAGGATTTAAAGGGCGGGAAAGAATTCTTTGTAGGGGGCGAATAGGGCTTATTTATTTAAAGCAAGGGAAGGGGGCACTGCTTGATTCTGCGGTGATGTTTTGCCCGCCACTGTACGAGGGTTAACTTGAGTGATTTTTGTTTTTGCCGCCGCTTTTCTTTCTGCTAGTTTCTTGCGATTAAAATCTTTAATGATGCGCGCGATATAGGCTTGCGTTTCATAATACGGAGGGACTCCGTGATAATGATCCACGCGCATCGGCCCGGCATTGTATGCCGCGAGAGCCTTCACTACATCGTAGTTGTAACGCTCCAACAACTCCCGTAAATAACGCGTGCCTCCCTCGACATTTGCTCCAGCATCGAATGCATTGGTTACGCCAAGCCCTGAAGCCGTGTTGGGCATAAGCTGCATAAGCCCTTGTGCGCCTTTTGACGAAACTGCGCGAGAGTTAAATCCGCTTTCAGCATGAATAACGCTGTTGATGAAGTCGGGATCAATATGATGCCGATCGCCCGCGCTGTTCACCAAGTCCGTAATTTCCTGTGGTTTGAGCAGTGGAGGCAGTTTCTGCTGAACAGCAATCGGAACAGGTTGAGACTTCTTCGGGACAATACTCGGAGCAGCGGCGGGAACGCGTACAGGTGTTAGATCTTTTTCGAAGCTTTGAATTTCGTTGGTGGGAATATCAACATAGCTGCTGGAATCTGTTCCCAGGTATAAACGAGTGGCACCACCTACAATCTCGCGACGCTCATGACGAATGGTGTATCCATTCGTCAGGACAGCAAGATCGGTCGCAAAGGTCGCAATGGAAACCAGTACGATTCCAATAAACAATCCGAGTTTGGTGCAAAATTTCATCTTCTCGAAAACGACAGTCGAGGCCTGCTGTCCCTACGTAATTCTCGCGGACGGGCGACGAGCCCCGCCGTCTACATTGCTTCAATCGTGGCGCTTACCGGACTCCCCATCACTTGCTCAATTGCTGCTGCGACTCCATTTTCGTTGTTGTTCAGAGTCACCGCCCAGCCACGATTTCTTAATTCCTCAGATGCATTTCCCATGATAAATGGCCTACCGGCGAACGCAAGCATTTCGATATCGTTGTAGTTGTCACCGATGGCCATGACCCCGTCAGGGGTGATTCCACGGTATTTAGCCCAACGCTCAAGCGCATGTCCTTTGGAGCATCCCTGGTTGAGGATATCGACAATCGAGAGATCCCGCTCCGGATACTCGGTTCTAAGCACGGTGATATGGTTCTGCAGCCCACATAAATCAAGTGCTGCCAGAGCCTGTTGCATGCGGGGAATGGAACCGCAAAACATAGCTTGTACCGGATCGGTAACTAATGACTCTTCAATGGGAATGACAAACTCGATGAATTGCAGGTTCTTCTCCAGCCAACGCTGAATCACATTGTTCAGCTCGCGCATGTGTTCGAGGACAATGGCTCCCTTAGTTTCTTTATCGAAGGTCAATACCGTGCTGCCACGAAATTCTCGCATTGACGCGCAAAGTCTCCGGCAAGTTTCAGCAGGAAGCATGTCACGATGAAAAGTCTGTCCAGATAGCGACCGCGTGACGGCACCATTCGAGCTGATAATCCAAAGATCAAAGCCTAAAAGCTGGGCGATAGGAAGAGCAAAAGTATGACGACGCCCAGTAACGAGAACGATCTCAATACCTTCTTTATGTGCTCGATGAATTGCGGCCAGATCAATATCTGAGATACGAAATTCTGAGTTGAGCAGGGTACCATCGATATCGGTGGCAAGGAGACGAATGGGAGAGGTCACTAATGAATTTTAGCATCTGCTCTGAGTCACTCGCATCGCATGACCCTGGTGAGTAGCTCTTGAAATTGACAGTCCTATTTTCCGAAAAATACTCCCATACGCTAAACACAAGCCTAGCCGCTTTGCGTTTTTTGCGGCTTTTCTTTGTGTTCTTGGCGGTTACAGTCTTTAAACCTTTAACCGCAAAGTTCCCTAAGACAATTCCGCAAAGTACGCGAGGGCGCAACTCATTCGTGTTCGTTGCGACATAATCGAGCCACTACTCCCCGCTGTGCGTGCCGCATGTTATATTGCGCATCGTATCTACCAACACGCATGGGATCATTCACATTTCTATTTTTCCCTTGGGGATTAATTCTGCAAGGGCTGGCGATTTTTCACTTTATTCGCCGGCGCCCCGACCAATATTGGCTCTGGATCATTATTTTTTTTGGCCCTTTAGGCGCACTGATCTACTTTGCTGCCGAAGTCATTCCGGATGCCGGGTTGTTGCGGCAAGAATTCAAAGTATTTCCGCGTCGCCGGCGAATTCGCGAGCTGGAATCGGCAATTCTCGACAATCCTTCAGCAGGAAATTACGAAGAGCTGGCGGATTTGTATCTGGAGGAAGGGAAGTACGCCCGCGCACGGCAAGCCTTCGACAAGGCAATTTCATCGCGTACCGATTCGATCGATCCATTTTACCGCCGTGGAATTGCCGAAATCCGCATGGACGATTTTGCGGCTGCGGTGCCGGATCTAGAGCGAGTTGTCTCTGCGGAACCCCAATACGACTTTCATGGAGCGATGGGACTATTGGCGCATGCCTTTGCAAACACAGGACAGCCCGACAAAGCGGAAGCACTGTTCAAAGAGGCCACAAAGATCTCAACGTCTTCCGAAACGTACTATAACTACGCGCTTTTTTTAATCGCGCAGAAGCGGGATGCCGAAGCCCGCGAGTGGGCAAAAAAATTGTTGGCAAAGAAGCAGAACATGCCGGGCTATTTGAAGCGAAGGGAGAGACCATGGTTCAGAAAAGCGAATGGGCTGTTGAGAAGCTTACCGGGATAAGATCAGCCGTCACTGGGCCAATGCTAAACTTTCCCCTACATGTCTTCGATCACTTATCTTGAGTGCACCAAATGTGGTGCGCACCTTTCCGCAGATGTTCCTCAAACAATTTGTCCGAAAGATGGCGGCATTCTCTATGTTCGTTATGATCTTGCATCCTTAAAGCGAAGCTTTATCCCTGCTTCGCTTGCCGGACGCACCGCGACCATGTGGCGTTATGCCGACGTACTTCCTGACACTGAACCCGTTTCGCTGGGAGAAGGTTTCACTCCCATGCTTCCCAGCCGCGAATTTTCCAATGTTTGGATTAAGGACGAAGGCCTCAATCCCACCGGCTCATTTAAAGCCCGGGGAATGTCGGCAGCGGTCACCGTGGCGAAAGCTTATGGATTGAAGAAACTAGCAGCCCCATCCGCCGGAAATGCAGCCAGCGCCCTTGCAGCTTACGCTGCTGCGGCTGGTATGGAAGCGCATATTTTTATGCCGAAAGATGTTCCGCTAGCGAATCGCGTTGAATGCCAGAGTTTCGGCGCGCACGTGATACTAGTTGATGGCCTGATCAGCGATTGCGCGCGCATGGTGAATGAGCAGAAAGAAAAAGAAGGCTGGTTCGACGTCTCGACTCTGAAAGAACCATTTCGCGTCGAAGGCAAAAAAACCATGGGCTACGAAGTTGCCGAGCAACTGAGGTGGAAACTGCCACAAGGAATTATTTATCCGACCGGCGGTGGCGTCGGATTGCTGGGAATGTGGAAGGCTTTTGACGAAATGGAAGAGTTGGGATGGATTGGTAGTGAACGGCCGAAAATGGTATGCGTACAATCATCGGGTTGCGCCCCGATAGTTAAAGCTTGGGATGAAGGCAAGAACAATGCGGAATTTTGGAATAACGCGGAAACATCAGCAGCAGGTCTACGTGTTCCCAAGCCCTACGGCGACTATTTAATATTGGACATTTTAAAAAAGAGCAAAGGTGCCGCGATTGCCGCAACGGATAATGAAATTATGGATGCGTTTCGGCAATGGGCCCGCGTCGAGGGAATATTTGCTGCACCAGAAGGTGCTGCATCGTTGGCGGCATACAGAAAGTTGCGGGCCAGCGGATTTTTTACTGACGAAGACAAGGTAGTGCTCTTCAATACCGGATCAGGACTTAAGTATTTGGACGTGATTGAAGCACAGACTGCAAAGGCGAAATCACCCGCACTGCGACAAATTGGTGGAATCATTGGGCCGTATTAAAAGCGGCTTTTTAGCCGTTAGCTCCTAGCTAGTACGGCTAACACTGTGGACATCAGATGTATATACATGTTCAGGCCGAAATCCCAATCCAATCACGCGGGCTGGAATCCGTCGCAATAGCGGGAATCGCTGCAAAAGCCTGAGCGGCAATGGCAATCGGCCAGTTTGTGTTTTCGCGTTCAATGCCGGACGAATGAAGCGTTTGTGAGCGAAAACCTGAAATCGCTGAATTATATTCATCGGATATTCGCGGCGTTGTTGAACTTTGCCCAACAGCTCATCGCCAATCGCTCCGTGCCGTAATGGTTCTGCCAAAATATTGGCGGCAGCAACGGCGTCCTGAATAGCAAGATTAATGCCCACGCCTCCGACTGGAGACATTGCATGGGCAGCGTCTCCGATACACAAAAGTCCTGTGCGCGACCATTGGCTTAGGTGATCGACTGCGACTGACAATATCTTGATGTCATTCCAATCTTTCAGTTCGCCAACGCGTCCACGCAATGAAGGAGCTGCACTTGCGATCTCTTCGCGAAACGCTGGTAAGCCCTTTTGCCGAATCTCGTCGAATCCTCCTTTTGGAATCACGAAAGCGCACTGCCAGTAATCGCCACGAGGAATTGTTACCAGTATTTTTCCTGCTCGGAATCGGCCAAGAGCTTGATTAGGATCGTTCGGCTGCCGCGAGATTCGCATCCATAGCACATCGATTGGGGCACCGCGGTCGATCACTTCGAACCCTGCCCGCTTACGAACAATAGAATGTCGCCCATCGGCTCCCACAATCAGATTCGAGCGCACTTCCAGGACACCGTCCATTGTCGTCGCGCGCACGCCAACAATGCGCCCACTGTCTTCGATTAAATCTGTGACTTCCGACTCCATGCGCAAATGAAATTCCGGATAAAGCTTCGCTTTTTCGGCGATAAAATTCAGAAAATCCCACTGCGGCATGAGCGCTATGAATTTGCAGTGAGTTGGAAGATGAGAGAAATCGGCAATTGTCACCTCAGAATCTTCGATTTGCCCCCCAATTTGAGTCAACTCTTGATGGGACCTCTGCAGGAATTCGTCCAGAATTCCCAGCTCGTACATCACTTCGAGGGTTGAGGGGTGAATGGTGTCTCCCCGAAAATCGCGCAAAAAATCCGCATGTTTTTCGAGGACCAACACTTCGACTCCCGCCCGTGCAAACAGAAATCCGAGCATCATTCCGGCGGGACCTCCGCCTGCAATGCAGCAGCTAGCTTCTACTGTTTGAGAAACAGAATTGTCTTGCTCAATCATGGAGTTCCTTCCGCTCAGCCCATAGTCTAATTGTCGTATTCACGCCGGAAAACGTCTATCCCTCGCTTCGTGCTACATTTTGCTAGGTGGTTGTCATCTTGTAAGAAATATTTTTAGATCGCCTAATTCAAAATGGATCAGCGTCTTATCCTCGTTAATTTGCTGATAAAGCTCGGTGTAGCTGCTGCCCTGGCTAGCGCGCTAGTCCGTTCACTCGAATTTAAGAAACTATTATTCCGTGATACCCGTTCATTGAAGCAACGAATCTATCTGGTCCTATGGATCGGAATACCCATCGCTTTGGGGGTTTGGATTCGATTTATCGCGAAGAGTTTCTTTGCCGGCGACCTGTCGTTTGAGACAACTGTTTTGCTCGGGGTGGTAGCGGGCCGCTTTAATGGCATGCTCGGAGGCGCGCTCATTGCATTGCCAGCAGTTCTTCATGGAGAATGGGCGACCTTGCCTTTCAATCTTCTCTGCGGAGCAGTAGCAGGACAACTCCGCTGCATCGCTCCTGATCGCGAAGATATTTGGTCGTTTTCGCCTTTCATCGACCTCAGCATCTATCGCATGATTCGCCGCAATCTGCCAACTCCTCGATTGTTTGACTGGCAAGTAATGTTTTTTGGAACCATCGTGGGCCTTCGATTCGTTCACACCGAACTCGCGAGATTCTTTCCCCACTCGACTTATAGCCTTGAGAGCTCGAACCTTTGGGTGGAAGTAGCCATTTATGCCACCTCCATCATGGTGATCGGGACTGAACTTAAAATATGGAACAGCGTTCGCATCCAGATCAAGCTTGAGGAGCAGGAACGATTACTTCTGCACTCCCGCATGGAGGCACTGCAGAACCAGATTAATCCTCACTTCCTTTTTAATACGTTGAATTCCATTTCGTCGCTAGTACGTTTTGATCCTGATACTGCGCGTGAACTTATTATCAAACTCGCAACTATTCTGCGTCGCTTGTTGAACAGCAACGACTCATTTGTGCCCCTGCAAGACGAAGTGGAGTTCATCGATAATTACCTCGATATTGAGGTTGTCCGATTTGGACGCGACAAGCTGCGTGTGGTGAAGGAACTGGATCCCACAACGCTCGACATTATGGTTCCCAGCATGTTGCTGCAACCTCTGGTGGAGAATTCCATTAAGCATGGGCTTTCGTCGAAGATTGAGGGTGGCAGCATCTATTTGCGAAGCCGGCTCGAAGATGCGAATCTTATGATCGAAGTAGAAGATGATGGGGTCGGTATGGGGTCGGCAAGTTTTATCGAAAAACCGACCGGCTTTGGCGGAAATGGTATAGGAATGGCGAACATCGCCGAGCGTCTAAAAGTCCTTTATGGCGATAAAGCGAAGATGACGATTGATAGCCGCCAAGGACGTGGAACCCTGGTTAGGCTGCGCCTTCCAGTGCTGCCCACCGAAGGCGCGATTCCCATTGCGTTTTACGAGGAACGTTCCATTACTCGACGATAAAATTCTTCGTATTGAGGAATAATTTTCGTTGTGCAAAAGCGTGATCGGGCTACTTCACGACATGCTTTGGCCATCTTATCTAAACTGCTCTTATCTGTTAGCAAATCGATTGCATAACCAGCCATAGTTTCAACATCGCCGACTTCCGCCAGATAACCGCTTTTGCCGTCCTCGATGACTTCCGGGACTCCGCCTACGCGAGTAGCTATGGGGACGACCTCGCATGCCATCCCTTCCAGGGCGGCTAGTCCGAAGGATTCGAGCTCACTCGGTAGCAGCATGATATCCGCAAGAGCAAGCTTGGTATAAACCTGATCTTGTTTGCCAAGAAAGATCACATCATTCTGGATGCCTTTATGCGCTGCCAGCCATTCCGCGCGGGACCGATCAGGTCCATCACCAATCAAAAGCAACTTGGAAGGGACCTTCTTACGCACGCGATCGAAAATCTCGATGGTATCCATCAAGCGCTTGACCGGCCTGAAATTCGATAAGTGAACCAGGATGCGCTCGCCGTTTGGGGCATACTCCATGCGCCGGTTTGCTGCATCGGCATCGCGAACATAGAGATCGCAATTTACAAAGTTGTAAATAACTTGGATATGATTTTCGATACTAAACTCTCGCAGCGTGCGCTCCCGCAGATATTCCGAGATCGCAGTAACCCCGTCGCTCTGTTCAATCGAGAATCGTGTGATTGGCAAATAGGAAGGATCTTGTCCTACCAGCGTGATATCGGTTCCGTGCAGGGTTGTTACAAAAGGAAGCCTTCGTCGCGGTTTGCCCGCAGCCAACATCTGCTTGGCAAGCATCGCACTAACGGAATGCGGAATTGCATAGTGCACATGAAGCAAATCGAGCTCGTAAAATTCCGAAACTTCTGCCATACGCGTGGCTAATGCCAGGTCATAAGGTGGGTAGTCGAAAAGCGGGTAACGTGAAACTTCGACCTCGTGATAATGAATATTGGGATGTGACCGCGTAAGCCGGATAGGCTGAGCGTAGGTGATGAAGTGAATTTGATGCCCGCGATCGGCGAGTTCCAATCCAAGCTCAGTAGCAACTACTCCACTTCCGCCGTAAGTCGGATAACAGGTGATTCCGATCTTCATGGGATCCTGTGATGCAGGAATGTAACAGCCTCTCACATTCGATGGCCCACACCGGGTTTGGATTCAGACTTTGGATTTGGAGAACGAGAAAAGGAAACTACTCCGTGTTTGCAGCACTCTTTGCGCTTTCGCGGCTGGCAAAGCCGGTATCCATTTTGTCGAGGTATTCCTGCAAGCGGTGTTGGACTGTGTTGTCCAATGCCGTGAACTCAATACCCATTCCCACACCGGGGTCGCTGGCGCGAACTTCGCCGGTCGTCTTAATTTTTTCCGAGTCCATCCAGAACGTAATAATAGTCTTAGTCCCGGTTGAAAGGGGAATTAATGTCTCCACATAGCAGCCCCGACCGCCTATGTCCGTAGCGCTGGTTTGCATGTGAGGACGCCGGGCATCTTCGAATGCAATTTCAATTGGAAACAGCATCTTGTGCCGCACAAACCGCCGTTTATTTTTGCCACGGGGTTGTTGTTCTGCCTTAGGGTCGCTAGGAGTAAGCTCCTCCCATGGATTCTGCTGATTTTCGAGAATCTCGATTCCCGCTTCAATTTTCCGTACCGTGCCGCCATCGACCAACCACACCACTCGAAAGCGAGCCTTTTTCTCGCCATACTGGACGCCAATTACATCGCCGGGTTTTAAAGGGTGGTTAATGCGGGAGAGCATCGCGCCATGGCTGCTGATGTTGCCCGCGCTGGCACTTTGAAAAAAAGGACGGCCTTCCGCATCCATTCCCCACACTCTAACGGGGATGTCTGTTTCCAAACGAGGTTCCGGTCTGTGTTCCATGAAGGTGCGAACCGCCGTATTGATTCGATTAACTGGACTTAATCATAACTCGTAAGTCCATTATTGGTATCCGCAATATCGTAACCTGCGGATGCCGAAAGGACCTGTACAACCGCGTTAAAAAACGGCCGTCTTAGGCCAATTTCCCGCCAAATCACGATAGGAAATCAGTTCAATGCCACTGCTTGCAATGATCTCGCGAGCCGCGGCAGAGGTGAGGATGTTTAATTCCTG
Organism: Terriglobales bacterium; assembly: GCA_035651835.1. Taxonomy (GTDB): domain Bacteria; phylum Acidobacteriota; class Terriglobia; order Terriglobales; family Acidobacteriaceae; genus JAOAPG01. The sequence continues at coordinate 58,675 of DASRFC010000031.1, forward strand.
AGCTCGCGATTCTCTTAATCGTGTCCGAACCGTTTGCAGTTCGGGATCGTTGTATCCAGGGTGCGAGACGAACTCCCATGTGCCTTCAGGGATATTTTCAAGCATTGAGCGGAACAATTTTTCATCCACAGCGCCGGTTGCTGCGATGCTGAGACTCCCATCTGGAGAAACCATGCCGGCCTCTTTTATTGAATCATGAAAAATTTGAGAAAAGTTGCCGAGTAACTTCACCTGAGCAAGCCGTTTCCACAAACTCGGGCGCTGAACAAATAGAGACATGCGAATCGGCTCAAATGGATTGCGGACAGCCTTCACGCCACAGACTTTGGCTGCATGCAACAGAGGGCGAAGCACACGCGGGAAAATGTGTGTGTGTTTATGAGTATCAATGTGTGAAACCACGACCCCTGCCGATTGCAATTTACGGATCTGTGCGGTGGCTTCGGCTTCTATCTCATTCTCATTGAGGCGGCCGAAAAAGGATTGAATTGCGAAATTGTTAATGCCTGACCGGAACTCTAAAGATTTGCCGTTAACCAGGCTTGGCACACGTGCCGGGTCAAGAACAGGGGACCCATCGATTAAAACTATATGACAACCAACGCTGAGTTGAGGAGTTGAGCGGGAGATTTCGACAGCGTTCGAAAATGCGGCGCCACTCGCCATTAGGGTGGCCGAGGTCAGAATCCCATTTTCGTGAGCTTCCCTGATCGCATGGTTTACGCCAAGTGTCAGTCCGAAGTCATCCGCATTAATGATTAATCTCTTCACCGCGAGAGTTTAGCAGGAGCGGATAATGTCAGTCGCAATCTGCGGAAAGACATATAGGATACAAATCAGGTGAGACGTGTCGAATCCGTCGATTTGATATTATGTTTCTAGTCTTCACGTTGTAGTCAGCCCTCTGGAATCGAGGGCGGTTAGCTCAGCTGGTTAGAGCGCCTGCCTTACAAGCAGGAGGTCGCAGGTTCGAGTCCTGCACTGCCCACCACAACCACCTTATAATCAATAGTTTGAAGCGAGATAAATCCGGGTCTTGCTTTTGTGGAATTTACTGTATCTAATTTTGTAGCTAGTGCCGTCCCTGTGCATGAAGATGCCTTTGCTTGGAACCTGCCAAATTCTTGGACGGTCTATTGCGTGCCCGCCACCAATCCCGCCACCATCCCACGCCGTTCTCGCTTTGGTCGGGGTGGACATATCGCATACTCATTTGAATGTTCCCGTGCCCCGCGAGGCGAGCGAATGTCCAAGGATCGCAACCTGAGTACCCAAGACGGGTTAAGGACGTGTGCCGGATATCATAGAGTACAAAGGGCGGGTCAATCTTTGCCTCTTTGCACGCTTTGGCGTGCTGTTTTTTCAAGGTTGACGGTTCGATGTGTCCAGACGCCGTGGGAGCAGGCCAGACCCAGCCTTTCGATGGCTTGCCCGCTTCTTTCCAACGTCTGGTGAGGATGGCTTTAACCCTTGGGCTAAGGGGAACATCTCTGCGGGCGTTGTCTGTTTTTCCCCGTATGATCCGCAAACTGCTTTCGTCTTGGTGATCCGTTTCCCATAAAATGCGGTCCCATTCAAGCCTGTAGTCCTCGTCAGGGCGCAACGCGGTGTCGAAGAGCACGCTTGTAAAGTCAACAAGCAGGGAACTTTGCTTTGCCGCTTTTTCTAGGTAAACCTTCTCCTCTTTGAGCGTGATAACGCGCTCTCGTTTATTCTCGCCTGACATGAGATCAAACTCGGGCGCTTTCGCAAGCAGGAATAATCCCTTCGACGGCTGATGTTTCGATGCTGCGTAATTCAAGATTCTGCGGAGCACGCGGACGCTCGCATTTACCGTGCTGATTTCGCACTCTGGTTTTGAGCTGTCTTGACTTTGGCCCAAGTTACGCCTGTAAACCTTGAATTTCCCAATTAGCTCAGCGGTGATTTCGTCCAAAGGGGCAGATGCAATTGGGACATAACTTTTGAGTGCCTTAATACCCGGTATATAGAAATCATTCCAGGTTTTAGCCGTGATATTCCCGCCTACCGTTGCGGAAATTTCGGGTTCAAATATGTTGTTACAAAACTCTTCGAGAGTCGGGGCTGCTTTTACATCGTAAATGCCAAATTCGCCTTTTGCGATTTCCGAGCGGCGAGCAGCTTCAATAGCGACAGCGACTTTTCTATTACCTTGTTTCGTGCTTTTTGAATACAGTTTGCCCCTGTACATGAACTTGTACCAATAATGAGGCGAGCCATCGCGTGTGAAAATCATTCGGTCTTCTTTCGTGATTCCGCGTTTGTTCTCCGCACTGCTGCCGATGCTTGAGCCGCCTTCCTTGCACGTTCCCTTCTAGCCTTCTTAGTCATTGCACTAGCGGCAATATGCCCGCCTTTACCTCCAGTACAACATGGGCAAATGAGAGGAGTCTGACATTTTGGACAGGTAACCACGGGGTAACTTTAGCACAAGCTTAGGGGTAAGCTATGGAACTTTCGTGCCATTGCGAGCTTAGGGGTAAGCTGGTAGCGTCAGTACAAGCTGTAAATCGCCAATATCGCGTAAAGGGGAAAGTATGAAATCACAATCAGCAGTAAGAATTCGAGTAGGTAACCGTCAGGTAACCTTGAAGCGGGAGCACGCGGAAAGACTGAATGAGTACTTAGAAATCACTGGACGAACGTTACGTGGTGCAATTGATAAAGCGATGGAAGACTACATAGAGTGCTCGGTTGGCGCTCATCTCGAAATCGTGCAAGAGAGGGGTGCCAAAGCATAGTAAAAAACCGACTCTCCCCCATCTCTCTCCTTCCCCGTGATGCAGTGCTGAACTTTATAAGCAACAGAAAGGGAACTAATGTCCACAGAAGCTATGAGTGAGATGATTTCCGCGATGCGGCAGGAAGCTGAAGATTACACCTCTATTTTGAACTTTCGTTTCGCCGTTTTCTGTCAATCTGACGGCCAGATCACACCGGACCAACAAAGGGATTTCAACACCTTAGTCCTTGAATTGGCCACGCTTATGCAGACTATTCATAACGACGAGCGCTTGGCAGCAACCGCTGGCATCAAGCTCAAAGCATGGCGTAGCCGAAGGTCTATTCAAGCCCTTGTTATAAAACACATGCTGCCTGAGGCTGTTTCTTTCTCACCCGATCAGATGAGCTTCAATCAGGACGACGTAGTTTTAGCACGCAGTATGGGAATTCTGCTCGACTTGAATACCGATGAAATGTGAATTAACTGAGAATTGGACCTTCCCCATTTAAATATTCAGATCCGGATTGCCTGAAAATGGAGGGATTCAATGAAATACTTTGTGCTTCTATTATTAACGGTATCGGCTCAAGCCCAGGAACTCACACCCGCTGAGCATTTCAAATTAGCCAAACAAAACGTTGCACGGTGTTTAACCGTTGCCGACAATGTAGCCAGCGCCAAGACCTTGGACGAAGCTAACGAGATTATTGCGGTCGGCGCTCCCGTCTGCCATGCCGCGCACCGGCACTTTGTCGAAATTCCGAAAAGCTCCGCTGTGTACCCCGAGGCAGAGCGGTTTCGGCAGAAAGCAAATATCGATCTACGAGCGGCAGAGGGTCGATGGAAGGCAGCGGTGAAGACTTGGGTATGGAATTTGGAAAACAAGGGCTGGGCGTGTCGGCCAGATGGTGACGCCTGGATGTGTAAACCGCCTGTAGCGAACCCTCGCGTTCCAAAACAGGATTCATAAACGTGTTCAGATCCGGACACATAAAGCGAAAAGAATTGCATCAAGAGCAGCAAACAAATCCTCCCTCTTGTCCGGAATCCGAATAACTCTTGCACGCGTTTACTCTACGCCATTTACAAGTACGCTTCTCAGCAAACGGGTTAGCTGACGGATTTGAGTCAGGAAAGGTTCTAGATTTCAGCATGCTCTGCGGGCATTCGTGACCTCTATACCTATTCACATGTGGCAATCGAACTGCTGTTTATCACTAGGTTCGCAACGTTGGCGGCTAGGAAGTGTTTGAGCAACGCCGCTTCGTTTGCATAGTTATCTGAATCAAATAGAAAGCGGTTGTCAAAATCAACGAAGCAGGCATGGTGAAGCCTTACGGTGCAACGCGAGCCGTAAAACTCCAGAATACGGAGAACCTGAAAGAGTGGCGGAGGACGGCTAAAGAAGGGCAAGGCCGGGCCAGGTTACAAGGAGAAGGGTTTTCCTCTCGCCATTGCGGTCAACATCGCACACTCTAAGAGCCTTCTCCTTTATGCGCGGCACTCTGCCGCCCCCGCACTACAACCCACAAAACTTAGTTCATTTCGTGCGCTCGTATTTGGACGAACGAAGCCGAGGGAAAATTATGCCTAAGTCTGCCCAGTCTGTTGTCGTGCCTGATGCCGGTCTGCTCACGGTGCCTGAAGCGGCCGCGTTTTTGCGAATTAAGCCAAGCACTGTTCGCGCTTGGGTCCTATATCGTCGCATCCCGTTCTTAAAGCTCGGCGGTAGTACTTTGCGGTTCCGTCGTTCCGATCTCGAGAAGTTCATTTCGGAATCCGTAATTGAAGCGGCCGCGTGATGCACTCGCAAGTTAGTCCGTATGCGGACGAAGGAGGAAATTATGCAACCAACTTCAAGCGACGTGAGGCTAGAGGGTGTTCCAGTAGTGAAGAAGGACAACAGTCCGCAAGTGTACGCCGAGTTACTCCTGAGGATCAGCAGACCAGAGCGGAGGATAAGGTAATGGACTTGAATCCGTCCGGCAGTGTAGCGAAACAGTGGGGAGGAAAGAGGAGCGGAGCAGGGCGGAAGAGGTCCGCCACTTCTGTTCGGTCTATAGCCTTGTACTTGAACCAAGGCAAACGAAATCCAAAGTGGAACAAAACAAAGGTTTGGGAGGTTCAGTCGGTCACCAACAAGATACATCCCGTCTTGCGGAAACTGTTTTCTCAGGTTCTACCGGGACGGGGACAGAAGAAGTATCGCCGCAAGGGCGGCAGCATGGTTCCGAACACTGGGCTTTCCAAGCGAATGTTACTGGTGTTGACCAGACTCTCTTATACAAAGCAGTTTCAAACGGCAGCACTATCGTTTTTTGGCGGTGATGTGCCGGACGAAATCAAGCCGCTGTTTGAAGCTGATGAGGAAACATTAGTTCATCTAGCGGTACTGTACAGCGGTCGCACTACACCTGAGCCGATCTGCCCGGACCTGAACATTACACCTGGGACGGCGACGGCTAAATGAGAAAGAGAAGAGAGGAAAACTTATGAGTGTAACCGTCCAGGATGTTGCGAACTACGTTTTAGAGAATGTTGGTCCAATGACTTCGGTAAAACTTCAAAAACTTTGTTTCTACGCGCAGGTATGGACCCTCGTAGCTACAGGACAGGTTCTTTTCCCGGAACCTATCAAGGGATGGGTGCATGGCCCAGTTATCCCGGCATTGCGGTATCGCATGCGCGGCGGAGTGTCAGCCAACTTGACCGCGCAGCAAATTGCTGTGCTCGGGCCCGTCCTTAAAAAGTACGGCGGGTTGACTGCCAGACAACTCAGTAACCTCACCCATCGGGAGCAACCTTGGATTGATTCTCGGCGCGGACTTGCTCCGACAGAGGCGGGAAATCGCGAGATCACTCCCAGTGCAATCCGCGAGTTCTACAGCAGGCAACAGTTCTAAACATTCTGGAAAATTTGACCCGAAAACTGCGCCTTGGCCAGACCGAGAGGCGATGAAGAGAGGCAACACCATGAAGCTGTTCTGCATTTCGGATATGTCCTTCGCGGCATATCTGCTCACCACAAGAAAACTGAGATTTCTGCGAATTGATCCTGTCGCGCCGAGAGCGCAAATCGTCTTTGAAGATCCTGACGGAATCGGCCCGACCTTCGAAGTAGATTTCACGAATGGCGCTGAAGCCCCTGCCGCCGAATTTCACGCAAAACTGAGATACCTACGAAAGCGTATTGACGAGGCTGTCCGGAAAGCGGTCGCGGATGCCAAAGCCAGCCACGCGTCAAACCGAGGTGTCTCGAATGGCCAATAAAAGAATCGTAGACGGCAAAGGCGTGTGGCAGTCACACAAGTTGAAGCAAGTTTTCCCAGTCGAATTTCGCGCCGAGTTCGCCAATCTAATTCCACTTGCTTGCGGCAACGGCACATTTGAGTGCGACCCTGAATTGGTTTTTGCGGAAGTTTACAGTTTCAATCGCCCAGATTTCGATGTCGCTCGGGTCAAAGCCTTGCTCGAAGAGCTTAACCGGGTGCGGCTACTTTTCCGATGGGAAACAATGAGCGGAAAAGTTTGGGGTTACTGGGTTGGCATTGAGAAGCCCGGACGGCTGCCGTCCGCCAGCCGAATCAAGCAGGGACACGAAACTCTAGGGCCGGAACCACCGAAACAGCTTTTGGACGAATTTCTAGCTGTGGCTAGCCATAAAAGGGTAGCCGAGTTTGGCTACCTAGGTTTAGGTTCTGGCTTAGGCATAGGTGTGGGAGAGGGTTTAGCCGGAGATCAAACGCAAGACCAACCGCAAGAGCAAAAGCCCCTCTCCCCATCTTCCATACAAATCGAAACCTTCGGGCAAGACAATGGCATTATCGCTGACGGCATTTGCGCCAGTATTGCCCGCGAATTCGAAACGTCGGCAAATGGCTACCTCAGCACTCGCATTTTCGAAGAGTTGAATGCGGGACACTCGCCTGACGCCATAAATCGGGCACTGCGAAGCGCGACCATTACGGAAACTGATCGCATGGTCTGGAAAACTCTCGCTGACCACTTGAAGTACGGACTGATAGCTGATGTTGAAGATAAAACGCGGCGAGAACAGACCGAAGCCCTCAAACAGAGCCTAATGGCTTCGGAACGCGAAAAAGCTGAAAAAGAGATCGCGGAAGCCCAGAAACGACGGGAACTGGAAGATTCTCTGATTGAATCCGAACTAGGATAGGTGATTTTGAACACTCCAACGCTCGATGGCTCTCCGTCCAGATCCGGACGGGATTACCAATCCGTTCTCGCGTGCGAAGGCAGCCTTAAAGCCGCCGAAACCCAGCCTGGGTTACCTCTTGGTGGTGACGGCTCGGTCCGAGTCGAAAGTCATCCGCAAGCAGACACTTCATACGAACAAGTCAGAGAATCTAAATTAGCGCGTCGTACTATTTTCTGTTGGTTTTGCGGCAAGCTCCACAACATTCCGCGCACCGAATCCGAAATTAAACAAGTTAGCCGAGAACGGAAATGAAATATTGTCCGCACGGCTATCTGATTCACCCCGACATGACAAGTGGGCGAACTATGTTGCAAACGGAAACGAGGGTGTCGCCCTTCTGTCTGACCTGTTGGAGCGATCCAAAGAACGCAGAAGGTTTCAAGAGCCGGTTCTATGAGAAGCCCGCCACTGACGATCCGTGCTGCTTCGGCTTTTGCGATTTGATAACCCAAGTCGTTAACAAGCGCGGATTCATTAGAGACAGTTTTAGTCGTGAGTCGAAGGAGCTTGATCTACGAGCAAGACTTATTTTCAAGAAGAGTGTCATTGAGCAGGAGATTTTTGGTCGGGATGCCGCTTACGTCACGAATTACATACGGCGAGTCCTGAAAAACTCATTGACCAACGACCAGAAATCAAGCGAAGGGCATGTAATCGCGAACTCGATAAAATCCCTTTCCTCCGAGGGAATGATTGTCGAGCGACAAACCGGGAAGACTCTTGCAGGCGATTTGCTCACCGAAGTGACCGGAGGTGAATCTGCGTCTCAAAACGACGATTACACTCTAGACGAAAAAGAGCCGCAGTATGAATCCTCCCCGGACAAATCCAATGGCAAAAAGCCGAAGAGCGAAGCTCGTCAGCTATTCGATACCCTCGCCGCTGAAGCTAGTAGCCAGATCGCAACGCTGACTGGAGGACGCAAAGATGGATTCGAAACATACCTCGATCTTGAAAAAGCTCTAGTAACCTTGCCTGCCGACGAGCGGCGAGTTTTTGAGAGTCGCTATCTCGAAAACGGAATCTTGCTTAACCGGCCACGCAGTGTCGCGGACGTAGAGTACATGACAAGCCTGAGCACGCAGAATGTCCGGACCCTGGAATTGAAAGCGATCCAAAAACTTCGGCCAGTGCTGGCTCCTTCATTTTTCAAGCGGCGAAGCCTCAACTAACAAAAATTCCGATATTTGCTGTACTTACTTTATAAGAGCCAAATTAGCTCCTTTATTCCGTTTGTCCGCCATCCGGACATCTTTTCCGAGCCTCCGTTCGCGTGTTGTATCCCATGTGGGCGCTTCCCGCTGGTGATTGTTGCGTGCTTTCTTTCGTCGGACGTAATAACCAATTTCTCAGCTCTTAACTTTCCTCGGGAGTAAGCGCCCCGAGCGTCCCAACGAAACACACGCAGACTAATCGCCATCGGGATCAGGCTACCGGCCTTTTCTTGCTGGCGATTTTTCGTTTAGGAACACAATTCGTGCCAACCCAAAATTTACACTTCGGTCAAATAATTAGCTTTGCCCCAAATGAGCGCGGCGGATTTTATCTCGTCTTGACAAGAGGTCCAGGCTGCAAACGCGTCAGAGCGGACTCTCGTCTTTTCTCCGAGGCACCGCAGATTGGATCTATTGTCAGCTTCATTATCGATGACAAGGCTTTCGGCAAGCTTCCGAAAGCTGCCAATGTTGAAGTGATTTCCATACCTGAGAGGACTAGAGCTTGATGAACCTATTCGATTTTGCGGACAAGCACCGCTTGAAGACGCGCCGAGATCCCGCCGATGACACAACTATCATCCCCGGCAAAAAGGTAAAATCGCACATCTTCGAATACAGTACTGCGCTGCTCGGAGTTTGCGTTCAGCCTGAGAGTACATCAGCGAATTGGTGGAACTTAGCAAGGAAAGCGTTCTTGACCGCCGGAATGGTGGTAACTCAAAACGGGGATCGCGAAGGCATCGCGACATTCAGTTCGGAATCCGAACCGCAGGTGAAAGCGGCGTTGAAGTTTGCCAGAATCCGGCCTAAGCGAGTCGTCACACCTGAACAGCGAGCAGCTTTGCTTGTAAGGCTGGTTACACGTCCCAAAATTCTTGAAGTGCAGCCCCTGTAGAACGCGTTTGTGCGTTCTAGGAACGGCGATAGACAGCTTGGACGTGAAAAAGGACATTGCGGGGAGCGGAGGCTCAAGAAAGCGTCGATTGCAAGGAGTTAGTCCAGAGACCGAACACATCTTTGAACTACTAACTTTGAAAAATACAGAACGCCAGTCGGGCTTTATATGGTGGACTGGGCTTTGCCTAATAAAACCCTCTTGCCCGATTAATCTCTAGTCTGCCCAAAAAGAAGAGTGTTATGGAACATACAATGGCCAGCCATTACAATCCCGTGGTATGGGAAGATTGCCGTACAGGGCGCGGGCCACAAAAAGAATATGGCGGGATACGGTCGCTTTTATCCGAGGCAAAATCGTGTCGCTGCTCACTGGGTTGGTGGGAGTAACCTTGAGTTTTTGGTACAACTACTCCCACCTTCATCTAAACACCGCTCAACAAGTGTCGGTTTTGGCTTTGGTGTGTCTTGGCGGGTCTTACGGCATATCTTTTCTCGGCTCACTCGTGGTAAACACTTTTCGAGTACCGTGGCTTCTGGACGCCGAGAGTGGGCAACAGATTGACGCGCTGGAGAGCCGAGCACAGATTGCAGAACAAGCGGCTGCGGAGAAACAGAAATCCAAAGAAATGAACGCTTTGTTTGCTGATTTAATGACACGGGGCGGAACTCTGACTCAGAGAGTAACTAGTGACGGTGTTCCCGATCTGGAAATTACCGAGTGGGTGGAAACTGTTATAAACACTTTGGTCAAGGTAGAGCTGTCCACGGATTCCGTAGCCTTTCGTCATGCCGCCGAAAAAGCGGAGCCCATAATAGGTGTTATTGATGCAAGAAGTGAGCGTGAAAAGCGACGGAGAAAATTAGTTTGTTATCGCGACAAGCTAGAAGAAATAGTAAAACTCAGATCACTTTAATTCGCTTTTGGTTGATTCCAAAACACCAGATCAATTCCAAGTTCTAAATCGCGCTATCCACGCACGACCTATCTCTAGACAACGCGGAAAACAGTAAAAGCGTTCTTCTGAAGTTCGCGAAACGTTGTCTACTCCGTACCGCCCAAATCCAATTTCTTAAATTCCCTCCTGTAAGGCCGATTCCTTAATGACTCTTCAATTGTCCGGCGCACAATCTAGCAAACCGCTGCGTTTTGCGTCGATCTGGAACTCAAAATTCTTCGCAGGTCTATACACGCAACGAAATCCGCTAAACGGTACCCAGTCACACGTCATAGAGAAGTATTACCCGACCTACGACGCGATGATTGCCGGATCGAACGTTGAGATCAGCAATCGTCTCACGCCGCAACGACGACCGGGAAATTCGGTATATAACTCAGCCAGTTTCACGGGAGTTGATTTCTTTTATGGCTTTCACCTGTTCAGTACGACAAGCGAACAGATCAAAGTCATGGTTGATACGGCCACGTCGTTCTATGAGGCCACTGGACCGAGCAATCAAAACCTAGTTCTGACAAAGAGCACGGGAGCGGGACAAACCATTCCTCTCGGTGTCGGAAACACTCTGTTCTTCGGGAACGGAGTGGACCAGAAGAAGTGGGTTCAATCGTTAACGACCTGGACCGCGAATACCGCGTACCAAATCAACGATCTTGAAACCTATTTCATTGACCCAAACGGCAATCTCCAGCAACTGACTGCCTGCATTTTGTCGATCACGTCGGTAACTGTAACGACAGGCGGAACGACTGGATTCGCGAATACTTGCACGGTTACGGTTACGTCCGATCAGGCGTTAACCAAAGTCTTGTCGGTCGGATTGCAGCCGATTTTCTCAGGCTTATCCGCCGGTAACAACACTTGGCTGAACGCTCTGACCGGAACGTCTGTCCCGACGATTAGCGCAGTCGGCGCAAGCACATTTTCGTTCGGAACCAATCATTCGACTTACGGCGCGACCAGCGACACGGGAATCGGAACAATCCTGCAAGGCGGCAATCCGTACTCCGGAACCTCTGCCCCCGCGTGGAACACCAATCCTTTAGGTACAACCAACGATACGACTGGCGGCGGAACCGCTCAGTGGACGAATCGCGGCAATCCTCTTGAAAACTGGGGAATCGCCGCGCCAACGACCGCTCCGACCGTAAACACTGGCGCTTCGACCAGCGGCTGGCAAGCGAATACCTACTATGGCAACTCCAGCGTCGTCTTTCCGATAACGCAGGTTCAAGTCACCAGCAACGTTGTCACAGTAACGACTTCTGCGACCCTGACCAACCGATTGGCTGTCGGGTCGGTAGTGACTTGCCAGAACGTGGGCGTCGCTACGTTCTTAACCGGACAGTCGCTTCAGGTTCTTACCGTCAGTACGCATTCCTTCACCGCTAATTTTGTAAATGCAAATTACGCTGCGACTGCGGATACCGGAACCTTCAGTTTCTTCACGTCGGTCATCGTTGATTCCAACGGCAATCTTCAGCAAGTAAAAACGGGCGGACTGAGCGGCGCGACTGCTCCGTCTTGGGCGTCTTCTGTCGGAACCACGACCACCGATGGAACCGTAACGTGGGTTTGTATCCAACTGGCTCCTCTGGGTTGGACCGCACATACTACGTTCGCATCCGGACAATTCATCACTGCTAGTGCGAACGGAACGTCCTGTTTGTTTCAGGCATCATCTTCGCAAACTGCCGTACAGATCTCCGGAGCGGTAACCGCATACTTCTGGCCCGCTGTTTCAGGATCATTCGGTAGTTTCGCGCAAACTCATCCGTTAAGCACGGGAAGCGCGTCTGCATCAGCAACCGGAAACAGTCTTCTATTCAACCCGGGAAACTTGACCGGAACGGTTGACCCGAATTTTCAGCCGATGCAGTGGGCAACGCTGAACGGCTCGGGCGAAATTACTGGATACACAACGCCGTGGTCGGGGGCAACCCAAGGCTATGACATGGTTGTCGTATGCAACCTTGTCATCCCGGCTCCTGGAAACTACACATTCACGATCAATCACGACGATGGAATGTATTGGGGCATGGGAGCGGGCGTCAACACTTCAGCCTCTCCCGCGAAAGTAAGCGGCCCAAATAACAACCCCTTCGGTCAATCAGTAACCCCTGTTAACGGGTACGCCCTTTTAGGCGCGAATAACGTTCAGAAAAACAACAACGACACCTATGTAGTCTCTTTCACCGCTGCTGACACCTATCCTTTAGAAATTGCTTATTCGCAGTATCTGAATGAGCAACAACTAGTTGTTAAGATCAACGGAAACACTCCGGTTACCGGACCAATCCAATCAGGCGCGACGCCTCCGGTTTGGCCCGCATGGACAACCGCTGGCGCTCCCGCGTACCCGAGCGTCACCGAAGCACTTGGGAATCTTGTCTGGACGAACATCGGACCCGTCACCGACCATAACTGGCACGCAATCGTAAATTTCACCAACGTTCAAACGATCATCGACTCGAACGGGAACATTGAAACTCCGTTTGAAGCCGGGGTTTCCGGTTCAACGACTCAGCCAACTTGGGCTACGAGCATAAACCAGCTCACCAAAGATAACCCTAATCTTGTCTGGATCAATCAAGGCCCAGGCGCGGCTACTCCCGGAGGAACACTATCAACATCTAACGGCGGCTGGATTTACTACGTCGCTCTCGTCAACACGATGACGGACACGGTATCGAACGTCGGCATTGCGTCTGTAACGACCGGAAACTTTAAGGGTAGTTCTGGATTGACAATCACGGGCGGACTCCCGACTGTAATCGACCCGCAAGTGGATTATGTTGCCATTTTCCGGACGAAAGACGGCGGCTCAACTCCGTTCCTCATACCCGGACTCTACAATTCTCTGTACACGGTTCCGCTCCTAACTTATCAGGCCAGCGGATACAAAGACACAACACTTGATTCAGGTCTGAATATCCTCGAATCCCCTGCGTTGGCTGGTGAAAACACGCCGCCTGCGACCGGCGCAACCAATCTTGCGTATCACCTGAACCGGATTTTCTTCAGCATCGGCAACGCGGTTTACTGGACCGATGGACCGGATGCACCAATCGGCAACGGGCTCGAAGGCGTTCCCGGCGTCAACACAGCGGTTTTCCCGTCGCTTGTTACCAAACTTGTCCCGACCGCAAGTGGACTGTTCGTATTCACGGTGTCGGACATTTACATTATCTCAGGGAACGGCACAGCACAGTCTCCGTTGTTCCCTGTTCCGTACGCCACTGGCATCGGATTGCTCAATTACAACGCGCTTGATGTAAACGGAACGACGATTGGATTCTTCTCATCCGACTCCCAATTCATCATGCTAGACCCAGGCGCGGGCGCTTCGGAGCATGGATTCGCGATTGGCGATCAACTTGACGGAAGCGGAACGTGGAGCGGAGCAGGGACACAAGTATTATTCAACCCCGCTAATGTCTACGTAACGTGGCACGTTTCAGGGTCGAAAGATAAGGCTTGGTACATTTCCGACGGAACAACTGGATGGTTTAGGTTGAATCCGACTGCCCCTCCGGAATCCGGACTGACTTGGAACCCGTTCGCCACAATCACGGGCGGATGCAAAGCGGTTCAGTCAATCGAAGTCTCTCCTGGCGTCCATAATCTTCTTGTCGGCCCGTCCGGAACCGGACCAATCCTAAAGCGCGACTACTCGACCAACGCTGATAACGGGACAGCATATCCGGCATTCTTCACCATCGGTTCGCTCGTCCTAGCGCAACCCGGACAAGTCGCTGAACTGGCGTTTATCACAACCGACTCCCGAGCGGTCGGCTCGACTCCTAGCATCAGTGTCCTGCTTGATGAAATAAGCGGGTCGTTTCAGCAACTGCCTCGATTCGTTGCCGATCCGCCGCAATTTGCCCCTAGTTCGACGACGTACGCACAAAGGTTCTACTTCTCGCAGACACAGCAACCCGCGATTTGCCGACACATGCAAGTCCAGGTTTCCTGGCCCGCAGAGAATTTTCCCAACGAACTCTTGAGTCTGACTCTGTTCGGTGGATTCGCTCAGGAACTCTAGGGTGTCGTCATCCGGACTTGTTCAGATCCGGACAAACAAATTTAGGAGTCACATGACAGTGCTGTTCGAAATATCTTGCCCAATGCACTCAGTGCCGCTAGTGAAAACGGCAAAGCCAGGGTACACATATAAATGTTTGCTTAAAGCGTGTTCGTACGGTCTGACACCGGCCAGCAACGCTGTAGATTTCTACCCCGAACTAAACCAAGACATTGAGGTTGGTGCAATATGATGAAATTCGACACGACTAGGCCGAGCTTTACTCTTGAGGAAGTTTCCAAAGCGGCTCGACGTGCCAAGGGATTGCCCGCACATGATTTTCGTTTCTACGGAAAACTGGGCGGTCTATCGAAGACCGATGCCAAACAGAAAGCCGCGAAGAAGAATGGAAAGAAGGGCGGCAGACCTGTCCGGAATCCAGACGAGGATTAAAGGCACCGTCTCACCGAGTTGCCTGAAGAGATTTGAAACGAAATACAAGAACGAGGTTTAAAGAAATGAAGAAGCAAGCAGAAGAGAAGAACGTTTTGATGGCAGATGTGATGAGTGCTGAACAATTAAGTCCGGGACTGGCGCGGCCCGAAGATTTTCAAGTCAATGAAGAATTGCCATTTCATGGGCAGTGCGGTTCCAGCGCGAAAGAATATAAGTCTCTCCTTTCGCACTCTGGAGACAGCACTAAAGCAAGATTAACCGGAAAGGGCGTTTCCGCTGATCGTCCAAGCAGATCCTGACCACTACAAAGCGGCAGCCAGAATCGCGGACGCGGCTTGCTCGTCGGATACCCGCAAATACGCTCCGGTAGACGCAATGCTCTTATGCCCGAGCCATTGCCTGACATTCTCTATTCCGGCTATCTGAATTGTCTGCATCGCTATCGAATGTTTGAGGATATGCGGGTGTAGCTTGTGGGACGGAATTCCTGCGGCTTTCCCGTGCTTCTGAATCAAGCGCCAAAATTGAACCCGAGAGATATCAAACACCAGTTCTCGTGGGGCAAGTTCAGCGATGCGCCTTTCCAGCGATGCTTTCTCATTCAGCAAAGGGTTGTTGTTCTCGACCAGAGGCTGCACCGTCTTCAAACTCCCCTTGAGCCGCTGAAGGGTTAAATGGCCGTCGCGGAAATTGCTTCGCTTGAGCCCAACCACTTCAGAAGCACGCAGTCCGTGCCAGTACGAAACCAAGATCATCAGCCAATCGCGTTCGGACTCCGAACGAGCGGCTTTGAGCAAAGATAGCAATTCCGGTCTTGACAGTGATTTCATAGAAGCCCTTTATGCAACAAAACTATCGTATTGTTGAGCAGAGCACAATGGCTCGTTGGTAACAGGACGTAACCAGTTCGGGAGCCGAACAGAGCAATGTCCGGATGCGGACAGGCTTTCCAGGTGCCGGACATCAAGGAGAGAAATGGCAGAATCAATTGAAGTTGAAGCGATATCCCAAATTAATACCGTCAAAACACACGAATGGGAAACGGCTCTTTCTCTAGCGGCTGTTCTGGCTGAGCGGGAAAGCTGCCTTTGGGACTGCGATCATCCGATCTGTGGTAGGTTTAATGATTTGGCGGAGAAGATACGCGGCCTGAGAGATTCCGCTCTAGAACGAGCTAAATTCTCGGGCACGCGAGAGATTGTTGTTGGCTTTCCCTCAAAACGATTTCCCCCATTTGCGGAGAACAAAACCGTTCCTGTCCCGGATCATCAGGCCAAGTGAAAATCTGGGAACATTGACGCTGAGTCCAAGATAATTGGGGCATACTACATAGAGTACTGGACCGGGTTAAGTAGGAAATGCCCACTTACTCAAGCTTGGCAGACAACGCCTTAATCAAAGTGCCCAGCTCGGCCGATACTGCTTCTAGACTCTTCGTCAAACTGTTCTGTTCATGTTCCTCATTGGCCACACTATATGCGTATTCGTGATTTCTATAGCGGATTGCTTCCTTTATCGCGATTTCTGTCCCTCTTGCGGACGTGAGAACATGCTCAAGTTTCTGCTTGAAGATCTTTTTTGCTTCGCTCTCCATAAGAACCTCGTGAACTGCGAATACTAGCGGGCTTACCAAGACGGACGGCGGACAGATTGAACGTTTCCGGATTCCGAACACCTGCGGACTAGTTTGCGTGTCGAAATTGTCGGCGCAGGCTTTCCACGATTAGACCGATCAATGCATACGTAGCGGCATTCGCAACAAGAGACCAATAGACACTAACGGGAAAATGGAAGCGAAAACCAGCAAGCACAACGGGGCAAGTAAGCTCTACGAGGGTGAGAATCGGATCGGCAGAGGTCAACGGTGGAGGTGTACTTGCGAAGGCATATAGTGCCCAGAAACCTGCAACGAGAAAGCCTACAACCGCCCACATACCAATTCGGCGATTCATACCGGTACTCCTATTGCTATGTTCGATCATCCCACTTTCTCCTCTCAACTCCAATAGGAATTCTAGGCTGCGGAAGACCGATGGGAAATCACAAGGAAGAATGGGTTGATTAAGCCTCTATTTGGCTGCGTTCGGAACGGCTCGAAAGCGGAGGGAAAGAGTAGGCATTGCCTCGCACATATCGTTTGTCCTTCGCCAATCATCTCAGCATGAGAAAAGCGACCAAAAGGCGAAACCAACTGTTACATGCAATTTGTATTCTGCTGAAAACCGTAGTTCTGTTACACGAATCTCCCAGGACATCGGCAACGATCCGCTGACCCTCGTTCGGGAGACCGGTCGGTGAGGTAAAACCCAAGGCTGTCACGCCTCTGTAACATAGGCTATGTTGCTGATCTTGAGAGACTTACTCGATTCGTCCGGACGGGGCAGGGTACTACTTTTCAATTTTAGGATCGCCTACACCGGCCCAACCCCCTGGCGCGGCCTCGGCACGTAGCTTTGCCTAGCAAACTAATTATTTTGTTCTACTTACAAGGAATTTTCTGAAATCGCAGCACCTACACAGATACTCCCTAGCACCTGCACAGACCCCGCTCCGCAACTGCACAGCAACAGCGCGGCAGCTGCACGGCTCTTGCACTCCGGAGAAATCCGTTTTAAGGCACTTTATGAGAACAAACCTCGACATTGTCGAGAAGAGACGGCGGGCAATTGCGCTCAACCCAAAGCACGCCCCGAAGGTTCGTCTAACCGCGCTTCGGGCGTTGGACCATCCATCCGATTCGTTCCTCTGCAAGCTTCTGAAAGCGTGCGACGACCCGAAGCTTGAACTCGCGGCTCTGGAAACCCTCTCCGCTGTCCGGAAAGAAGCCTTTAACCAGAAGCTACTTAAATCAAATCAGGGGAAGAAATAAGGATGAACATTCTCATCAGTAACCTGCGTTCAAAGATCACCGATCCGGCAACTAATGAAGAACTGAAAGCCTCGGCCACCGAACAACTGGTTTCCATTGCAGCAGACGAAAAGAATCCTCGTCACATTGACGCTCGCCTCGTAATCGAGGAGCTGAGTATTGAAGGCGGCATACCGTCTGGTCCGACCCTAGCTGTCCCTTTCGCCGAACCCGCCCTAAAAAGCCGCGAAGTTTCTTACGTTGTCGGCAAGGCGAAAGCGGTCGTGAATAGCCCGTCCGCATCACCCGAGGAAAAAGCAGAAGCATGGGAACGAATCAAAGACCCGGCGACAGCGTTCCGCGAGGAAGTGTCCGCGCTCGAAAGCACGTTGCTGACGGAGACCGGCAAGGTCAGCATTGTTGATGTTCCTTACCAGGATATTCAGAAATTCTGTACGGCTTCCGGATGGAAGGAACCGGCAGTTCGCTCGTTGTTCTTTGACAGATGGTTTCCGGTCTACGCCAGTACGCCGGAAGGGGCGGAGAAAATGCGGCTCTTAGAAGAGTACGGATTGACTCATAACGCCCAGATGCGAGGCGAGCAACCGAACACGGATCGCATCGCCGTCCTCACCCTTGCCCGCAAAAGGCTGCGTACTTCACCGGGCTTTGCAGACCTGCTCGCGAAGAAAGACCCAGAGTTGTTAGCGGCGCTGACCAAGGACATTTTTGCTGATGAGGGAGTCGTGGCGTAGATGGCACACCACAGCGTTGTCGTTTCAGAAGACAAAATTACAGCAATAGCAAAATGCGGCAAATGTGATTGGACCCGCAGCTATGTTGCAAGCAAGAAAGATTCTGCCGAGCAGAAGGGATGGACTGCTGTAAACAATCACGATCTCTGCTACCACCACCGGCAAGAACATCCTGAAATGTGGGAGTCCCGCCCCGCTTAAACCAGAATTTCTCTCCCGAGCAAAACACTTATGAAAATGCACGGCCAAAGTTACACCCCTGAGTACAGGGCATTCATTGATATTAAGTCACGTTGCGAGAATTCGAACCATCGGCATTTTCACAATTGGGGTGGAAGGGGTATTAAGAACTTGTTCCCCGACTTTGAATCATTCCTCGCGACTGTCGGCAAACGCCCATCCAGCGCTCATTCCATCCACCGGATAGATAATGACGGTCACTATCAACACGGCAACGTCATTTGGACGGACTGGATTACGCAGGGCCGGATCAAGCGTGTTTGGAAAAACCAAATCGCAGCTCGCGAACGAGCACACGAAATCGTAGACCTTTACAAGCAAGGGCATGGTCCGAAGGGAATAGCCAAGGAGTTCGGGGTCGGAACGAGCCACATCCGCAAGATTCTCGTTGAACAGCTCGGGATTGATTACACGAAGACCGAACGTTCCCACAAAAAGCCGAACTGTACTTCCCACTTCAGGGGAGTTTCGTTTCACAAGAAATCGCAAAAATGGATTGCTTATGTGTGTGTTAAGAGAAGAAGCATCCATCTCGGCTTGTTCGATAACGAGATCGATGCGGCGAAAGCTAGGAAATCAGTCGTATCGGTGTTGACGCAAAACCGCGCAATCGAAATAAAGGCTGCCGCATGAATCCAGAAGTGAAGAGGCTATTGGAGATTGTTGCGTCGCGACCGGCAGACTACTTTGTTCAGTTCGAGGTCGAATCTCACCTGAAGGGACAAGCTACAGCTTTCAGGTCTCTCGTTCGACTTGGCTTTGTCAGCAAAGACCCGATAGCAAGGAAATTCGTTACAGATGTCGCAAACACCGGATACACAGAGGATGAAACACAAGAAGCAACGCTTCGCCGAGCCTCTTTGCAAGCCGCCGAACTCCTTTGGAAATTAAACACAATCCAGGCGGGCCATGATCGCGAGAGCGCAAAGCGAAAATACGTAAGAGAGAACGAAGACTTCGACCCTTTTCTTCAAGATTGCAATCTCGATCCCGCTAGTCTTGCTCTGATTGCGCCAGAAGCAGAACAGACAACCACTTTTGACAGATTCGGCAACATTCAACAGCAATAAATTTCAAAACGTTTCATAGGAGAAGAAAGTTATGAGCACAGAAATTACAGACTTCGACAGCCTCTCAACTAGCGAGATCGCACAACTCGTCCGACGATCAAAGGCAGCACACCGGCAAGATGCCCAGAACGCCGCGAAAGTCCAGTTTGTACAAGAGTCTTCTGAGTCCCAAACATTAGACCAGTTCGCTACGGATAACAATTTCGATAACGATAACTGGATGGCCGAAAAAGCGCGGCGAGCGGAGGCAGAGAGTTACGACATGCTTGTAAGAGAATGTCAGCCCAGAAAACCGCACAGAGAAGTCCTGGAAGAACTTGCAAATCAGGATTCCACCTTAGAAGAGCTGGCAAGGCGTGGAGACGTAGAGGCCGCCGACGAATTGGAAGACCGAAGACGTGCAGCGATTACTCGTCAGTTCCTCGATTCGACCCCTGCGTATTATTGCTCCCGCCACAACAGTGAGCAGATTTTGGAGTATATGGAATACAACGGCGATCTTCCTTTCACCGTTGAGAACTTGCAACGGGCAGCACAAGAGCTGTTAGCCTCCGGAAGGTTAGAACAAGATCCTGAACAGCTAACCGTGTTGACCAACGATGAACTCATGCGGTTGAAGATTAAAGCGGCAAATGCGTCCGATATGGCCGTTGTAGCCCGAATAGCAGGAGAGTACGCGACCCTTCGTGCCCCAAAAAAGATTAGAGCCAAATTGCGCAATGGTTCCTTGAGTGTGGAGCATTTCTCTGCGCAGTACCCAGAACTCATCAGCGAAGCCGCATATTGGGCCTTTAAGGAAACCGCTCGCGACTATCAGGAAACACAGGAGCGCTATCAAAGATTTAACGAGTTGATAGGCGATAAATTCGTAACGATCCACCTTTTGTACGAACTTTGGGAAATCATAAAGAGGGAAGAAAGCCCGATCAGGCAATCGTTGTACGGTAACCGGAATGTGTCCGGATCTGAACAGACCGAGCCGACTACAGATGCGGAACTAGAAGCGCTGCCTCCCGAAGAGTTCGAGAAATTAAGGGTGGCCAGCATCCGCCTCGCCGCCAAGAATATCCGAGCGACAGGACAGAGCACTTTCTGCCAATAAATTTTGAACAGGAGTCAAAGTATGTCCGAAGTCCTGGAACACACCCCGAAAGACAACTGCCAAGACCTTGCACGCTCAACAAAAGCCGCACAAACGCTAGAAGCCATAGACACACTGGCCGTATCACTAGCGGGTCACGAGCATCATTGGTCAACGCGGGAGCGTTGGTTGTACGGGAGAGCCAGAAGCTGGCTTACTACCTTCGTTTGTGATGTGGATTCGGCGGCATAAGACTAATGCCTTCTTCCGAAGCCTTCTTATAAACTGCTGCGGGAGTTCTTCCCAGCTTCAAGCCAATTACCGGAGTAGGGGTATCGCCCTTGGCTAGGGACTTTAGCTGCTTCACATCGTCATCGGTCCAAGGTTTTCCGGTGTTACGAGTGTATTTAGGCACTTTTAGCCTCCGACGGCGTAATCGCCCCGATCTGAATCAACAACCTGTCGTATTCATCTGCCATTAGTCGGGCAAGCTCAGGTTCCGAATAAACAGGATCGTCGGATTCACAACCTATTGTTTGCCGGTCCCAAAAATCATCTCTGTGTTGCTTAATGATTTCTATGATGTGCGGTGCGTCCATGTTTCACCCTTTCTGCCGAAAGCCTATTACCGAACAGAAAAGAGAAATAGATATTAAGAAGATACTTTTTGGGCAGACTGGCAAATTTAGAAAAGCCGACAAAGCGTCATATCAATTTAAAATTTCGCCGCAAACCAGCGGCGGGATAGCTGGACAGAGGCAGTCAGGGATTTTTGTTCTGTCGAGGCTTCATGGGCCTTCCTACGCAAGAATCCTTTACCTCCATTTTCAAGTCTCAATAATCGACTCTGCATCGAGAGTCCGACCGCAGAAATTCTAGTTAGTCATTCGAGGAGTAACACCAATGCCCGACCCTACGCCCAATTCAAATCCAATCGCTGGAGCAAATCCGCAGACTCAAGCGCCGCCAGTGACACCAACTAGCGAGCAGCAATACCCAGCCGTGCCCGCAGCGCCCGACGCTTCACAACTACCCGTACAGGGAAGAGCGCCCGCGATTGACCCCGTAACTGTCCACCATTCCATGATCGGTCAAGCCGTGCAACGCCTCGCCCACGCAATCGAAGGCAAGCAAGTGACTGGATACAAGGCAGACGCAGATGGAAATCTTCAACCGGTCATTGCGCCTCGAAAGCCAGGTGGTATTTTCCGCGATATTTTGCTCGGCGCTGTGGCAGGTGATGCCGCCGCTTCACAAGCGCCAGTCCGAGGCGGAGCTGCGGGTCTAGCCGAGGGAGCGGCAGCGGGTTTCCAAGGCCAGCAAGACCGCCAGGAAGCGCGAAACAACAGCCTTCTCAAAACCGCTCAGCAAGAACAGAAAAATCAAACCGACAAGACGAGCAAAGACCTTGCCAGCGCGGCTATCGCGCATTCGACCTTTTCGGCGCTAGATACTGCACATCACATCAACTTCCATAAACCCGAAGACGTTAGTTCGTACAACAATTCAACGAATCTTGTTCAACAGATGGCTTTGGATAACGGCGGAATACTCGCCAAAGGTTTGCCCGCGAATGTGGAGAACGCTAAGCCTGGAAACGGCCCAGCTTTGATGCAAGCGTTCAACAAAAACCCGGAATTGATGAAAGGGCCAGACGGCTATCACCGAATCCCGCTCATTACCTATGACACCTCCGGCCTTACCTGGAAGCCTGGACAGGGTTATGTAGATACAAAGACCGGCAAGCCTGCCGATATGAATTCACACGCAACGGTTTCGCTTGTCGATTTGCCCGAGGGTGTATGGTCAAAAACCCTCACGCTTGCAAACAGAGACATCAATAATCTGGCGGGTTACAACCTGACTGACGCCGGTACGCCCGACCGCACAAATCGGGCAACATTCGGAAGTTTGTTCGGATTGCACCTGAAAAGCATCAACGATCTAAACGAACAACGCCGCGCACTGCATGCCCCGCCTGCGAATGATGAAGAAGCGGATCGAACGACCGCCCAACTAGCCGACATCAAACAACGTTTGAATGCCGATCCTGATTCGGTCACTGATGACGAGAAGAACCTATTGGCATTAAAGCAAGGCCCGCTGGATGCCTACAACGCTGCCCGTCAACAGCGTGAAAAACAAAAATCACAACAGGCGGTCGATCAAGCTGTTGCGATTAAGAAGGGCGAGGCAGCGGTTGCGAATCCTAGGGTTCCCACGAGCATCGGCGAAGCCAGCGCAGCGGTTACCACTGCTCGAATCGCCTATGAGAAAGACCCAAGCAAAGACAATGCCGAAAAGCTGAAAGAAGCCCAGCAATACTTGACCGCTCAACGCCAGGCGAAAACTGATGAGCAGCTCTCAGAAGCGAAGGCGAAGCAATCGCTAGATCAGGCAGACGAAGATGTCGCGGCCAAATCGTTGGCCAGCGGTGACCCTACAGCTTTGAAAGACATCGCCAGTCTCAAAGGCGATCAGCGTTTGCGAATCTTTGCAAAAGCTAAGAAGCTGAATCCGCAGTTCAATACCACTCAGGCGAAGCTAAAAGCCGATACGCTGGAAGCCTACACGAACGGGAAACAGGCAGATCAAATACAGAGCTTTGGAACATTTTTGAGCCATGCTGCCGACGCTTCAGAAGTCACCAACAACTACCGAACAACTAAAAGCCCGCTCATCAACAAGTCGCTCAATTGGATTCGCAAGAATGCGACGGGTGATCCTGGATATTCGCAGTTCGTTACCGCGCTCGCCCCGGTGCGCGATGAGTTCATGACCTTCCTGCAAAACAATCACGCCCTTACGGAGTCGGACAAGAAAGCATCCGATGTCATCATGTCGGACAATTCTTCTCCCGCTCAAATTCAAGAAGCGTTAAAGCAAATGGGGAATACGGCCTTTATTCGCTTAGGGCAGCTCAATGAACGCTACAAGCGAGTGATGAACGAAGATTTCCCTGATCTGCTCGATCAAGACGCCGTAGACGCTTCGAATAAACTGGGTCTCGGGAAGATGGCCGCGAAGTACCGCAGCGGTGGACAAGTGACAGGTGCTCGGTCGCAGCAACCCACACAAAACACTCCTAGCCCTTCAACGCCGACGAAACCTACTAGCCATCCTTTCTTTTCTAAGTTCGGCGGTTCAGCGGAGACAAATTAAATGAGTGATCCAAATTCAAGCGTGGTGCCCATGTTAGCGCCTGACGGTACACCTGGAAGTGTTCCGTCTGACCAAGTACCGGCAGCGATTCAGGCGGGCGGCAAGCTCGGCCTGCGAATGATTTCTCCTGACGGTGTTTCCGGAATAGTGCCGATGGAAAGAGCGCACGATGCGATCAAGGCAGGTGGACAACTAGCACCGCCGCGTGTTCCACGTCCGGCCGCGCCAGAAATGCAGACTTCAGCTCTGGGAAATCTGGCTCCTCCTTCAAACATGGAGAACGTTGGCACACCTGAATCTATGGCTGCTCACGCCAATACCCAGTCACCCGACTTGGGAGCTGGTATTGCTAAGGGCGCTGGCCAAACCTTCCACACGGCGGGGGCGATTGCTTCTTTACCGTCCCGCGTGGTCGGCGGCCCGTTCGTTCCGTTTAAGCAACCTGATTCTCTTCAGCCCAAGGGTGAGTACGAAAAGCTCGGGATGGGTGCTGAAAGTCTGCTCGAATTCATAACCGGCGATGAACTTTTAAAGTCTGCATCGATGGCTGAGAAACTCGGTATCGCAGCAAAGATTGCGAAGTCCGCTGAGTCGCACCCTTTCATTGCCAAACTATTAAGCACTGGCTTGTCTGCTTTGCGCCAGGGTGGGGTAGGCGGCATGCAATCACTTGTCCACGGAGAGAGTACGGGCGATGCCGCCAAAACCGCCGCGATCACCGGAGGCGTTGGATTAGGTCTAGGAGCTGTGGGAGATGTTGCCGATTCACTGAAACCCGCTGTGCAGGAAATCGCGGGTGAGAAAATTCCTGTTCGGGCGTCGAGTAATTCGCCAGTAGCAAAGAGCCTTGAGAACATCGCGGATCAAAAGCCTCTTCAAGAATTCGCAACGACAAAAACCCAAACTGGCGGACGCCGAGCAATTGCCAATATTGCTAAAGACGTGACTAGCACTAAACTGCAACGTCTTCCCGCCAATGTGAACACGTTCGGAGATGCGGCGGACGCCTTGAGAGCCGAGGCTAAGCCGACGTTTGAGAAATTGGATTCGCTCTCGGCGCAAGATTCGGAATTCCAAGCCATGCGAAACAAACTCGCTGGCGGCAAGACTGCCCAACCGAAGACTTTCTCGGACTTACAAAAAGAAGAGAGGATGGCTTTTCGAGCTGGCAATTTCGATGCAGCGGAACAAGCGCGGGCACAACAGGAAGCTTTGCTCGATAAATATAAGGACCATTTTGATCCAGCAGCTTTGTCCGAGGCTCGGTCTCTGTGGCGTCAATCGAGCGACCTGGACGAAGTTCACACGGCGCTGACTAAAACGTCGGTTGTAGGCCCGACCCCGATTGAACTTCGGGCAACCGGTATACCGGACGCTGGCTATATAAATGGTAGGGGTCTAGCAAAAGCCCTCCGCACTCTTAACCAAAAGGGAGTTCTACAACAAGCGGGACTGACTGATTCACATATTCAAAGCTTGCAAGATCTTTCCACGCTGTTAGAAAAGTCGAACGCGATTCCCAAACTTCATCCTCTTGTTAAAGCCCTCATCGTTGGACTGCACATCGGAACTATAGGAACCGACTATCTCGCCTCCAAAGCTCTGAGTAGTGTAATGACGAATGAGGCTGCTACCAAAACGCTTGTAAAAGGGTTGAAATCTGGTTGGGGAACGGCTGCGATTGCGAAGAGTATCAAGGCAATACTTGCGCCTGCAAATGACCCTGACCAGTCTCCGATGTCTGGTTCGGGTTCCGTCCAATCATCTGCGATGAGTGGCGAAGATCGGGGGAGTCTTTGAAGACCTGATTGATCGGCACACGTCTGCCACGCCTGCCGAGAAAGTACAAATCGAAAATGACATCTTTACAAGCATCATACGGATGCGGACCAATCGGGATTTGGACGAAAATGAGAGGACTAGGCTTGAAAAGCGCGTAGCAGAATACAGCAACTCGCTAGTGTCGGATCGACGTAAATAAGAGTAAGGTCGTCAGTGGAAATCATGTGACGAAGTCTCGGCTGCCGTTACTGCCAAAGGGCTGATTGCCTTCGCTATCAGATGCACAACTCCGTCCTGATTTTGAACTGTGCCTGACACTTTGACGAATCTTTCATTGAGCACAGTCATTCGGTTGTTGTCGTAGAAGTCCGGCTTGATAATCACGTTTGCATTTCCCGTCTCGTCTTCCAGCGTCATAAAAATTAAACCTTTGGCTGTGCCGGGACGCTGGCGAGTGATGACGCATCCCGCTACAACAGCAAATTTACCTTGTGGCAAGCCCTTCAATTGCGAAGCTGCCTTGATTCCCATGCGTTTCAATTCGTCTCTTCGATAAGCGATGGGATGTGGACCAACCGTCAGGCCCGTACCGTGGTAGTCGGCTACGAGTCTTTCTTCCGTATCCATCTGTGCTAGAGGCGAAGGAGAGTCAGCCGCAACGATCTTTCCGAGTAACGGCCCAACTCTCTTAGCCGCGCTTTCCGCCTGCCACAGCGCATCACGCCGATGCAGCTTGCTATTAATGTTGTTAAGAGCGCCGATCCGGGCCAGCATTCCGAGATTGGCTTTATTGAGCTGCGGCACACGCCGCGCTAAGTCGTCGATGGAGAAGAACGGAGCAACGGTACGCTCTTGCATCAGAGCTTCACCAGCGGCTTGTTGCATACCACGAACGTAGCGCAGTCCCATGCGAAGGGTGATCTTCTCCTCATCGTGCTCTAATGTGCAATTCCAGTCGGAGCACGTAACATCAATGGGTTTCACTCGCAGAGCATGCCGCTGTGCATCCTTCACGATAGTTGAAGGATGGTAGAAACCCATCGGGTAGTTATTGAGCAGTGCAGCGGTGAATGCCGCGAGATAGCGCACTTTCAAAAATGCACTGGCATAAGCAAGCAGGGCAAAACTAGCAGCGTGCGACTCAGGAAATCCATACAGCGCAAACGAAGTGATGAACTGCACGATTTTGTCCTGAGTCTCATCCGAGATTTTGTTTTCTTTCATGCCAGCCCGTAGCTTCGCTTCAATTTCTTTCATCCGCTGTTTGGAGCGTTTGCTTCCCAGAGCACGCCGCAACTCTTCTGCTTCGCCGCCGCTGAAATTGGCACAGATCATCGCCATTTTAAGGAGCTGCTCTTGGAACAATGGAACGCCTAACGTCCGCTCTAAAACGGGTTCAAGCAACGGATGCGGATAAGAAACTTTTTCTTTTCCTTGCCGCCGATTCAGGTATGGATTTGTCATGTGACCGACAATCGGGCCGGGACGGATCAAAGCAACTTGCGTCACAAGATCGTAAAATCTCCGTGGATCGTTTCGCGGCAGTGACGCCATCTGCGCCCTGCTCTCGATTTGAAACATTCCGATAGTGTCTGCGTTGCGGATCGTCTCATAAACATCAGGGCAGTCTTGCGGCAAGTGGGCGAGATCAATCTTCTCTTCGTAGTGCTCTCGGATCAAACCCATGCTGTCTTTAAGAACGGCCATCATTCCCAGACCGAGCAAGTCCACTTTGACAAGTCCAAGAGCTGCACAATCATCTTTATCCCACTGCACAACTACTCTTCCTGGCATGGTCGCAGGCTCAAGGGGCACGACGGAATCTAGTTGTCCTTGGCAGATCACCATGCCGCCCGAATGCTGGCTGAGATGACGCGGCAAATCTTGCACTCGCTGGCAAAGATCGAGATATACGGCGATTTGAGGATGAGAGAGATCAAGTCCGGTATTAGTGAATTGCCTTTCCATCGTGTCATTCGGATCACGCCACTCCCACGTTCCGACAATTGCCGACAGCCGCGATGCTGTGTCTTCATCAAAGCCAAGAACCTTGCCCATTTCTCTTGCAGCAGAACGCCCTCGATATGTACAGACATTGGCGGTCATGGCCGCGCCTCGTTGCCCGTATTGCTGATAGATGTATTGGATTGCTTTTTCGCGTTCATCACCGCTAGGCAGGTCAAGATCAATGTCCGGCCACTCACCCCGTTCTTCGGACAAGAATCTCTCAAAGAGCAAGTTCATACCGATTGGGTCTACGGCAGTTATGCCGAGCGAATAACATACGGCACTGTTCGCCGCAGAACCTCTGCCTTGCACTAGAATTCCGTTCCTATTGCAGAAGCGAACCAAGTCCCACACGATCAAAAAATAGCCTGCTAAATCCAGCTTCTCAATCAGGCGCAACTCTTTTTCTAATTGCTGTCGGATGCGTTCGGTTATTGATTTGTAGCGGGACCGTGCTCCGTCCCACGTTCGTTTCTGTAAATAAGAATTGATAGTCTCCTCTTCAGGGACGGTGTAGCGCGGGAATTCATAACCTAACTTCTTCAACGTGAAGTCCAAACGTGATGAAAGCTCTACCGTGTTGGCAATTGCTTCCGGCAGATCGGCAAAGAGACGCATCATGCTTTTGGGAGTGCAAATATGACGTTGTGAATTTTGCGAGAGCAGACGCCCTGCGGTGTCGAGGCGGCATTTGTTCTTCAGGCAGGTAAAGACATCGGCAAGCTCCCGTTCTTTGGGAGTCGCATAGCGCACGCCATTAGTTGCCAGCAAAGGTAGATAGAATTCTCTGGCGAGTGCGATAGCTGCTTGGTTTCTCGCTTCCTGAAAGCGGTTGAAGTGCCGCTGTAGTTCGACATAAATATTTCTTTTTCCAAAAGCAGCGAGCAATTGACGGAGCAGGAAACGCCCCGCGTCGATTCCACCACTTTGCAGCGCATGAGCTAGAGGTCCATTTTCGTCTCCGGTGAGACAGATCAAACCTTCCGAGTGGGCTTGCAGCTCTTCGATTCCGACCGATGCAATCACTTTTTTAGGTGAGCGTAATTTAGCTGTGGTAATCAGACGGCAGAGGTTTTGGTATCCAGTACGCGATTCAGCTAAAAGTGGCAAATACCCGCTACTTGCAACGCTGACTTCTGCTCCGATGTGCGCTTTGATTCCGTACCCTTCAGCCCCAAGATGAAAGCGCGGAGCGCCGTAGACTCCATTTCTGTCCAAGAGTGCCATTGCCGACATGCCGTGTTGGGCACAGGTATACGCTAGGAACTCTGGTAAGGATGCGCCTTCAAGAAAGCTGAAAGCAGACCGGGCATGGAGTTCGACGTACTGCATACGTCAGTCCAGCACCCCTTCGACAAACCATTGCTTGCGGATTAGATCGTGAAAGATTCTATAGACACCGATTCCTTCCGAAGTCTTCAAAGCAACATCCCACTCCTCTCTAGCCCACGCTGCATTCCACCAATCACCAGAGCTGCGCCAAGGCCCGAACGCGGCAACCACGCGAAACGTTCTACGCCCTAATGAAATTGAGCTAGGTTTCTCTTCATTTAATTCGACGGAAGTCACTAACGTTGGCCTGAACACATGAAGCGACAGCACCGGCAAGCAAAGGCAGCATCTTTGAGGCTTGCGCGGCAAACTGGAAAATGGTTCGACACTGAAACTGTCCGGCTTGTGCGTGTCCAGAAGTTTCGGTGATCCTACACAGGCAATTCCGTTTTCATCCACGCTGCCGACGACACTGCGGATACGGGCTAATGTGATTTCTAGCTGTTCAGCTTCGGGAGCAGCCGGGGTGAAAAGATCGGCCTGAGCAAATCTAGGCTTTACAGGAACTAGCTGGATAGTTGCTCTCTTGATCGGAGCTGAGAATGTCATTGCTTCAAGATCAAGATGTGCCAATCGAAACAAGACTTTTCCGTCTTGAACGGGGAGTGGCAATTTCCATGCACGTTCGTAGCGTTCTTTGCCTTTGCTATTTCCGCTTCGTCGCTGCCGGACTTCCAAGTCCAATGTCAGGCGCAATTCGTTTGTTGCCAAAGCGCGAGAACGCAAACGGCTGCACGCTTGCTGAATCAGTCGATTGAGAATGAATGTCAGAGACTCAAGTGTTTCGATAGGTTCTTCAAACTCGAAGCTCTCAATGAATTCGCTTGAAGGTTCCCCAGGCACAAGCGTTTTGGTTGTCTTGGCTCGGGCCAGCGTTTGCAAATGGAATCCTTCCGGCCCTAGCCGTTCAACAATCTCAACACTTGGTAAAGCCGCTAGCGCTCCAAGGGTGCGTATACCCCAACCGTCGAGAATTTCCAGCATCTCTGAAGTGACGGGCAGCACATTGATAGGTAACGGAGCTAACTTGATTGCTTCGTGCCCTGAGGGAATGATCGTGATTCCAGAAAACCCACGTGCCGCGTACACCGCTGTATCAGGATTTGACGAAAACGCAATATGCAACTCGAAACCAAACTCCTTACCCCGAGCAGACAGTTTCTCTGCCGTAGCTCTGGCATCTCCAAAAAGTCTACGTGTACCAGTTAAGTCCAAGAGCACCGCATCTTCAATAAGTTGAACTCTCGGCGAGAATTCGCTTGCACAATCAACGAGTGCTGCTCGCGCTGAATCTTCGTTAACTAGCGAACGTTTCCGCAGAAATATTCCGCCGCAGGCCTCTAGCTGTATTTTGGTCATGCCGATCTCAATACCAAGTGATCGTGCAATTCTGTTTACGGCTACTGCTCTAAGCAGGTTTGCGGGTCCATCAAGAATGGCGAGTGGCGAATGAAGCAGCCTTTCTCTTGAATCTTCCGGCTCGATTCGCAAAGCAGCTTGTACAGGAAAATCGGGGATGAAGAGACAGCCGTACATGGAATTAGGCCCACTTAGCGCTAATAAGAAAAATTGGTTTCGCGGTTTGAATTGGCTTCTTGAAAGTACGAGTTACTTCAACATCGAAGTTCAGGTGCGTCAGAAGATTCCCAGACAGGTCGATTGGACGTGTTTTTATATTGAGCACCAATCCCGCACAGCTCGTTGCGTGTGGATTCTGCTCAATGAAAACCAGAGCGGTAGGTTGTTTTTCCACGACCCGGCTGAATCGAAACCATGTACTGACGGGAATGCTCCGAACTGAACGTTCTGGGATGTTGCTCAGATTTACTACAATCAAACCAAACCCGCCACTCTGTAACAGCATGTCTGTGACTTTGAATGCCTGCTCAAGAGGTATCAACTTTTGCTTCGTCTTCCCGCAACGCACCCACAGCAATTTGGAAAGATCACTTCCGGCTAACAGCCCCGTAGCAGGATCAAACGAATCGCTGGCGTCGACGAGCGCACAGAAATGCTCTTGCGTGGAATGTGCCAGCAGAGAAGTCAGCATGGAAGTCTTGCCTGACGATGCGGTGTGAGAGCCGTAAACCTCAGTCAAAGCACTCAGGGGAACACCGCCCACTAGATCGTCTATGGAACCTATGCCGGTCTGAAGATACTTAGGCTCCGGTCGGCTGATTACGTGGAAAGCGGCTGGAATGCGTGTTTCAATTTGGGTACGGAGTAAAGCAGGTGCATTCATACTAGGGTATTCGCCTTTTATTCGCTATAAAGAGTATGATTGTGCTGCACCCGCCATAAGTTGTCAAGCATCTGGAGGGGAGCGGAAAATTCTGATTGGAACGGGGCTGGATTTCAGTTATCCAGAAGCTAGCGATTAAGAACCTTTAGGCCAGGATCAAACATCTTGCCTAAAGCGTCGGCCACGATTCTGTGGTCAGCACTTGCGGCGTGAGTGTAACCCAAAGTTGTTCGACTGCATGAAGGGCTTTCCGATTTTCGTTAATTCCCAACTCGGTCAGAATAGGTTTGAGAAACTTCTTCGTGATTTCTTCCGGGTTGTACGGTTCGCCGTCCGGGTTAGGAAACAGCAAATCTTGTCCGCATCCGGACAAAAGATCGGATAACGAATTCGCCAAACTCTTGCTGATTGGGAAACTTCTAACCGCATTCCCGGTCTTCGGCCCAATTGTCGCTTTACATCCTGCGATCCATACATCCCCTCCGCGTCGGACTAGATGGTTCAAAATTCAGAATCGAGATTATTCGAAGTGGTTGGCCGCGAAAAACTATTTGAAAAAAAAAAGGGGGGGCGCACCAGCAAAGCGAACTGTGAGCTGGGCATCATTGCACATTAGCAGCCGATTTGGATCGCCGCATTGTAAGAAACCTGAATCGCAGCTAGGTCTAAACAGCCAAAGCAATCAGCGCGATTCGACGAACGCGGCGAGAGCCGCTATATTCCTTCCCTTTTCTAGTGAACCAAGGGCGTCTGCTGCACAGAGACAATTGTCAGCTTCTTCAAGAGTCATACTGTTGAGCCTCGCAAACTCTTCCACGCGCACTTTGTCCAAGATGTGGGGAAATCCTTTGCTCCGAAAGAAGCTGTCGTACTCGCGCTGTTCTTCCTCTTTCTCTTCCCGCGCCAGTTCCTTTGCTTCTCGTCTTTCGGTCTCTTCTAGTTGCGCGTTGTATTTACGATTTTCATTTAGCTCGTAGGCCAGACAGAGCACCCCTCCCACTGTCAGTATTGCTGCGGGTATTGACGAGCCTAGCCAAAACGCAACCACGGCGAGAATGAAAAGCAGGATGAACATAAAACCCCTTTCGCATTGTCAAAGCGTGACAGCCTATAGTCGTAACGTTTACTGTTTTTCTGCTTTCAACTTCTGCAAGTTGGGAAAAGTATCTCGCTGTTGTTTCTGTTTGCTTGTTTCCCATTCGGCAAAGTCCCGCATTTGACCAGTGTTCAGCAGAAAATACATGAAGCGATAATTTAGAAGGCTGTCTGTTCTTCGCATCGTTGCAACGTAAAAATCGCGTCTCGCTGGGTCAACGCCAACGCACTCGATTAGCTCTCCCTCGTCGCTCACAAGAATGTTGGAAGGGAGTTGTCCGACGGTCGTTGAGAACTGATCGTCCTCTCGGCCTTCAACTTCTCTCCAGTGCCCGGCTAACTGCTCATCCAGGAGCTTCGCGTCCGCTTGGCATTTGGCCACGCTAGGTTTTGCATCCTGGGCGAATAGGGAACTCGCCATCAGAAAAGCTATGATTACGTATCTCATCGAATCATCCTCCGTTCAAAGCAGTCCGGGTCTGGACACGAAAATGGGGGAGTGTGATTCCAGTTAGTTCATGTTTATATCTGTATTGAAGTCCAGCAAAATTCCCACCCCGCGTCCTCGGAATTCGTCTTCGGGGCGGAATTGTGCCAGAGCCGGGAGCGGCAATGTCGGTGACTTGTACTTCGTCAGCAGAGCGCGAATAGATCGTCTCTTCGACCACGATCTGATCTTTATTCCCTCACTGATGGCTGCCCACTCCTCGGTATCAATGTCTTCCATAAGCTCATCAAGTTCAGTAACGACGGTTTGGAAGTTTATCCGCATCTCAGGTGTGAGCTGATGTTCAGGAGGACAGAAGACAGCAGACCGAAAGTCCAGGATCATGGCTAAATGTTCCGCTTCCTCCCGCATTTCGCGAATTAACCCGGTGGCTTCTTTTACTATTTTTTTTGTCGGCATGACGTTCCTTTCATGTGAACGCTAGTTGAAGTGCATTTACATTCGGGGGGAACTAGTGCAAACAAGCTAAGACTACGATGTGCCAAGAATGATAACAATGGCACATAAGTAACTTTATAGTGCTATTACGGGTTATTTATAGACATGAACGAGTGGTTTGTATTACATTGCGGTATATGGCAAAGAAGCAAGATCCGGAACCGGAAGGGTCAATGGGAACCAGCATTCGCCTTCCTCGCGAACTGCTGGAAAAGCTTGACGCATTGGCCGCCGTGGAACGCCGGTCACGGGGCAATATGATCAGAGTTTTGCTTGAAGATGCCTTAGAGGCACGGATCAAGGAATGATAAAGAGGTAAAAATAGGAAAGACGTATGTCCGCATCCGGACAAAGCGAGAGGTCCGCCCAGCACTGGGCAGAGAACGTTTGAGCATAGCCTTTTTCTCGATATTGCCTAGCTACTCCGACTCATCTTCTTTTCTGAATTTCTTCAGCACATCCGATACGGTCTTACGATCCGCTTCGCCGCCTCCGCGCTCTCCCACATCACACAAGGGGCAGGCGAGTGCGATCTTTCCCGTCTTCATATCCTGACGCAGCATTAAACGTGTCTTGTGTTTCGGACATCGTTCCCTCTGTGCCATGTTCACCTGTTATGCCATCTTCGTAACTGCAATGAGGAAGTGGAACCCTTGCATCACTTGCATTCCTTCTTTTCGTTGCAAGCCTTGCGATCTTAACGTCCTAGATTTTTACCGAGGGCAAAACTTAAACCCAGTTCATTTTCTTCATTCTACTGGCGTATTCATTTGTCAGCCTGCCCCTTTTCCGGCATAATCCTTGCCGACTTCATGGTCAAAGTTTATTATCCCGTCGTTCTTGACATCGTGTCGTTCTATCACTTCATCGTTCAACTCACAATTCACTGTTACTTCGCTAGCGTTCATTTGATGGCTTGGGTCAGCCATTACATGCCATCGTTCTCAAATCTCATCCTCTTAGCTTTGGCAATGGGATTGTCGTTCCCAGATTTTGCCACGAAAGTTGAGGACACACCAAAGTACAGATATACCGCAATTGCTCTGTGTGTAGTGTTTGGAATCTGGGGTTGCTGGATGGACATAAGTCAAAGACATCAGGGAGAGAATCAGACAGAACACATCGTTGAACGGGTGGATTCCACGTCTGCGAACGTAGACGGTATTGCAAAAAGCATCAATGCAGCCCTAACCAAACTCTCAACATTGCCCGACATTGCACAGATGAAAGAAGAACTGAACACTGTAAAAGGACAGCGAGTAGTAGCACAGAAAGCAAATGACACTAAACAGGACACCCTTCTGGCATTGAAGGAAAAAGCTATAGTCCGACAGTTAGAGGATGCGAATTACCAGAAAAATCTTGCTCGGTTGCCAATTGTCCTTCAGCAGTTGCGAACGTGGAACGAACCGTACTTAGAGGTAAAAGCTGATGATGCTGCACGGAGAAACGACGCACCGTACACGTTGCACGGGCAGGAATTGTTTGATAAGTATCAAGAGTTGGACGAAACCCTTGAAGAGGCAAGTAAGGCATCTCTTCAAAAGTTACGGGACATCATTGTGAGTGCAGACCCTCTGCGCCAAATGATGCTGCAAAGAATTCCGGCATATCAGTTAAATGAAGAGGACAAGTGGTGGGACACAGAATTCACGACCGCGAAGCAACATCCTTACGAGCGTTTCGACGGGGAAGCTGCTGCAAAGTATCTTGAAGACCTTAAGAGAAGATCTGACCTTGGCACTGCGAAATAAGGGGTAAAAAGTTAAACGGCTAGTGGTCTTCAAATGCGGCACCTCTGAATCCGGGTTCTCAACTGCTAATTGGGTTGGCTGGAAATCAAGTGGTCCTCGAATCAAAAGCGAAGCAAATAAGACTCGTGAATGCCCCGGCGTCATGGCAAGCCAGACATAAATGTGTGGCAGTTTCACTCGTTCCACTGTATCTAATTTTGTATCTACTACGAATCCACATTCGATAACTATCGGTTGCTATGGGGCACGTCGAAATCTTCGGTTTAGGCGCATAAACACTGCATTAAATAGCAATACATAGCAATTCTTAGCAATTCTCGTAAGTTATTGATTCCACGAAAAACCCTGCCTTACAAGCAGGAGGTCGCAGGTTCGAGTCCTGCACTGCCCACCACTTCTTTTAATCAAGCGGTTAAGTACTGGCGCGCTGTTCTTCTCTTTAAGCAACAATGCCACACTGTGCCCAGAATTACCGCCATAGCTTTCAAAAATCGGCGCTCAAAATAAAGCGCTTCTGCAAGCCCGGACCTCGCATCTCAAGCATGGCGTTCGGAGACTGCTTATGAAAGCTGTCCTGCTCTATTCCTACGGTGATCCGGAACAATTGCGGTATGAAGAAATTCCCATTCCGAAATATGGGGATAACGAAGTGCTCGTAAAGATGCACGCGACCAGCATTAATCCAATCGACGCGAAGATACGAAGCGGAGCAGCGAAATCCCGCTTTCCTATCGAATTTCCAGCGATCTTAGGACGAGACCTTTCCGGAGAAGTAGCGGAAACGGGTCGCAACGTTCAGGGCTTTCCTAAGGGGATGCGCGTGATGGCATTAGCGAATGGCACCTACGCGGAATACACGGTCGCTAAAGCTGACGTGCTCGCTCCGATCCCTGATGCTTTGAATTTCGAACAGGCAGGAGTACTTCCTCTGGTCACGACCACGGGCGCTCAGTTGATCGAGCGAGCAGTAAAGCCCAAGGCAAGTCAGACTGTGCTTGTGACCGGGGCGCTTGGAGGCGTAGGACGAACGGCGGTGCATGTGGCTCACAAAAACGGAGCGCGTGTATTGGCTGGTGTAAGAGCGAAGGAAAAGGAAGAAGCGTCCAAATTAGAGGTTGACGGAGTTGTCGCCATCGACAACGAGGAAGAGATTGAGCACCTGCATGATCTAGACGCAATTGCCGATACGGTTGGGGGCACGACAATTCAGCGGTTACTGAAAACGATCCGCAATGGCGGCGTTCTTGGTTCAGTGCTCGGACAACCCGAGGGAGCGGACAAATACGACATACGTGTCGAGGCGTTGATGGCGCAACCGGATGCCTCGCGGCTTTACCAATTGGCTGAAGATGTCGCTCGCCGCGAATTCTCGATTCCTATTGCTCGCACCATGAAGTTGCAGGAGATTCAGGAGGCGCACCGCATCTTTGAGAGAGGCGGAGTGAACGGAAAAATCGTGCTGATTGCATAAGGATCGCAGAATTGTTGGAAACTCAATGAGCCATAATATGTCCTATCGGCGCTTCTATTGCGTGTCCGAGACATACTCCTGTTCGGGAAGAGGTTGAATTTACAGGGTGTGGGCCGTTTCGAAAGTGACAAAGCTGCCAACCCGGAAATGATGGTCGGAGCGTCGGGTGAATCCCAGTGTTTGTTTCCCGAGTGCTAACGGTGCATTTTATCCGTTCAATAAATTCTTAACGTACGAACAGTTGAATAGCTGCTATCCAGGATGCTTCCGGACAATTCGAATCTCGAATATGTTCGGCCACAATTTGCCAGTGACAAACAGGCGTTTTTTTGCGGCATCGTACGCGATGCCGTTCAAGACAGCATCCGGCCCCAGGCGATAGACAGGGCTGAGTAGTCCAGAGAGATCAATCCATCCGAGGACGGCGCCGGTTTTCGGAGAGATGCGAGCGATTCGATCCGTTTGCCAGATATTGGCAAAAATTTCTCCTTCTACAAACTCGAGTTCGTTCAATTGCTGGATCAAAGTAGTTCCGTCGTGAACTTTAATCCGCCGCTTTTCTATAAGTGTGTCTGGATCCAGAACGCGGATTTCCCGAGTTCCGTCGCTCATGAAGAATTCATGGCCATCGGTCGTTATTCCCCAGCCTTCGCCCGGATAGGAGAATCGTCGCAACAAATGAAAATCGCTCAGGTTGTACAGAAATCCTGTATGTGACTGCCAGGTAAGTTGCACGACTTCGTTTTTGAGAATGGTGATTCCTTCTCCAAAGAACTCTGGCGACAATTCTATTTTGCGAACAATCTCCCCAGTCTCGAGACGAACTTGTCGAAGCGAGGAACGGCCCTTGATGCCGGTTCCCTCATAGAGATAGCCTTCATGATAAGCAAGTCCTTGGGTGAAAGCGGTCGTGTCGTGAGGAAACTGTCGAACAACTTCGAACGTATATTCCGGCGCGTGTTTCGGGAGATGCTGGTGGATCGAAGGTGGGGAGGTGGATTGGCTAAATGCAGTTCCGCTCGCAATTGCCAAAGCTAAGATAACGAGCAGGGAAGCCGGCGGGGTGGCTTTCGTCTTCATTCTGTCTGTCACATTCTCGCATGGCGATAATGACGGTAGTTTGGCGAAGCGAGCTCTGGTAGTTACTTATGCGAATCTCTCGCCGTGCTGGTGAAAGCGCGGGTCCTCGGGGTGACACCACAGGAGGGAATGACACCTGGGGTGAGAAGCGGAGCAGAGCCGCTCTCCGCACGCGTATTCGTAGGAGAAAACGTTATCCTGATTTACAATATGGACGAGGAGATTCAATGTACCCTGAGCTTATGGTTGTGCCCATGCGTGAGGAGCTAACCCGCGTGGGAGTTCAAGAATTGCGTAGTGCCGAAGAGGTGGATCGCGCGCTGGCGAACCAGTCCGGCACGGCGATGGTAATCGTGAATTCGATTTGTGGATGCGCTGCTGGTCGGATGCGTCCCGCCGTTCGCGCCGCTTTGCAGCATGAAAACCGGCCCGAGAAGCTTTACACGGTTTTTGCTGGCCAGGATACGGAAGCAACCGCTCGTGCCCGAGCTTACTTCACGGGATATCCGCCGTCATCGCCTTCGATTGGTATTTTGCGGGATGGCAAGCTGGTTCATATGATCCAGCGGAGCGACATCGAACACCGCGAAGCTATTGATATTGCGAACGAGCTGAAGAAGGCTTTCGACAAGGTCTGCGGCAGTTCGGTAACTGCATAAACAATTTAGATCGCTGGGGGGGAGATTCAAAACATCTCCCGTTGTCCGCAAAACGCGCGATTGCATCGGACCCGAGCAGGGGGCAACGCTGCATGATCTAAGTGGTTTCAATTGCCCTCCTCACCACAGTGGCTTATTTAGCGCCCAGATGACAGCCTGGAGCGAAGCCGCAATCCCTCTTCATTTATTTATCCAATGTAGGACGCCGCTCTTTACTAAGGAGCGCGAAGGTGGGCGAAGGTGGGGCTCTTGGGAGTGCTTCCATCTCCTACGGATGTTCTCCTATGCTAACCTTCAAGTGGTGATCTCCTTTTGAAATCCGCCATGGATGCGCCTTCCCAGATTCTGATTGGAACGGCTGGATGGTCTTACAAAGACTGGGATGGCATCTTCTATCCTCCGGGGATGCGGCACCGGAAACAACATGCATTGGAATACCTGGCGCAATGTTTCGACATGGTCGAAATCAATACGTCTTTTTACGGGCACATCAAGCCGGAGTTGGCAAAGCTGTGGGCACGCAAAGTGGAGGCGGTCAACCCGAAGTTTATTTTCACCGCTAAATTGCACCGTTCATTTACGCACTCGCCTTTATCGGAAATCGAACCGACTTCCGCGGTGAGTATTAAACCGAACGATGAGGACGAACGTCTGGCGCGAGAGGGACTGGGTGCGCTTGCTTCCACCGGCAAACTCGGCGCCTTACTAATTCAATTTCCAATTTCTTTTAAAAACACGGCTCTAAATCGAGAGTACGTGGACGTCTTGCTCAGACAGTTCATTGAGTTTCCACGCGTCCTTGAGGTGCGCCATTCCAGTTGGGACAATCCGGAGACCATAGCTTCCTTCGCACAGAAGAATGTTGCTTTTTGCAATATCGATCAGCCGCTCATTGGGCGTTCTCTGGAGGCGACCGAATATGTGACTTCTCCTGTGGGCTATGTTCGGCTACATGGGCGCAATTACGATCAGTGGTTTGAAGCGGAGAATTGTATTGACCGCTACAACTATCAATATAAGGAAGATGAGCTAGCAGTCTGGAAAGAGAAGATTGAGCATATTGCGCAAAAAGCCGAAGTTACATATGTGGTGACCAACAATCACCCGCAAGGAAAAGCTGGCGTAAACGCGTTGGAGCTAAAACACATGATTAGCGGGAAGAGAGTGAAGGCTCCAGAGGTTTTGATCCAACATTATCCAGAATTGAAAGCCATCGCTGACCCGATTGTTGATGATTCCAATTCCAATCTCGCTCTGGCGCTTTGAAATACCGCGCCACCTTTAAAAATCAGTTAAGCCATAAGAGAGGTTTGAGAATCGCCTTCGAAAGCGTACTCTTGCATCTTAAGTAAGGCGGTTGACTTAGCTCTCTTCTCCGCCTAATATCGCGGCGCTGAGGATGGAGTTCTTTTCGCTTGCTTGATCAGACCATCTCGCATTATCACATTATCGACAAACTGGGTGTCGGCGGCATGGGTGTGGTCTACGAAGCGGAAGATACCCGACTGCACCGCCACGTTGCCCTAAAATTCCTGCCTGAAGAATTCGTAAAGGATCCACGAGTTCTTGAGCGCTTTCGACGCGAGGCACGCGCTGCCTCTCAGTTAAACCATCCTAATATTTGTACAATTCACGATATCGACGATAACGACGGCCATCCTTTTATTGTGATGGAGAAGCTTGATGGAGAGAGCCTCAAACAACGGCTTCGCGGGGGAGCTCTGCCGTTGGACGAAGCACTCGATATCGCGGTGCAAATTGCGAGCGCTTTGATGGCTTCTCACGAAAAGGGAGTCATTCATCGCGATATTAAGCCAGCCAACATTTTTCTGACGAAAAGTGGCCAAGTCAAAATTCTGGATTTTGGATTAGCGAAAGTTGCGCCCGAAAGTTCTACGGGTGAAGCCGCCTTTGAAGACTCGCTCACAGCTTTGGGAGTGATTCCGGGCACGGCTGTTTATATGTCTCCGGAGCAGGCGCGCAGCGAAGAGCTTGACCGCCGGAGCGATCTGTTTTCATTTGGCGTTGTTCTCTACGAGATGGTAACGGGGAAGAAGCCGTTTACCGGCACAAACATCGTGACCACGCTGCATTCCGTTTTAAACGACAAGCCCTTGTCGCCACTTATTTCTAACCCCAATCTTCCGCCGGATTTGGAAGCCATTATCGGCAAGGCCCTGGAAAAAGATAAGACTAAGCGTTACTGGAGCGCGGATGAGATGAAGGCCGACCTCCAGCGCGTGCAACGAAAAACTGATTCAGGGATGTCGAAAGCGGAGCTTGAGAAATCGCCGCCGCCGAAAGCTTCCAAGACGTTTCAGAAATCTTCAAGCCGGTTGAAATATCTTCTTATTGTTACGTTGGGATTGCTGATTACGGTTCTTGCCGCAGTCGGAACATGGTGGTTCCGGCAACGTAGTGGCGGAACGACGGGACTAAATACCATCGCGGTGCTTCCTTTGCAAAACCTGAGCGGCGATTCTTCAGTGGACTACCTGAGATTTGCGTTAGCCGATGAAATCGCCAATGTACTCACTTACAGCCGGTCGCTCGATGTGCGTCCGACTATGGCGACACGAAAGTTCTCCGGACCAGATGTTGATCCGGAAAAAGTGGGACGCCAAGTGCACGTAGGTGTCGTGTTGGGTGGGCATTTTATGCAGCAAGGGAATCAGCTGATAGTAACTATAGAAGCGATTAATGTCGCGACAAATAGGTTGATTTGGCAGAGCACTCTGCGGGTAGGCGCGCAAGATTTGATTTCGCTGCAATCGCAACTCGCCAGCCATGTTCGTCAAGGATTGTTGCCTCAACTGGGCGCTGCCGCTGGTTTTATGGAAGCTGGAACGAAACCCAAGAATCAGGACGCTTACGATCTTTACTTACGCACTTTAGCTATATCCCGCGATCCGGGGCCGAACAAGGATGCTATTGGCATTTTGGAAGAGGCTGTCCAACTGGATCCAACGTATGCCCCCACATGGCAGGCTCTCGGATTGCGTGACTATTACGATGGAACATACGGGGATGGCGGCGAGACGATGAGAGAGCGCTCAAAAACTGCCTATGAGCGCGCACTGGCGCTCGACTCAAACCTGAGCG
Source organism: Terriglobales bacterium (assembly GCA_035651835.1). GTDB lineage: Bacteria > Acidobacteriota > Terriglobia > Terriglobales > Acidobacteriaceae > JAOAPG01. The sequence continues at coordinate 99,816 of DASRFC010000031.1, forward strand.
CGGCGGCGGGAAATCTCATTGTTTTGAGAGTTGAGCGGGGCGACTTGGGAAAAGCTTACGACGGAGCGAAACAGATGGTCACACAACGTCCGCAAAGCGCGTTCGCTCATTTCACTTTATCTTACGTGCTGCGCTATGCGGGGATGCTCGACCAAGCCAGTGGCGAGTGCGAAACGGCGCTCGCGCTTGATCCGGGAAATTTTGAATTCCGCTCATGCGCGTGGACATTCCTTCAGTTGGGCCAGCAGGAGCGAGCCTTGAATTTTATTCAGCTCGATTCGGGATCGGAATGGGCGAATTGGATGATGCCGTTCGTCTATTTACGGGAATCGAAGATTCATGAAGCGCAACAAGCTATTAAGAAGGTCGCTGATAATCCGCATTACCATCGCGATCTCATGGAAGTTTGTGTGCAACTTCGACCGGCTTCCGAACTGGAAGGCATCGTGCAAAAAACGGAAGCGGCGGTATTGGCCGATCCAGACCCCGAGCCTCATTATTATGAGGGCGCCGTGGTTGCCTTTTGTGGAAAGCCGGATGTAGCGGCCCGCATGATTCACAGCGCTATCGATAAGAACTATTGCTCAAGCTCCGCGTTAAAATCAGATCCCTTGTTAGGCAAACTACGAGCCAGTTCGGAGTTCACTCAGCTAACGGTGGCGGCCAGCGAATGCCAAAAGAGATTTCAAGCGAGTGTCACTCAGCCTTTGCAATAGAAGCGTTCTATGCCTAATATCCTGCTGTGCCCTGGAAAACCTTAATCGTCCTCGCATTCCCCATCATAATTATCAGCCTGTTTGTGTTGTCTTATGTCGCCCGACCTCATTCCCAGAGAGTGACAGTGGTGCTGGCTGACTTCGCCAACCATACCGGCGATCCGGGATTAGAGAGTTCGCTTAACATCGCATTGAAGCAAGATTTAGAAGCTCCGGATTTTCCTCATATTTTTTCTGAAGCCGAAGTTGAAAATGCATTGCAACTAATGGGAGAGAGGGCTGGAGAACCAATTACAGAAGAAGTGGCACGAAAAGTCTGTTTGCGATCCGGCGGCAAAGCGATCGTAATGGGGGCGATCTCCAAACTTCCCAGTAACTATTTGATCGATATTGAAGCGTTGGGTTGCAGCACTCGGGACGTTGTCGCCGATGCTCAAGCGAGTGCCTCGGCGAAAGATGATGTACCCAATGCGTTAAAGCTGGCTGCCTCGCAGTTACGGATGAAGTTTCTAGAATCGCGATGACTTGGTAACTACGTTGCGGTGCATTGCAGGAACTTAGAAAACAGGAATATCGTTAGGAGTAGCGCGGAAGAAGTTCTCATGTTGCAGCAGAGTCTCCACTCCCTTCACGACTTCGCTACCTGTACTTTTTGAGACTGCACCTTTAAATCCTGCATTGCGGGCTTCGTTCACGAGTTGGGTGGAAACCTCCTGCACCGTGAGGAGCAACATTGGCAGGTCTGGAGCGGCTTTCGAAATCGCACGTGCGGCTTGCAAGCCATTCATCTGCGGCATCGCTAAATCAAGCACCACCAGATCAGGATTCAATTCGCCAGCCTTAGTCACGGCGTCCAAACCGTTTACCGCTTCTCCGCAGACTTCCCACTCAGTATGTTCCTCAATCAGACGACGAAGCAAGCGGCGGATGGGAGAATCGTCGTCGGCGATTAATATTCGAGTAGACATAGTTACACTCTAGCTGCCCTTTACCGACGATTTTCTTTATTTATCCGTAACGATTGTCCTAGCAATGACCGCAGAGCACAATACAGCACATTCCCTATGACCACAGTGTGTAACCTTAGAAGAAAATCTTTATGATGTTCGTTAGAATCCAATGGTTTATGCACTGCGCATTCATCGATGCAATCCAATAATCCGGCGTCTCCTGACATAAATCCGTGGCTTATCGCTATTGCTGTGATGTCCAGCACCTTCATGGAAGTGCTGGATACGACGGTAGTGAACGTTTCGCTGCCTCATATAGCGGGAAATCTTTCGGCCACGATTGACGAAGCGACCTGGACACTGACGTCCTATCTTGTGGCAAATGCGATTATTTTGCCCATGACAGGATGGCTGGCAAGCACGTTCGGAAGAAAGCGCCTGCTAATGATGTCGGTCACCGGCTTCACGGTTGCGTCCTTCTTTTGCGGACTCGCACCATCGCTGCCATTTCTTATTGTTTGCAGGGTTGTTCAAGGCGCATGTGGAGGTGGACTACAACCGCTCTCGCAGGCAATTTTGCTTGAGTCTTTCCCGCCTGAGAAGCGCGGACAGGCGATGGGATTTTGGGCGCTCGGCATTGTCGTCGCACCTATGCTTGGTCCCGTAGCCGGGGGATGGCTCACGGACAATTACAGCTGGCGATGGGTTTTCTATATCAATGTTCCGATCGGGATTATAGCGATACTCCTTACCCAGGCTTTCGTTTTTGATCCGCCATATTTGCGCAAAAAAGCTATGGGGATTGACTACTGGGGCATTGGATTTCTCGTCCTTGGGATGGGATCACTACAAATTATGCTGGATAAAGGCCAGGAAGAGGATTGGTTCTCTTCACACTTCATTGTCACGCTAGCTGTTCTGGCAGTTATTGGAATTACCGTACTCATCATTCGGGAACTGACGACCGACCACCCTATTATTGATCTTACGGTTTTCAAGTATCGATCCTACGCCATTGGTACTTTCCTGATGACCGCTATCGGCTTTGTGCTTTATGGCAGTACGGTGCTGCTTCCACTGTTGATGCAGGAGTTGCTTGGGTATACAGCTACACATGCTGGTGTAACGAACCTGCCTCGTGGAATGGCTTCATTTATGTTCATGCCGCTCATTGGCTTTTTGACTGGCAAAGTCGACTCGCGGAAGCTTTTGGGAGTGGGGCTGCTGGTTTCTGCTCTGGCGATGTTTCAGCTTTCGCGATTCAGCCTCGATGTAGGCTTCTGGAATTTTTGGTGGCCATTGATGATGCAGGGCGCGGCGCTGGGTTTAGTGTTTGTACCGCTCACCACGGTGACAAACGATCCCATTCCGAGAGAGCGAATGGGGAATGCGACCAGCATATTTAATTTAATGCGTAATGTCGGAGCCAGTATTGGAATTTCGATGGTGGAGACTCTACAGTTCCGAAGGCTTCAAACGCATATCAATGTGCTGGGGAAACATATTACTCCCGAGAATCCGTTGGCGATGCGAATGATTGCAAGCATGCGTGGGCTTTTCATATCGCAAGGAAAAGATCCGGCCACTGCTACCAGGCAGGCGCATGCGGCGCTTTGGGGAACGGTGCAGCAACAGGCCGCTATGCTTTCTTATAACGATGTGTTTTTGTTTTTAGCATTCATGTTTCTCGCGATGTTTCCTCTTATATTTCTGATGAGTAAGCCGAAACGGGGCGGAGCAGCGCCCATGGCGCATTAGCGTTGGGGAAGATTGAGAGCCGGGAACGGCTGTCCTAACATGAGGCTCGTTAAGGACAGCCGAAGATCGATGTTTCTATGCGGTGTGCCGTTTTACTGTTCGTCTTTGTTCTCGGTTTCTTTTGGCAGCGGCTTTTCAATTGGCTTTCTGGGCAGCATCTCATCACGCATGGCTGCGTTGTATACAAAGTCTGCGACAATCACAGCGGCTTGTTTTAGATCGTCGGCTTGCAGACGGTCATATACATCCATGTTGGAGTGATGCGTGCGCGTTTCATATTCGATGGGGTCCTGGATGAATTGAAATCCAGGGAGACCGACAGCATCAAACGAAAGATGGTCGGTTCCACCGGTGTTGCGCATGGTTAGAGTGCTCATTCCAAGATCTTTGAAGGGTTGCATCCACGCTTCGAAGATCGGCTGTACGGCAGCATTTTCCTGCAAGTAAACTCCTCGGATCTTGCCGGTGCCGTTGTCTACATTGAAATAAGCCGCGAGTTTCGCTTGCTCCGGCTTCACCGTGACCGGTCCAGCTTCGCGGCGTATGAGGGTAGGCATACCTTTCATGCCAGGTTCGTCCATTGCAGGACGTGAACCGAAATGTTGCTGCACGTAATTTTGCGAACCGAGCAACCCCTGCTCTTCGCCACTCCAGAGAGCGATGCGGATCG
>DASRFC010000032.1:0-297613 GCA_035651835.1 Terriglobales bacterium
TGGCTATCAAGCAGGCCCGCAATATCGCCCTGCTGCCATTTGCTGGACGCGCATCGTAAAAATCAGTTGTAGGTCGTTGGTCGTCGGCGAACGACCTACGACGAACGACCAACGACATACTTAGGGAGTCATCGCATGGAAGTCATCTTAAAAGAAGATATATCGACGCTGGGCTCACGCGGCGACGTGGTCAAAGTTGCCGAAGGATATGGCCGTAATTACCTGCTGCCACGGAAGCTTGCGATTGAAGCGTCGAAAGGCAATAAATCTGTTATTGAGCAGATGAAGGCTGCCGCAGTGCGCCGCTCCGCCAAGGAAAAATCGGGCGCAGAAGAGCTCGCCAAGCAGTTCGACGGAGTTGCGCTCACGTTCCAGCGCCGCTCGGGCGAGCACGATCACCTATTCGGATCAGTTACGTCCGGTGACATCGCCGACGCGCTGGCTAAAAAGGGCTTCGAGCTCGATCGCCGCAAGATCCAGCTCCACGAACCGCTGAAATCTTTGGGCGAGTTTGCGGTTCCAGTCAAGTTGCATAAAGATGTGACCACGCACGTAAAGGTGATTATTGAGAAGGAAGCCGTCGAGTAGTAGATAAATGTTTGTTTCAAGGCAAAAGGCACAGTTTCCGGCTGTGCCTTTTTGTTTGAGTCGCGAATCCCGATCAATCCGCGATCATGTCTCTTCTAGACAACTAATTTTTGATGGGTCAACTTAATGACAGGAAGGCAATGTCTTTGCGTACTCGATTTCAACATCCTTTCGTCTCTTGCCAAACTCATCCACAACCTGTAGTTTCCACTGATGTTCTGTTTCAAGCTTGCGAGGTAACTCAACTTCTAGTTCGTAAAAACTTATAATTTTGTCATAGGTACGCTGGAGTGATGCACTTAACTGCTTGACATGGCCTCGGCCACGATATTGACTCAGCCCCGCATCTATGACCACTCCCCCGGTGACCTCTGTCAAATGTCTGATGTAAGAGTGCCCTAAGAGCTCTTCCTCCGTAGGGAAGGCATAACCGGATAGAACGAAAGAGAATAGACGGATATTCTTAGACAAGAGTTCCCGCTCCACCTCTCTTTCGGTAGACCTACTTTGATTGTCACCGCCGTCAGTGATTATATAGACAGCATCGCCGGGCTCTGGATTGTGGAATAGACTTGTCGAGTACATCAAAGAGTCCAGAAGAGCGGTCTGTCCTCTCCCATCCAGCAAGTTTGTGAGTCTCTGCAATACTTCCTTAGGCGTACGGTCGAAGCCAAGGGTGTCAAGGATGTGATCGGAAAACAAGACTAGAGCTATATGTGGGTTCTTGAAGCGGCTACAAAGTTACCCGCTAATAATTGAGCAGTGTCCAGACTATGATTGGATCGGTTTACACTTCCGCTCAGGTCCAGTAGCAATACGATGCGGGGATCATGTTGCACTTGGTCAGAAAGAACCTTTAGGGGTTGGCCGCTGAACACTCCACGGAAAGAGGCTGGCTTGAGCCCATATATAAGCTTCCCCTGCAGGTCTTGAACATTGACGACTATGCTGCGCCGTTTGCAATTGTCCGCGCTCTGTCCAAATGCCAAGGACGCGACGGCAAGTAGTACAAGAAGTTTCATCTGTTGCGGAAGGGAAACATTGCTCGAAAGTTTACCCGGCGTAGCTTACCATATCGACGGTCCTCGATAGCAGGTTTAAGATCGAAGACTCCTCCGGTTCTAGTGCTGTGCCATTGTCGCCGGCACAGAATATTAGACTTCGCTGGCCCGAGCCGGCTCACCCTTCCCAAATCCCTAGTAAACAATGGAATAAGCTGACCAAAAACTCTGTCCAGCTCCTATAATCTTGCTCACGGTCCTGTCTTAGGCGCGTCTATAGCTATGCATCGGGGAAGAACGGCTAAGCGCCCCGGGTGCAGTCGAGGACAGGAAAATATGCCGGCCGACGTTTGGACGTTACCATTTACGGTTGGCGAGTGTTCCCGCGCGGAAGCGAAATGCGCCCCGGTGGAACCTGATAGTGGAACCCGAGTCCCCCAATTACGGGGCCACATGGTTGGGCAAGGAACAGACCGCATCGACGATTCGTTGCTGGTCCGCGAAGCGCAGCGTGGCAATCGCGCCGCTTTCGAGGAGCTGGTGCACCACTACGACCAGGCGGTGCTCCGTCTCGCCATGCACCTGACCGGTTCTGAAAGCGAAGCTCAGGATATTTATCAGGAAGCCTTTTTGAAGGCGTATAAGAGTGTCGGGAACTTCCGCTTCGAGTGCTCTTTCTATACCTGGATTTATCGTATCGTGACCAATTTGTGCCTCGATCATTTGAGGAAGAGACAGGTGCGGAAAGAAGACGCTCCCATTGCGACCGATTCGCAAGGAGAGTCGTATGACGTGCTGGATCGAGTTCCTGATGGAAGGGCAAGCGCCAATCCAGAACGCGACTTAATGCGCCGAGAATTGGGCAAGCGGATTGGCACCGCACTCGAGAAATTGACGCCGCGCGAGCGAATGGTTTTTGAGTTGAAACATTATCACGGTCTGAAATTGCGGACAGTCGGCGAAGTTTTACATACGACTGAAGAAACAGCTAAGAACACTTTGTTCCGCGCAACACAGAAGTTGCGGGGAGCGCTGGCGGATATGCGATGAAATATTCGATCAAAACATATTCGACTAGAACAATGGAGAGACGGGCGCCCTCGCCCGTCCGCGAGAATCTCCCCAATGAAGGGGTGCAACCATGAAATGCGAATGGGTAAAACAAAACATCCTGCTCTATGTTTACGGTGAGCTCCCCGATGACGCTCGCTATGAACTCGAGCAACATGTGGCGCGGTGCGCTGATTGCACTGCCGATCTCGAAGCAACACGCAAATTTTACGTTGCGGCTTCTGAGTTCGCAGTCGATGATCCCACGCCGAACCTGCTGGCTTCTTCGCGTATGCGTCTACAGGAAGCGCTTGAAACGGCCGAGCAAGGTGGATTCTGGCAGAAATTGATTTTCAATCCGGCAGCATGGCTCCAGCAGATTCGTTTTTCTCCAGCATTAGCCGCGGTTATCTTGATCGTGGGCTTTGCAGGCGGAGTAGCAGCCACTTACAGAGTCATCTCCGATCGCAGCTTAGCTAATCTCGGCTCAACAAACCTCGGCCAAGGACAGGCAGCGCAACCGACCGAAGCCTCAATCGGCGGCATTCAATCCATTACGCAAGAGCCTGGCAATCAAGTCAGCATCAAATACAACACCATTTCGACGCAACAAACTCAAGGATCCTTAAGCGACCAGCGTATCCAGCAGTTACTCCTTTTCGCCGCTCGTAATAATTACAACTCCGGCTTGCGAATGGATTCCGTTGACCTGCTGACGCAGCAGCCGGCGAATCCTAACGTACGCGAGGCTTTGATCTACGCGCTCCGCTACGATTCCAATCCAGGGGTGCGATTGAAAGCGCTCGACGGATTGGGCTCCTATGTAAAAGATGACGTCCGTGTACGCGATTCCGTGCTTGAAGCGCTGATGAGCGATTCGAATCCGGGAGTTCGTACCGAGGCGCTTCACCTGATCGTACCGGTTCGCGCCGATAGCAGCGTGCGTATCGTCTTACAAAAACTGGCGCAGACCGATCACAATACTTATATTCGCTCGCAGGCTAAGACTTTGGTCGCACAGTTACCACAGATCGATTAGCAGGAAGAATTGAGAACGAAGGAATTTCAGAACGGACAATGAAGGCTGGAAGGAAACTCGTTGAAGACACTCTTTAAATTCGCGGCAGTGCTTCTGCTGCTCATCCCTCTTGCCGCCGCCCAACAGACCCGGGTTTACCAGGAGGGTAATAATTGGGCCCGAGAAATTGTGGGATCTCTGCCAGCTTCCCACAATTTGCGCGTAAAGGTCGATGCGGGATCAGTTCGTGTAGAGGGAGGTTCCGAAACCGAAATTCAATACGTAATTCGAAACCACGCTCATACTTCCTCTGAAGAAACTGCTCGACGGGAATTCGATGGATACAAAGTTACAGCCGTTGCTCGTGGAGACACTGCCTCGATCATTGCCGAATGCCAGAACAGTGATGCGCATCATTTTTCCGGAGAATTCATCATCCGTGTGCCACGAAATATGGAATCGGTCAGAATAGAGACAGATGGAGGCAATATAACAACGACTGCCGTTGCGGGGCGAGTAGATGCCGAGAGTGGCGGTGGCACTATTCGCTTCGACGATATTGGCGGAGCAGTTCGCGCTGAAACCGGCGGCGGAAGCATCGATGTGGGAACAGTAGGCGGCGATCTTAACCTGAACACGGGTGGCGGCTCCATTAAAATTGCTGCCGCTAAAGGAAAGGTGAGGGCCAGCAGTGGCGGTGGCAGCGTAATTCTAGTCTCGGGGATGCAAGAGGCAGTACTCGAAACTGGCGGTGGGAATATTGAGGTAACCCGCTGCAATGGACAGGTGAGAGCAACCACCGGTGGCGGCAGCATCGATCTCGGCGACATTGGCGGCAAAGCTGAAATTGAAACTGGTGGGGGCAGCATTCGATTGAGTTCCGCCACTGGCCCGGTGCGCGCTGAAACGGGTAGCGGCAGCATCGAACTGGGCCGCGTTTCATCGGTCCGCGCTGAAACCGGAGCCGGTGGAATCGTCGCGAAATTCATCTCCTCCAACGGCGAGCGCAACGACTCGCAACTGGAAACATCTGTTGGCGACATTACGGTTTATCTCGCCCCCAACATCAACATCTCTGTTCGCGCTTCCATTGAAGTCTCGAACGGTCATAGAATTCATTCGGACTTCCCCGAGATCAATATCCGAAGCGAAGGCGGCGATTGGGGTCCGAAAGTGGTTAGCGCCGAAGGCAGTCTAAACGGTGGCGGTCCATCGTTAAAAGTAAGTACAACTACAGGAGACATTTATTTCCGGCGCTTGAATCCTTGAAGGCGTCTTAAGTTAAAGAGAGAATTATGTACAAAATATCTGGCTACAAAGTAATGCTCTATACCATCCTTGCATTGCCGCTTGTCGCTATCTCGGCATTTTCAGCGCCACAGCATCCGTCTTTCGATCCTTCTACACAGTCGTATGGCTTCTCGAGTGAAGAATCATTTGGTGGAGGATCGTATCTGGGAGTGGATACGCGCGACGTGACGCCGGATCGCCTGAGCGCGCTTCACTTGAAAGAGGAACATGGTGTCGAAGTAACTATGGTTGACCAGGACGCGCCTGCGGGCAAATCCGGGATCAAGGAACACGATGTAATTCTTAGTGTGAACGGCACTGCCGTCGAAAGCGTGGAGCAGCTGCGCCGTATGATCCATGAAATTCCTCCCGGACGTGTGGTTACACTGGGAGTCAGCCGCAATGGACAACCACTCACACTTAAGGCGCAACTCTCCGATCGCAACAACAGCTTCTCTTCCAGCATGGGCCCGAAGGACTTCCACTTCGAAATGCCACCAATGCCCAATATGTCAGACATGGATCTGCCGGTCTCGGTCGTAATGGTGCACTCGTCCATGCGCAGCGGTTTAATGGTTGAGAATCTCACTCCGCAGCTCGGCGAGTTCTTTGGAGCAAAGGGCGGCAAAGGCATACTCATACGGTCAGTCGAGAAAGGCAGCCGTGGCGAGAAAGCCGGGTTCCGGGCCGGAGACGTAATCGTACGCGTGAATGAAGAAGCGGTGACTGACACCAGCGACTTTGGCCATGCCTTACGGTCGAGAAAAGATAACAAAGCGAACATCACCGTTGTTCGTGACAAAAAAGAACAGACCCTCACTCTAACGTTGCCAGCGCCCGGTCAGACCGGTGAAATTCTTAACGAGAGCTTTGATATGCCTGAGATCGATGCTGACGCACAACTTGCGCTCAGCCGTGCAGGAGATGAAATTGCCCATTTGCGGCCCGCGCTTGAGGAAGCGCGACATTATGCAGTGGAACTTAAACGTGCGCAGCCCGAAATCGAGAAAGCCACCTGCCAGGCTCATAAACAGCTTGAGCAACTAAAAAAACAGATGATAGAAAAGCAACATCAGCTAAGCATTCAGCAACGAGAACTGCAGGAAAACTTGAGACGTGAACTCACAGGCCACGCCAACATTTAGATGCTGAAATTCTTGTGTAACGGCCCCGGCGCGATTACGATTTTCACGTGAATCAAGTGCTGGCTTCTTTTCTCTTTCTGAGCACATTGCCCTGCTTTGCACAGCAGTATGTGATTAAGCAGAGCCATATCACAGAAAGTCTGCGCGGTCTCAGCACTCCTTCGTCAAAAATCGCCTGGGCGAGCGGAACCCATGGAATATTCCTCCGCAGCCTTGATGGCGGAAATTCATGGCAAGCGGCAAAAGTTCCCGGTGCAGAGTCCCTCGATTTCCGAGATGTTGAAGCTTTCGATGCTGACATGGCTTACATGCTGAGCGCTGGTCCGGGAGACCAGTCCCGAATCTACAAAACTTCAAATGCCGGAAAAACCTGGTCGCTACAGTTCACGAATAAAGATCCCAAAGGATTTTACGATTGCATGGCCTTCTGGGATCGCGATCATGGGATAGCGCTTGGTGACCCAGTTGACGGCCACTTCACGTTGATCACAACGGAAAATAGTGGGAACACTTGGAATCAGACTCCAAGTGAAAACCTTCCTTCTGCGATTGAAGGGGAGGGCGCATTTGCGGCGAGCGGTACTTGCATCACCGTGGAAGGGAAGAATAATGTCTGGTTCGCCACTGGTGGAAAAGTCGCCAGAGTGTTTCGCTCAACTGATCGAGGGAGATCATGGCATGTGGTCAATACCCCAATAGTGCATGGCGAAGAAGCGACCGGGATTTTTTCCATAGCATTTCGTGACTCTAGGCATGGAGTTATTGCCGGCGGAGACTATAAACAACCCACTAAAAGCGATGCCTATTTAGCTTTCACGGAAGATGGCGGGGTGACCTGGAGTCTGCATACCATATTGCCGGGATCCTATTTTTCGGCAATAAACTTTGCTCCGAGAGGTGGGTTGTTGGCAGTCGGGTCGTCCCAAGCCGCGTATTCCAAATCGATCCAGCAACCGGCGTGGACTAAGCATTGGGACCTGAATTTAAACGCAGCGAAATTTAATTCGGCGAATACAGCGTTAGCAGTGGGGCCAAAAGGCACTATCGTGAAGTTTTCGGACATTCCGTGAAGCGATTCGGCCTTTGCATTCCACTTTTGTTTACTCATTTAAGGTTTGGGTAAAAATATATTGGTAGTAGGCCACGAAGTTCCACCTGTTTACTTGGAGGGTTCTTTCGGAGTTAGGTTCCATGCGTCAACCGCTAAATTTACCCGCCCCAACCAGCTACGAACCCGTCCCGTGAAACTCCGATTCCACTTTCGACCTTGAATTTCTCGAAACAATCCTATATTCACTGCAAATGTGTTCCGTAGAAGCACGTGTTACCCCACTATTACAATCATGGTTCTGGCTACTTTGAAACTATAATCCAAGCCACGGTACGGTTGACTTAACGGCCAGAGGATGCTTTTTTGGCTTGCTCCGGCTTTCCGGCAAATCCTGAAATGCCTTGAAGAATATGTTCGGCGTCGCTGCCGGTATCAACGAACCCATCGACAGCGGGATGCCGTGAACCGTCCGTGTGCAGCACCAAAACTCGTGCGCCACTTTTTGATTTCTTAACCATGTAGGGCAGGTGATGACGATCATCCCGCGTTAAAGTCGCGCCAAGCACGACTAAATCATAGGATCCCTTATTCAAAGCTTCTTGCACGGCGCGACGACCCACAGCAGTCTGTACTTTGTGCCCCGCCCTTTGAATCGACGCCGACTGAGTGGCGATCACGTCCGCATCGCCTTCTCCATAAAGAATGTTGAGTGTTGCCATGCCGCACACCGGACCTTTCTGTATTCAACTTCTCTCGACCCGGTGTCACGGTAACAAGCACGCAGTAGTTCGGCAAAGTCACGGAAGACCAATGCCGATTGTGGGTTTAAAGATTTAATTTCCCAAAATGGCCCAAGATGAACCAAACAAGCACACTGAAAACTGTCATTTCGGGCATGAAATCCCTTGTAACCGGGACAATCCAGAGTACAATCTCTTGCAGAAGTGGCAACCCGGTGCCACAGGATGCGAGAACAACTCGCACCGCGCAATACCCTCTTCCCCAATTTTTGCTGTTTCCCAAGAGATTAGGAGATACGGTTGAAAAAGTTTTGGCTGGCTGTGCCTATCGCAATCGGTGCCCTCGCGTGGGTCCCTTTTGTTTGGCTGGCCCCACAGCCTACAGCCAGCGCAGCACCTCATGTTGTCGTTTCTCAGGTTGAGGAATTTACGCCTCTTAATCGTCCGAATTACCGCTACTCACTGATTCCCTATGGCGTGCAATTTCCGGAGCAGTTACAAACAGCTGTGGCTCGTGATCAAGATTTGGCCGAGCACTTCAAGGACTTCGATTTCTCCAAGGCTCACTTCACTGTGCTCGACAAAGATACCTGCGCCTACGTTTCCTTTCGCAAGGAGAACAATGTCCGCTGGACAAGCCGGTGCGTCATGCTTCATAAAGGGGAACTGATCCTCACCGACGGACGCATCATGATCCGTGCCCGTTGTGGCAATCGCATTTCCTATATTCCGCAGGCGCCTGTAGATCCCATTCCAATCGATGATCTTGATCGCGCTGAGTTGCCGCCCAGCGACTATCCCCGCGTCGTATCGGGTTTCGCGTTCGAGAATGTTCCGCCACTCCCGCCCAGTGTGCCACCCACCGTTCCACCGGCTACGACCACAAACTATCCACCTATCAGCCCTGTAATTCCGGTCGGAACGGCGAATCCTATTAGCGGAGTTGGCTGCTGTGCGACTACTCCCGCCAAACCCGTCGCTGTACCCGAAGCAGATTCGTACATAATGCTGGCAATGTGCATCCTGCTGCTCGCGGCGGCAACTTACCACCGCAAAACTTCCCGACGCATCTCGCGATAACAATTTTGATTTCCGGATGTACAATGGGCAGTTCTCGGACCTGATCTCACCCGGGAACAATCAAGAAATATATCGTATCGCGACCAGAAATATTCGCGGAGGAAAATCTATGCGCGCCCTTGTTTTCGGCTCCATTCTGCTTTTGCCCATCACGCTAGCTGCCACCGCCCTCGCTCAATCAGCTCCAGAGTCGCAAACTGCCTATTGCAACTTCGACGACGGCACTCAGATCACGGTGGAATATAACCCCACAGTCGCGAAAAACGACGAGCCGCGCAATGGCAAGCTATGGACACCTGGGGGAACGCCCATGGTTCTCTTCGCCCAAACCGCGCTCATTCTTGGAGGCTCGCCCATTCCCACTGGCGGTTATCATATGTTTGTGATTCCGGGCAGAAATAACTGGACGCTGGTAGTGAACAAAAACGTGACCGCCGGCAGCAAGTACGATGAGAAGGACAATATAGCCAAAGGCCAAATGGATATAGGGAGTCTTGGCGAAGCCGAAAAGGACGCGCGAATATCGTTCGCGCACTCCGGACCGAAGCTGTGCAGCATGAGAATCGACCATGGAAAAACCGGAGCGTTTGTAGACTTCAAAGAACAGTGAACAGCGATGAACACGTAGGGACAGCCGCCCTCGGCTGTCCAGCTGAGCAATGCTCTGCTGGAAGTTAATGACATAACAGCTATTATTGTTCGCCACAGACCTCTAACAAATAATTGTCATCCTGAATCCCGCACAATGGGAAATGAACATCTGCTCGCGAAGGACCTAGGACATTCGGGCCATTCCGCCTTCCCCATTCAGTAGCTATCCTGAAAATAGCGCGATTAACGCAATCTTAGGAAACAGCGATGCCAATTTCAGACCCGATTAGGATTGACCCGGAAGTCCGGGAAGCTTTGGAAACCGCTTTAAAAGCAATTCGGCAAGCCAAGGCAGAAACCACTGCGGGCGGTCGAAATGGCCTGTATTCACGTTTGCAACGAATGGCTGATGAATTGAAAATGATTCTCGGCGCGTAGTAGGTGACATCAGGTCTGGCGAAAATTTCGATTTTGGGCCGTAATCCCGTGAATTCTCATCGTTTCCACATCATCTGATCTAGCCTTCCATTTCACAACTTTTTACGTCTTTTTACTGCTGATTGACACCCTGCCATTCACGATAAAGTATGGTTCGTATCTAGAGATAGCAGCGAAGCTCATGAAATTCAGGCAGCACTGGAACGAACGAACCCGAATGTTGCTTATGTTGGAGCTTGCTGTCGCTTTGCCGGCGGCAGCTCTCATTATTGCCAGCGTTCTGCATCTGCAACATATCCAGCGCGAAGGCGCTGTAGAAGCTGCCATTCAGAGGGATTTCAGTCAGGTGCTTGTCATCTCGGAAAAAGAGATAAACGCCAAAGCATATGACTTAGTAGACGACGTACGTGACCAGCTTCCTGCCCGTAACGACGCCTGCAACATAATGCTGGATAAAATTCTCACCTCTCATCCATATGCGGCTCACATTTACATGTACGACCCGAAACATGGATTCATATTTCGTTCCCAGCCCAGCCGTTTGCAGGATGCATCGTTTGAGAAAGAAGCATCGGGCCTTTCGAAAATGATCGGAACCTGGATGGCTGCCTCCTATGATGACTTCGAAAAAGAATTGAAGATGAGCGACAAGAAGGGGAAGCATTACTACTTCGAATCCAACTGGGTAGCTCGTGACGACAAGCATGTATATCAATCCATTGCACACTTCCTGGTAACCGACCCGAAAACCGGTGACGGGGCGATAGCCGGCATGGTTTTTGACGCTGAATACTTGCGGGATCAGTTCTTTCCAGACGCGCTGGATAGTGTGATGAGCCACAATTCCAGCGAACCACAAGGGGTTCGGAACCGCCCTGTCCTGATGATTCATGCCAAGAGTGACTCTCATCCACTCGTTGCTTCTGCGGGATGGGATGGAGGCGAGCCGGAAGTTGAACGCAACATGGAAGGCGCATTTCCCGGCCTTACACTCGCGATGAAGATGCGGGGAACGACACTGGCCGCGATGGGCGCACACTTCGCTCATACCAGCTTTTTGATCCTGGGAGGTCTTTCACTGTTATTGGCGGGAGGGATATTTCTTACTTATCACAATGTGAGCAAAGAAATGGCTCTGGCCAGGCTCAAGTCGGATTTTGTTTCAAACGTTTCGCATGAGTTGCGCACCCCGCTTGCGCTTATCCGCCTCTATGCGGAAACGCTTGAACTGGGCCGGTTGAATAGCCAGGATAAATGCCATGAGTATTACCAGATTATCCGGAAAGAAAGTGAGCGGCTCACAGCACTCATCAACAATATTCTTGATTTCTCCCGCATTGAAGCCGGACGAAAAGAATACGACTTCCGCGAAACCGATTTATCAGAGTTGGTCCGCAATACGCTGGAGTCGTACCGCTATCAGATTGAACAGCATGGGTTCAGTTTCGAAGAAAAAATTAATCCTGTGCCTGCTCTGCGCGTTGATCGCGAAGCTATGGCTCGGTCCTTGGTAAATCTGGTTAACAATGCTCTGAAATATTCGCAAGACAGGAAATACATTGGAGTCAATCTCTATCGGGAAGATGGATCAATCAAGCTGGAAGTGATCGATCACGGTATCGGCATACCAGAAGAAGAACAAAACAAAATTTTTGAGAAGTTCTATCGCGTTGGCGATCCTTTGGTTCATAACACTAAAGGCAGCGGTCTTGGACTCTCGCTGGTACGGCACATTGTGCAAGCTCATCGCGGCATAGTGCGCGTCGACAGCACTCCCGGGCAGGGCAGCAAATTTACCATTGCCTTGCCAATTGAATTGGGCGAACCGAAACTTGCGGAAGGAATGGCATGAACACAGAGTTGAAAACCGCGACCATGACCAAAATTTTGATCGTCGAAGACGAACCTAATATGGTGACCGGGTTGCGCGACAACTTCGAATTCGAAGGATATCAGGTCATTACTGCGACCGATGGTGTCGCCGGACTTGATCGTGCTCTCAATGATTCGCCCGACTTGGTGATTCTTGATGTCATGATGCCGCGGATGAGCGGACTTGATGTCTGTAAGCAGTTGAAGGCGAAGCGCCCATCAATGCCTATCATCATGCTGACGGCGCGGGGACAGGAAGTGGATAAAGTCGTTGGTCTTGAGCTGGGCGCAGACGATTATGTCACAAAGCCATTTTCGATTCGCGAGTTGCTGGCGCGTGTGAAGGCTGTAATGCGACGGTCGCAAATTCTTCCCAAAGAAAAAGAACGTTACTCGTTCGGTGATGTTGAGGTTAATTTGCGCACTTGTCAGGTTTCGCGAAAGGGCAAGTCGCTGGAAGTTTCTTCAAAAGAATTTGAACTCTTGAAATATTTTCTCTGTCATTCGGGGGAAGCGATCAGTCGTGATCGTTTGCTTGAGGAAGTCTGGGGATATGACCATTTCCCAACCACGCGAACTGTGGACGCACATATTGTACGGCTTCGTCAGAAGCTTGAACCAAAACCCGACGAGCCCCATTTTTTTCTGACTATTCATGGCACTGGATACAAGTTTGTTGGCTGAGAACTGGAAAAGCAGACATGTTGTTCGAAAAAAGATATTCGAGATTGTTATGAATGAATTATGCGCAGGTCCCAAAGCTACGAGCTACCCGGACGGTCTTATTCTTGGCTGCCCTCCGGGAATTCCGCAATCTGTCCGCGCCGCTCGCGTTGATGACACATTGTTGATTCGTCAGGCACAGCAGGGTGATAAAGCAGCTTTTGAGGAATTGGTACGGCACTATGATGGTCCGGTTTTGCGTTTAGCCTTACATTTAACGAGATCTGCTGAGGATGCTCAAGACATTTATCAGGAAGCTTTTCTGCGCGCCTATCTTAATTTAGTACGCTTTCGCTTCGAGTGTTCTTTCTACACTTGGATCTATCGTATCGTTACCAATCTGTGTCTGGATCACCTCCGTAAAAATCAAATCCGCAATCGACGTGCGGTCGCCGAACAACATTTCGAGGGAGATGAAAGGAATATTCTGGATCAGGTTCCCGATATTAGACCTATGGCAAGTCCGGAGCGGACCTTCCGCAATCATGAACTACGTCGGCGCATTGGCGAGGCACTGTCAAGACTGTCGCCACGAGAGCGCATGATCTTCGAATTAAGGCACTACCAGGGTGTAAGGCTGCAGACTGTGGCTGTCATCTTGAATACTACGGAAAACACAGTGAAGAACACTCTGTTCAGAGCTAAACACAAGATGCAAACCTACTTAGCTGATGTTTATCAAAGTTAATTAATGCGAGTAGGATGCTCGTAAGCAGTGGTCTAGTCATCAATAGAAAAAGTGATCTTCAGAGTGATTTGGTGGCGGCGCGTGGACTCGAACCACGGACCTACGGATTATGAGACCGTCGCTCTAGCCACCTGAGCTACGCCGCCTAAGAGTACGCCCGAAGAAAACAAGCGAGACGCGTCCAAAGAGCATCGGACACAAATTGCAGTAGTCAACCATTTTGATTCTATGGATCGGTTTTAGCAGTGTCAAACTTCTATCCAGTTGCAACCTGAGTCGCCTCTGTTCAATACTGCAAAGTTTCCTAGCGGCTTCCTGCTGCTACACCCTCGCTCTCGCGCAGCTTGACTTCTCACAACTGCCATGTAACACTGCGGAGCCGTTCTGGACGGGTTAGCGTCATGTCTGAGAATCCTTGTCCAGCGCCGATTGAACAGTCCTGCATGTTTAATACAAATTAGAATTACGAAAAGAGTCCTCGTGAAAAAATGGCTGGCATCACTATTTGTGATGTGTCTGCTCTTCTCCGTTTCCGCCCTTGCTCAGTCCGTGACTTTCCAATATTTGTCGAACCCTCAGGGAAATACTTGGGCCAATTACTCTCTTTCTGCTGACGGCAAGACTATGGCCGCCAATTTGGGCGGTGAAATCTACCTTTGGACGCTCGCTGGCGGATTCACCGACCTCGGGACAGGCGATTTTCTTAACTCTAACATTGGAATCTCAGCGGACGGTTCCACTATCACCTCCACTCGGGTAGGTTCGGACGGTCTCACCAACGCAAGTCTTTGGAAGCAAGGCACTGGCTGGATCGATCTCGGCATACCTCGCAATGGCTGCTCGATAGATAACAATTGGTCTGACGGTTGGAGCTTGAATGCCGATGGTACCGTCGCCGTAGGATTAGCATGGTACTGCACTGGAAGGGCAGAGGGATTCCGCTGGACCGCAAAGAAGGGCATGGCTTCCCTCGGACATCCGATCGATGCCAGCAGTCGCGCTACGGCGATCTCTGCAGACGGCTCAACCATCGTGGGATTCTGGGAATCGCCACAACAAGGTTTCCGACGCGCTATACGTTGGGCCGGTGGCAAGCGCGATATGTTCGCTGGCATCAATACCCCGGGTGAAGCAACTGCTCTCACTTCTGACGGATCTCAGATCGTCGGACAGGCTTGGAACGGGACCACCCCGGCTGCCTTTTATTTTACTGATGCCACGGGTGTCATTTCTCTCGGCACTCTTTCGAAGAATCCTTACGATGAGAGCATCGCGAACAGCATTTCCGATACGGGAGTGGTGGTGGGCTGGAGCGGCGATCCTTTTGGTGGTGGCATCAAGGCTTTTATTTGGGATACCAAGCACCCGAAGGCTAACATGCATTACCTGCGTGACGTCCTCAACCGCGCCGGGGCAAACATTCCTAGCAACATCTATCTCACGACTGCTCTTACTATCTCGGCCGATGGATCTACCATCGTGGGCAGCTGGTTCGATGTCAAGACCTTCCAGCAGGGTACTTGGATGGCACGTTTTCAATAAGCGTGTGTCAGCATTGCTAGCGAGAAGCCAAGAACTAAAGTGATTCAAGTGGGCCAGCAGTTCGGCCCACTTTCTTGTTTTGCGCTGGCCGAAGATGACGTGAGTAGTCTGGAAACTATTTTTTGAGTTAGCAGTTCAAACCGCCTCTTGAGTTGCAACCTAAGTCTAAAAACTAGAAACTGTCGGCATGGTAAAAAGCAAATGAGAGCTGTAGCCGTAATCCCTGCCCGCCTTGCTTCCACGCGACTGCCGCGCAAAATGTTGCGCGATCTCGCTGGGCAACCGCTACTTGCGCATGTCTATCAAGCCGTTCGCTCTTGGCCATTGCTTCATGACTTAATTATCGCGACTGACTCGGGCGAAATAATGAACCTCTGTCGCGAACGTGGTTGGAATGCGCGAATGACTTCGAACGCGCATCGCAGTGGTACTGAGCGCGTGCACGAAATCTCAAATTACATCGCGGCTGATATTTACCTGAATGTGCAGGGAGATGAGCCTCTTACGCAACCTGAACATATCGCAACGCTGGTTGATCTCATGAAAAACCCAGCCGTAGAGGTCGGAACGTTGAAAACTCCTATGGCGAGTATAGACGTCCACAATCCCAATGCCGTTAAAGTCATTAATGATATTGGGGGTCGCGCGCTCTATTTTTCGCGGGCCACAATTCCTTATGACCGCGATGGTACACGTCCGCCTTATTTCAAGCATCTCGGCTTCTATGCCTATCGCAAGCCGGCACTGGACCGCTTTGTCGAATTACCAGAGTCGTCGCTTGAGCGCAGCGAACGTCTGGAGCAATTGCGGTTTTTGGAAAATGGCATTTCCATTCATATCGCGGAAACATCCCACGATTCGGTCGGAGTCGATACGGAAGAAGATTTGCGACGAGTGGAACAGATTCTGCTAAGCCGTCAATCGAAAGCTTAGTTCGCGACAGGTCAATGTCTATTTGACTCGACTCCCAACCATGCCTCGGCAGCAGCCACCCGCCGCGAAATCGATGGGTGAGAATGGAACAATGCCTCTATTAGCCGCGGAGGCTTTCGCTCGGCCAAATTCTGGTCAGCCAATTTATTCATTGATGAGATAAAAGGCCCGATAGTGTCTATGGATTCGAATGCATAGCGGTCCGCTTGGCGTTCGTTATAACGCGAAAAGGCATTTAACGCGGGTAAGGCCAAAAGGGAGAGCGCGGTGGACACTAACGCGAGCAGCGGAAGGTTCGCGAAGTCAGAAAGAGTCTCAAACATATGCAGCCGGTCCACCGCATAGTGCAATGCCCAGTTCGCCGCCCAAAATCCAATAAACGTTATGGCGGCCTGCACTCCGATACTCTTCAGAATGTGCTTATGAACATGATGGCCTAGCTCGTGCGCCAGCACCGCTTCGATTTCATCTGCGGAATAATTATCGAGCAGTGTATCCGCGAGAATGATGCGGCGTGTGTTTCCAAGCCCGGTCAAGGCCGCGTTCGCCTTTTTGCTTTTTTCCGAAAGATTCCACTTGTAAACCCCGCGTACGCGAGTTCCTGAGCGTTCCCCTAATCTAACCAATCGTGATTTCAACTCATCATTCTGCAACGGCTCGAATTTGTAAAAGATTGGAAGTAAAAGCACCGGGGCAAGCTGCGCCATCAGAACAACTAACGCTAGAAATACAGCCCAACCTAATATCCACCAATGCTGCGGAAATTCCCGGATCATAAAATAGAGCAGTTCGGCCAACCCGCTCGCAAGTATAAGGCCCAGCAGAAATCCTTTAACTTCGTCCCATACCCAGGCGCGCAGTCTTTGATTGGAAAGCTGGAATTGGTGTTCCAATCGAAAGCCGTAATAGTCCAGTCCCACACCAAGTACTTTTCCAATCAACAGAAGTAGCAGCACGAAAAAGAAAACAGCAAGAGTGTAATTCTGAAACGCGGCTCGATAAGCGATGTCGCGCAAGCTCCCGCTCCATCCGGTCGCGACCAAGATCACTAGCAGCCCCAATCCGAGGACAAAATCCGCTATTCCCATCCAGCGCTTGATTTTGTTGTAGCGCTTCGCCTCAGGTCTGTCTGCAGCGACGATTGTAGGTTCCGGTGTCATTGATGAAATGATTATCGTACGAGTGGACGGGTAAACGCGAGTGCTAAAGTATCCGAAAGGCAGCTAAGATCAGGACAAATCCAGTGGACCTCCGGAAGGTTTCATCACGAAGTATGGACGAACGTTTCCGCAGTAGAGAGAATGTCGTTCACCAGCTCTGGCGAAGCTGCTTCTGCATAGACACGAAGCAGGGGCTCAGTTCCGGATGCCCGGAACAGAATCCAAGGTTCTGCTCCACTCCCATTGCTTGACGCCTCAAGAAAGAACTTCACGCCATCTAAGCCTTCTTTCTTTACGACGGAATATCTACCTAATTTTTTAGTTTCATCCGCCTTTGCTCTCCGAATGGCTCCTTGCTTAATTTCTTCTGCGATGTGCATATCTCGACGGCCATAATAGTGGGCTCCGTAATCGCGCTGCAAATCGGCAACAAGTTGACCAAGCGGTTTGCCTTCTTCCGCCATAACATTCGCGAGTAGCAGGGCATTAAGCACCCCGTCACGCTCGGGTAGATAACGCGAGTAGCCAATCCCGCCGGACTCTTCTCCTCCGATCAGAATCTCCCGTTCCATCATCAGGTCGGCAATGTACTTAAACCCAATGGAACATTCGTTCAGCTTACGGCCGTGTTTGGCGGCAATGCGGTCGATCATGCGAGTTGTATTGAAAGCACGTACTACTTCGCCAGGCCATTTCTTTCGCTCCAGCAACCAGCGCAATAGCACGCAGATAATCTTGTGAGAATCAACAAAGCTACCATCTTCCGCGACTGCTCCGATGCGATCGGCGTCGCCGTCAGTAGCAAGTCCTGCGTGGCATTTTTCTTGTATAACCGTTTTCTGCAACTCAGCCACATGTGGCAAAATCGGCTCTGGATTAATCCCCGGAAACAGCGGATTCAGATCCTGGCGTATCGCTACGTATTGAATTCCGCGATCTCCGAAAATTTTGGGCAAAATGCCGCGACCGGATCCAAACATTGAGTCCACCGCAAATTTGAAATTCGCTTTGGCAATCAGATCCAAATCGACGAACTTACAAACGGCCTCGATGTAAGGCTGTTTTAAATCAGCTTCTTCAATTGAGGCTTTTTGACCTGTTGGCATTGCGCCAGCGTGGACTTCTTCTTCAATCACTTTCATGATGGCGGGTGTAGCCGATCCGCCAAATTTAGCTTTGAACTTCACCCCATTCCAATTCCAAGGATTATGGCTTGAGGTCACGACAATGCCGCCCGCAGCGCTTCGGCTCTTTACCGCCAGAGAAATCGCAGGAGTGGGAACGTAATCATTCGCCAGCTTAACCGGAATTCCAGCGGAGGCGAGAACGTCGGAGACAACCCCAGCGGCGGACCTGGATGCGAATCGAGTATCATAGCCGACGATTACTCCACGAGCTGAATCCTCATGCTTTAAAACATATGAAGCGATTGCGCCAGCAACGAGTCGGACGTTTTCAAAAGTGAAATCATCGGCAATAATGCCGCGCCAGCCGTCGGTACCAAATTTGATAGGGTTGGGGATCATTGATTGTTAGTCGAACGCTGCCTTATACCAGTTTGTGCAGCCTCTTCTCGTCAAGATGTTTTACTACTTTGCCTACATCTTGCGCCCGCTCTCGGGTAGTAATCAGCAGGGCATCATCCGTCTCTACGATCACTAAGTTATCCACGCCCACAACCGCCACAAACTTGTCAGGAGCGTGCACGTAGTTGCCCTTCGCATTCAGCGTGAAGATGCCCTGGCCAGAGATCAGGTTGCCATTCTTTGGCGCCCTCTTGCCAATATGATGCTCGTGGAGTGCGGTCCATGATCCCAGGTCATTCCATCCAAAGTCTGCCGGGAGACAATACAGATTTGACTGTTGTTCTCCCTTGAGAGACCGCGGTTCAAGCACCGCATAGTCGATGCTGATGTCTTCGCATTTCGGATATAGACGGTGAAACGTGGGGGCAAATTTAGCGGTACCGAATGAAACGGCAATCTGCTCCAGCAGAGGCGCCGTTTTCGGAAGATGTTCGCGCAAAGCATTCGTCAAAGTACGGGCGCTCCATAGAAACATCCCACTATTCCAAAAGTAATTGCCGGCTTGTAGGAATTCTGCGGCTTTCGCTTCGTCAGGCTTCTCCGTAAAACGTCGCACACGCTGGAAGTTGCCGTCGAACGCTTCACCCGCCTCTACGTATCCATACCCGGTTTCGGCGCGAGTTGGATGGATCCCCAGCACAACAACATTGTCGCCTGTAGCGGCAAGAGCAATCCCTTTCCGCAATACCTCGCGGTATTTGTTCTCATCTCCGATAACATGATCGGAAGGGAACATTCCAATCACCGCATCGGGGTCACTACGCAACAGGATGAATGCTGCCAAGCCAATTGCCGGTGCCGTATTTCGTCCTATCGGTTCAGCTATAAGTTGCCTTTTGTCGATATGTGGTAATTGGCGGGCGATCTCCTTCTGCGAGTCCTGATTAGTAACGATCCAAAAGCGTTTTGGGGTAGACAGTTTCAGCAGACGAGAGACTGTCTGCTGAATCATCGTCTGCTTGCCATCTAGAGCCAACAACTGTTTGGCGCGGTGCTTGCGGCTCAGCGGCCAAAAGCGAGTGCCACGGCCGCCTGCGAGAATCACAGGGTAAAACGAGGGTTCCTTGTTGCCGGGGTTAATCTTTTTCTTCATCAAGTTAAAGTCACTCTGAGCTGACTCACTTCACAAATGCGTACGATACGAATGCCGTTTAATAAAGATTACCCCTGTATTTCAACATAGCCCGGTAAGTGGCGAATTATATTCTCGTCACCGGTTCCGGCAATTCGACAGCAGGCACGTAGGACTTCAAAAATTCCAGCGACCATTGCGGTTGTACAGTGAACTCCTTAATCTGCGCCGGAATAACTACCGCATCGCCTTTGGCAAAGGTTACTGACTCTGAGCCACGGGTGTGAACTACGCCACATCCCTCGGTCGCCACGAGGATCTGTGCTGAAGTCTTTCCGGCTTCGTCTTCGGTTCTAAATTCTTGCGATGCTTTCAACTCAAACATATCCACCACAAAACAAGGGGAAGCAACGAGGGGAGAGCGCCGATTCTTTGAACCATTCATGTTTGTCGGGGCGGGCCGCACGACTTTTCCGGAGGATACTTTTTCCTTTATCGCTTCCAGCCCTTGCTTCAGATGCAGTTCGCGAGGCCGCCCGTAGTCATAAAGACGATAAGTCGTATCCGATTGCTGCTGCGTTTCAACGATAATTGAGCCCGGTCCAAGCGTGTGTACCGTGCCGCCAGCCACGTAAATCATCTCTCCCTGAAAGACGTTAATCCAATTGAGCAATTCTTCGGCACGCTGTTCGTGTATAGCCTGCTCGAATAAGGCTCGTGTTGTTCCCGGCTTCAGTCCAAGGCCAATTTGCGCTCCTGGCTTGGCGTGAGCAACGTACCAGCATTCGGTCTTGCCACAAGGCTCATTTACGCGGCGGGCACCCTCATCATCAGGATGCACTTGCACAGATAGCTTTTCTTGAGGAAACAAGAATTTTGAAAGCAGCGGAAATCGACCGCAATCTTTCGGGCTATTGCCAGTGAGCCCTTCCCCGAATTGTGAGCTTAGCTCTTTAAGCGACTTACCTTTATATATGCCGTTCGCGACTTTGCAGTCATCTCCCGTGAGCCATGCTTCTCCGATTTTTTGATCGAAGCGATGGTTTGGGTAAACAGGCGAGAGATCAAGCGTCCCCCACGGACGCGGATCAAATGCTGGCGACATGATCAGTGGGTATAAGTCACTCATCGATAGGGTTTTAGCGGCATGCACCGTTGTTCTTGCGGTCCGCCACGCCAACGGGGAATCGGCATGGATTCAGACCCACTACGGCACGCGCGTTATGGCGAACCAACTCCGTCCTCGGCTCATTAGAAGCGTAATTCAGCAGAGACGCTGCCTAAGAAAATTATTACCTGAGAGCATCTTTCTCATAAAGAAGCCAAGAACTTGCGCATCCGTTCCAAACCGCGGTCCAGCTCTCCTGCGGAAGTCGCATACGAGATCCGAACATGCTCATGCGTCCCGAAACCCTCGCCCGGAACCAGTGCGACATGGGCTTCTCGTAAAAGCTTTCCCGCCAGCTCGGCTGGAGAATTTAACCCTCCTCTTCCGAAGAACTTGGAGACATTGGGGTAAGCGTAGAAGGCACCTTCCGGCAAGGTGCATTGGATACCGGGAATCGACCGTAGCCCGTTCACAATATGGTCGCGCAACTTGATGTACTCCAATCGCATCTCCTCGACGCACTGCTGCGGTCCATTCAAGGCGGCTACCGCTGCTTTTTGCACGATTGAAGTCGGATTCGAAGTCGACTGGCTCTGCAACTTCTGCATGGCGGCAATTAACTTAGCCGGAGCAAGTGCATATCCAAGCCGCCATCCCGTCATAGCGTAGGTCTTTGACAATGATCCGACGATCACCATCCAGTCACGGTACTCATTCAGAGATCCCACCGAGAACTGCTTGTCGGTATAGTTCAGATACACATAGCACTCGTCAGAAATCACCCAGATCCCGCGTTGGGCAGCCATTGCAACAACTTCGGTCAAATCTTCGGGGGACATTACTGCACCGGAGGGGTTCGATGGGGAATTGAGAATAATCAGCTTAGTCTTCGGAGTTACGAGGCGCTCAATCATTTGCGCCGTCACCCGGAAACCCTCTTTTTCGTCGGTTTCGAGCAACACGCAATTTCCGCCCGCGTAACGAACAATATCTTTAAAAGATACCCAGTAAGGAACCGGGAGAATCACTTCGTCGCCATGATCGACTAATACCTGGATCGCATTAAATAGCACATGCTTTCCACCAGTCGAAGCCATGGTTTCTTCTCGCTTGTAGCCTGATCCAAAGTCTGTCGCATGACGTTTGACAATCGCATCCCGCAGCTCGATCGTTCCACCCACCGCCGTGTATTTGCTGAAGTTATTTTGGATCGCGGCAATGGCAGCATCTTTGACGTGCTGCGGAGTGGAAAAATGCGGCTCTCCCGCACCGAAATCCACGACATCGATACCCTGCTGGCGAAGTTTATCAGCTTCGGCAACTACGGCCATTGTGGCCGAAGGTTCAATGCGGTTAATACGTTCGGTTAACTTGATTGCTGCAGCCTTAATCGCGGGCGCTTCTGTTACTGGGCTCATGCGCGTTTTCCTGCCTTTGGTTTTTTATCTTTTTGCTTCATTCTGGCGTTCTGTAGTTTGATTGCCGGATCCAACTTTTCTCGCAACCTTTGTTCCACGAGTGCGGGGACTAGGCCATCGATAGCTCCACCTAACCGTGCAACTTCCCTAACCAGTCGCGAACTGAGATAGGAATACTGTTCCGCTGGCATCATAAACACTGTTTCTAAGTCAGGTTGCAGCTTGCGATTCATCAAGGCCATCTGCAACTCGTATTCGTAATCGCTTAGCGCGCGAATGCCGCGCAAAACCGCAGTCGCATTTACTTTAGCTGCATAGTCAACCATCAGTCCGTCGAAAGTATCTATTTGCACATTCTTAAAGCCGGATGTGAGATCTTCCAACATGTGCCGCCGTTCTCCGAGGCTAAACAGCGGGTTCTTTTCAGGATTCCGCAGAATTGCCACAACCAGTTCGTCAAAAATCTTGCTGCCCCGTTCTACCAAATCCAAGTGACCGTTGGTCGGAGGGTCAAACGAGCCGGGATAGATGGCGATAACTTTCTTCAACTGGCCTCTTAAAAGTCGTCTTCTTGGACAACAGCCCGGCTACAACGAGTGACTGGGATAAGACGATTCTATGCGGCAGGAGAGAGAAATGGCAATGGACTGTCCCGATTCCCGGACAGCATCCGCTGTGTGCACTTCTTCAGCCACGCCTGTAATGTGTTGATTACCTTTGTGGATAGTTTCAAAATGGCCGGTTTTCCGGCCATCGAAATAAAACTTTGATGCTCTTTAGATAGCGGATGGTAAATTTGTGAGGCTTAAAACCTAATTGATTTGAAAGCTCTGACTCGACATGTCCAAATTTGCTGAGTGGTCGAGCATCGCAGGTTTGGCGGTTGGCATTGCTGGCCTGGTATTCAGCATCTTGGCTTTCTGGGCCGCGAGAACAGCGAAACAGAGTGCCGATGAAGCGCGACGCGCAGTTCGCACTCTCGTTGCAGCGGACAAATTCCATCACTTAAGCTCCAAAGCGTCTGCGCTGCTCATTCACATCGACCATGAAGACTTTCCCGTGGCCATTTTCCTGGCAAGAGATCTCCGGTTTGAGATAAACGCCGCAATTGTGAGATGGGAGTTCCTGGATGCCAGAACAAAAGAGCGGTTTCGGGAGGCCAGTCGCCTGACGCAACAAATAGCAGAATTCATGGGAAGCAAAGATCAGCTTGACCCGAAGGATCGCGCTAAGGTGATGAAGAAGTGCGATTTGATTTCATCAATCCTCTCCGGAGAATCAGGTAAAATACAATCTGATCTGGAAAGAAGTGAATCATGACTTTGAATCCCTCCGAATATCGAGCAGTTATTCAAAAACTCGTCGAGAGAACTCGAGAAGGGCGCATTCAATGGAAAGGTGGCTTGGGCACTTTTTCTTGTACCGTAGGTTCGGAAAGCGATACTCCCGTTAAATTCACTCTCTCCACAACCGCAACTCGGGACATCAACTACGATGTGCATTTCCTAGTCATGGAAGATGTAAATGGGAACGAGTTATTTCGCCTAGAATCGAATGACCTTCCGACTTCGAATGAGGAGGAAGAAATTTCAAACATGATCAATGAATTATATGACTTAGCTCGACACCAAGCTCTAAACGTAGACAAAAAGCTTGACAAGGTTCTGACATTACTTGACCGAGCCTGACCTCAACTCTAAATTTCCTATTCCATCCCTTATCTTCTACCTTCTCGCCGCTGGCACTTTCGCCGCTTCTGGACTCGCGCTGGGCATCGTCGTCACCCTAGCCCCTTGTGGCGAAGTTGTTCCGGCTTGAGCCGCCGCAGCTCCATTAGGTATCAATCCCAGGTGTTTGCGAACTTCGGTGTCGAGCTTGACCATGGTGTCTTTGTTGTCTTTGAGGAATTGCCGCGCGTTTTCACGGCCTTGACCGATGCGCTCGCCCTTGTAGCTGTACCAGGCGCCGGATTTCTCTAGTAGGTTGTTATTAACAGCGATATCGAGAAGATCGCCTTCCCGCGAAATGCCCTCGCCGTACATGATATCGAATTCGGCTTCTCGGAATGGGGCGGCTACTTTGTTCTTAACCACTTTGACTTTGGTGCGCGATCCCGTTACCAGATCGCCCTCTTTGATCGCTGCTATACGGCGAATATCGACGCGTACTGACGAATAGAACTTCAAGGCCCGACCGCCAGTTGTGGTTTCCGGATTACCGAACATGACTCCGATTTTTTCGCGGATCTGATTGATGAAGATTAAACAAGTTCTTGATTTTGAAACCGTTCCGGTCAATTTCCGCAAAGCCTGCGACATCAAGCGGGCTTGCAATCCCATGTGGCTGTCGCCCATTTCGCCATCGAGTTCAGCTTTGGGAACCAGCGCCGCAACCGAATCCACTACGAGCACATCTATGGCATTCGAGCGCACCAGTGCTTCCGTGATTTCGAGCGCCTGCTCACCATAATCAGGTTGCGAGACAAGAAGATTATCCACATCGACGCCCAACTTCTTGGCGTATCCAGGATCAAGGGCATGTTCAGCATCGACAAAAGCTGCCATTCCGCCAGCTTTCTGCGCTTCAGCGATGACCTGCAAAGTAATGGTCGTCTTGCCCGAGGATTCCGGCCCGAATACTTCAACTACCCGGCCTCGCGGAAAGCCTCCTACACCAAGGGCGGCGTCGAACGAAATTGCGCCCGTCGAAATGACCGAGATCGGCACGATGGCTTCTTTCGATCCCAAACGCATAATGGAGCCCTTGCCAAATTGTTTTTCGATCTGCGCAAATGCCAGATCGATTGCTTTGGATCGTTCGTCGGCCATATGAGTGCTACTCCTCAATGAAGATGAAATTAGATTTAAGACTAAGCGCGGATTATACACTCAGCCATGAGCGAATAAAAAGCGAATTACAAAAAGATTTAGGCTTTTGGTTCCGAATGTGAACTGTCCGTAGCTTATTCACTGAATCAAAAACAGCTCAAGCCGAGAAGTAGGTAAATATTTACCAAAGGCGGTCCTCCATCAAGCACGCCATGTTAAGCCAAGATATATGCGAGCGATTCAGCTTCGTTGAGGAACTGATGCCTTACTTCGGCATGCTACAATTAGCCGCACTTAAACGTTTTTCGAGTAACGGACGCCAGCGTTTCCCCAAAGCCAAGCAACGCAGAAAGACGAACTGATTCCGTGGCCCAGAACTCATCAAAAACCGCCCCCGTGACTTATGCCGATGCCGGGGTTGATATTGACCGCGCCACAAAAACCAAGAAACGCATTAAGTATCTCGCCCATAAGACGTTCACCAAAGGCGTGCTCAGTGAAATCGGAGGCTTCGGCGGACTGTTTGCGATTGATAAAACGAAATTTATCGACCCTGTGCTGGTTTCGAGCGTGGACGGAGTAGGCACTAAGCTCAAAGTTGCCTTCGAGATGAAGGTTCATCACACTATCGGCGCCGACTTGGTGAATCATTGCGTGAACGATATTGCGGTGCAGGGCGCAACGCCCATGTTCTTCATGGATTACCTGGCTACGGGCAAGCTCGAGCCTGAAGTCGCGGAAAAGGTCGTCGAAGGACTGGCTGAAGCTTGCAAACACAATGGATGCGCTTTGATCGGGGGCGAAACCGCTGAGATGCCGGGATTTTATCCCGAAGGCGAGTACGATCTCGCGGGCTTTATTGTCGGAGTGGCGGAGCGCAGCCGCATCGTTACGGGCAAGAACGTGCAGATTGGCGATATCATTTTAGGATTGGCCTCGAATGGCCTGCACACCAACGGCTATTCGCTGGCCCGCAAACTGCTTTTCGAGGTCGGGCAATACACGCCTGAGTCATATGTGAATGAGCTCAAGGGTAAAGTTGGGAATGAGTTGATGAAGACGCACAAGAGCTACTGGCCATCATTAAGGCGGCTAGTAGATGGTGAATGTGTCACAGCGATGGCTCACATAACAGGCGGAGGTATCACGGAAAACCTTCCACGTGTTCTGCCACGTGGAGTGGCGGCAGTTATCGAGATCGGATCATGGCCGGTACTGCCCATCTTTGAGCATCTGCAACAGCTGGGCAATGTCGATAAAGAGGAAATGCACAGAACCTTCAATATGGGACTGGGAATGCTGCTGGTGGTTCCGGCAGATAAGTTTAAGAAGGCGCAGATGATGCTGGAAAGGGCGGGAGAGAAGTCTTACACGGTGGGAAGGATAGTAAAGGGCGAGCGCAAGGTGATGTACACCTAGAATTCTTTACCACTGAGGGCACAGAGCCTCGGAGGGAGAACTGCAATGGCTAAATTCTGATGTTCTCGCAGTAGCATATGCGTTTACATTGGAAAGCCGCTTTTGCGATTTCTTTGTGTGAAATTTATTTCACATGCCACGCCCGTTCTTTTGTAAAGTTTTGAATTCCGGATTGTGCTGAGTTTCTCAGCTGTGTTATAAATTGGCGGAATTTTAGCAGCTCAGGAAATTGGGCCCCGCAGTGAACGGATCGCTACGTCACGATATCAGGGATTATCGATATATCCATCGCCCGATGGATTAGCACTGCGCCCTTTCGTAGACGATTTTCACAATTATGAGTTTATGAGTATTGCGTCCGCACAACAGCGGCGGATGGATTCATTCACATCTACAACCACCTTCGGGGTTTGTTCTGAAAGTCGAGGAATATATGCGCAGGATCAGCAAAGAAGCATTTCTTCCCTCAGTGATAGCCCTCCTAGTCGTAGCACAGACGATTTGCTTCGCCTCGCCTTCCGGCCCAGATACCGCAGAAGCCGTAAAAGCCAGATTAGAGCAAAAGCGGGTAGCACTTCGAGGAACGGTTGCTCATTCTCCTTTCGATCTTTATTTCGCTCCGGGACTTGAAAAACACTTTGCTCATGCGTCGCGTCCGTTCCAAGGAACTGTAAAAAATCCAGCAGCCTCTTTTGCAAGCGCAACGCCCAATTTTGGCGGGTTCCTTTCAGCGCCGCTTTTTAACGACGAATTGCGCACAGCGTGCACAACCGATCCTTACAATTGCGGGGTCGGCATCGCTGTGACTGGCGACTTTGACAAGGATGGTAAGCCGGACATCGCTACTCTCGAATACGATGGCACTCTAAACGTTATTTTGAATGGCGGCTCGCGCGGCCTAGAAATGCCACTAGCCTACGGTGCTGTAACCGCAGCCGCTAATACTTTTTTTATCGCTTCGGCTCAGGTGGCCGATGTCAATAACGATGGTTATCCCGATGTGATCGCGCTTGACCTAAGCGGCAATCACTTCCTTGTGTATGTCAATCAACGGGACGGTTCCTTTGCCGAGCCAATTTTGATCGCAAGCCGTGCGGATGGTTCGATTGGCAGTCTGGCGGTCGGGGACGTAAATCATGACGGCAAAATTGATGTTGTGATTATTTCTTACCATAGCGTCAACTACACCTGGTCGAAAATGACGATTCAGACTTTTTTGGGGAACGGTGATGGCAGTTTTGCGAGTCCAACTCCCGCTCTTACGACGATTACTCACGTCCGAGCGTTCACCGAAATTGAACCGAATGGTTTGATACTGGCGGACGTGAATCATGATGGGAGTCTTGATCTCATCTCGGTGCTCGAAAACCGCACTTCACAATTCACGGGACAAATCACGGTTAGCGTGACTCTGGGGAACAATAGTGGCGCATTCTCTGGCTTTTCGCCCTCGCTTCCCGTCATCGCCGTAAATACCTACGATGGGTTCCGGCTCTTTATGACATCGGGTGGAGTCTATGCAGTTGATTTGAATAAAGACGGCATACTCGATCTTGTACTCTCTGGCCAATTCGAAATTTTCACTGCGCTCGGCAATGGTGACGGCACTTTCCAGAGCACGGTGGAAGCGATGGGCGGCAAGGGCACGGTAGGCTCTTATCAACTTGCTTTTTCCGATGTGACTGGTGATGGGAATGTGGATTTGATCAACAACGGATACTTCACCAGCGTTTATCCCGGACATGGCGATGGCACGTTTGGTTTTGCATTGAGTAATTACATCTCATCCGGTGGCGGTGGCGATTCAATGGCGGTAGTGGATTTGAATGGCGATGGAATTCTTGATCTTGTCCAGGCCGAAGGCACGTATAGAAAACTTTCCCTGCTCTACGGACGCGGTGACGGCACTTACACTGGCGCTCCTATGCTGTCATCCCCACCGACCGGAATCGACGCCGGGAATCTCACGCTAGAGGTGGCAGCGGACGTTACGGGCGATGGAAATACCGACCTCGTGGAATTCAATCAGCCTTTCGGACAAAGGCCTCATCTTGTTACCGCGGTTAGCGATGGCAAGGGAAATTTCAATTATGTGTCTGCTCTGTCCGATGGCGAATTTCCTTCATATACGTTTATCCAGCCGGTGACAGCCGACTTCAACCGTGATGGGAAACAGGACATTATTTTCAGTGGAGCGTACGGTTCTCTCTGGGTGGCGCTGTCCAATGGCGATGGAACCTTCCAGCCTCCAGTTGCAATTTCCCTCGGTGCTATTGATTGTGAGCAAGCATATGGAGCAGTGGGCGACCTGCGGCACAATGGAAAGCAATCCATTGTTATTGCATATCCGGGAGACAGCGCCTGCGGCGGTTCCGGCAGTACGCCATCTGGATACTTCATCATTCCTGGAAATGGCGATGGCACGTTCGGCACTCCACAATTTCAGCCGTTTGGCGGCGAACTCTACTCGGTCGTCATTGCTGATATCAATAGCGATGGAATTTTGGATCTCATCCTTAACGACGAGCCTTTCGATGGCGCCGCACCTTTTGGCGTGTACTACTTGCCGGGTAAGGGAAATGGAACCTTCGGCCCGGCCGTCACAGCATCGAGCGGTTACATGGTTAGTCAAGTTACGGCGGGTGACTACAACCAGGACGGCAAAATGGATTTGATGATGTTTACTGAAGGAAAATCGACCGATAAAACTCCGGATGCGACCGCAGGTATTCTGCTATATCCCGGTCAAGGAGATGGCACCTTTGGGGCTATGACGGAACTTGCTACTGGCAATTTCTTTTTGAATGGCGTATTCGCGGACGTTAACGGCGATGGAATTCCAGACATTACTGCCGCTCTCTTTACTCTTGTAGGCATGCCGCAGAAATATCAGGGTCTTGCTACCTTTCTTGGCACGGGCAACGGAAGCTTCAGCAAACCGGTGAATTTCCTCGCGCCTCTCGAATCCCAAAGTGTTTTTGCTGGTAATTTCCTGGCGGATAATGCCATGGATGTTGCGCTTCAAACGCCATACGGCACCACGTTGTTTCTCAATCAAAGTGGAACGACGTTGACCCTCAGCGCTTCGGCGAACAGCGTCGCCCAGGGTAATTCGTTAACGCTTACTGCGACAGTGCAACCTACGTTGCCGGACCGTCCTGCTCCTACCGGCGCCTTAACTTTTTTTGATAATGGTACTTCGGTGGGAGTTGCGACGATCAAAGGTGGTTCAGCAACTCTGGTGATTACACTTTCAGGTGCGGGAAAACATCAGATCTCGGCTGCCTATTCGGGAGATAGACACTTTAATCCGAATACGCAGAGCCCAATCGTAAGCGTGAGCGTTCATCATTGATAGCTCCTCCATGCGGTCAAGCACAGCGTGACACGCATGTGCACACATATACATGAGTTGATTCAATACGTTGATTCAATACGATGAGCTAAACGCGGACAGGCTGCATTCAAAACGCCTTGGCGCGTTTGCTGAATCCTTTGTAAATCCTGTAGAATCTAACACTCAGGTTACGCACAAAAGATTGGGGTTTACCAGATTATGAAGGCAGCTATTCATCCTAATTACAATGAAATCCAGGTGCTATGCGCCTGTGGCAATAAGTTTTCGACCCGGTCCACCCATAAGGGCGATATCCATGTAGAAATTTGCTCAAACTGCCATCCGTTTTTTACTGGCAAGCAGAAGTTGATGGATACGGCTGGCCGCGTGGAACGCTTCCGCCGTAAATACGCAAAAGCGGAACCGGCAAAGGCAGAAACGACCAAGAAGTAAGTCTTAGCCGCTGGTTCCCGGATAGCACGGATTTGAAAGCCTCCCGATTCGGAGGCTTTTCTTTTGACTTGACGCAAATGCTAAGGAAGTAGAATAACTCTGTGCGCAAGTACTTCGAAAACCCGGTGCCGCTGGCAGGCTCGCCTAGCCTCACGGTTCCGCCGGCCTTACAATCGTCGCTCTCTATTGGAGGCGTGCGGATCGCTCCGGCCACTGTGCTTGCTCCCATGGCTGGCGTTACCGATACGGTTTTCCGGCGATTTATCCGCAACCTGGGCGGATGCGGGCTGATTATGACGGAGTTCACTTCTGCCGACGGCGTTCTCCGCGCTAAAGATCGGAAGGCCCAGCGCTACCTGCATTTTTATGAAGACGAACATCCTATTTCCGCTCAGCTTTTTGGCAGCAATCCCCAAGTCATGGCCGAAGCTGCCCGCCTGGTTGAAGGTCTTGGCTTCGATTTAGTGGATTTAAACCTGGGTTGTCCGGCAAAAAAAGTTGTGAAGTGCAATGGCGGGTCGGGATTGCTCCGGGATTTGCCCGCCATTGGCGAAATCTTCAAAGCCGTTCGCGCCGCAGTCACTATTCCTTTTACCGTGAAATTCCGAGCTGGATGGAATGACGAAAACATTGTATGCGTGCAGCTGGCAAAAATGGCTGAGGACTGTGGATTAGCTGCAGTCGCCTTACATGCCCGCACCCGCGAGCAAGGTTACAGCGGCGAGGCGCGCTGGGAATGGATTGCGGCCATAAAAGATGCCGTAAAAATTCCGGTGATCGGCAATGGCGACATACGCACTCCAGAAGACGCTTGTGCCATGGTTGCACAAACGAATTGCGATGCGGTAATGATTGGTCGAACCGCCCCATCGAATCCGTGGATCTTCCGGCAGATTGAGCAGTATGTGATTTCAGGAACTTACGAGCAGCCTTCGGAAGCAGATCGTTACGAAATGATCCGCACTTATTTTCAGATGTTGATTGAAGAAGAGCTGCCGGACGCGGAAGGCAAGATGAAACAATTTGCATCATGGTTCACCCATGGAGTACCCGGAGGGGCCGCATTGCGAAAGGCAATTTACGAATCAAAAAGTGCGCCAGGGATTTTAGGCAGGGTAGAAGAGTTTTTTCAGGCTCGACTGCAACCATCTACAGCCGATGCTGCTTGCACACTTCAGGTCCAAATCCACGTCTAACGTCAGTTAGTTATATCAGCAAGCCCAAACTTTCGTACGCAGCGTGTTCATGGCTTCGATACTGCCAATTTCTTGCTCAAGACTTGAATCCTTTTGGTTGCAGGTAAAATCATATATGAGCTAAGAGAGCTCCCTAAGTGCATGGCTGTTCCAGACAGTCCCCAAATGTTTGTGTTCCATAGTGAGGATAATGTATGGCGAAGCGGATGATTTTGATGTTGGCCGTAGTGATTGCTCTACTGGCCGGTCTAGGATTTGTGAAATATCGGCAAGTGCAGGCTGCTATTGCGATGGGCTCAAGTTTCCAGCCTCCGCCGACCGCAGTCACTACCGTTGTCGCGAAGAAGGATACATGGCCTTCTACCCTGACCGTGATCGGGACGGCAGAGGCCATCCAGGGAGTCACGATTAGTGCCGACTTGCCTGGAACCGTTGACAAAATTCATTTCGAATCCGGCCAGTCGGTACATGAGGGCGACATTCTGGTCGAACTCGACACGCGCCAGGAAAAAGCGCAGCTAGCCAACGCCGAAGCCCAAAGAGATCTGGCTCGCATTAATTATGGCCGCTCCCAGGAACTTGTTAAGCAGGGAGTCATTGCGCGCTCGGAATACGACAACGCTGCCTCTCAGCAAAAGGCAACGGAGGCCCAGGTAGGTGAAATTGCCGCCGCCATTGCCCGCAAAACGATCAAGGCTCCTTTCTCCGGAGTGTTAGGCATTCGTCAGGCCAATCTTGGACAATACCTTGCCGCTGGTCAGGCCATCGTCTCATTGCAATCTATCAATCCGATTTATGTGAACTTTGGCGTGCCGCAGCAAGATACCCCCAAGGTCGGACTGGGCCGCAGCCTGCGTATCACTGACAGTGATTTGCCCGGTCTTGCTTTCAATGGCCATATCACAGCGCTGGATTCGGTCGTGAATGAACAAACTCGCAATATCCAGGTGCAGGCTACAATCGCGAATCCTGGGGGCAAGTTGCGTCCGGGGATGTTTGTACAAGTCGAATTGCCGCTTGGCAAAGTACGCGAAGTCGTTCCACTCCCAGCATCTGCCATCAACTACGCACCTTATGGAGACTCGGTGTTTGTCGTCTCCGATATGAAAGACCCGAAAGGCAATACTTATCGAGGCGTACGCCAGCAGGTCGTAAAGGTAGAAGGGACCAAGGGCGATCAAGTTGCGATCACTTCCGGCATTAACCCCGGGGATGAAGTCGTCAGTTCGGGAGTTTTCCGCCTTCGGAATGGGGCGCCCGTGCAGGTCAATAACAAGGTGCAACCGAGCGATAGCCCGAATCCGAAGCCCGAAGAGAGTTAACCAGCGCGAAAGCTAGTCAAGGATTAGTGTATGAAGCTTACCGATTTATTTGTTAAACGTCCCGTTCTCGCAGTGGTCGTTAACCTTGTGATTTTGATCGCGGGGCTGCAAGCTATTCGCTCGCTTAGTGTGCGGCAATATCCCCGCAGTGATATCTCGATCGTTCAGGTTACGACCGTCTATGTCGGTGCAAACGCCGACTTGGTGCGTGGTTTCATTACTACGCCTCTGGAGCGGGTAATCGCGAGCGCTGACGGTATCGACTACATGGAGTCGACGAGCGCGCAGGGTCTGAGCACGGTCGTAGTTCACTTAAAGCTCAATTACGATACCAATGCGGCTCTTACCCAGATTCAGGCTAAGGTTGCGCAGGTCCGCAACGATCTTCCTCCGGAAGCCCAGGTTCCCGTCATCGACCTTGAAACTGCCGATCAGCAGTTCGCTTCGATGTATATCGGGGTCTCCTCCTCGAACCTCGACCAGAATCAGATTACGGACTATCTCACGCGTGTAGTCCAACCAAAACTTAGCGCAGTCAGTGGAGTTCAACGCGCAGACATTCTTGGTAATCGCACCTTCGCAATGCGCGTCTGGTTAAAACCAGAAGAGATGGCCGCACGTGGCGTTTCGCCGACAATGGTGCATGATGCTTTAGCTCACAACAACTATCTCTCTGCCCTCGGCAGCACCAAGGGGTCGATGGTTTCGGTGAATTTGATCGCGAATACTGATCTGCGCAATTCCGAAGATTTTCGCCAGCTTGTGGTGAAACAAGAAAACGGAGTTGTCGTTCGCTTGGGCGAGATTGCCGATGTGGAGCTCGGCGCCGAAAATTACGATCAGGACGTCCGATTCAATGGCGAAACGGCAACCTTCATGGGCATCTGGGTGCTGCCCACGGCGAATTCGCTGGAGGTAATTCAGGAAGTACGTAAGGCGCTTCCCGCCATCGAACAACAACTGCCTGCGGGAATGAAGTTAGGCATTCCTTACGACGCGACTGCATACATTCAGGACGCGATCAATGAAGTTCTCCACACATTGACCGAGACCCTACTGATCGTTGTTGTTGTTATTTTCTTATTCCTTGGATCATTCCGCTCCGTGCTCATTCCGGTGGTCGCGATTCCGGTATCTCTGATCGGGGCCGTGTTCCTCATGCTCGTGGCTGGCTTTACCATCAACCTTTTAACTCTATTGGCGATTGTCCTCTCGGTCGGACTGGTGGTCGACGACGCCATTGTGATGGTGGAGAACGTTGAGCGCCATATTCACATGGGCAAAACACCGTTCCGTGCCGCGCTGGATGCAGCCCGCGAATTGGTTGGGCCGATCATTGCGATGACTATTACACTCGCGGCGGTGTACGCGCCCATCGGAATCCAAGGTGGCCTGACGGGAGCCTTATTCCGGGAGTTCGCATTTACACTCGCAGGCGCCGTGGTTGTGTCCGGAATAGTCGCTCTGACATTGTCCCCCATGATGGGTTCGAAGTTGTTGCGTGAGGGCGGTACAGAACGCGGCTTCGCTGGAGTAGTCAACCGCCGCTTCGATGCAGTCCGTAATCTGTATGTGCGGTTGCTCTCCGGAACATTGCGCTATCGTCCGGTGGTTCTCACCCTTTGGGTGATCATTGCTTTATTGATGATTCCGTTTTACATGTTTTCTCAGCACGAGCTGGCTCCCTCGGAAGATCAAGGTGTCGTGTTCGGAGTTATCCAGTCCTCGGCTAACTCGACTCTTGATCAGACCAACCTGTTTACGCAGGAAGTCTACAACGTCTACCACTCGTTTCCCGAGAGTGACAGTATTTTCCAAATTACCAACCCAAGCGGTGGCTTTGGGGGCATGGTCACCAAGCCCTGGAGCCAACGAAAGAAAACCACGCAACAACTACTCGTGGAATCCGCTGGACAGTTATCTAAAATCGCTGGAGTTCGCGTTATTCCATTAACACCTCCACCACTTCCGGGCGGCGGCAATTTCCCGGTTGATTTCGTTATCGTGTCGGCCGCCGAACCGGAGCAAATCACCCAGCTAGCCGAGCAAATCGTGCAGAAGGCAATGAAGAGCGGCATGTTCATTTTTGCCGATACGGACGTGAAGTTCGACCAGCCGCAAAGTGAAGTCGTCTTTGATCGCGACAAACTTCGTTCTCAAGGTGTGGATCTGAGCGAAGCAGGCGCTGACCTCTCAACCATGCTGGGCGGGAACTACATCAACCGGTTCAGCATTCAGGGACGCAGCTACAAAGTGATTCCGCAGGTCAAGCGTGCAGAACGGTTGAATGCCGATCAACTCTCGCAAATTTACGTTAAGGGCTCTGCTGATAAGCTTGTGCCCCTCTCGACCTTTGCCAGTCTAAAAACTACGACCGAGCCGAGATCGTTAAACAAATTTCAGCAGCTGAATGCAGTGCGTATTCAAGGTGTAATTCCACCGAATGTTCCCCTTGATAAGGCTCTAACTTTTCTAGAGGATACAGCTAAGCAAACCCTCCCCCAGGGATTCACCGTGGACTACGCTGGTGAATCACGCCAGCTTCGTGTGGAAGGCAGCAAATTCCTTGGTACGTTTGCGTTGTCGGCCATTTTGATTTATCTCGTGCTCGCGGCGCAGTTCGAGAGCTTCCGTGATCCATTCATCATTCTGGCTGGCTCCGTTCCTTTGGCCATTTCGGGTGCGCTGGCGTTCTCGTTCCTCGGCCTCACAACGCTAAATATTTACAGCGAGGTCGGACTTATTACACTAGTCGGTCTGATTTCGAAAAACGGAATTTTGATCGTAGAGTTTGCTAATCACTTGCAGGAAACTGGCAAGACTAAACTCGAAGCGATAATCGGCGCCGCCGGCACACGGCTTCGCCCGATCCTTATGACTACCGCTGCTACAGTGTTCGGGCATTTCCCTCTCGTGTTCGCCACGGGACCCGGAGCAGGAGCTCGTAACAGCATCGGTATCATGCTGGTCAGCGGCATGATCATTGGAACGGCGTTCACGCTATTTGTGGTGCCTTCCATTTATATGTTGGTGGCCAAAACCCATACTGCGCTTCATGATGAACCAGAAGCCGAACCGACGTTCGATCAGGAGCCGGTAGAAGCATTGTCTTGAGTTGATTGCGCAGAATTCAGCGGCAGCGCCATTACGGCACTGCCGCTTTTTTTGCTCACGAAATCATTGGGCCGGAGCAGTAGAAACAGTTTTTCGTCTTTCAAAAAGTTGCGGGCCCTTTTCATCAATAATTTTGTACTCGCTGGGTACGGCAAACATTGACCGGTCGGGTTCCGCTGTATTTACGTTGGTAAATTGCGTCTTCAATTCACCCGCCCAAGGATCATTGTGTTTCGTCATAACAGTAGCTTTCAGTTCCGGTGAATACCAGGTTTCCGAGGTGACGAGAATGGGCTGCTCATTTCCCATATTCCCACTGGGGATGGTGGTGGTCATCCGTGTGCCAGTGGCATGAATGCCGCCGATATCCTGATCCCCGAGATTTTCCGTAGCTGGAGGGGCTTCACCTGAATCTTGTCCAATTTTTTTGTAGAACATCACATTCGATGCTCCCCCTTCCGTCGCATATGCTACGCCTCCGGCAACTCCTTTGCTTTTTGTAATAAACCCTGCCCGCTGCGTTCCGGGGCCACTGCCGAATGCCGAAATCGAAGAGGGCGCAATAGGCATTTTGTGCGCAATCTTCTCATCGGTGTTCAAAATATATCGAAAGCCCGCGACCGGGTCAGTAATGGTGATGAGCTTGGTTACGGATTTCTGTGGGACAGCTCCGAGCAGGTTCATATCCGCTTCCCGCCGGGTGCGTCCCATGCTGTCGCGGCAAATCGAGGAATCCTCGGAGGTATGAATGCGATTACCATCGGCAAAAACCTGGGTGTGCTCTGTTGCAACCGTGGCGCAGAAAGGAGAGCCTTTTACCGCATCGGTCTCCAGGTTATCGGCGAGTCGAAAGCCGACAGCGCTAACTTTCGATTCCATGGCGGCTCCTCCCAGTGGAGCAGCAATTTGAACAGGTAAGGCCATATCTGGTGTTTGAGCGGCCACGGTTGCAGCTAATATGGCAATCCAGATGAGAGTGAGAGCTTTCATATTCCAATGCATAGATTTATTTCCTCCAATAGAATTTCCTTATTCCACTACACGAATGCCACGCGCAATTCCATCAGCGCCGATTAGGACGTCCGCGACGACTGTGCTGTTGTTTGTTCCAGAAGCCGGCGTGCTGCCATCGTCTGCCACAGAAATAGGCAAACGCATACGAATAACGTCCATCGGTCCGTCACAACTAAGCTGATCGCAGTACATCAACCCTTGGAATCCAGCAGGAAGCGAGTTGGTCATCATCTCTTCCGCGCCCGCTTTCTTATGTCCGGTCGGGTGCGAAGCCGGGAATTTTCTTCTGATTTGATTGCGTTCTTCAACCACGGCAGGCGTAACGTTATCCGCAGAAGTTGCTTGCCGCACTGTCGCGGGCTGCTTTGCCTGGATTTCAGAGGGTCTGCTAGGTATTTTCTTTGCTACGAACAGCAGAGCTACAGCCAACACAGCCGCAATCGCTCCGCGCCACACAGCAATTGCGAGTCGCCCCGTTCGTTTTGGAACCGAAGTTGGACGCATCGCATCCGTCGGCCGCTTAACGCTCTGCCGGTAATTGGCAAGAACTGCGGAGTCTAGCGATAGCGAGACCTGCGGCACTGAGTCGCGAATCAAGCGCAGACGTCCACCGAGTTCTCTTTGAGCTTCGACAAACCGGCTGCAATCAGCGCATACAAGTATGTGTGCAGCCACTTCGGAGGAGTGGCTCAGGTTGTTGACGTCCACTTGAGAAGGATCATCCTCAAAATAGGAATACAGAAGCGCGTCGCAGTTCATATAGGACATCTCTCCGTGTTAGAGCCCGGAAACACAGTTAGTGGCTTCCCCAGCAGTTTCAGCTTGTGCGCGAGCAGGGCATGTGCACGATTCAAACGCGACCTGATGGTGCCTACGGCACAGTCCAGGCGGCAAGCTGCTTCTGCATAAGAGAGCTCACATAAATCGCAGAGAACAACTACTTGACGATAGTGCTCAGGAAGCGACGCGATTGCCGCGCGCACGCTTCCTATAAGTTCGCCTCGTATCAGTTGCTCAGGCAAAATCTCCGACCCGGATACCAGGTTTTGAGATGCTGCTTCTTCCACCGATTGATCGTTAGGAAGAGGCTGATAAGGGCGCTCGCGACGTTCCATACGCTTGACGAAGTTGCGT
Source organism: Terriglobales bacterium (assembly GCA_035651835.1). GTDB lineage: Bacteria > Acidobacteriota > Terriglobia > Terriglobales > Acidobacteriaceae > JAOAPG01. The sequence continues at coordinate 37,912 of DASRFC010000032.1, forward strand.
GCGATGCCAAAAGCAAAAGCTCCCACATCACCTTCTCTCTCCTGATAGCGTCCGCCATCTTTTATTAGCGCAATAAAAACTTCCTGCGTGATCTCCTCCGCTGCGGACTTCGAGTTCGTCATGTAGAAGGCATATCGGAAAATTCCGCCCTTAAGTTTTTCGTAGAGCATGCAAAATGCATTTTCATCGCCCAGAAGCGAGATTCGCAGGAGTTCCGCATCCGATTGATTTTCGTACTTATCCATGCTTATCTGTTGCTTATCGTTGGTCACAGCAGATTGGACGTTTTGAGCCTTCACTATGTCTTCACAGCAGACAAGTGAATAGTTCCAGAGATTTTCCACATATTTGGCGGGATATGATTTCAAATCACGGAATGGTGACGCCACAAGAGGAAAGATACTCTTAATCGTGCGTGCGCAATGATTAAGGTTTTGAACATGTGATTCCTCCTGCCTGGAGGATCACCTTGAGTTGTGTGACGAGGAGCAAAGAGCTTCCAATTTGAGGGATGAACTAGACTGTTTGTGCCATTATCTTTCCCTTCTCATCTTTTCCCACATACGCCCAGGGCACTTTCGGATCGTGCGTGAACATCGTCAGCCATTTTCCGGGCAGAGCTTGTGAATAATATTGCTTTCTGCTTTCTATGGTTTCCAGCGGATAAAGATCGAATGCCATTCCCCAGGTGATATCGATATGGGCGCTCGTCGGAATTAGATCTGAGATATAACATGCCGTTTGACCGCCGCTGTTTATAATTACCGCCTGCATATCTCTTGTATGCCCGGGGAAAACTTTGACCGAAATGCCAGGAACAATTTCCTGATCACCCTTCAATAACTTCATCTGCCCGCTTTCGACCAATGGATCGTAATTTTCCGAGTAATAGCTGGGCGCGTCCCGTTGAAGTTCGTGCGCATGCTTCCATTCACCTTCTTGAACGTAATACTTCGCATTCGGGAAAGTCGCAACGAATTCGTTACCGTGGCGCACCGTGTTCCAACCGCAGTGATCGAAATGCAAATGCGAGTTGATGACTATGTCGATATCCTCGGGCGCAACCCCGATTGCATTCAGGTTATTTAGCAGCTCCGCAGGCTGGCCGAAGATTTTGGCCATGCGTTCCGGAAGTTTATTACCGATACCAGTTTCGATCAGCACCGTTTGCGTGCCGGTACGCACGACTACAGAATTCAGTCCTGTGGGGACGAGATTTTTCTCATCAACCTGCACCCTCTTTTCCCACAACAGTTTGGGAATAACTCCAAAGAATGCGCCGCCATCCAAATGGTAGATCCCATCGGAAACAGCAATTAGTTCGTAACTACCAATATTTATGCGTCGCATGGGCTACATCCTTAAAAACAATGTGGAATCATTAATGTAGCAAGTTTGTACAAAAAAATAGGGAGACAGGTATCTCCGTCTCCCTATGCGATCTTGAAATTTGTACTCAATGCCTCATTAAGCGGCCTGGGTAGCGCTTTTTGGCGACTTGCCTTCCAGCGTTTTCCCGCTTCCAACATTCACTTTAATCTGCTTGGGTTTGGCCTCCGCTTTTTTGGCCAGCTTAATATTCAGAATACCCTTTTCGTAGTTGGCCTGCACCTGTTCCGCATCGACAGTTGTAGGAAGTGTGAAAGAGCGGGTAAAGCTTCCATACTGCCGCTCAACCCTGCGGAAATTTTCTTCTTTCTCTTCCTTTTCAAACTTACGCTCACCATGGACGGTCAAGGTGTTGTTTTCAATACGGACATCGATATCTTTTTCGTCAATGCCAGGGACTTCGATTTTCAGCGTGATATTGTGTTCATCTTCATAGACGTCAACTGGTGGGGCAAAACTGGTATTGGTCAGAGCTTCGTTTCCACCTTCCGATCCATACGAGTCGCGAAATAGGCGGTTCATGCGGTCTTGCAGGGTGGAAAATTCACGGAACGGATCCCAACGTGTGATAACTGTCATGACAAAATTCTCCTTCTGTCTGTTATTCCGAAAATTATGCGAGTTGCGCGGTTTCTGCTTCAACGCATCTCATTAGTACAAACACATCATAAAATGTGAGCGTATTATTGTCAATAATTTAATTACTTTATTTTTCATCAACTTGCGTGCAACACAAAGCATTTCAAATAGGTTGTTTCTGGCACTCCTACAAGCATCGGATGGTCCTTCGCCTGAATGCGGTTTTCTAATAAACGAAGATTCCTGTGGGTATCGAGAGCGGCTTCAGCCACTACCGCCAGGAATTCCTGCTGACTAACATGATAGGAACATGAGCAGGTGACCAGAATTCCGCCCGGACGCAGCATCTTTAAGGCGCGTAAATTGAGCTCTTTGTAGCCTCGCAAAGCGGTTTCGAGAGTTCGTTTGCTTTTCGCAAATGCTGGGGGATCGAGCACGATGGTGTCGTAGAGCCGCCCTGAGCTGGAATAATCTCTTAATAAATCGAAGGCGTTGGCTTCGATCCATTCAATCTCTTGGCCGTTCAGCGCTGCATTTCTCTCCGCCATTTCCAGTGCTGGACGCGAGCTATCGACTCCCGTGACCTTGGAGCAGGTCTTCGCGAGATGCAGAGCGAATCCTCCGTGGTAAGAGAAGACGTCCAAAGCCTCGCCTGTTGCGAATCTAGCCGCGGCAGCGTAGTTTTCACGCTGATCGAGGAATGCGCCCGTCTTCTGGCCCTCTAGAGCTTCGTAGTGAAACTGAACGCCGTTCATAGTGATGATGGTCGAAGTCTTGTCACCTTGGACGACGCCGGATGTGCGTGCGGGTAGCTGCTCCAGGTCGCGAACTCTGGAATCAATTCTCTCCGTAATAGAGGCGGGCTTGAATATCTCGTTCAGCTCAGAAACAACAGCTTGGCGAACTGGCTCTGCGTCCATTGCCTGCGTGAGTACTTGCAGGGAGATTATGTCGTTATATCGGTCAACAATGAGACCGGGCAGAAAATCTGCTTCGCTGAAGACAATTCTGTAAGCATCAGTATCATTCACCAGTCTCTCGCGGTATTTGACAGCTTGCTGAATCCGTTGCCGGATGAGTGCTGGCAAGTCAAGGACGGGATCAGGCGAGATCATCCGAATGGCAATTTGCGAGGAGCTGCTGTAAAGAGCTGTTCCTAAAGACTTGCTGCGTTCGTCCGTGACACTCACCAGAGCGCCTGGATTGCTGCCATCAGCAGAGACTACATCGGACCGATAGACCCAGACATGGCCCTCTTTAAGACGGGTTATGCCACGACGAGAAATTTTGACTGTGAGTAAATTCGAAGAAGGGGGCATGCTCTGATCTTAATGCCTGATTGCGGCGGTTTATTACAATTGCGACACCGAGCTGTTCAATTTGGGTGGTTCGCGGGTAGTGTCCTAATTTGAACTTCTCAAGCGCTGAGGCTTGCATGAATCGTGCTTCGTACCCACTCCGAAACCGTTTGCTTGTTGGCCTTCGCCGCTGCTTCGATCCCCTTGCTATCCTCGACGGTAAAGCGAACCTGGATTACTCGCCCCATCGCTTCGCCCTTCGGGAGTTTTGGACGACCCATTTTAGCTTTCTTCTGCTGTGCCAAGGCTGCGTATCTCCTGTGCGATAGCGATCTTTACAGCGTCGTGCGCTGATTTAACGGGATGCTGATGCGAAACTGTGACATGGCGGATCGGTTTGTTTGGATCATCCGTTTCATGCGCCCATGCGTAAACCCTGTGGGCCGTCGCATGTCCGATTAAATCGAACTGGCACGCTTTTCACATGCGTAGCCTCAGCACCATTGCTATTATCGCGGTTTGCTTTTCGGTGTTGAGTACGTTTGCCACGTCACTAACTGTAGTACAAAATGTAAAAACTGTCAAGCACTTTTTGTAGTACAATTGCGAGCTATGCGAGTTGCGGTTATTATAATTATCGCCCTCACATCGGTGGTATACGGGCAGAAAGTCAAGCCCCATCCCAACACTGATAAGGGAAACTCCGCTACCGAACATGGCAATCCGCCCAACACGGCTGGTCAAACAGTCATAGTAGTAAATCAGCAGGCACCCCAAGGGCAGCAAGACGATCATTCCGGCAAGGCGGTACGCTACCTCCGTGAATTGCTTGTCCCTGCAAACGCTCCGAATCTCGCTCTCGTCCTCGTCGGAATTGGCGGCATTATCGCTGCCATTTGCAGCCTGAGAAAAATCGACGGGCAGATTGCAGAGATGAAAGACCAGCGCAAGGAGATGGGGAATCAGGTTCGGGCCGCGATCCTGCAAGTCCAAACCATGCAGACTCAGATAACTGAAATGTCTGTCCAGAGCGACATCTTGAGAGGCTCCGTGAAGGCCGCCCGAGACGCTGCCGACGCAGCAAAACAGAGCGCTGACATAGCTGCGAGAATTTCGATTCCTACCCTCAAAATTGAGAAGTTCGGATTCGGCTATACCGGCGCGGCGACCATGGCTGCCATACTTCAGTTTCCAAATGTCGAGATGGTGATTAAAAATTACGGCCGAACGCCTGCATTTCTTAGATCGTGGACGATTGTCTTTACTTGCGAAGCGCTGCCTGACCTCCCTACTTACGGGAATCATCCCGGTTCCGGCATTGTTCTGGAAAAAGAGGTCATCAAGCCCGGTGAATCATACACTTTGCCGCAACTTGATAGATTCAGACGGCAAAATTTTTCCGATGACGACATTCAAGCGATACTCAATCGGGAAAAGGTATTTGTCGCTTATGGTTACGTCTGCTATGGAGACCTGTTTGGAAATCCACTTAAACGACACAAGTTTTGCGAACTGATTCTGAATATCGGGGACAATTGGGCGCAGTGGACTGAGGTGTTTTCCGATCCTCCCTATATTGGCACTGACGACTTCCCGATGAAAAAGACCGGGTATGGGCAGAAAGTTGTAGCTGAGTCAGAGAACAATCCAGAAAAGGCAACTTAGGACACTACCGGTTCGCGGGCCCGCTTGGAGAAATCGCGCAAATCCGCTAAAATAAGTGTTTGCACATTCAGTTCTGGACCTATCTGGAGTAGTCATGGCACAAGTATGTGAAATCTGCGGCAAAGGGCCGCAATTCGGAAATAACATCAGCCACGCCCACAATGTGACTAAGCGGCGCTGGAACGTCAATCTGCGTCCGGTTCACGCCAAGGTGAAGGGCGTTGGCAAGCGCATTCGCGTCTGCACGGGCTGCCTCAAGAGCGGCAAAGTCGTCAAAGCGTAAAGTCTCCCTTAACAACACAGAGAATCCGGTCTTCCGGAGAAGAGTTCTGCACGGGGTGCGTTAAAGGTCATCTTGGACAGCCGAGGGCGGCTGTCCCTACGTGTGCTCATCCAACTTCTAGCCCAACGCGATCACATCAATTTCCACCAAAACGTCTCTTGGCAAACGCGATACTTCCACCGTCGATCTGGCCGGTGGCGCAGAGCTGAAGTACTTGCCGTAGACTTCGTTCATCGCGGTAAACTCGCTCATATTCTTAAGGAATACGGTCGAGCGGACGACCTTGCCTAAGCCACTTCCCGAAGCTTCCAAAATTTCTGACAAGTTTTTCAACACACGATCGGTCTGAACGGCTACATCACCATTGACTACTTGCTGCGTTGCCGGATCGATAGCCACTTGCCCGGAGACAAACACAAATCCGTTGGCTTTAATCGCTTGAGAGTACGGTCCAATCGCCTGTGGTGCATCTTTGGTGGAAACAACTTCTCGCATTCATCCTCCAAATAAAATATGTCTTAGATCTTTTGCAGCCGTTGTACTTCGCGTACTCCGGCAATTTTTCTAACTCCGCTGATAATATTTTCCAGATGCTTGAGGTCTGCGATATCTAGTACCACGTCAACGTTGGCCTGCCCGTTTGAGGTACGCGCTTCGATGTTGCGGATATTGGTTTTCGTATCGCTGATGACAGCCGTGATTTGCTTCAGCATCCCGAAACGATCGTCACAATAGACAGTAAGTTTTACGGGATAAGAAGTCGGCGTTTCTTCGTCGCGTCCCCATTCCACATCTATACGGCGCTCCGGCTCATACATCAAATTAACTACATTCGGGCAATTCAACGAGTGCACCGCGACGCCTTTACCACGTGTTACATAACCAACTACCGACTCACCACGAATTGGATTACAACACTTGGCGCGATACACGAGAAGATCTCCGTGACCCTTTACGCGGATAGCATTGTTGTTATCTCCGCCAAATACACGCCGTACCACACTCGAAAACGTGCCGGAGGTGTCCTGCGTTTCCGCCAATGGCTCGCTGGCTGCCGGAGCCAATTTTGCGAGCACCTGACGAGCCGAATATTTACCATAGCCGATGCCGGCCATTAGATCGTCAGCCTGGCCTAACCCATATTCGGAGGCGGCTCTGCGTAGATCGTCGTCTTTTAATTCTTTAAGCGGAACACGATACTTCCGCGCTTCTTTTTCAATTAGTTTGCGGCCGATTTCTATGGCACGTTCCCGCTGATGGATATTGAGCCAGTGCTTGATCTTATTGCGGGACCGAGAAGACTTCACCACGGATAGCCAGTCGCGGCTGGGCTTGTGCCCCGGCTGAGTAAGAATCTCTACGATATCGCCGCTGTGCAACTTGTGGCGCAGCGGAACCATGCGTCCGTTAACTTTCGCACCGACACAGCTATGTCCTACTTCGGTGTGAACGGAATATGCAAAATCGATCGGCGTCGCATCGCGCGGAAGAACTACCACCTTTCCTTTCGGAGTAAACGTGTAAACCTCTTCGGGATAGAGATCGATTTTTAAAGTTGAAAGAAATTCGCTGGGATCGGAAACATCACGCTGCCAATCGACAACCTGCCTTAACCATGCCAGCCGCTGTTCGTCCTGCGCGGAGACTGGTCCGTCTTTGTATTTCCAATGAGCCGCAATGCCTTCCTCGCACATTTTGTGCATCTCTTCGGTGCGAATCTGAATTTCAAAAGATGTGCCCTGCTCGGTAATGACCGATGTGTGCAGTGATTGATAAAAGTTTGGGCGGGGCATGGCGATGAAATCTTTAATTCGCCCCGGAATGGGCCGCCACACGTTATGCACAATGCCGAGGACGGCATAACAATCTTGCAGCGAATGCGTAATCACACGCATTGCGTATAAGTCGTATACCTGGTCGACGCCGATGTGCTGCCGCTGAAGCTTTTTGTGAATGCTATACAGCCGCTTGATTCGGCTCTCGACCTTTGCAGTAATGCCGGCTTCCTTTAACTTGTCGCTGAGTGTGTGCTCTACTTTAGCGAGAAATTGCTGTCCTTCCTTTCGCCGGGCTTCGACCGCATCGTGCACTTGCTTATAACCGATTGGGTCAAGATAGCGGAATCCCAGGTCTTCCAACTCGCCACGAATTTTGCCCATGCCGAGGCGATGCGCAATGGGGCCGTATATGTCCAGAGTCTCGCGAGCGATCTTTTCCTGACGTTCGGGCGGAAGGTGCTCAAGCGTCCGCATATTATGCAGGCGGTCAGCAAGTTTGATGAGAATGACGCGGATGTCGTCTACCATCGCCAGCATCATCTTGCGTAGATTCTCAGCCTGCTGTTCTTCGCGGGATGCAAAATCGATGGCGCTAATTTTCGTAACGCCCTCAACAATGTGGGCGACTTGTTCGCCAAACTCCTTGCGAATGTCAACGACGGTGACAGAAGTGTCTTCAACGGAATCGTGGAGCAGCCCTGCCGCTACAGCTACAGGATCCATCTTCATCTGAGCCAGAACAAGCGCTACTTCCAAGGGATGTACCAGATAAGGCTCGCCGGAAGCGCGGCTTTGGCCGGCATGATGCATTTGAGAAAACTCATACGCTTTCCGCACCAATTCCAGATCGTCCTGCGGACGATTTTCGCGCATCGTCTGCAGCAGCTCACGGAACTTAGTCACAGTGAGCATGTTAGTCGCGATCTGTTGGCGAAGCGTACCCATATCGAAATTCTAGCCTGTGGGGAATAACGAACAGACAAGAAGCGCAGCGGAGTTCTTGAATCCATTATACCTTCCGGAACTGGCCTCCAGCGCCGACTATGCGGCTTGACTAAAGAGGTTATAGTTACCATGGTCCGAACGGGTGGATTGAAAGGATAGGACCCAGGCATGCCTTCGAAAGCTTTAATTAGCGGAGCTTCTGGACTAATTGGCGCCGCACTTCTGCCGTCACTTCGAGCACATGGATATGCGGTTTCCCGGCTCATCCGGAGTGAGCCGTCTCGGACTGACGAAATTCATTGGGATCCAGCCCATCCTATTGCTCCGGAATCAGTATCGAACTTTGATGCCGTAATTCATCTGGCTGGAGAATCGGTCGTTGCACGTTGGACGAAAGAGAAGAAGGCCCGCATTCGCGATAGCCGCGTTTTGGGGACGCGGCATTTGTCAGAAGCTTTGGCGAAATCTTCCAAGCCGCCGCGCGTATTAATTTCGGCTTCTGCAATCGGCTATTACGGCGATCGCGGCGAGGAAATCTTGCGGGAAGAAAGTGCGTCAGGTACAGGATTTCTTTCGGAAGTCTGCCGCGAGTGGGAAGCCGCAACCCAAGCTGCATCGGGAGCTGGCATTCGAGTAGTGCATATCCGGATCGGATTGGTCTTGGCTCCCACTGGCGGCGCATTACAACCGATGCTGATGCCATTCAAGTTTGGAGTTGGCGGAAAAATAGGCAGCGGCCGTCAGTGGTGGAGCTGGATCCATATAGATGATCTTGTTGGGACGATAATTCACATTCTAGAAAACGACTCGCTGCATGGAGCGGTAAATCTGGTTTCACCGGAACCGGCGCGAAATGCTGTTTTTACGAAATTATTGGCTAGTGTACTTTCGCGTCCCGCAATCTTTTCCATGCCGGCATTCATTGCGCGCCTGGCTTTAGGAGAGATGGCTGATGAAGCTGTGCTAGCAAGCCAGAGGGTGGAACCAGCAAAGCTTTTGGCGCGTGGATATGTGTTTCAACGGCCGGATTTAAAACAATCCCTCGAAAAGATCATCAAAAAAAGACCCTAAACGCTGGCCATTTTCCATAGAGAAAATCGCAAAGCTTAAATTTTTATCCGGCTCATCCGTGAAATCCGCGGCTGATTTATTTTGCCCTTGCCTTTCCAAACTCTTCCACTCTCTCCCGCACACTTAACACGTGTTTTGGAAACTCCAGATGACTTCCCTCTTCGAGTATGGGAATCAGCTTGTCGAACTCTGGGCCGGAGTGTGACCCGGTAATGACAATGCGAATAGGATGAAACAGTTCTTTGCCCTTTGCTCCGGTCTCCGCCTTCACTTCATTCACGATTTTCTTGAATTGCTCAGGCGTCAACTTCTTCTCACAAGCCGATTCATCTTCCAAAATTTTGAAAGTGAATCGGGCAAGTACCGCGTCAGTGTTCGGCCATGCCAACGTCTCTGCATTGTCGGGTGCAGCTAGCGTGGCTTTCGCGTCGTAGTTAAAGATCAGAGAAGCACGTTCCGGAAGCTGATCGAGACGGTCGACTGACGAAATAAGCAGGGCTAGCACCTTGTTGAACCAGGCTTTCGTCGCCGAATCCAGGGACTCCGGCAAAAAGTTCGCCTGCTTGAAATATGACTGTGCTGTAGTAGCCAGGCTATCTACAGGTTGTTGCTTTATGTAGTGCCGGTTCAGCCAGTACAGCTTCTCCATATCAAAAACAGCTGGCGACGGCGTGACTCGCTCCAGCGAAAATTCTTTAACCAACTCTTCGGGTGTAAATATCTCTCGCGTGCCCCCGCTGGGCGCCCATCCTAAAAGCGCTAAATAATTCGCCAGCGCTTCCGGCAGCACTCCCATTTCACGGAAGTTCGCGATCGACGTCGCGCCATGACGCTTCGAGAGCCGCTCGCGGTCGCTTCCAAGAATTGTCGAAAGATGAGCAAACTCGGGCACGGGCCAGTTGAGCGCTTCATACACCGCGACCTGTTTTGGTGTATTCGAGAGATGATCGTCGCCGCGAATCACATGCGTGATCTTCATCAGTGCATCGTCGATCACAACAACATAGTTGTAGACCGGCATTCCGCTCGAACGCAGAATTATAGGATCGCTCACGACTTCATTCGAAAACTCGACTTCGCCATGCACGATGTCCTGAAATCGAATAGGCCGCTCGGGTATACGCAGGCGTATTGCACATAGCTCACCACTCGCGCGCCGCCGCTGTGCTTCATCGGGATTGATCGTTCGGCATTTGCCCGAATAAATGGGCTGGCGGTGTTCCGCCTGGGCGCGTTCTCGGTCTTTTTGCAGCTCTTCTTCGGTGCAGAAACACAGATAAGCCTTTCGTTCCTCGACTAGCCGCTCCGCGTACTCCTTGTAAATATCCAGGCGATCAGATTGCCGGTAGGGAGGATAAAGGCCGCCTACATCCGGGCCTTCGTCCCAGTCAATGCCGAGCCACTTCAGGTCGGCTGTGAGTTGATCTTCGTAGCGGGCTTCGCTGCGCTCGATGTCAGTGTCCTCAATGCGCAGGATCATCGTTCCACCCGTTTTCCGGGCAAAGAGCCAATTAAACAAGGCAGTACGCGCGTTTCCAACATGAAGTTGTCCAGTCGGAGAAGGCGCAAAACGCACACGAACAGTGGATTTTTCAGTCACAGAAAGATGTTAGCAGAAGCGGCGAACGCCGCCGCCAATCTCAAGAAGGGCTACGGAAGCGAAGTGCAGCAGCAATAACTATCCCACCCGGGACTAACCTCCCGAAGGCAGATTCAGACTACTCTCGTCTCCCCGGTGCATCTCTTCCAGCAGCTTGGCCAGCAATTGCTGTTTCTGTTCTGTACTCAATTCGCGCTGCAGTTCCTCGAGTGCGAGCGCTACGATGTGATAATGGTGTGCGCCGGCGAATTTAGGATCAGAAGTTATGTCGAGCCAAAGTCTATGCAAAAGCTCAAGGTCTTGCGCGCGCAGACGCGGAGTATGCGGGCCGAGAGCATATTCACGGACTCTGCCGTTCGGTTCGTGGACTTCGATAATCAGCCTCGGCCTCGGCTCAGGCAGCCGCTCCCATGCATCACCTGTCAGCTTGGCTTGCTCGTCGGTAGTGAGCTTGTTGGAAAGCCCGCAGACAATTCGGCTGGAGTCGAGTCTTTGCGCTGTGACGACAATCCCGTCGAAGACATCTGCCGCTGGCACAACCAGCAATGAAACCGGCTTGCCTTCCTTCTCGGCCAGAGACACGACCTGAGTAAATAAATCCTGTTCGTAATGGTCGAATATCTCATTAGCTTCGTAAACTGTCCGCGCGCTGAAAGAATGCTCGCGTTGATAGAGCCGCGCCGTCATCACGACTACATCCTGCCGGGTTGTGTCAGTGCGTCGGAGGACTTCGCGTAGGTAAGAAAGATTTCTGGGATCTCGCACCGCGACTAAAACATTGCCCGGACGCACTCCCAAGTCGCCACTACCAAGTTCCTGATTTCCATAGACGCGAAATTGCGCCAAGCCTTCCGGCTTGCCTATACGCTCTTTGCGAACACGATGTTCAGAAAAAGTGAAGATCGCAAAAAAGATAGCGCTGAAACTGACTCCCGCAATGGTGGCTTCCGATTTTGTGAACAGATTCACCAATGCGGTAATGAACAGGACAATCGAGATAACGATGAGACCAACTGGAACTTCCTTGCCCAAAATCTTCGGATTTCCAGGGACTCGCCACTCGCGATTGCCGGGTTCTTTGTAGCGCAGCACTACCACCGCCAGTGACATAAGAGCGAAGCTCCAGATCACGCCAAAGGCATACAATCCGGCCAAAATAAATACGTTGCCACGAGTCGCGATAATTGTCAGCAACTGCATGATGACAATCAGATTTACGATGCGATAGCTCGTACCGTAACGCGGATGCGGCTTCTGGAAGGCAGAGGTCAGGACGCCGTCTTCGGCCATGCGGTTAAGCACGCCGTTGGCACCTACAATCGAGGTATTCTGCGCACCCGCAAGAATCAGTACACCTACGAGTACGACAAACGCCCGGAACGCCAGCTTCGCCCAGACCGGGCCGGCGAGGAACATCGCAATACCGCCGATCAGGTTCGCAAAGTATTCCGGCCTGACTTTGTCAGGAATAATCATTACCGCAAAAAACGAAACCAGTGAAGTGAAGAGCAAGCTGTAAACAAAAATGACCAGCCCGGTCTTTTCGAGATTCTTCAGTTTGGGATGTTCGATCTCGCGGTTAACCTGCGCCAGCGTCTCTTCACCGCTCATCGCCAGCACCGAATGGCCGAAGCCGACGAACACAATGATCCAGGTTAAATGACTCAGCCACGAGCCGTATAACCATCCCATCGATTCTTTGGTGAGGGGGACGATGCCGGGATGTAATGGATTAGGCGGCATTTGAATCGGCTTCAGCAATATGGTGACGGTGCACCAAATGATGAGGATCACCACCATCACGGTAGTGACGATCATGATCTGCAGAGCTTTGCTGCTCGATTCGTGGATCCCTTGAGTATTCTTCCACCAAAAATAAATGCAGATCAGAACAGCAAACGAAGCTGCGAAACTGTTCTCGGGAAAGTAATGAAACGGGTGTCCGATATAACGGGCGATGTCTTCGACAAACCCTGCCAAATATTGACCAGCTGATACTGCGCTGATCGGCCCTGTGAGTACGTAATCAAAGAGCAGCGCTGAAACCGAAATTTTGGCGAGCGTGCCACCCATGGCCTCTTTGACCACGCGATATACGCCGCCCCGCACGAACATGCTGCTCGACTCGATATAGAGAGCCCGAACGGCATAGCTGAACAGCATGACCGCCAGAATGAACCAGGGAGCGCTCTTGCCGATGACCTTCTCGGCATCGCCTCCGGCGTAATAAGCCGATGAAGCTAAGTCCGCGAGAACAATAGCCGCAGCGCGCCAAAACGAGATGAACGTCAGCATCACCGTAGTGGCGACGAACACCTTTACGGCTGGTCTGGCATTTTGAATGAAAGTGGCCATAGGTAGCATCCGGGCGGATGCAAACTTAAAAATCTAACACACCGCGGAGGGTAAACGTCCTCATAGGTATATTAAATGATTTTATTGATGCCATTGAGACAAGCTCCGGGGGCTCTTTAGCATTACTCGAAATACAGTAAATGCTGAGTATTACGCTAAATACTTGTCATGCTGAGCGAATTTTTAGCTTTCGCCTTATTCCATTTGGGTTAAAGGACGAAAGAACATCGGCCGTACTTCGTCCCGCGGATCCACGTATTTTGCATCCGCTACGATTCCAACGATTTCATAGCTACTGGAGTATTCCTGATTGAATGTCCCGAAGTGCTTGCCGATGGGATCTTCGTTAGGAAAGAACTTCTTCACGAAAGACTGATTTACGACTGCGATCAAGCGGGAAGTCGCGGTATCCTGTTCGGTAATCCCCCAGCCGCGAAGCACTGGCCGATGCGAGCCGTTCCTAAAGAGTTCATAGAAAAGCTAAAAATCTGCTTCGTTTTATAAGCTGCACTATAAATCAGAGATTATGAAACAAACTACTATAACAAGTGCGCACAATAAGTTAAGCCGTAATCTCTCGTAGGGCTATGAGCAGCCGCTCCACTTCTTCCGCTGTGTTGTAGTGCGCCAGGCCTATACGCAAAAATCCTCCGTCTTTTTCCACGTCCAACCGCTCGGTCAGATTCAGCGCGTAGTAGTTTCCGTCCCAGGTGAAGATGCCACGGTCTCCCAGCTTTGTCGCCAGCTCAAGTGGCGTTTGGCCTGTTATTCGGACCGCTATGGTCGGACAGCGATGCTCGAACCGCTTTGGGTCGCTGATGCCGTATAGCTTCAATCCCGGGAGTGCCAACAGTCCGCGAATCAGAATGTTCATCAATCCGCGCTCGTGTTCCTGAATGGCTCCAAAAGCAGAGAGCACAGCAGCGCGACGATTCGTTGCTGTGGGATTTACTTGCTGCCCAAGATCGGCAATGTAATCCACACAAGCTGTGATGCCGGCGATACATTCATGATTCAGCGTGCCCCACTCCCATCGATTCGGAACCGCATTCGTGTTGGCGCGAACTTTGTAAGGCTGGAAGCGCGCCAGGTGCTCGCGCTTGCCATAGAGCACACCCATGTGCGGACCGAAGAATTTGTAAGTCGAGCACACCAGGAAATCGCAGTCGAGAGCGCGGACGTCGATTGGTCCGTGGGGCGCATAGTGAACCGCATCAATGTATGCCATTGCTCCCGCGGCATGAGCGAGTCGCACAATTTCTTTGACGTCGTTAATGGTTCCGATGGCATTCGACGCGTATCCGACGGCAACCAGCTTCGTCCGGCTGGTAATCTTACTCGCGAGGTCTTGCATATCGAGCGTGCAATCCGTCTCGTTGATTTCGGCAAAGCGCATAGTCACACCACGTTCTTCGAGAGCCTGCCAAGGAGATACGTTTGCACTGTGATCAAGATGTGTGAGCAGGATTTCATCGCCCGGTCCAAGTTCCCGCCCAATGGCGCGGCTCACCGCAAACGTCAGCGTAGTCATATTCGGACCGAATACAATTTCATCCGAAGCGCAGTTCAGGAAGTCGGCCATTGCTGCTCTGGCTGCGGCAATTAGAGCATCGGTGCTACGGCTGGTCACGTATGCTCCGCAGGTGTTCGCGTTGTTTCGCTTTAAATAATCGGAGATGGCATCGATCACCCGCTGCGGAACCTGCGTGCCGCCGGGGCCATCCAAGAAAATTGCGGGATAGCCGTTAACTATTTGCGTAAGGGAAGGAAACTGCGAACGAACATATTGGATATCGAGTGCAGGAAAAACTTCTTTTTGTATGGTGGCCATGAGTTCTTGAGAATCTTAGTTTGACACGGCGCGAATAAAATCTGCGAGCATTCCGTATGCGGTAGCAATCGGGCCGGGATTGATTTCAGTGATCGCGAGTCCCGGGAACATATCTGTTTCAAAATACACGCAGTTGGAGGTTCCCGCGATCCAGGCCAGCGGATCACTTAGAGGCACTTGCTCAGGGCGAACGCTCGCGTGGATCCCATTCTCGTCACGCTGAGCACGACAGACCAACTTGTAGGGCTTTCCTAAAGCGCGGGCCGCACGAACAGTTTCTCCGCTCAAGCCGCGAATTCCTTCGCGCTGAATGGCATCAAGCGCGATTTTTTCTCCCATCACCACCGTTATCAAGACCGCAACTTTCACTGCCGCATCCCAACCTTCAATATCGTAAGTGGGATCGGTTTCGGCCACACCGATCTTTTGAGCTTTCTTCAATGATTCTTCGAAGCTCATGCCTTCTTCCATTCCACCGAGAATTACGTTGGTTGTAGAGTTGAGAATGCCACGAAATCCCCACAAATGAAGCGCAGGCAAGCTATCGCGGAACATGGAAAAAATCGGTGCTCCATCCATAACCGTTGATTCGAATAGAAAGCTTAATCCCTTGGAATCTGCCAGGGCACGAATCTCTTGATAGGCATGAACAATGGGACCCTTATTCGCAGTGATTGCATGCGAACCGGCTTCAAGTGCGGCACGCAAGTGATCGATCGCAGGCTGTCCATCCTGAATATTAAGCGATGTTGCTTCGAATAAAACGTCAGCTTGAGTTGCACGCAGCCACTCACGGACACTCTGTGGAGTGGACTTCAGCGTTCCCACGGCTTTGTCTTTGAGCAATGCGGAAGGATCGAATCCACCGGCGTTCGCTATCCATCCCATACTCCTAGTCGCAACCCCCGTAATCCGCCATCCGATGTTGCGCTTTTGCAGTTCTGGCGTCTTCTCCTGAAGCAAGCGAACTAGAGCCCGGTTCACGTTGCCGAAGCCGAGCATACACCAAGTTATAGGTCCGAATGGATTTGTCCTTGCGACAATATCAAAAGATGAACAAGGCAATGATCAAAGAGACTGTCCAACTAGCCCATCGTACTGGTGTGCTCCGGTTGGACCTTGTAGATCACACGCACTTCGCCCGGCTGGCCATAGGGATATTTATCCACGCCCAGATATTTTTTTGCCAACTTATCAATACTCTCGTTTGCCCCGTGCTCGGTTATCTCAGCCACGCGACCGCGAATTTCCAGGTAGCGATAAGGGTTTTCGGGATCCACTATTGTCAAGGCTACGCGAGGGTCACGGCGAACGTTCTTGTCCTTTTGCCGGCCCTTGGCGGAATTAAAAATGACGTAATCGCCGTCGAGGTCGACCCACACTGGAGTTACCTGGGGACGACCATCCGGCATGAGCGTGCCTAAATTGGCGAAAGCGCGCTTGCTGAACAGATCACGATACTTGTCTGGAATGACCTGCGACATAGCACCTCCGGAACGAGAACGAAATGTAACCTCAGATAATGATTATAGATGGCAATTAACGATCCGGGGACACATGGTTGAATGAATTGCGGGGCTGAATTGGATGAGGTCTGACGTTCCGCTACATTTAAAGTTGGTTACGCTTCTCAAATATGCCCCATCCATTTTGGCCGTACCATTCGCATTTCCTAAATCCTTGTCAGGCGCGGTTCTCGCCGCAATATGCACAATCAACGAACAATCTCGACGAGATCCTGAGTACAGATTTATAGGGGAAAATGCTTAATTAATGTGCTTTCGATACGCTTCCCATCGATGATTCAACCCTGACCTGCACACAATTCAGTTCACCTGCCTGTGAACCGGCTGCACTCGATTGAAAAGCAACAACATAGACTTCACCATTTTTCGTTGACTCTAAAAATAAAAGGAGTAAAAACAGAATCGTTCTTTGACATCTTCTAAAGTTTTCCCGGTTGGTGCGGCGTCCGGGGCTCAAGCGAAGTCACTCTTCACATTGCGAAATGATGGAGGGAAGGCGAGCGAGGGTCTATAGCAAAGTGCTGGTCGTGGCGAACGAGAAGAACAGTCGAAGGCAGGATAGAGTTCCGAGGCGTTGGTTTGGTTTATCCGGTTGGCGGTAAGCCCGGAGCCCAAGCAACAGATCGCACGTTGCTAACCCGCAAGGGAGTGACGTGATCAGGTCGGCAAGGGTCTAAAGCGAGCTACTGGCCGAGACGAATGATCCCAACACCACCTCGGAGCTCTTAATTTTTGGCCAGATAATCCCCTCTGCTTACCAGTTCCCCCTCAACCGAAAAGTCCAAGTTTCCGATGACGTGTTCACTTCAGGGGACTTGCACGACCTGCAAAGGGCCTGCAGCGAGACTTTTCTTGAGAACACTGTTTGTTGCCGTAGCTCCCGCTACGATATTCGCCTTTATACGATACGTCCCGAAAGGCAGGTCACTGCCAAAGGGAATGTCGAAATCGAGTGTCTGCTTTTTTAGGGTGAAGTGCTCAATTCCGATTGCAGTAGCTCGTCCAGCATCGCTTATCGCTAGTACGACCGTGTTCAAATCGAGGTCCTCGTTGGTTTGATTCGAAACTTTTAGCGATCCTTCGATCCTCTGCCCGTTCACTTTAGGTGGATGACCCCAATCTGCCAATAACGGCTCGACAACGCGCAATTTGAGAGGCTGGATCTTCTGTTGAACCGGCCTGCCACTGTCGGCCATGAGGACGGTGAAACTAAAACTTCCAAACTTACTGGGAGCACCTACTAATGAGCCATCTTCGTTTAGCTGAACTCCGGCAGGCAAATCGCCACTGCTTATCTTCCATCTAACTGGCGTGATGCCACCTTTGGCTTCCAATTGAAAATGATAGAGCTGCCGTAGATAACCCTTCGGCAGAGTAGTAGTGAGAACGACAAGCGGCTCTCCGGTGGCCGCCGCTTGCTGCGCAGGACTCGAAGCCCAGGCCACCACAGAAAAAACGATTGCGAAACCCAGGATCCATCCGTGACGGCTATGCGTTCGTTTCATGTCCGTAGCTGCCATACAAGAGTGCTGAATTGCTAGGAGCGAGACTTAAGCTATTTTAGGCTGGTGACGTTTAATTTTGAAGATTTTTGGGCAGAATCAAAAATATATGGCAGAATAGCGCCCCAGACGGAGGTGAAGATGGAAACCACGTCGGGATTAAAAGGGCATACCGCAATGTTACGGGTGTACTTCACGGATGCGATCCAGTATTGGGAGCACAAGCGGGTTCTCTACAATCTAATTCTCGCAATTATCGTTCTGGTTTATTTTGTGGCTGGGCTTCCAGTATCAAAACTGTCGCTTTCTCTGGAGACAGCCCTTTGGATTTTCATTCTGGCCGTATTAGCCAATGTGGCATACTGCGCTGCTTACATAGCAGATGTGTTCGCACAGATGTCGGCATTCCGGGATCGCTGGCGGGATCACCGGGCGATTCTGTTCGTAGTGGGTCTAATCTTTGCCGGAGTGTTAACCCGTTTCTGGGCAATTGGAATATTCGAGGCTGGGAACCGTTAACGCAGTCCAGCGGACGACTATCGCCTGACGAACTGCGGTGTCCCCGGGCTGCCCTCAGTGTTTGTGCTCTTCTTCACCCGGTTCTTTGCCGGGCTGGGGGGCTACTCCAAAAGATTTTTTCCAATACTCTTGCACTCCGGGCGGTAATTTTTCAATGCGAGAGAGGAACGCCGTGACCTTCCACATTTGTTCTTCCGACAATGCCTTGCCCCATGCCGGCATACCTGAGTAACGAACTCCGGTGCGCACTGCATAAAAAATGTGCCACTCGGGATCGTCCATTGGATCAAGAATGACCTGCGGCGGAGGCGGATAAAAAGATTTTTCCAGCGGACTAGGTTTTTCGTCGAGCGTCCCATGGCAAAGAGCACAGTTCATGGTGTAAATCTTCATCCCATCAATCAGATTTTCATCCGTGGGCGGTATGGGATTGTTGAGATGCGGGGCGTGACGGTCCATGGCGGCATCGAGCGCCGACATCGCGATGTGGGTTTCCATGCGGGGAGGGACCGCGTCGGCATTCGTGGGCATGTATCCGAAGGAGAGAAATGCCAGCCCACCCAGCACAAGAACGAGTAGCGTGACGATGACTCCGAGAACGAAGTTGCGCATGATTCCTCCTATTGCTGAAATCCTGCTATGCCGAATCTTGTTCGCGATTTTCAGTTCTTAGATTTAACTTTAGTACGCTTTCAACTTGCGGGCTTCCCGCACTACGTCGCTTACCTTGGGCAAAAAATATTCTTCCTGCGGCGGTGAAAATGGCACCGGCGTGTCCAGCGCAGTGATGCGAACAATCGGGCCATCGAGATCGTCGAATGCTTCTTCGTTGATGATGGCGGCCAGCTCTCCAGCAATTCCCCCGGTGCGAACGTCTTCATGTAGCAAGATTACTTTATTCGTCTTGCGGACAGTTTGGGCAATGGCTTCCCGGTCAATAGGCGCAAGGGTACGAAGATCGATGATCTCGATATCAATACCTTCTTTGGCGAGAATGTCCGCCGCCTCGGTCGCCACATGGACCATGGCTGCGTAGGTAATGATGCTGAGATCACGGCCTTCGCGAACGGTGCGCGCTTTCCCCAAGGGCACAACGTAATCTTCCGCGGGAACTTCTTCTTTAATACGGCGATAAAGATATTTGTGCTCGAAAAAAATTACCGGATTATTATCGCGAATGGACGCTTTAATCAATCCCTTGGCGTCATAGGCGCTGGCGGGGCAGACCACTTTTAATCCGGGCGTGTGCACGAAATACATTTCGTTGTTCTGCGAATGAAATGGGCCACCATGCACATTGCCCCCTGTCGGGCCACGAAGGACCAGAGGCGCAGGCGGCCCCCACAGGTAGTGAGTTTTCGCAACCATGTTGGTGATCTGATTGAAGGCACAGCCGATGAAGTCCATGAACTGGAACTCGGCAACCGGCCTCATGCCAGTGAGAGACGCGCCAAAGGCCGCACCCACGATCGCAGATTCGGCAATGGGAGTATCGATGACGCGCTCGGGACCGAAGCGGTCGATAAATCCGTCGGTAACTTTGAAAGCGCCCCCATAAATGCCGATGTCTTCGCCGAGACAGAAAACAGTTGGATCCCGCTCCATCTCTTCCCAAATGCCCTGGCGGATGGCTTCAAGATAGGTGAGTTGTGGCATGGCTAATAGATTCTAGTGCATCTTGCGGAATTTCTCAGGAAAGAGACGTTCAATCCCGCTCACTACTTCATTTTCTTGTCGGACGCCAGCGGCGCCAGAGTCGCTTTCGTTACTCTCAGATAGTCTGCTGGCCCGAGAAGAATCTGCGTTCCGCGGATTCCGGCAGAGACTGAGATTTTGTCGAATAATTCAATCGTTTCGTCCGCATATACGGGATAATCTTTTTTGCCGCCGATAGCGGTGACACCGCCCCGAATGTATCCAGTGAGGGCTTGCAACTCTTTCACTGCAGTCAATTGAATTTTGCGATCTCCTGAAGCTACAGCAAGCACTTGGAGATCAAGTTCCGTGTTGCCGGGAATTACCGCCATGCAAATTCCGTTGCAGTCTCCCCTGGCAACCAGCGTTTTGAAAACTTGTTCTGGTGGCATGTTGATTTTGGCAGCTACAACTTCCGCAGCCAGTTCTTCGGGATTAACTTCGTACTCTCGCAACTCGTACAGTATTCCCAATTGATCCAGCAGACGGACGGCGTTGGTCTTGTGAGCCATAGATTATTTTATTTCTTTCCTGACCGCTGATGCCTCGTTGCTTCACTCTCCATGGAGTTCTATAGTTAGACTTGGAGGGTACGATATGCTCCGAATGCTGCTGCACTGGTTGATCACTGCGTTGGCTGTTTGGATTACCTCGCGAGTTGTTGCCGGATTTTATGTGAGTGGAGCTAGTGCGGCACTTATCGCTGCAATCGTGATTGGATTCGTCAATGCGACCCTCGGCCTAATATTGAAGATTCTGACTTTCCCTCTAACACTGCTAACTTTTGGGATTTTCTGGTTCATCATCAACGCGCTCATGATTGAAGTAGCTTCGCTATTCGTGCCGGGCTTTCACGTGACCAGTTTTCTCGCGGCGTTCTGGGGCGGAATCGTGCTTGGGTTGGTGAATATGTTATTGAAATGGTTGATTTTTCCGGCTAGAGAACGAGCGTAGAATCAGGTTTGGGAAGGTCTGGCACCTTAGTAACTTCGAACAAAATTTCGATCGCCATTCTGTATGAGACTCCTTTGAGGCGGTGTGATAAGCTCACCTAAATAAGTTTGTACCGCCAGCAACCCCAGCTGGACAAGTTATTCGGCATCATTTGCATCACAGGTAAAAGGCCCTCGGTATTTAGAACTAGGCTAGTTTGGCGCACGTGCGGCTTTGCAGGCCCAAATTTTGGGTAAACAGCATGTGTAAACCCGGTTAGTAGCGGCCATTTCCGCTACCCCAACACTCCCCGTAGGCATGTAAAAGTTGACGACGAAGCTTTCTGACGAGGCCGTCCCTCATCAGTGTGCCGATTGTGCAGTGCCCGTTATTGTTCTAGGTGGCGGAGTTACGGCTGCCGCGGTCCTGACGCTCTTGGCGCAAGCCAAAATTCCGAGCTACACGATTGCGCCCTTGGGTGACTTCGTCCGAAGGTCTCGCTGGCACCGGGATTTACCGGTGTCCGGGCTTCAGCCCTCGATTGAGAACCTTGCGGCATTTCTTAACCAGCTATCCTTGGAACATGCGGTACTCATGCCATGCTCCGACGATTGGGCGTCAGCAGTTGCTTCATTACCCGGCACCCTGTCGACGCGGTTTCCATCCAGTACGCCATCGGTTGAGACGCTCAACATACTTGTAGACAAGTGGAAGTTTGCGGAAGTACTTGAGCGTGAAGCGATACCGCATCCTCGTACCCGCCTTGTTCATTCTTTTCAAGAGCTATCGAATCTTTCTGATAGTGAATTTCACGGGGCGATTCTTAAGCCGTTGTCTTCCGTTGAATTCGCCCGCAAGTATGGTGTGAAGGGCTTCGTCGTCAATAACCAGGACGAGGCACTCGTTACCATGAGAAAAGCTGACTTTCCTATCATGCTGCAGGAATTCATTCCTGGCCCTCCGGCGGCAGGTTACTTCCTCGATGGGTTTGTAGACCGCACGGGCCGAATTTGCGGACTTCTGGCGAGACAGCGATTGCGAATGAGTCCTCCCAAGTTGGGGAACAGTACGCTCATGGTTACAGTCCCATTGAGCGAAGTTTCGCCGGCTGCTGAATCATTGAAACGTCTGCTTGGGGTATTGGAATATCGTGGGACTTTCAGTGCGGAATTTAAGTTTGATGAAAGGGATGGGCGTTTCAAGTTATTCGAGATTAACGCCCGGCCCTGGTGGTATGTGGAATTCGCCGCAAATTGCGGAGTCGATGTTTGCTCGATGGCCTATCGCGATGCTCTCGGAATGCCGCTCGAAGCAACTCAGCAATACGAAGTAGGCCGCCGTGGCGTCTTTTTCGTGCACGATCTCCGTGCCTGGAAAGAACAGCGCCCTAGTGGCGTGAGCTTGTGGGCGTGGATTCAACCCTGGTTCGGAGCTGATTCCACCCCGTTTCATTGGAACGATCCAGCGCCTGCCATTGCATATGCGCGAAAGATAATTCATGAAAACAAACTTAAGCGCGCTCGCGAGAAAAACGAAGAACTGCAACATCGTACAACTTCTGCTCCAGTTAAATTTAAGCCGACCTTCTAATACAACAGGGAGTCCCATTTAGGTTACTCCAGATTACCGGCGCGTCTTTTTCAGTTGACTGGCGATCTCGAAGAAGGCAGACTCAAACGTAACAGCCCCCACGAAATTTTATAGTTTTGGAGCAGTTGATGAATCACTTTGCCGCGTCGTTGATCGTACAGGTTTGCCTTGCACTCGGGTTAGCGGGATTGTTCTGGCCAGAAAAACTTCTGCCCGTATTCGACGTACTGATGTTTCCGTGGGCCTCTAGTTACCGCACGGTCCGCATTCATAGCATCGCAGCGATTGCGGTTTCCGTGCTGTTATTTGCTACCCTATTCGGTCGCTCATAATCCTAATCTGGCTTTGGGAATTGGATGACTACGGATTAGGTCCGTCTTTCTTGTGTTTTTTAAACATGGCGCGGCTAATGTCAGGCCAAAATTCATCTACCAAGCCGCCTAAACTGCCATACATGAGGGCTATTGCGCTTCTGCTCAAAGTGAGCGTTGCACCCCGATCGCTTTGTGGGTAATAAATGTTGGAGAGGCCGCCACTCGTGAATGCCCCCAAAAAGTTCGAGAAGCTGAATGAACGGCCGCCTGCATCAGTATGACAAACAAATTCCTGCACGACCGCATAACCCATTCGATGTTTGATGCTGCCTGAGCCGCTGCGAAAATAACGCGGATCTTCCTTCAGCAATACGGGATAGAAATAATTGCTCCAAAACCCGCTGGAAACCTCATCGGCAAATGCCGCTCCATAACGTTTGCCATAACCGCCAGCGCCCTGACCGTATCCAGGAAACTCGTCTTCCGCTTGACTGATTCCCGCCTGAAACCCAACCAATCCGAACTCAACCGGGTCAAAAGCAGCTTTGGTAAACAGATGGAATTTTCCAGACGGCGTAAGGGGTGGGGCATCGTGGCGGCTGGTAACTCCAAATTGCGGGAGCATTCCCAGTATTCGCTGTGACTGTTCTTGCTTCTCAATTTCTTTTTCTTGTTCCGATTTCTGTGCTGGCCCGGGCGGCGGGCTATTCGGCGAAGCAACTGGCTTGGGCTCCTGGCCAAAACCGGTTAGTGCAAGAAATGATTCCAGCGCAAAAAGTAAGACAAGCCGTTTAACTAACTTCATTGAATAGATACTCTCCGGAATTCAGCTACACACCAATCTACGGTAGCATCAGGTCACCACATCGAGTTGGGTTTTACACTTCTTTACAGGCTGCTCCGAGAAACAGAACGACATTACGGCACTAATGCTTGTTGCCTGACTTCGTCCACTTTCTTGGCCATTACGTACTTCAGCTCTTCAATACCTTTGCCCGTCACTGCCGAGACCGGAAACAACTCGAGTCCACGCTTCTTGCAATATCTTTTCAATTTCGCCAGCTTATCTTTGTTCGCTGCGTCAATCTTTGATGCCACCATGATCATTGGTTTTTCTTCCAGCTTTGCGCCAAAACTCTCCAGCTCGCCGTTGATGACTTCCACGTCTTTTACGGGATCAGGTTGTACGCTGGTATCGGATACATCCACCAAATGCACCAGCAATCTCGTGCGCTCTATGTGACGCAAAAATTGTGTACCCAATCCCGCGCCCGTATGCGCGCCTTCGATGAGTCCGGGAATATCAGCGACAACAAAGCTTCTTTCCTCACGCGCTTCTCCGACTGAGACTACTCCCAGGTTAGGTTGCAATGTTGTAAATGGATAGTCCGCAATCTTTGGCCGCGCGGCCGAAATACGTGAGATCAGCGTCGATTTACCAACATTCGGGTATCCGATTAAAGCGACATCGGCGAGCAGCTTGAGTTCAAGCCGGAATGCTCGTTCTTCGCCAGGGCGCCCGTCATCGTGTTCGCGTGGTGCTTGATGGGTGGATGTTGCAAAGCGCGCGTTGCCGCGGCCACCACGGCCCCCTTTGGCAATGATGATGCGATCATCCGGGCGTGAGAAATCATAAACTTTTTGTCCAGTTTCAGCGTCGTAGACAATGGTTCCGACTGGAACTTTGAGAACTATGTCTTCTCCTTGTTTCCCAGTGCAGTTCGAACCCATGCCATGTTGCCCGCGCTGAGCTTTGTATTCAGGATTGAAGCGGAAGTGCACCAGAGTGTTGTGGCGTTCGCTGGATTCCATAATCACGTCGCCGCCATCGCCACCGTCTCCGCCCGATGGACCACCACGCGGTTCATAGGCTTCCCGGCGAAAAGCGACACAGCCGTTTCCGCCATCTCCTGCCTTGATTCGAATTGTTGCTTCATCAATAAACATAAAACCAAACATGAAAACCGTCGTTGGTAATTCGTCGTAGGTCGTTATCCAAAACAAAAAGCCTCAGCCCGAAGGCGAGGCTCCTAGCCGCTTAAACTTCATCTGCGACCGTTACATGACCCGTGCAGCTTGTGGTGCAGGCGCCCTCGCCCGCGTGCTTTGCGCCTACTTTGCTCCAATCGGCTCGACTGTCACGAATTTGCCCATGCTGCCGCGATCCAGAAACTTGATGCGTCCCGAGACCTTGGCGAAGAGCGTGTCGTCCTTGCCGCGGCCAACATTCAGTCCTGGCTTTACCGGTGTTCCTCGCTGCCGCACAATAATCGTGCCGCCTGGAACGAGCTGCCCGCCAAATGCCTTAACGCCTAACCGCTGCGCGTTTGAATCGCGCCCGTTTCGTGATGTTCCCTGACCTTTTTTATGTGCCATAAAGTTCTCTCAATCTTTGCAAATATTTCTTATCCAACGTCGTTCACACCGCAGCCACTAAACCCATCTTTGTCATCCCGAGTGAATAATCGTTTGCTTGCAAACAATTATTCAAACCGAGGGACCTGCTTCTTTTACTTCTTCTTTTTCGGAGCAGCCTTCTTTGCAACTGTCTTTTTCGCGACGGCTTTCTTCTTGGCTGGCGCTTTAGAGGACTTAGCCTTGACCGTCGGTTCAGCTTCTACGTGAGCCGCCTTTACTGGTTTGGGCTCTTTTTTCGGAAGCTCTGGAGCCTTGAAGCTCTGCCCATCGTAAGCAATCTCAGTAATGCGCACTGCTGTGAACCCCTGCCGATGTCCACGCAGCTTCTTGTACTGCTTCTTACGCTTGTAATGAAAAACAAGGATTTTCTTCGCGCGTCCTTGCTCAACCACTTGTCCAACGACGCGGGCGCCTGACGACGGCACGCCAATTTGTCCATTACCAGCGGAAACGGCCAAGATGTCACTAAACTCAACATTTCCGTTCTCGTCGCTCTGATTTTCCAGGCGAACCACATCTCCGGGCGCCACACGGTACTGCTTTCCACCGGCGCGGATGACCGCGTACATACGTAAGCCTCCGTCAAAACCCAGCGTGATCGCGCGCCTGCGCGATTCATGGATTTTGATCAAATTTATCGCTTGCTACTGAACCGCGTCGGCGCTTTGGGCAACGATTGCGGACGACTCCAGAACGGAGCCGCGAGTACAGGCAAACCTAACCATTCTATCGTGCGTAAAGGAGAAGCGTCAAACCAAAGCTGAAAGGGGACAGGAAATACAGAGTCTGTTTCTAATACATTTTCGTGGTAGAGCGGCGCTTCAGCGCCGCGTTATGGCATCCACGTTCGCAACGCGGCCCTGAAGGGCCGCTCGTCCAATGGAATAATGCAGCCCTCACAATTCGTTCTCGATTACGAATCGTTCTCTGTCGTTTCTCTTTTGGGGAGCCTATTTCTATTGCCTACGCTGAATACGTCCTGAAGTGGCAAAGAACCCGATCCTTTGGTTATGTAAGGCATCCCGTTATACAGCTTACCAATCCTCTACTCAGGCAATCCGAGCCGCCGCATCAGATTCGCATACCGTGGATCCGACCGCAAAGAATCAAATGCGGGATAGCGGATTCCGATAATGAGTTCAATATCTTCCCCGGCTAATGCTTTTTCCAGATATTCAAACGCCTTGTTACGGTCTCCGCTGAGTGCGTAAGCCGCTGCGATCGCAGTCGTCCAATCCCAATCCTGCTTAGCCGACCCAGCGAGCGCGAGCTCACGGTAGCCCTTGGCGTCCGGACTCCACGAACCTGGGATTGGAAAGTATTTCTGCAACTCGCTCACCGCGTTGGCGAAATCACCAATCCCAGCGTACAACTGCGATAATTTGTAATGGGCTGGTTTGAAGTCAGGATCGCGTCCTATGGTCTTTTGGAATTGCGCCAGCGCCTCAGGATAACGGTGGGCTGCCATGAGCGTCGCAGCATAATTGGTATTCACGATGGGAGAAAGTGGGTCGAGCGACAACGCGATGCGGTATTCATCCAGCGCCTGATCAATGCGTTTTTCAGGACAGAGAAAACTGACGGCATAAAAATAGTGCGCGGCGGCGTTGTTGGGATTTAATTCGATTGCCCGCCGAAATTCCGTCTCAGCCTCGTTCCATTTCCAAGACATTGCCAGCGCACCGGCTCTCGCGGTATGTGCCTCAGGAAGAGAGTCGTCCAGTTCGAGCGCTTTGCGGGTAGCCTCGTTCGCTAACGGATGCGCTTGCCGCGACGTTATGCCAGCGCCATAACTGGGAATTACCGTGTAAGCGTCGGCTAGCCCGGTATAAGCGAGAGCGTAATTAGGATCAGCAGCAATCGCCTGTTGAAACAAATCGATGCTCTTCTTCAATCCCTCGGGTGTGCGCCCGTACCAAAGTTGTCGGCCTTCAAGATACAGCCGGTAGGCTTCAGGATTCGTGGTGCCAGCGCGTCCCATCTTCTGTTGTTCGCTGCCGGTCAGACGAATTCGCAGACTGCTGGAAATGTCGCGAGTAATATCGCTTTGCACTTGCGTGATGTCGGCCGGGCTGCGGTCATAATGCGATCCCCAAATCTCGGTGCCATCGGCGGCATTGACCAGATCTGCTTGGACGCCCACATTATCGCCGTGTTGCGTGATTCGTCCCATAAGAAGGGCACCGACCTGAAGTGCCTTTCCAATTTGCTGCGGGTCGTCTTCTTTCCCTTTGAAGCGAAAAACCGTGCTCCGTGCCATGACTTTGAGATCGGGCAGTTGTGAGAGTGTGCCGATCAGGCTCTCGGTCAAGCCGTCGCTGAGGTACTCGTTATTAGGATTAGCAGTCGCATTGACGAAAGGCAATACGGCTATGGAATCAATCTTTCGAGTTTCAGACTTTCCACGCAGAAAATACATCCCTGTTGCAGCAACTGACAGCAGGGCCAAAGCAAGACCGGCCGCGATGTATCGTTTGGAATGATTTGGCGCTCCAGCAGTGGGGATGGAAGACGAACTTGCAGAAACTGCGACGGCGCTGTTTACCCCGGAAGTGCTCGACCAATGTCCGGAGTCTAGATCGCGCTTCAGGCGGGCGAGATCAGTGCGCAGATCGGCTGCATTCTGGTATCGCAGGTTGCGATCCTTCTCCAGAGCCTTCTGAATGATTCGTTCCAATTCCGCCGGCACATCCGGATTTAGCCGCACCGCCGAAACCGGAGGTTCATCCAAAATCGCCTTAAAGATCACCGCCGAACTCTCGCCTCGAAAGGGCAGCGCTGCCGTTGCCATCTCGTACAGCACCACTCCAAAGGAAAACAAATCGCTTCGGGTATCCAACTGCTTCGCCCGCGCCTGCTCCGGCGACATATAGGAGATCGTGCCCACCGTCGATCCCGGACTGGTCAGGTGCTGCTCGTCCATGGTGCGCGTCAAGTGGTCGGACCTGCCTGCCGTGAATGCCTCGACCTTTGCCAGGCCAAAGTCAAGAATCTTGGCGTGCTCGCGCGTCGTAACAAAAATGTTCGCCGGCTTGATGTCGCGATGAACGATTCCCTTGGAGTGCGCCGCATCCAGCGCATCGGAAATCTCAATCGCCAGAGCGAGCAGCGGATTCATGTCGATCGGCTTGCCGGTGATTCGATGCTTGAGAGTCTCGCCTTCCAGATACTCCATGGCAATGAATGCTTGCTCATGGTGATCATCAATTTCGTAGATGGTGCAGATATTGGGATGGTTCAGGGCAGACGCCGACTTGGCTTCCCGCTGAAAGCGAGCAAGTGTTTGCGGATCTTTGGCGACTTCATCGGGCAGAAACTTGAGTGCGACAAAGCGGTCGAGCTTTATATCTTCAGCCTTGTAGACAACTCCCATGCCGCCGCCACCCAGCTTTTCAACAATGCGGTAGTGCGATATGGTTTTGCCGATCA
Organism: Terriglobales bacterium; assembly: GCA_035651835.1. Classification (GTDB taxonomy): domain Bacteria; phylum Acidobacteriota; class Terriglobia; order Terriglobales; family Acidobacteriaceae; genus JAOAPG01. The sequence continues at coordinate 66,632 of DASRFC010000032.1, forward strand.
TGCAGAGAAGCGCGTTGTAAGTCGCTCCATAGTACGGGCGACGCTCCCGCCCGTCAACGGGAGTACGTTCACCGTTACCCAAGCTGGAACTTTCGAAAACTGCTCATGGCGCTCAATACGCTTTCACGAAGAAGTAAATCGTCATCCCTGTCCCGACTAAGACTACGAACCTTCGTATCCACAGTTGTGGTAAGCGTTGCGCATAATGCGCGCTTACATACCCGCCCACAATTCCGCCTATGATCATCGGAATCCCCTGCTTCCAGTAAACCGCTCGTGCAACGATGAATGCCACCACAGCCACACCGTTTATTACGAATCCCATTATGCTTTTAAGAGCGTTCATGCCATGGATATCGGTCATGCCGAGCATCGCAAGCATGGCAAGCATGACAATTCCCATGCCTCCGCCGAAATAGCCTCCATATACCGCCACCGCAAATTGAAAAATCGTTGCTCCAGTAAGGGCAGCAGCAGTCGTGTCGTGACCGATGCTTGAGGCTCGTCCGGCAGAAAGCCTTTTGCCGAAGGCAAACAAGAGAGTCGCACCAAGCGTCAACCAAGGCAGCACTTGCAAAAACGTGTGGGCTGGAGTTTTTAAGAGCAGGTAAGCACCAGCAAGACCGCCGATAAAACTTGCGGCAAGCAAGGGAATAAATACTCGTCGCGGCACATTCAGCCGCTTACGATACGCGCCGCCGCTGGCCGCAGCAGCCGTCCAAAGCGCTATGGTATTGGTAGCGTTCGCTTCTATAGGCGGAACGCGGACGAACAACAGCGCGGGAAATGCGATGAAGCTGCCACCGCCCGCAACGGCATTCAAAGCGCCGCCAATGATTCCAGCGCCGAACAGAAATATAGCTTGAGGTAAGTTCAAGAATAAGGTTTACCACATCCTTATCCTTAACTCAGCCATTTACGAAAACCTTAAGTAGTCTTTTACGAATCGTGTCGTGCGCCATGCCAACTTTTAATGTCCCATACGTCTATCTCTACGCGAATTGCAGGAGTGATTATGCCCATCTCACCAAGAAATCTAACCCTCAGCCTGCCCATCGTGCTGGTTCTATTCTCCGCATCCCTGTCAGCACAAGCCTCCCATAATACGGCGCAAGCGAAACCCTGCACTGACGACCAGCAGAAGCAGTTTGACTTCTGGATCGGAGAATGGGATCTTACGTGGCCTGGAGCAAATGCTGGAGAAGTTGATCATGGGACAAACACCATTCAGCGAGTGATGGATGGATGTGTTGTGCAGGAGAGCTTCTCTGGTGGGGACTCGATGCATCTACGCGGAATGAGCGTCTCGACCTATGTGCCGCAGTCGAATGCCTGGAAGCAGACCTGGGTGGACAATGAAGGCGGCTACCTTGATCTGGTGGGTGGTTATAAAGACGGTCAGATGATCTTGTCTCGCGAGAGCAAAACGCCGGCAGGTACTGCAATCCATATGCGAATGGTTTTCAAAAACATTAGCAAAAATGAGTTTGACTGGAGTTGGGAGAAATCAATTGACGACGGAAAATCATGGCAAGTGGTGTGGCCAATTCATTACAAAAGAAAGTCCTAGCTACTAGAATGAAGGCACCAGTTCGATAGCGTTTATATGGATGCTGTTGTTTTTCTTATCGAGACTTCCGGTCACCTTAACGCTTTTACCATCATATTGTTTAGCGCGATTCTGATCGTCAAGTTTGTACTCCAGATCTCCGGACCGAAGAACATATCCAGCTTGGCTTGACACTATAGTTCCCATAAAAGGTCTGGCTTTTGCTTCTTTTCCTGACTGAGAACCTGATGTGGTAGTCGAGGAGGGGGAAGCATCGGATGGTCTTGTATCCGAGGCTCCACCCTTCGCTTCCGGCGTGGGAAATGTAGGCGGAGTACTGGGAATGGGAGTTGTAGGAGTCTGCGCTGTCGGATCAACTGGTTGGGTCGGCTGCGCTGTTCCTTGCGCCAGCGCTGCTGACGACACAGCCAGCGCGAATAGTAGAACTAATATCTTAGTATGGCCGTTCATTGGTCTCTCCATATACGGCCAGTCGACTCGGCCGAGATATCTCGACCGAGAAGCATTGCAGCGTAAATAATAGAGCGAAGCGACGTCTGAACGATTAAACTACGAACCGTAAGTTCCCGAAGCGCGCTCCTGGGCGTCCTCTGAGAAACTCCGGACTTTATCGGCGATATTGCTGCGAATCTCTTCGCCGCTCGCCGGGGCAAGCAGAATTCCAACTCCTACTCCAATGCCAACCCCGATCAGTACTGCCGCTGCCGTGCTGAGACCCGAATGATCTTCACCGCGAAGCACATCCGCCGCCCGGCTGACCCGTTCCGAAGCTGTTTCGTAAGTATCCTTAGCTCGACCTTTTATGTCTTTAAATTGATCCTTAGCGGTGCCGCGGAAATCCTCCACATTATCCGCCAATCGCTCTCGCATCGAATCCAGCAGATAGAGGCCAGTCCCCAGCAGTACGTTTAAAAGCACGTTTTCTTTTCGCATTTTCATGTATTGATCTCCAGACGAGTGGACTCGCCACTACAAAGATGCTAAAAGCACTGGAAGCGTTGGCGAGGTCCCGAGTGTGATTTTCTCGCACTTGAAAGTAGTTGAAACATCTGGCTACAGATAAAGCTGTAGGCTGGTTTCAATTTGGGGCGGTGAAAAAAATGAGGAACTTGGCCCCTTACCCTCTGGCGATTCGTTCGAGTAGGAACTCAATGCAAATTTAAGTTTCCATTTTGCCCTCGAATAGAATCCAACGATATAAGACAATGTAGCCCCAAACCACATTATTCATTCATTTTATAAAGGCGAGAAGCAGGTGTCCGGCTCTTATGAACCGGACTCCTGCTCGGAAGGGTGGGATATCTGAAGTATCAAAATCTGAAGTGAAGATATCCCGGCACAACGTACTTCAACAATGCCGCAAATACTGTAGGTTTTCGTACTACCATTCCGTAGAAGCCATCCGAATTAGTAAGTAGAAGGTTTTGCGGGAGGATATTTAACCATTAACGTTCGCTACCTACTCAAAACTACGCGCCGAAATGATGAGCTCTGCTTATTTCAATCCTTCGACCAGGTAAAGATCAGCAAGCATGCGGTGATACCCGAAAACATATGCCTTGGCATCGGGGGTCATAAGAATAGGACCGATATTTTCAACTCCCGCAGGATCGGTGGGCATGAGTTCTTTCCACAGAGTTCGTTTTCCGGTTTGGAGATCCAGGTGATACACCCGCGCGGGCAGTTCGCCAGGCTGGTAAATATAGATGGATCGGCCGTCAGAACCCCAGGTAATTGGCTGTTCACCCGGGTTCAGACCGCTTATAAGTCGCGGGTTTCCGCCCGCTACCGGATACAAATACCCATTCTTATCCGCACCAATGCCAGCCACCGACTGAGAATCAGGAGAAATAGCAAAGGCATTACCGTTAACCCCTTCAGGCGAGATCGCTTCACTCTTCCCCGAAGCCATGTCGTAGACGTAGAACCGCATACCTTTGCCCGGCTCATCTCCCGTAAAGAGGATGCGCTTACCGTCAGGAAACCAATGCGCCCAACTGTGATTAATGTTGTTATCCTTGGCTAAGTCTTTAGGTTCGCCCGCGCCTGTAGTCAGCATCTTGAGTTGGGACGGGGAATCCTGCGTCTGCGTTATCGCCCATTTCCCATCGGGCGACAAGGCTACCGCTCCACCTTCTCCGAGCAGTACCGCTGGCGAGCCATCTGTCTTGCGGACATAAACTGCATAGGTCAAGCCACTGGACTTCGAGTAGTCGAGGGCTCCGCCCCCGCCTTCCTCATCGAACAGCAGAGTTTTGCCGTCCGCGGAGAGATCGGCTGGATAGGTATAGTCGAGCCAGGACAACTCGCGTTCCTTGACTTCTCCAGCAGAGATTCCCATCAACTCACGCCGCCACGTAGCCCGTACCAGCAGCACTCGCCCGTCCTTTGCGATATCCAGAAGCATTAGAGCGCCGGGCAGCCGCGCGACAATGCGCTGCTTTCCATCCAGCGAAACCGCATAGAGCGTCCGGTCAGTACCCGATTTGCTGGCAGTGAACCAAACCTCTTTCCCATCAGGAGACCAAGCCAATCCTTGAATCGTGAACCATTGGACGGAGAGGATTTTTTTGTTACCTGCCATGTCGACAATGGCCAGCGAACCGCTATCGTCGCCTTGCTGCGGGTGATCCGCGAAAGCGATCAAATCTCCCTTCGGAGAAACGCGAGGATGTCCGATCCATCCGCCAGTTTGATACAGCGGCTTTCCTATTGGATATTCCAGCCGGTTGCGTCCGCCAAAATCTCGCACGACACAGAGACCACTCCCGTCCGGTGCCCAGTCCGCCCATTGCACTTGCTCCAGCACCTCGCGTGGCGCTCCTCCTGAGAGCGGCGCACGCGACAACGTGCCCATACTGACCCATGCGCCAATTGCCTTGCTGTCGAGCAATACTGCCATCTCCGCCGTGGAGGAAATCGACATGAGCTGCGTCCGGCTTAGACCCATCGAACGCGATTCTGGGGCTTCGGGCCGGGCGGTGAATACATCTACAGGATTCCCTTGCCATGCTGCGCTGTAAAGAATCGTTTGGCCATCAGGTGCAAAGCGCGCGGATCGAATACTCCCGCGCCGAAACGTTAGTTGGCGGTAGAGAGGCGGTGGTGGTAGCTGGTTTGTGAACAGCAGCTTGCCAACATAGAGCCCAGCACCAAGAGCAATTATGGTGCAAACCACGAGCACCGGGAGTAAAGATGTCCCCTTGCGCGAGGAAGAAGGGATGGGAGCAATTGGATTTTTAGCTGCGCTTGAAGAGGACGATAAGGTCGTTGGCTCAGCTGCAACCGAAGTTCGCGACGATTCAATGGACCGCTTTACCCGCTTCAGATCGGCACGCATCTCCGCAGCGGATTGAGAGCGCAAGTCGCGATCTTTTTCTAGCGCTTTACTAATTGTCTCTTCGAGATTGGTCGGAAGATCCGGATTCAGCCGGCCAGCCAAAGTTGGTACCCGATTGAGAATGGCGTCCGTAATCACACCGGATGTTTCTCCACGAAAGGGCATCACCCCTGTCGCCATTTCGTAAAGAACGACGCCAAAAGAAAACAAATCCGTGCGGTTGTCGAGTTCCTTCCCTCGAATCTGCTCCGGCGACATATAAGCCACAGTTCCGACCGCTGCGCCCGGACTTGTCAAGTCAACGCCGGTCACATCCACCTTGGTTTGCGAATCGCCCGAAGAAGACTTCGAAGTCTGGGCAATCTTGGCAAGGCCGAAATCAAGGACCTTGGCATGGCCGCGATCGGTGACGAATATGTTCGCGGGTTTGATGTCGCGATGCACAATTCCCTTGGAGTGCGCAGCCTCCAGAGCATCGGCTACCTCAATGCCGATATTCAAAAGCTGTTCAAGTTCCATGGGACGTCCTTGAATCAAGTGCTTCAGGGTCTGACCAGTGAGGCACTCCATAACGATGAAGAGACGTCCATCGTGCTGGTCGATTTCGTGAATCGTGCAAATATTAGGGTGGTTCAGGGACGAAGCCGCGCGGGCTTCACGGCGGAAACGCTCTAAAGCTTGCGGATCGTTTGCCGCCTCGTCAGGCAGGAACTTGAGAGCCACGAAACGGCCAAGGGTGATGTCTTCGGCTTTGTACACAACTCCCATGCCTCCACCGCCCAACATTTCTACAATGCGGTAATGGGAAATTGTCTGGCCGATCATCATCTGCTAGGAAAACGGGTTGTTAGAATCAACCTAGGGTGCGACAATAGTAGGTTGAAAGCCAAGTTTCGTCAAACAAACTCTTATGGATGTGCCCGCTCGTTCTTTGATCTTCCGTGCTAACCCGCTCTCTTGATCTTTCGCTATAATCTAAGGTTGCTCTCGTCCCGGAAACACCGTAGAGCGCGGAAAAGGATTTATGCCGACTGACATCGTCATGCCCCAAATGGGCGAATCGATTTTTGAAGGAACTATCACCAAATGGCTTAAGAAGCCCGGCGACAAGATTCAGCGTGATGAACCGCTATTCGAAATTTCTACTGATAAAGTCGACGCCGAGATTCCCGCACCCGCATCGGGAGTACTTCAGGATATTAAGGTTGAGGAAGGATCAACGGTACAAGTAAACACGGTTGTAGGAACGATCTCTTCTGACGGGGAAGCAGTTGCCGCTGCGCCAAACACAAAAATGCCCGCGCCAGCTCCGACTGCCGTGGCAATACCTGAAAAGAAAACCGAAGCTGCACCCGCAACTGAGGACGAAGGAGCGCCGGATGAAGAATCCGACCACGCGCGATCTTCACCCCTCGTGCGAAAACTGGCTCGCGAGCACAACGTAAATCTGTCGCAAGTAGCAGGAACCGGACTCGGTGGCCGCATCACAAAACAAGACATTCTGGCTTTCGTAGAAGGCAATAGTGCACAACCAGCTCCTGCTGTTACTTCGGTTTCTACCCCTCTGGTCCCGGTTGTGACGTCATCCGCTCCAGCCCCGGCGAAGTTTTCAACGCCATCCCCTGCAGCGATTCCCGGAGACGTGGTGCCCTTAACGAAAATGCGGAAGATCATTGCCGAGCGCATGATCGAATCGCGACGCACCAGTGCGCATGTGCACTGCATGTTTGAAGTGGACATTACAAGAATCGTCCACTTGCGTAACAAGATGAAGTCAGGCTTCGAGCAGCGTCACGGAGCGCGTCTGACTTTTATGCCATTTTTTGTGCGCGCGGCAATCATCGCGCTACAGCAATTCCCCATCGTGAACGCGTCACTGGAAGGCGACAACATTCGTTATCATCGCAACATCAACGTGGGTATTGCAGTCGCACTCGATTGGGGCTTGATAGTCCCTGTACTTAAAAACGCTGGAGAGTTGAATTTCTTGGGATTACAGCGAGGCATCAGTGATCTCGGTGAGCGTGCCCGGTCGAAGAAGTTGAAGCCCGAAGAGGTGGAGGGATCTACTTTCACTGTCACGAATCCCGGCCAGTTCGGAGCCGTCTTCGGTCTACCGATTATTAACCAGCCGAACTCCGCAATCATGGGCGTGGGTGGGATCACCAAAGCTCCCGTCGTCATCACTGACGAGCAAGGGAACGACTCGATCGCCATTCGATCGCTCGTGCATTTGACCTTGGGCTACGATCATCGCTTAATCGATGGAGCAGTCGCGGATCAATATATGGCACTGGTCAAGAAGATTCTCGAAAATTGGAGCGAAGAGGTCGGATAACGCGTGTTTTTTGCACAAACGAACACTATTTAGCCGCCTTGGCCCATGAAGACGCATTTAAACATTCCACGATCCCATTGACGATCTGGCTTAGCCCATCTTTAAACTTGGCCTCGCCCGTAATCTGCCGGTTGGTGACTGCATCTCCCATTGAAATGGCGGCCTGAATAAACGAAATTGCGGCGGCTTGCTTCTCCCGACCGGAATGGTTGGCGAAGAAATTTTCAATTCCGGTTATGATCGCAGGCAAAAAGGCAATTCCCTGGAGCAATTTGCTGAAGAAATCCATTTCTTCCTCCAAATGTTTATGAAGTGAATTTTAGAATGAGAAACCTGAGAGCTACGGACGCAGAACTAATTACCTGAAGATTGATTCTCTACTTCACTTCCACCATCGGTCATGCATCGCGATCGCCGCGCTAATAGCCATTGTAATCGCTGCATTGACTAGCCGGTCATAGACACTTCGTCGGATGTCATGCCGCTCCAGAGTATTTAGGCGGTCCTCTGCTTGTTTCATTCGGCCGGGCTGATTGTTGCCGATGAGCATATCCATTTTCACTTCCAGCCGCGCAAGTTTTTCCAATACTTTGTGTTGAAAATCGTTATCGGTTACGCGCACAACCAGCGGCTGCTTGCCGGCGCTGCGGCCTTCTTCCCCTGCATACGTCGTCATCATAATAACGGGTAATCAATGTGTAGAGCCGCCGAGTACCTGGAGTACCGAGGCGGATTTGAAGAGTCATACTGCTGCAGAAAATAGGTCTGCACTTTTCCCAAGCGCGGTAGCGTTATGATTTGCGTCGCAAAGCGCCCGACCAGATTCCGATCATTATCAGGCCCCCAACCTGAATCGCTCCACCTGACTTCAAACCCTCCACCTCCGGTCGGAGACATCCCCGCATCCACCGTAATGGTTGTCGAAGTTACAGCGGTTACTTGCGCGGAAGTTAAACTGGGGAGGAAGACTGTTCCCACTTGGGTATTCGTCACAGGAATCAGATCCGGGAATGTGCTGATCTTTGCCGCTTGAAATTCAAATGAGAGAGACTTTGCACCGTCCTGCGCGAATTTGATTTTATAAATACTATGTTCGTTGGCCAAATCTTTGTGATCGATTTCCACCTCGCGCACAATTGCCAGAAAAGCTGCTCCCCGAGACGGCACATTAATTTGAATTCCATCGCCTGGAAAAATATCCGTGGCCGCGTTCGGCAGGAAGTCACTCCAGACATCGTATTCTCCGGTCCAGGCGTCTGTTAGCGAATCTTCCAAAAAAGCGAGAGCTGCATTCTCGCAATCGGCCGCCGTACGGGCTGGTGGTAATTTAATGTGTTTCACTGTTCCATGAATGCCGTTATCGATCCCACGTTGTAGAGCAGCGATACTCGCCGGATTCGTAACTTGTGCCAAGGCACGGCCCAAACCCCGATACTGTACTGCAATCGACTGATTTGCAGCCGGCACATGCGCAGAAAAAAATGTCAGTTCACTTGAAGTTGTATTGCATTCAGCGCCATCGGAAAGAGCGCCCACCAGCCGAGTGACATAATTCTGCCCTGTAAGTGCGCTGTGTACTTCGGTATCCACTGCGTGAATAAAACGCGTGAATGCTACAGAGCAATGAAGATTCGAGGCATTCACCAAGGCATAATTACAGAAATCGATAGCTCCGGTAGCTACACCATCGTAGAGCACCGTTGAAGGCGCGATTTGAGATCCGGGGTTTGCAGGATCAATATCATGAACTTCGAGTACTAAGCGTACATTTGCGCTGACTTCCGCACCACCAATCCCATTCCCCGCTGAATGCATGGATGAATGAAAGATCTGTTGCCGCCGGTATATCTCTTGCGTGTAGATACGTGTCGTAAACACATAGTGATGCCCCGCAATGGTGTTCAAGATAGTGCCTGCGGCAGCGCCATTTACTAGCGCTTGAATGTTGGTGCCCGCGCCATTCGGGGTGATTAGAAATCCCGCCAGACACCCGGTGATGGAAATCCCTCCTGAGTAGAGACCACCAATCACTCCGCCGGAAGCTGCATTGAACAAAATATCGCCGTGTTGCAGTATGGTCGCGCCGCCTAATTCGATTTTCTCCACAAATTGGACAAGTGTCGCGCCATCGCTCCCGGTTCCTCCTGCGATTTGTAGCTTGCCATTGGCGACGCTGACCGCGTTTGCAGGATCAGTTGCTGTCCACCGCCTGAGATCCAGAGCCGATCCCGAATACTCTTCATCGACAAACGTTTGATTGCTCTTTGTGAACGGCTTCTGAGAAAGATAAAAGCGCGTGGTAAGCCCATCACCAACAAAATAGTCTCGAACATAAGCTTGCGGCTCCATCTCACCAATCACAGTGAGGTCGTTGATAACGGTGTTCCCAAGTTGAAGCTGTAACCCTTCGGGCGAGAAGGTGCTATCACTCTCGTTCAATGTGTATACAGTTGCCCCGATGGGAGAAAAAATTAAAGTTCCATTAATGACTCGATAGCTGCTGCGGGCCTCTATGGCAATTTCCGCGGCTTGTTGCGACCATGTTGTCTGCGGATCCGAAACGTACTCCGCCAATATGTCTCCACCCTGTACTGCACTCGTATCAAATAAGCCGGGCATCGCATCCTGGGTCAACTGCCGGAGCGCGTTTCCGGCGCTCCGTTCAACAAAAGGGGAACGTTCTGGGAGCCTTTTTTCGTCGAGAAGTATCTCGTCACTTTGTGCCAGCAAGTTATAGCGATACACGGGACCACGTTCTCCCCATCCGAGGTACTCAAAGACGGGAGGTTGCATCAGGTATCCAGTGAATACGTCCTGACCGTTGGTTCGTCCCAGCATCACGCGGGCCCCGGTCACCGGCACCACAAAGTCCGCTCCATCCGCCACCAGGCTGACGCGTAGCTCAAAAACTTGATTGAGTTTGCGGATTACCTGGGGGCTGCGTGTGCCGTCGACTGCTGTCGTATAGTCACGCGGGCCATTACCGTCTAGATTGTCAATTTGTAGTTTCATGTGAGGAAGAGTTCGCCGCTTGCTGCTGGTATTTAATTGGTTGTTCGTTGTGCAGCGCCGAAAGAAAAAGAAGCTGCCAATTTCATCGATGCTCGATATGGACCGCTCATTAACAGTTGGTTAGAAACTTACATTTACTCTAGCCACAATTAATACAAAGCAGCTAAATTGGCTGGAAAATAACTCCGATAGCAGACGACTACCTGGCCATCATTTTCATCAATGTGGGGCATCGCCTGAAATGCCGCCCGTAGAGCCAGGCACGAAATGGTCTCTGCGATCTCTACAGCTTCTTCGCGCTGGAAGACTTTAGATGCCCTGGTCTGAACCGTTGTTCCTAAATCACGCGGCATTGAAGTATCGACCGAAGTAGTGGGACTAAGTCGCGGATAGTGAAAGCAAATTCGCCCGCCAGAATCCTCTTCCGCAACAAACAACCCAGACCACTCCTGAAAAAATGCTCCACCTTCACGGTCCACGAAAGCCACTACTTTTTGAATGCCTGCCGCCGTGGGTGGCGCGCCCCCAAGGAGAGGCTGGGCAAGTAATAAGGAGGTTCCCGTTAACTGCGCCACTTGTCCAATATTGAAAGTTACTCGCCGAATATAGTTCGCGTCCTGATTCACATCCGACGCATTGTTCACGTATGCCGCAGCGATGCCGGTTCCTACATATCCAGTTTGTTGCTGGTAATCGGCATCGACTGCGATAAGATCTCCGGCCGAAAAAGAACCCACTGCGCCTGCGCCTACAATAATTTCACTCGCCGTGGACCCAGGCAGCGAAGCGATTGCCGGCAAACAAATACCGCCCGAAGGCTGCGCGCTAGCGTTAGGACTTGAAGCCAGGACGTTCATATGTTCCGAACCTCCCGCCAGAGCCATCTGCAGTTTGCCCCATTCGCGAAAAGCAAATTCAATCCGCACATCCATGGGACCATGGAACTGGCTCGATGGCGCCCGCTTATTGCCAGTCCATAAAGGCTGCGTGCTCGTTCCACAGAATCGCTGGAAGCTGTCAATCCACCCAAGGTCAAGCCAAGGAGACGGGGGTGCATCCAATAAAAACCGCCCATACTTACCGGGATCGAACAAACTTGGCGCCCCAGTTATGCGATTGATTGGCGCAAAGTAAGCTCGTATTCGCCGCGAGGCTGGAACCATGGCGGCTCGAACTGGTAATGTGCTCATGAGTAGTTCACCTCGGAAAAGAAGAACACTTTCAGCGTTGTGCTGCGCTCCAGCCGTACTCCTTCGGTGCCTCGCGGCAGCCCTTCATTTTTTTGTGCCTGGCTACCCGCAATCTTTCCCAGCACTGGCGTCGTCCACAGAATATTCGTACCCAGATCGGCGCTGGGAGCTTGCGAGTAATCTCTTTTAGCGGTTCGGGGAGGCAGGCAAATGCTGATTAATTGCATATCGAGCGTCGTCAATGCTTGCCCGCGATCGACACCGCTCTGTACCGATCCAAACGTGTGATATGAAATTATGCAGTCCATTGCAAGCAGCGCGCGATTTCCCTCTTGCCGCTTTACTACTTCAACCGCCCCCCACTCGACGTAGAAAGCATCCGGTAAAGGTTCCACGGGGATCACCAATTCATTCTCAGCCACAATCAGCCCCGGTCGAGTCGTCCCATTCAGTGTGACGGTACGTTGCGGGTCGAGTGCAACCAACCGTTCCAGCAGCGTCATATAGAAACTGTCTTTGGTAAATTGCATAAGTTAAACTCACCGTAAGAAGCACGCCCTTCATTCCACTCCGACTAAGCGGTACAAATATGCTGCTCCTGCAAAATACTCGGTTGTAATTCCATCAATGTGAAAGAGCTGGCCGTCATACATAACTCCAAGTGCGCTATCAAAAAGATCCTGAGCCGAAGTTACGTTGCGCGCTGCCAACTCGGCAGTGACCGCTGAACCGGATAATAAAAACTCCAGGCGCCGCCTCGGTCCCGAACTCGGCACGACAAGATTCCGGATCACGACTGGTCCAAATAGAACTTCCTCAACTCCCGGATCAACCATCCCCAATTGCGCACTCGGATCATTCGGTAAAGTGATTAGTGGAAACAGCAACGTGATTTGGTCGCCACCCAGAGCCCGCAGCATGGCATCAGCCGCACGTTGCACGGCCGGACCGCTCACACCGGTTTGTGCCTGTGGATCCAACATAATTACCCTACTTTCTGCGCCACATAAGGCGCCAACATTGCCTGTACGGTTTGATCGAGGAGTGTGTTCGAGAAGTAATCCAACCGCATGTTGTTAAGCTGGCCGGTGCGCACGTTCAAAGCTGGAGTGGCTTGCGCATTACGGACAATTTGCGCGCAAGCAAATTTCACAGGATCAGGAATGGTCTCGAGCCCGGCGGTGTAGACAATATCTACCTCACTGAACCAAAGCCCAACGATGTTCAACGGTAAAGTCAGCTCTCCTGTTGCTGAATAGACATCAATCGCATTTGGATCGAGCGCCGTCCATACTCCCGGTAAACCGAACAGCAGTGCGACATCTAGTTGCAGATCGTCGATTGGCCATTCGCCTCTGCGCGGGACGCTGTACCTCCCTCGTGCCGAAATAATCGGCGTTGTCGCTGGTGCAATGACGGCAAGAGGCAGATAAGTAAGCCGGACAGTATTGCGATCCGGTGCGAGCCGGATTCGTTCTTCGTATTGCGAAACTGCCAAAGTTGTACGCCGGCAGTGACTGTCGATTACGGTTGAGGCCGCTGCCACGAGTGCCCCTGGCGTTGTGGCTTCGAGCCCATAAGTTTCGTATTCAGAAGCGGCAAGATAGTTCATAAGAGTTCCAGAAAAAACCCAGCCCTCAGCTCCGGCTCGTTCCGAGCTGAGAACGGGGAACAAGAAACCGAGGACTGAGACTAGTGATCTATTGTTGGGTGTTATCGATTGACCTTCACTTCGTAGTGAGCGTACGAAGCACCTTTGACTACTACCGACCCGAACTTTACGACCACCATCTGCGTAGCCAGGTTTCCCAGAAGTCCTAACTGGAATACTCGCGGATTCGCATCAGTTAGCCAGTGATACTCGATCAGGTCTTCCGTCACGATGTAGCAGGGAAGAACGGCGGTTCCGCTGCCAGGAGTTCCGGTGTAACCCAAAGACCATTCCGGAATCAGAGGGAGATCGCCAGCCTGGGTCGAGAGCATCTTAACGCTCAACCCAGCCGTGATTTCGGTTGTATTGAGAATGACATTGAACTCAGCCTTCATTTCGCGATCAATCAGGTCGAGTAGCACCGGATTGGCGTAGATCGCTGTGGGACGGACTTGAAAGGAAGTATTGGCCACCATTTGCGCCACCACTCCCTTAATTCCATCCACAATGCTGGCCGTGGTCGCAATCGTAGTAGTGTTTCCACCACCTTCGATTTGTCCTACCGCTCCGAAGTACTGCAATGTTGTAGGAGCAGCGAGCGAGGTGTCATTGCCATTCCACAAAGCAACATCATGTGTGCGCAACAGCCCTTCAACCGAATCCGCCAGATCTTTCGCCTGTAGGTAAGCGAATTGACTTTGCTGCGCGCCCACTTCCAGGTCGAATAGGTTGTAGTTGATTTGTGAAACCAGCGCCTTAAGTGGCACGCTGCGCTCCACCCGGGTCGGTGCGCCTACGGTCGCAACAATATTTCGCGGATCGACAAACGCTTGTGTTGCCGTGGGCGCAACAATCGCAGTCTGTTCGAAGAAGCGCGAGGGATGTCCGGTCGCTGGAACCTGTTTGATTCTCTGCCCGAATGCTCCCCTGCGCCTTACGAGATCAAAAATTTCTGTTTGATAGCGATCGACTTCGATCGCGCCCGGTCCCAGAAAATCTGCGGCTGCGTTCAAATCAATAAATTGTGCGTTCATGTTTTCTCCTGAAGTTAAATTTGTCCCAAATAAAAAGGCACGACCGAAGTCATGCCCGTTTAAAATGAATTGTGAAACCTGAAGCCCAGAGCCCGAAGCCTAAAGCCCCGCAGCTGATGCCTGCCGTCTGTAGCCTGGTTCCTGAAGCCCGCTCCTACCCGATCATCCCCGCTCTGGCCATCTCCGCCTTTACAGCAATGCGCTGCTCAATGCTAAGGGCCTGAAGAGTTTTATCCAGTACAGCCGAATCGAGTTTTTCTCCTGGCTCCGCGCTGGTTTTATTCAACAGTGCACTAACCAGAGGCGACAAGGTTTTGCGAGTCATGCGCATTGCCTGTGCCTTCAAATCTCCGTTTGATTTTTCGAGTTCTGCAATACGTGCCTCTAGCTGCTGGGTCTTCCCCGTATCTCCGCCTGCCTCGGCCTCGACTTCTAACGGCCTCTCTTCAACTGCTGCGACAATGAGATCCACTTTCGCATTCAATGCTTCCTGTTGTGCATCAAGCTTTCCAAGAACGCGATCAAGTGCATCCGCCGCGCTGGCTAACTTTTCTGCTGTTGAAACAAGTTGATGTGTTATTTCGTGATCCATTTAATCTCCTTTTCTGGAAGTTGCCGAATCTACCTCATGCCATTTCAATCCACGTATCCCGGTATGCAGCCTTGTCCCTTCGTAAAATTGCCGCGCCAGTAAACGTAACTTTAGTCAGCGTCCACACTTTTGCCTTCATATCAGCAATTCTTGCATCGGCGATCTCGTACGACATTCCTAAACAAGAACCAGGCCGCGTATACTTTCCCGCACTCGCTGAAATAGGCCAATTCTCACTACGCTCGATTTCCCTCACAATTTCCGGGAAATCTTTGGCAAAGAGATATCCGCCGAGTTCAAGTTTCTTTCCCACAATCTCAGCACTTGTAATGACCCCTACTTTTCTCTGCGCATCGTGCCGGTCGAGTGATGGTGAATAATCCAGCGCCATGCCAATCAAAGACGCCAGCGCCGTTTCCGCTGCGTGGCGAGTAAGCACAACCCGATGGCCGCGTGCCCCTGAAGGCGCTTTGTCGGATACGACATCCACCAACGTGAGCACGCCACGAAATGTCTCGCGATTAGGATGACCAGCAAACGCCGGCATTTGAATAGCCATCGACTCCAGTTCGATATTCATCATTGAGTTGTAATCCTGACCTTCTTTTGGATTTAGCTGTTCTTCCCTCGCAACAACCACCCGCATACATACTTGCTGTCATCCTGAGCAAGAAAAGCCTGCCCTGAGCGAAGCCGAGGCGCTCCCTACCTTAACCAAATACTTGGCGCGGCGTCGCTTCTACAATGCCGGCAACCCTCGCATCCGCCTCACTTCATTTACCGTTAACACGCCGTTTTTAATGAGAATGTCCTGAATCTGCGCTTCTTCCATTTCGCTTCCACCCGAATCAACGTCGGTGAAAATAAATTCCAGATCAGACCACCCCAATCTTTTGCAGAGAGCGTCTCGCGTCAGATATTCGGCAAGCAGCCGCGCTGTAGGCACAATCGCCTGCCGGAACGCCTGATCATTCATCTCAGCAGCGGTCGATCGGTTTACATCCCGCTCCAGTCCCAGAGCTTGCGGGGGAAGATCAAAAGCATCAGCAATAATCCGCAACAAAAATTCCTGCCATTGCAATCTCAGATCAGCATCTGTGCCGCCGCCAAATCGCAATACCTCTGGTCTGTTCTCGACCGAGAGAATTGGCACGCGCCCCGTGCCCTCAATCTCGTCTTGCCACCAGCGAATCAATCTTTCATGATGATCCGGGCTCAATCCTTGCAACCAAAGCGCATACTCCACCACCGAGTTCGAAGCTAACCTTCCTGCATAGCGATGAGCGCCGAGAAATGCGTTGATGGATTCGAACGCAACTTCGAGCCGTCCCAATCCGAACGGCGTGTGCGTTCGCGGGTTAAGCCGGATATATATAAGCTCATCATCGTTTAGAACAATGTTTCCGTCTGGTCCGGATTTCCCTGTAACCTGCACATATCGCGCCGAGGCAGGTAGCCCATCCCAGTCAGTCTTCATGCGAATGGTCGCGCCATCCACCGGCCATAAGGTGAGCGGCCGCTCCGCATCGCCGGTCGTATCGACTTCAATGGCTCCAAATCCCCCGACAATTACGTCTTCAAGTACCTGCTCGCATAATGATCGGAAGGAATCGTCGGGATTCGGCGCATCAAAATTGTCGGTAAGAATCTGTATTCGCGTCGCAACATCGGAGGTGGTCGCCGATGCTCGCCCCGGACGCGGCTGTATTCGCCAGCGCATTCCAACTATCCGGTCTTTAATTGTGTTGATCGCCTTACGCGCCACAGGAGTTTCCGCGAAGCGCCGCAGGTTGATCGGTGTTGGTTTGGGGAAAGCGTCTGCCCTCGGCCCGTATGTATTAAGGATGGATGGCATTGCTACCGTCCGCCGTTTACCTTGAGCTCCGTCCGAGGCTAGAGACACGGCGGCAATCCGGCGCATAGCGCCGCGCAACTTCTTTGTAATATTCATAATGTTTGTTTTTCTTAATTAAAAGACGTAGGGACAGCCGCCCTGAATTAAAGAATATGTGGGGACAGCCGCCCTCGGCTGTACGGTCGAGCGAAGCTCGACTACTCTCGATGAAAAATATTATTGCCCCTTATGCAGACGACACGACTCAGCTCGTTTCAACCGAGAACTAGCAACCGACAACTGCAAACTGATCCGTCGCCACCTTCAAGCATCTTCTCTCCAATTAGGAAACGGCCTTCTCGGCGACATCCGGAACGCGGTAATCAACTCCCGCACTATGCACCGGCGGTTCAACAAGGCAAGTGTTAATTTCTCCAGTGCGCTCCAATCGCTTCCATACCACTCCGGCGGAATCTCTCCCGCCGCATTCCAAACCACATCATCTTTCATCTCTTCGATCCGCGCGAGCCACGGTTCAAATGACTCCCATCCACAAACATCGGCATAAACTTCGTTTCGCGCGTACACACCGCGAAGCGGATAGTCTGGAAAAGTCCACTCTCCTGCGTTGAAGCAATACCCCTGATCGATAAACGTGACCGTGTATTTCTTTTCCCGCATCTTTCGCCAGAACGTTGCCTGCCGCCCGTTTGCATTGCCTGTCCACTTATCCATCGCGAGAATTCCCGCAAAAGATTCACGGTTGCGCACCCGCTCCAACATCTCCGTCGGAAGGTAATCAAATACTTGCCCTTCCAGGGGATCTACTACATAGCGCGATCCAAACTGCAATCCCGCCTGGCATGGTACTGTGCTGCCCGCCAATTGAATATTCAACTCGGGAGTATGTTGCACCAGCCACTCTCCCACCTCCACCACTTCCGTTGCCGGTACCGGCAGATCGGCGCCTTCGGCCAGCCGAGTGGCTAACAGCTCATTAGCCAGCACGCGTAAATGCTGGGGGTTGTTCCGGAACTTAACGACATAAAAATGCCCATCGGAGCAGCGCATCATATGTCCTTGTGCGCCACCCCGCATCCTTCGAACGTGTTGGACTGCAATAACAGCCAATTTGCACGAGTTCCAATTTGGAAAAGCACGACATCGTAATTCGGACCCCAGTAAACTAGCTGTGATCGCTAAACATCATTGCCCTGTGCAATTCGCACGGCCACTTTCAGCTCCCGGTCTCTGAAAAGACAGGCTCGCCAGCTCAAGTGCGGCGCTGTGCGGAACATCTCCTACAGCCTTCCTTCGTGCTCCCATCGCAATCGCCATTGCCATTACACAATCGTCATGCGTGCCAACCATAGCTCCTGAACTTCCATCCACATGCCGGACGAAAGTTCGACACTCATTTAAAAACCTGCCACTCTGAAATAAACTCGGCTGAACCGCCAATACCGCAACTAAATTTTCAATCATCGCTGGCCGGCTTACTGCGGATGTGAGCCATCCATCCTGGCCGCCATCTCGAAAAATATTTAGCACTTCTTGTGTTCGCAAATGTGCCAGCACGCCATAGCCGTGATTATTTCGTTCCACGGCCAACAATGCGCGGTTATAAACTTTCGCCAATTCAGCGATTCGGTTCGCCAGCTCTCTTGGCGGAAAGTGTCCGTGCAGTTCCGCGCATTGCATCCCAGTGCTGCGTTCGATGACCTGAGCGCAAGAATAATCGCCTTCGGTCCCTCCGCCTGCGGGATCAACTCCAATGATGTACTGCTTACTGGTTTGCGGGGGAAACCAGGTAATAAGCCGGTCATTGTCGCGCACTTCAAAAGCGTCACAACTCGCACGCTGAGCTTGCTCTATTATCTCTAGGTCAAATACACATTCACCCGAAGCTCGAAAACAAGACACCGGATCCTCAGCGTACTCTTGCGCTGCTAATCCCCGAAGCTGAGCCCGATTAATTCGCCGCCACGCCAGTTGCTCGTCTACTAGCCCATAACGGTGTGCCAACCCATCTTCTTCGGAAGTCCGGATACCTAAAGTTCCATACTTTTCGTTTCGATAGGCATCTTCATACCACCATGGAAAGAAATGCCGGGCATAACCAGTTTCACTGGTTCGCTGCCATTCCTCGTAGAACACACCGCCAGCTCCATTCGGAGTCGACTCGATCACAATATTTCCGTCTTCTGGAACCGCCGCTCTTAAGGATGCCAGCGATTCCTCTCCATCCCGCGGCCAGCGGGCGACCTCCGAGCAGTGCAGATTATGGATGGTCATCCCGCGGCCAGCGTTCGCATCCGCCGCCGTCGCGATCCGGTACTCGCTGTCGAGTCGCGGAAAAGCAATTTGGCGGATGCTGGCGCGCGATCGCACCAGCGCGCCCCTCTGCATGCCTTCGGGCAGGTTCTCCCAAAAGCGATGCACAATCTGAAAAATCTCCTCGGCTGAATCCTGGTTATGCGCCACTTGCACCGTAACCGTTCCCGGTTGTGTGATCGTCTGGACAAAGAATCGCGCCGCGACATACGTCGTGATTCCCATTTGCCGCGCCTTGAGCACGATATTTCGTTTGGTGCAGGTTCGTGAAAATTCTCGTTGTGCCCGGTTCGGTTTCAAGCGGACTAGTTTTCTATCCTTATTACGAACCTTTAACAGGCCCTCTATCAGCAAATCCTGGATCGTCGAATCTTCTACTATGCCGCTGTTTACCGCCGAAGACTCTCCCGAATATCGAGGCCGGAACTCCAAAGCAGCGCCTAAACGCTGCAACAACAAAATGTCGCCGATCACAGATACCTTCCTTTACCGCAATTCATAAAGCACAACATCGACCCTGCATGCCGCCGTGCCCGTCGCATTGGGATTCAAGCTTGGATCGCAAGTTTCATTTCCATTGGTATCTCCAAATCCTCCGTATCCAGGACTGCCGTCTGCATTCGTGTTCCAGTAAGTCCAGTCTGTCGAGCAAATTGCGTAATCTCCCGTCTGAGCGGCCGCACATCGTGGCGTCGAATAAAACCGCGTGACTTCGTTGCCATTGCTGTACAACATGCCAAGCCTTATCGGCTTAGCGGATGCATCCATAGGCAAACCCATCAGTTCACCTGTGTATAGAGTGGTGGGCCAACTTGCGGATCCATAAGCGGTTACGGGTACGTAAGTACTGACAATAGGAAATCTGTAAGGCAGGCCGGGCATCGCGTTCCCCCAGCTCTCGTGCGACGCAAACTGGCATTTCGGATTTGTATTTGCGCAGCCACTATCGTCATCGGCTTTACTGATGTTTGCAGTCTCTGGTGGGGAAGCAAACTCATAATCCAGAGAGCTTGAATTTCCTGGCTCCCGCAATTCCGTGTTGTATCCTTCCACCCGATGCCCCGTGCACGATTGTGGGCACCAGATGCTTTTGTAGACGTTGTAAGGACATGCCTGATATATCGGATTGCAAGCAGCGGTCGCGTCTGGATACCAAAAATGTGGTGCGAGATGGAATCCCAAGTTCCCGGCAATTGCAGTCGATGTAATGACGATCGGATTTCCACTCATATCCAGTTTGTCGTTGTGAGTGGAAAATCCAGAGGTTGCCTGTAATCCCGTATAAGCCTGGGTTCCGCCAACTGCAAGATTGTTGATCGTTGTATTGACCAAAACTCCCTGTACCGCCTCCGGGACAATCGAGGTCAGATTGGCACTTCCATCATCGGTAAAACTGGTCCCGGTCCCGCGATAGATTCGGCCATCGCGAGTATTGCGGAACAATTCATTTATGACGCTGGCGCTGGTTGATGCGGTCCATGAAATTGAGTTCGGATTTGTTGCGCTGATTTGATTAGCCGTCTGCACTGTGCAAATCAAATCCGCGCTGGCAAAACTCAGCGTCGGACTATTCCGTACCACCACATAATAGGTGTACGTATAATTCGCCCCTGAATTCCCTGAAGCTGCGGAACAAGTCAGGCTCGAAGCTGACAACGGAGCTTGATCCACGGTCTGCCTGCTGGGAACGCATCCCGGACTAGCGGTGTTATCGCACATGTAAACGTTGTATCCCGTCGGAGTGATCGTGGCTCCTGCTGGTTGCGACCCCAGAGGCGGAGCGCCCGGCGCATTTAGAGCGATC
This sequence comes from Terriglobales bacterium, assembly GCA_035651835.1. Lineage (GTDB taxonomy): Bacteria > Acidobacteriota > Terriglobia > Terriglobales > Acidobacteriaceae > JAOAPG01. Next base: position 87,331 of record DASRFC010000032.1, read on the forward strand.
GACCCCTGCCCACTACTTAAAGTTGTAAGCGTTACTGGTGAGCCGTCAGTCTCTCCAATATCGCCCGCTGTTAGCGCTTGTGTAGTTCCGTTCCGAAGCGTGTATGAGTATTGAACTGCGTACTGATGGCCACTCACTAAGCTTCCGCCTGATGTCCCAACCGCCGTGGGCGCCGCAGGCGGTCCCAATTTGTAATCGCCCGTGGGATCGGCGGAAATCGCCGTTGGATTATTCCAGTCCGTTGACATGGCCATTCGACGGAGATCGATCCATTTACACCCTTTCGACTTATCCCAAACTACAATCAGTCCGCCTTCGTCTTGCGATCCACCGAAAGTTCTTATTTCAGCAGTGAAGCGCGTACCATCTCCGCTCACTGCGAAGTTGCCGAATTGTGTCCACGGGGTAAACATTGTGCCTAAGCAACTCGGAGCCGCAACATTCACTCCGTTCGCGCCCATAGTTGGCCAGTTCGGGTCAAGCGCAACCGTCCATGGTGATCCCTCGGTCAAGATCCAACGCTCGATTTGCTGCGAATTGTTATTGAACGCATACATCGCGAATATATCCGCTGCCGAAGTTCCAAATACAAACGAAGTAGGTATGGCACCCGTCCCCCGCATGCATACCTGCTTCGCAGCGGCTTGGCAACTTGTCGATCCTGTCGAGCAACTCGCGGAGCTCCAAAGCGACTTACTAAAAGAGAAGAGGCATGGAAAGCTGCCCCTTTCGATTACTCCGAATACCGTGCCGTCATAGTTCGTCTGAGTAGTCTCCGCCGAAGAGCGAGTCATGAAACTATCGCCGGCAATATTCGTTGCGTAATCGGTTACGCGCAGCATGCGGTTGCCGTTATAGAAGGAATCGCCGGCGACGACCCCTGCTCCCAAACTTCCTCCCCAACATTGTGATCCACCACAGGAAGCCGATTGTCCCGGCGCAGCCAGCAGCGGGGGATGCTTCGGATTCATGTTGCTGGCGTCGACCAGCGGATTCATCACAGTATCGTTCCGCGAACATGAATAAGTTGGCGGTCCGCAGAGCAATCCGCTCTGTCCCGAAGATCCCCATGTCGCGGAACCTGTGCCAGCCCAGTTGCCCGAGTAGACAGACTGCCCCCAGGCCGCCGAAGCGGCTATTAAAATCGCCAAAAGTATTTTCATGAAAAAAAAGACCTGCGAATGCAGATTTAGTTTTAAACCTATAAATCCTGAGAACTGCGCACTAGCAATCTTTACCGAACTTTGTGGTCAAAGTTTCAGGACTATCACCCACGAAGAAAACCCGCAAAAAAAGCAGGCGCTATGCCAATTTCAAATTGAGCCGCTCCCGAGCCTATCTCGCTTGCCCCAAATATTCCGGTACAAACGAGAACGCTCCCATCTCCCAACTCGTTCCAAATTGCGTTTGATCAGTCCCCATCAAATCGTATTTGTACTCGTTAGTAAGCACCGCACCTTGATCGACCACCGGGGAGACAACGGTTGGTCTCACATCCATATCCGCACCAGTAACCACTCCCGCATAATAAGTCGTCCCCGGATTCTGTTGCGTACTCAGCAAGTAATTGATTAATTGCGTATTTGTCATCAGAGTCGCGCCGGAAGATTTCAACGTGTCCAGCATCAGTCCTACTTGTGAAGAAGTGAGTTCATTCCAATGCCAAAAAATTCCAAAGGGCACGCCCCACACAGCGGACTTGAAAACGATGGCCCGAAATCGATTGACAAATTGTTGGGTGGTCAAATTCTGAAAGTACGGCACCATCCCCTGGCTAAGAATATTTTGGATATCCACACCACTCGCCAAAACCGTTCCCGCATTCGGAGAAGGTTGCATGGTCCCTGATCCGCGTGAGCCCGCATATCCTGCTGCAACTGCGATAGCTTCCGTCGAAGTATCCTCATAGCTTCCCGGATAAACATAAACCCGGTTGTTCGGAAGCCCAGTTAAGTTCGCATTCATCCATGCCATCGACCATCCCAGTTCGTCCGTCATCAGGCGCGTTTTGTCGGTCAGCAGTAGATATGAAGAGCTCTTGATGTCGTGCGCAGCAACATCCGCCAAATCCTCACTCTTCACAGCTGGTTTCATATTTGGGTCCGCAGTCACCGAAAATACGCCGCGTTGATTCAGCGTGAAGATCAGCCCTCCCAATGTGTCGAGCCCGCTTGGCACTATATCCGTACCGGAAGATGCTAAATTCCAACTCACCTGCGCATTCGGATCACCTGGCGCGGTAATGGTGAACTGCTTATTTGAAATCGATAACGTCACACTCGACGCGGCTGTCCCCGTGTATTGGATCGTAAATGCATTCGGAAAAACGAAATATTGATGCGACACAGAGTGGCAATTCACATCCCACCCGGCATTGATCCAGGATTGATAAGTTGGAATCAGAGTCTGCGATAAGTCATACCCAGTAACCACGGCGATGCTCAACGGCACACCCTTCGATTGGAAAGTCGGTAAGAGTGCCTGAATATATTCGGCAGGCCCATCGAGCAATCCAGGATCGTCAAACGTAAGCGTAATCCGCGCCGGGTACTGCATAAATCCGCGAACATTCGGCGGAGTATCCGCCGCCACATTATTCCCACCATTAATCGGTCCCGGCGTTCCCGTCACGTCCGTCGAAATTCCGGTGGCAAGATTATTTGCATAAAAGTGGCAGTACGAATAAGTCACCGCGCCGGTGTTATCCATTAACCCGTAAGTCCGATTGACATAACTGCGGCAGTTCTTCAACTCAATCGCAGTCGGCGTTCCGTCAAATCGATAACCCACATAATTTCGATGAGCGTCCGTGTTGTAGAGGTGAATGTCTCCTGCACTCCCACCAGGATGCACATAAAATCCAATTGGCACGGTGGCATTCGGAATTTTGCTATCGGCCATCACATTCGCAATCCAGATGTGATCGCTCGCTCCCTGCACCTGCACGCCATAACCGTCATACCAATCAAGTTTGACGTGTTGAATTTCGATGTAGCTGACCCCGTTCACATTAACCAGCGACTGCCCGCTAAGAATCATGGGCGTGACTGAACTGAAATGCGTTACCGGATTCCCGCTCTGCGACCACACGTAAAGATTCTGCGCGACCGGATCGTAGTACCAATCGCGATCATGTGCCAACGCGCCTTGGGAACTCTGCGAATTCCCCCACACCGTCCCAAACTGCACAAAATTCAATTGCGAAACCGGCTGGGTCGCGCTCAAAGTTATCTGCCAGATATTTCCCGCAGTATTCGTCCACTGTGATGCCAGCGTCGCATAATAGCCGGTAAACTCCGGAGGCCGCCCATTCCCATAAGCATCAAACTTGATGAGATTTCCCGCCGTGCCGCTCGAAGGCGGAGTGAGCCACTCGTTCCAAACCCCGTCTCGCTTGAACAAGACTGAATCTCCGGGCTGAAACGTTGAGATTCCCACCTTTAGCAAAGTGCGCCAGGGGGTCTGCGGAGTAAGCCCGTCATTCCCGTTGCTGCCCGCCGGATCCACATAGTAAGTCGTGGCCGCAGTGCGGATTGCGAACAGCAGCACAAAAGCGAAAATTGATTTCATTGATGTTCCTATGAATTGAATGCTGAAACTAAGAACTAAGAACTGACAGCTGAGCGCTGATAGCTGAAAGCCACGCCAAAACTATGCAACGTGACCTCAATGCACAGAAAATGTTGGTATCGTCGTCGCTGTGTACACATCAGAAGGAACGGTGATCGTGGCCGGCAACGTACCCCCGGTAGTAACGCTTTCGCTGATATTGCCCGCAAACGTCAGACCAGTTCCGCTATTGCCGCCTTCGAGGACAGCGCAGGAAGCCGTGCAGTTCGTTGTTAATGCAAGGTAATACTTCCCGGGCGGAAGTTGCGCGCTTGCCGTCCAATTCACTGTTTTCCAACCTACGGCATTCGCAAAAGTTGTTCCTGCGGTTGAACCAATATGAGCCACAACCGTTCCAGCGCTATTTACCAAGCCGACATCGTAAGTGTTCGCAGTGTTATCAGCGGTCGTTACATCATAAGTAACTTGCGACGTCAGCAAATTGCAGGAAAGCACAACGCCCCAAACAGCAGCTTTGTTCGCAGTGGTCGTAAAGTTCACAGTGCTCGCCGCATTCGGCGTGCTAAACCATATCGGACAAGTCTGCGCTTGCACATAAGCAGTCGTTGCGATCTTGGTCGAACTGTCAGAGCTGCTCGGCGTGGGAGCAGTCGGAGTTCCGGTGAAGCTCGGCGAAGCGATCGGAGCCGCACCCGTTATCTGTGCAACCGCATAATCTCCCGAAGCTGGGACGACCGCTCCCGTCCTCCCGAATACCGACGCAACCGAACCACCACCCGCCTGTCCTTCAGCTCCGATCAGAACGCCATAAGTTCCAGCACTCGCGTTTGTCGAAAGCACTCTCCCTAGAACCTGCCCGTTTGCCGGATAACTTCCACCCGCATCATGGCAATCCGCGGCATTCGTCGCGCTGATCTGTAGAAAGTCTCCTGCCGTGGTCGCGCCATCAAAACTGCAATTCGCGAACCCTTTATAAGCAATGACAGCATTGCCGCTCGTGCCCGACCCGCCCACCACAATTCCCATGATGCCGGATGTATCCGAGGTACTCGCCTTAACCGCGCACGAAGGATTTGTCCCATTCAGCTTCGCTAAAAAATTCAGGCTGGTCCCAGTCGTCGAATCGTTACATATCTCCAGCGTCTGCGCCCCACTTGTACTGATGTCAAAAGAATTCGACGCATAGATCGTCTTCGGACGCAGCGTCGTACTCCCTATGTTGTACGAATTATCCGTGAATGGCTTGAGAGTGGCTTGAGTATCGAGAGCCCATACAATATGCGAGCCCAGCCAAAAGCCCAAACCGTGAGCGTTCCCCGTTCCCGCATTCTCATTTCGCACAACAAAATAACCATCCGCCTGATCCCACCCCAACCCGGTGCGCTCCCAATTCGTCGAGCTACTCCAGGTTCCATAAACCCGCAGAGCTTGAGGATTCGTCCCATTTACTTCTTCCAGTATGTTTGCGGGATTCGTTCCGCCTGAGTCCTGATTGAAGACATTCAGCAGCCCCAGTTGCACAGGCTGTCCATTGTTGTCGAGCACCTTCGGACAATGACAGGTTGAATCAAACCAAAAGAGCCCATAATTCGCAATGCCCGTAGGTTGCGTCGTCTCCGCTAACTGCAAAACGCTTGCTGTCCCGCAATTCGCATTGCCATTCGCTTGAATCCCCGTAGCAAAGCTCCCACTGCATTGCGTCGGAGCCTGCGCCAATTGCGTTGCTGTATTCGCATTCTCCGAAAGATTTCCGTTCGTATCCAGTTTGGCAACTTCCACCACCGCCCCGCCGTTTTCGGAAACCTGCACCTTGCCATTCGCGCCAAATCCAATAAGTGATTTGCCACTTGCGGCTGGACTCAAACTTCCGAAACTTCCCGTTACCGACCACGGCCCCGTGCCACTCGAAATAAATGAAGTCGCTTGCACTGCCCCGGAGACCGTAAGCCCTGAATCCATCTGCACGTTCGTTTTAAATTCTTTGAGGTTTGGCGTCAGCCGTTCTAGCCAATTTGTCCCATCGCCAACATTGCCAATATAGTTTGATAAAGATTTGGGCGCTCCAAAACTAATCCCTACCTGCGTGGGATCTCCGTTTCCGAAGTCATATCCAATGAATGCATCATTCGCATCGTTTGTCGGACGGTTATTCGCGGTCGCAATGGTTTTTTGAAAGTTTGAATCTGAAAGAGTAATGATGTGCCCCGGACCCGTCCCCAGCGTGGGAAAATTAAGCCGACCCTTCAAATTTGTTTTCTTCCCAGCATCCTGGTTTGGCTTCACCGCCATTAAGAGCGCCCCTTGCTCAAAGAATGTCGACGGCGCCATTGCGGTATAGCAACTCACCCACATTGGCGTCCAACTTCCCAACCCGTCACAACTAGTGGAGATTACTGCTGGCTCAAGCGCGCCTTGAACTGCCACCACGCCGCTGGGTGCAGTTTGTGTCCAGGCCCGTGCAACGTTTAAATCATTGCTCGAATCTTGATTTCCCGCGAGGATCAGGCTTCCCGGCCAATAATCCAGCAGAGGAAAGTACGTGGTCGCGGGGACCGTGTATGAAACGAGCGCCGCTTGTGTATCCGTGAACGTGCATACTCCGTTGGTGCATGCAGATCCTCGTGTCACCGCCGCTGCAACCGCATAATTGCCCGTACCATAAGGCGCCTGTTCTACACTGGTTGTTGGTCCTGGTACCCGTAGCAGATCAAATGTGCTCGCGCCCACAATATCGGCGGTAGTTATGGGAATGTTTCCTGTGCCGTTAGCTAATGCCTTTCCGGCATAAAGGGGATTTGAAGCTCCATACGTAGGATTGTGCGCAACAATGTAGTAGCGGTAATCCGTACTGCCAGTATTGACGAATGTTGGTGCGCTGCCGCCCGGCGCTTCGCCTCCATTAATGATTACGCGTGAACCCTGCGCGATAACCCCTGCTTGTCCGAGAACTCCGGCTGGATTGGAGCAGCCTCCAACTTCCTCATACAGATTTTCAAGCTGAAAGCCACCGAAGCCGCCTCGCTTGGTCCCGGCGCGAACTCCATATTGAGAGAATCCCTGGATGACGCTGTCGGATATTCGCAGAGTGTTCCCGCTCTGCCAGTCAACTCCATTACCCGTGCATTGCAGTGAAATGTTTAAGTGTTTCAACCAGCCCACAGCCGAATAAACATTGAACGGTCCTGGTGCGTAAACAATCGGATTGCAAACCGTCGCATCACATCGCACGCCAGAGCTTCCCGTCATTTGGCCCAGTGAAGTGTCGAGTCCATCTAGAAGGAAAGCCTGATCGTCGTCGACCTGTACGTAGCTTCCAAAAGTTCCTCCCGCGTAAGCGACTCTTGTCGAAACGTTGAATATCCGGGTTTTCTGCGCGTTCACTTCTATAAAAGCACTGGCGCCGTTCGCAATGGTTGGGCGCCCTCGCGGATTGATCAGAGTGATGTCGTCAAAGGTTGTGGACGCGGCGGGATCTCCAGCAAATATGCAGGTGTCATTCATCCAGCAGTTGATAATCGATCCTGAGAAATCAACCGTGATGTTCGACGAGCGAATGGAAACGCGAGCGTAAGCATTGAGTTCTCCCGGAGGCACTACAACTTTGCCCGCCTGAGACTCTCCAGCAGGGTTGGTCGGAGTAAAACGTGCCGCAATCAGCGCCTCCTGTAATCCGCCGGATGCGCTTGTTACCGTATATCCTGCGCTGTGTGCATTTGCCGTTGTGAACTGTAATGTCCCCGTCTGGCCATTTCCCGCGCATGTTCCGCCAGTAACCAAAACAGCTTCCGCGGTACCTGTGCCGGAAATATAGACGTAGTATTGTGGCTCCGATCCGGTCACGCCAAGCGGACACGCGGTTAAGGTCACTGTCTGTGCTCCCGCTACACTCAAATTCGCCAAAGGAGTTTGCGTAAATGCGAAGTCGGTAGCGTACTTAATTGCCTGCATGCCTCCAGTAACCCCGCCTCCCGGTTTAGGCACATATTGCCCAAGCGAGGCAACGTAGGTAATGACTTGATTATCGGTCGGAGTTGTAGTCGCTACCGGGACGCTTTGAATCGAAGAAGCGTTGCTGCTCGTGCCGCATGCCCCCCATGCCGAATTGCCATGCAGGCAGACACTTGTATTCGCTGTGCCAGTACCTAACTCGCCTGGAGGAACTACACCTCCGACCAGCCCAGCTGTTCCCGCAATTCCAACATCCACATAATGCTTGGTGGATGCCTGATTGGTTGCAACGGGATCACCCGCGAGGGTTAAAGGTCCCGTCATCGTGTCTCCGGCTTTGCTTACATAATTTCCGCTGCCTACATTGCTGACTGCATTGTCCACATAAGTTTTATTGGTGGCATCTCCTGCGTTTACGGGAGTTGGTAGCATCGGAGCCACGGCAAATTGTTTCGCTCCGCTGATAACCTCCGATCCACTGAGGTGAACCACCGATGAATCATTAGCCTTGGGAGCAACTGCGGCATTTACATATTGCTGAGTGGCAAATTGTGTAGGTGAGCTTCCCGATCCAGGCGTGGTTAGGATTGCGGCGATAGTCGTGGGAGTAGTTTGTGGGACGCTCCAGAATTCCGTCTTCACCGACCCGTCGTCAAGTTGAAAGACCACCACGTAAACCGTATTGGCGGGAGTTGCGCCAGTATTCGGAACCAGCTGTACCGACAAGACGCCATTCGCTCCTAGGCTTACACTCTTTGTGCCGCCTGCAACGGTGTGTCCATCCGCACTGGTAAAGCTCTGCCACGAGATCAACAGAGTTCCGCCGGCTGGCGTGCCATCCGCCCGATAAACGGTATCGTTGATCGTGGTCAGTGCCGGACCACTTTGCCCCAACATAGCCCCGCTGAACAGCAACGCCAATAAAAAAAGCCGCCCGAATAGGCGGCGCACGTCGAACATAACTTCCTCCGTAACGAATCAAAACAATCATTGGGGCGGATTCGTCCCAACGAATAACTTCCTCAAAAAAATGTAAGCAGTTTTGTACGAGAGAACTGAATTAAAAACGGAAAATTCGAGAACCGAGAACTAGTAACTGGAACTGAAAGCCCAACGCCTTTTAGCCTGTCGCCTAAAGCCTGACGCCTGAAGCCTGCTTCATGCCTTGTTGCTCCAAAAATCTCTGCACGCTTTGCACATACACTTCCGCGAAATCTACCACCGGACGCCTCGCTTCAATCAATTGAATAGCCTGCTCTATCTTCCATCCCAAGGAAGTGAGAACGGCAAGTGTCATCATCGGTGCTCGATGCACGCCTGCCGCACAATGGATAAAAAGTTTGGTGCCTTCCTGATCCAGTGTATTGAAAGCAAAGTCTACTCCGCGCTGCAGCAATTCGGGAGACTTCGGCTGAAAATCATCGTCTGTCGCATTCCATAACACTTCAATGCCATGCGGCTCAGCCAGAGCCGTATCGTCAAATTCGATTTGCATGTCGATGATGTGCGTGATTCCCGCTCGCGCCACCTCCGCCATATTGTCTGCTGACCATATTCCACCTCCGACCGCAATCCGGCCGGTCACCCATGTCATATCCATTCCAGAAGTCCCATGCGTTGCTGTTGATTGATGCACGCCGCTCGCGCACAGTTGTGCGTGCCGCTCCAAAGCTGCCGACATTCGATTCGCAGCCATCGACCAACGGCTAGTTTTCATTTTACGGTATCGTTTGCCGTCGGTGCACGGTCCGCTTCGCAATCTTTGGTAACGTCTGTTTCCGGTGTGAGCTCTTCTGGAAGCTGCAATCGGCGCAGTAATGTTTTTGCCATCGAATCCGCTGCCGGAGATTCTTCACTGCCCGACGCTGGATACAGTCCAACCAGTTCGAACAGAAGCTTCATCCCCAAAAAACGGCCTTTATCGACTTCTTTCATGGTCGTTTTCACCATGTTCACCGCATTGTTACCTACGAGTTTGCTGATCTGCTCCCGCACCGTGGCAAATTCCACCGGCTTGCCAGTGTTCGTCGCGCGAGGCGTTTTGGCTTTCGCTCCGCTGCCTTTTGTCTTAGTTCTTTTCATGTGAGTTAAAAGAAACGCGGAAAATAAAAAAGGCGCGCATGGAATGCGCGCCTCTCGTAATTTCTTACTTATGAATTCAGCATAGCAGATTGAAGGGGTAAATTGCGCCACACTTTTGAACTTTTTATTCGCTACTCTCACAATCACTTGCGCAATTTTCGTCGCTTTCCCCCTCTTGACAAGCGTTTTCCCGATTCGAGATTGTGGTTGGTAAACGATCAATCAAGTCCCCTTTCAGGAAAATTTCGCTCAATTTGTCGATGGTCTCCGGAAACCGCCTGACCAGCGTTCGCCGTCCACAGCCCAGTAAGCGAGCTGCTTCGTCCTGCGAATATTCTTGGAAGATCATTTTCGCCACCAGTTTTTTTTCGAACTCATCGAGCTTTTCTAAAGCGCATTCCACGTCATGAACAAAAATCACTGCATCTTCAAATGTGCCTACCGTGTACGACGTAACTCGCGTGCGGAAAAACTCTCTCCCCAGCAGCGATGGCAATCTCCCAACTTCAATTGACATTCGCAGATAACGCTTGAGCATTCCAATCGTTCGATCGCGATACAACCAAAGCGTCGGATCGCCACCGGCGTCAACGGGAGAAGCTCCCGCCGGAATGGGTTGAAGTGTTGCATCCTCCATCAGAATGCTGATTGCATCCGCAATGGTTTCAGGTACTTCGCCCAAAGATTTCTTCTCAAGCGGCGATTCGCTGTTCTCCGTTGAACACAATCCCGCGATGATCGATTCATCAGGGATGCCGGCGCTTGCATGCAAGAACTGAATTGAACCCGATGTCATGCGCGGCCTCCTTCGCTGCTGATCATGCCGGAGGAAAAATAATTATTCAGGCTGTTTGCCTCGATTTTGTGGTTTGCCGCCAGGCGTGGCCCATATTTTCTTTTGACTGGACGCGCCAACTCCAGCATTTCAATGGCGCAACTGGCGCAGTAAATATCTTCCGATCCGGCCATGCGCAGCCAGAGTCCGCCACAACGTTCACAATACTTCAGCTCCAAAAAAATTAAGTCACGATCTTCCAATTCCATGATTGCCCTCTCGTTATATGAATTTGAAAACTCGCATCGACAACTTGGGCCCAAATAAAAAGCCCTGCGCCGATTTGCTCGGTCACAGGGCCCGTTTGTTTACGGAGTGCCTGAGTAGGTTATTTAATTAATAGCGCCTTGCGATTTATCGCGCCGGCCGCTGCCGGAAGTAGCCCTCTTCGTAGCCTGATTTCAACACCCGTCCATTCTGCACTTGCACGCTGATGTGCCCGGTGAAGTTCATTTTTTGCAGCAGCGTCTCCATCGAAGAAGACAGGACGTCTCCCTCGCGAACTTTATCGCGAAACAGAATAAAGCTGCCTTCTTGATTATCGGATTGTGGCGGTTTGGGATTTTCTGGTGCCGGATGATTGAGCATGATTCCTGCCTTGAACATGAGTTATAGCAAGATGGCAATCCTATAGCTCTGTGTCAATACTAGTCAAGAACTCTATTTGCTTTCAGATGTTGTGCTTACCTCGTAAATAGCGAATCGCTATAGGCGTGAGCGTTATACTTTGCCATTATGAAATTCAAAGTTCTGCAGGAAAATTTACGCAAAACTTTGTGGGCGCGAATCGATGAAGGCGGTTTAACCGGATTGCGTCTCGCCGAGCTCACTGGATTTAAGCAGGCGCATATATCCAACTTCCTGAACCGCAAACGCGGCTTGAGCCTCGAAGGCATGGATAAAGTATTGAAAGTACAGAAACTTTCCGTGCTCGATCTGCTTGACCCCGAGGAAGTTAATAAGCGCGCCAGCATCCTGCCGCCAAGCGAAGATGAGTTCGAAAATGTCCTCATGGTGGATGAGGCGGTCGCGGTCGAACCGCTCATCATGAGCATGAATGTGAAAGAAAAACTGAAATACAAGAAAAGCTTTCTGCAAAATCTCCGCGCTGAAATGGAAGGCGATCGCGATGGGTGGGAACGTTTTGTTGCGCTCAGAGCCGATGGGAGAGAGGGGATGAGCATGTATCCGCGGTTGCTGCCCGGTGCAACCGTCCTCGTAGACCGACATTACAACTCTCTGAAACCCTATCGCAAAGGGGAGTTCAATATGTACGCGGTTAATAAGAATGGAGTTTCCACTGTGAAATATGTGGAAGTCGCCGGAAACCATCTGGTTCTGCGCCCTCATAACCAGGCCTACCCGGTGGAGGTTGTGGCGATGGAAGACGGAAAAAAAGCAAATGAGTATTTAATCGGAAGAGTCTGCTACGTAGGAATCGAAACGTAGCAATCGAGATTCTCGCGGACGGGCGAGGACGCCCGTCGCTCCATCGAACAAAATTTATGTAGAGACGGGCGTCCTCGCCCGTCCGCGAAACATTCCGGTGCGCCCTCTGGAGTTTGTGACGCATGACTAATATGTTCGCTCTCCCGCCGATTAGCATGATTATGTTGGGAGTTCGGGACGACCATTGCAGGAGTCGTGCCAGCAAGACGAGCTGCGAGTTTCGAAATGGTGTCCGGGGCAGATTACGCTTGGGTTCGCCGTATCTCTTCCACCTTGCCGTCTTTCCCTACCAACACAACTGTCGCTAGATTGATGAATAGTCCGTGCTCGACCACTCCTGGCATCTCGTCCAGCGTCCGCGCCAATGACGGCGGATTGGGAATTTGACCGAAGTGGCAATCGAGGATGTGATGGCCTTCATCGGTAACGAAGGGATTTCCATAGGCATATTGGCGTAATTTTACCGTCGCGCCTAATTTTGCAATGTTCTTCGCTAATAGGGGCTGAGCGAATGGTATGACTTCCACAGGTAAAGGGAATCTGCCGAGCACCGGAACCTGCTTGCTGGAATCGGCGATAACCACGAATTGCCGCGACGCGGATGCGATTATCTTTTCCCGCAACAGCGCGCCACCACCACCTTTGATCAGGTTCAACTGAGGATCAAATTCATCGCAACCATCGATATCGATGTCGATCTGCCTGGCATTTTCCTGTGCGACCTCGTCCAGAGTGGTAAGAGGAACGCCAAGACTCTCGGCCAGTTCCCTGGTATGAACCGATGTTGGAACTCCGGTAATCTTCAGTCCAGCTTTGACTTGCTCTCCCAAAAAGCGAATCGCATAGACGGCAGTGGAGCCAGTTCCGAGTCCGACAATGTTGCCACCTTGCACAAATTGCAGACTGGCACGGGCGGCAGCTTCTTTCTCCAGATCATTTGCCATAGAAATAGGACTAGGTTCCCGCCGCGAACTTATTTGGATACATCACTGTCTTTATCTTTTCGGAACGCGTGCAGAATGACAGCGCTACTCACGGCGAAACTGCCCACCGCCGCCAGCGATACTAATTGGGTGACTTCCCGGCTTAAGCCCAACCGCCCCGAAAACAGGGCTGCTAAAGCTAGAACGATGCCGAAAACACTCAACCATGTGGGGGGATGAATCGTGTGGGCATGCTCACGGTTTCGCAGCCAAAGCTGGAGCAAAACAGCAGCCGCTCCAATCGCAGCAATCACGACAACAGCAAGTGGGCTGAAGAATTCAGCCCGTCTAGTGTAAATCACTACCACAGCCAAAGCGCCACAAAGTAATCCCGAGGCGATTACCGTAACCCGGCGCGGTTTTGGTTCTGCTGCCATCATATGATTTTCGAGTTCTCCAGGTCTTTTAAGACTCGAAATCACATTGTAGACGAGTTGATCATCAATTCGAATGTTGTTTGCAGGCAAACTGTGACGACTTATGAGACAAGAGCTGCTTCTGTCTTACCCCGATTGAATACCGCCGGCGACCCATTCCGCCTCGCGATGACCACCATGGCTGACCGCATATAGCACGAGCTCCACACGGCTGGAAATCCCCAGCTTGTCAAAAATCCGGAAGAGATACTTCTTAACTGTATGTTCGCTGAGGTTCAATTCCCGCGCTACATCACGATTACTCAACCCATCAGCAACCAGGGCGACTACCTGTTCCTCACGCGCGGTCAATAACTTCAACCCTCGTGCATTCACCATTCGCAACGAGGGAACTTGCGCCAGCCCTTCGAGTAAATAGAGCAGTTGCTCGTTGTTTACCCAGACCTGCCCCTGATGAACACTAACAATACATTTACAGAGCAGACGAAATGGGTACGCTGAGAAGCAGAACAGCCCTCGGGCCCCAGAGCGAAAAGCGCTCACGACCAGCTCCCGATCATAGGCATCCAGTAACAAAATCTTCGGGACATCAGGATAGGTAAGGTGTAGACGACGTATGATCGCCATTCCGTCCCAAGTGCCGCCTGCATGTTCAGCGTTTAAGATGACCACATGAATCGAAGCAGACGCGAGCGCGTCGAGAATTACATCAACTTCTATTCCACAGGAACTCACGCGAAACTCCGACCGCCGCCGCAAAGCGGTTACCAACAACTGGGATTGCATTTGGTTAGAATCAGCTACGAGGACACCTATACTGCTCGGGAAATCGGTACTTTTAATTTCCATAAACTTCAGCCAGTCCGGAGACAAACGATACGCGCTGGATTAAAAAGTTTCTGTGACATACCAAGGACGAAGAATGGCCCGCGCATGTGGAAAACTAATTGAGGAACATGTTTGGCGGATAAATCCCCAAATAACGAGCTTACAGCGATTGTTATGCCATATCAGTCGAGCTAAGGGCTGAATTCTGCCAACGATCACTTCTTATTAGGCATTCTTTTCCCTAAGGAACCAAAGTACACGCGCAGACCCATATTTGCTTGCTTGAACTATCGGACATATTCCCAGCGTTTGTGAAGATTCGCAGTTAACCCTGAATGGGACTACATACATTCGTAGACTGAACTTCCCATGTCTTGTGACCACCTCGCGTGCCGGGATATTTTGCAGAAGACGCTCAGCGCTCGGAAACGGCAAAAGTGAAATGAAAGAATTTTCTCTGAAATTACTTTTCATTTTTATAGCTTGCATGATGCAGCAGAGCGTATTTACCGCCGTCGCTCAGGAACAGGGCTTGAGGGGAGCCATAAAACCTTTGGACACGGCGGATTCCACGAAATCCGGAACTGCGGGCAGCGTATTGGATCGAAACAATTCGAGTCCACCTCTGACGGGAGAACGCCACCCGCAGTACCGGTTATGTAAGAACGATGTTATTGCGGTTACTTTCACGTTCGCGCCCGAATTCGATCAGACGGTAACGATTCAACCGGACGGTTTCATCGAATTAACAGGCTTACCGGATATTCATGTGGAAGGAGTCACGGTTGCTGAACTTCGCCAGGCGATCCGACAAGCTTACACGCCAATCTTGCATGATCCGGAAATAACGATCACGCTGAAAGATTACGATAGACCCTCTTTCATAGCATCCGGTCAAGTGATGCATCCCGGAAAATTCGAGTTACGCTCCGACATAACAGTGACTGAAGCGGTAGCTATCGCGGGAGGTTTCACGGAACAAGCCAAGCATTCCCAGGTTGTTTTATTTCGCCGGATTTCCGCTCAAATAGTTGAGGCGCACGTACTTGATATCAAATTTCTACTGCAATCCAGAAATCTGAACGAGGATATGCACATGCAAGTAGGGGACTTAATATTTGTGCCGCAAAATCGCATTTCTAAAATCCGTAAATATTTGCCTATGTCGAATCTTAGCGCTTATGTGAGCCCGTCCCAATTTTAGAAAAGAGTTGAACCATGGCGTTGGAAGAGCAGGCTGAATAGCATGTCGGAACTTAAGATGATTCCCAGATCAACCCGTCCGCCATCTCCCACGTTGCGGGACATGGTCGCCATACTGTTCCGGCGGCAATGGTTGGTCACGGTTTCTTTCTGCGTGATTCTGTCGGCAACTCTTCTCTATGGACTGGCTTCGCCTTCCTATCGATCAGAGATGAAGATTTTAGTTCGTCGTGGCCGATTGGATCCTGTTATGACACCTATCCCCACACAATCGACGCAGATTGAACGTGCCGACGTGACAGAAGAAGAATTGAATTCGGAAGCCGAACTATTGCAGAGTCAGGATATTCTCCGCAAAGTTGCGCAGGATTCCGGTTTAGCTGATGAAACCTGGGTTTCAAAGCTTATTCGCGACAGTCCCGAGAAAAGAATCGCCAGAGCAGTAAAGCGGCTCACACAAAAGCTGGAAATAGAACCAATCCGAAAAGCAACAATGATCACCGTGAGCTATTCATCGTCGAACCCCGCAAAATCTGAGAGGGTATTGCGCTGTCTTTCGAAGGCATACCTCGCCAGGCAAATTCAAATCCGCCGCCCTTCCGGCCAACTCAATTTTTTTAACGAGCAAATGATAGCGTCAAAGCGCGAATTGGAAGAGTCGGAATTGAAGTTGATGAACTTTACTCAAGAACAAGGCGTGGTTTCCGGCGCACTGGAGCGTGACCTCACTTTACAGAAGCTAAACGATGCGGAGGCTAACCACCGCGAAACACAGGTGTCCATAGCGCAAATAAAACAGCGTTTGCAAGCGCTGAATTCAAAGTTAACTGTATTACCGGAACATTCGACAACCCAGGTGAAAAGTTCGGATAATCCACAACTTCTCGAAAAAATGAAATCCAAACTTCTGGAATTAGATTTAAAACGCACGGAACTGCTTACCAAGTTTGATCCTTCTTATCGGCTCGTTCAGGAAGTAGATAAGCAGATTGAGCAGACGAAAGCGGCGATTGCAGCGCAGGACATGGCTCCCATTCTCGAAAAGACGATCGCTCCGGATCCAGACCACGAGTGGGCCCAAACTGAATTAGTCAAGTCCGAAGTCGAACTGATCTCGCTACAGGCGCGCTCTGAAGCCACCAAAGCGCTAGTCCGAAATTATGCGCTTATCGCACAAGGACTGAGCGCCCACACGATTCAACAAGAGGAACTGATGCGTGACGCCAAAGTCGCAGAAGAGAAATACCTTCTGTATGCCAACAAGCGGGAAGAAGCGAGAATTGGAGACGCGCTGGATGCGGGCGGCATTCTCAATGTAGTCCTTGCCGAACAACCGACAGTTCCGGCACTCCCTGTATGGTCAGAATTTAATTGTGGTCTTGTGGGTTTTTTCTTGGCGACTGGGATGAGTACAGGACTCGCGTTTGCGGCAGATTACCTGGATCCAACCTTCCGCAGCCCTGACGACGTGGTTGCATATTTAGGAACACCGATTTTGGCATCTCTACCCAGCAAGCAAATGTAGAGAGTCATTGAGGAAAATGATGCACACAATGCTAAACCTACAGCAAGTTGAACCCGAACGCGAAGTCTTTGTACCTGCTTTTGAGGTACGGGAAAAAACAGGCCAAGAAAACATCTTTCAACGCGGCTCTGGGCCTTGGGACCCGGTCCGCTTTGCAAAAGAGCAGATTCGTTCTCTTGTTCGGCAAGTGTTCTCTCCCGGTTGGCCTAAACCGGCACGGCAGGTTGCGTTTAGCGCGATCGATCAGAAAACTAATGTTACGAACGTCTGCGAAGCAGTCGCACGTGAGCTCTCCGCGCAAGTGTCTGGAAGCGTTTGTATGGCCGCCACCAGTGATGCGTGTTTTGGGTCCAGCCTGCCGTACGAGGAACAAGCGTTCGATCCCGAACCTTCCCGCCCTTTCAGGAGCTCCGCACAGCAACTCTCGTATAACCTATGGAAACTTTCTCAAGGTACTCGTAATAAGGCTCCTCGATCTGTAGTCTCACCAGCTCTTGCCCGTACTCGCCTGAATGATTTACGTCTTCAATTCGACTACACAATACTGAATTGTCCTTCTGCCGGACAGCACAGCGAGACGGCTCTGCTTGGGCAGTTTTGCGATGGTGTCGTTCTCGTTCTCAATGCGGACTCCACCCGTCGCGTGGCTGCCCAAAAAGTCCAGCAAATGCTGCAAGCCTCAAATGCACGCATCCTCGGATCAGTCTTACTGGGTCGTAGATTCCCAATTCCCGAGGGCCTTTATAAAAAACTTTGAATAATAATGAGGGACTGCAATGCAGGTTATTCGATTTTCCAATCTCAGCTAAGAATTGAACTCACATGAACGCACCAGCCAGCAAACTCAACCAAAGAAAACTGGCGGAATTCCCACCCCAGGCGCTATTGAAGTTCCCGCCGGCCAGCGTCGGGGTAGCGTTACGTAATTGGAAAAGTAACTCTGAATTGCGCCGCATGACCACCCGCCGCTGTCGGCGAAATGTCCTGATTGTTGGCGCAGGAATACTTGGTCAACGATTAGCGGCCCAATTCCATCTGCGCATGCCCAATTGTGACGTAGTTGGATTTCTCGACGAAGATGGTCCGATTACCAGCAATGTTATTGGCCGGGTCAGGGATCTTCATCGCATTTCATTGTCGGAATTTGTCGATGAGGTAGTAATCGCCTTACCGCATCGGCCTGATCTGGCAAAGCGCGCAATCGAAGATGCACGAAATCTTGGGTTGGATATTAAGTTGGTGCCCGACCTTCTTGGGTTTATTCCACGGCTAAGATCAGCCGAATGCAATGAAGTTCCCCTTTTCACGTTGGATGAAAAAACAATTCCGCAACTCGGCCACTTATTTAAGCGAAGCATTGATGTCCTGCTCTCCGCTACTGGGATGTTCACAGTGCTTCCGCTGCTTGTTGTAATTTCCATCCTCGTCAAACTCGACTCGCCAGGTCCAATTTTATATAAGGCACCACGAGTGGGAAAGAAAGGGAACCACTTCGATTGTTTCAAGTTCCGTACCATGGTTAAAGATGCCGATGAATCAAAGCAGCAATTGCGCCTTATAAACGAAAGGCGAGGCGCCTTCTTCAAATTAGCGGACGATCCTCGAATAACCAGGATTGGGCGATTTCTCCGCCGCTATAGCCTCGACGAGTTGCCCCAGCTTTGGAATGTGCTGCGCGGCGAAATGAGCTTGGTTGGACCCCGGCCTCATCCTCTCGACGATTTCGAGCACTATCAAACCGAAGATTTGAAACGGCTACATGTCATGCCCGGAATCACCGGTCTGTGGCAAGTCACGGCTCGCCGTGATCCCTCATTCCAGCGCAATGTTGCGCTCGACTTGGAGTACATCCAGCAATGGAGCGTATGGATGGATTTGAAAATACTATGCAAGACCGTTTACGCCGTACTCCAAGGCAGCGGCGCCTGACTATTTGAATATTAATCTGCGATGGAATCCATTTTGCGAATATCACCGAAGATTGTCTTCAGGCGTGGGCTGGAAGCGACAGCCGCGACGGCAGCGCGTCCGCTACACGCATTAATCGTAGCTCCCGAGCTTTGCTTTCTGACAACGCTCGCAGTAATGCTTTTCCGCCCACCAGACTTGCAGTTTTACGCTCTGGATCGAATCGCATTCCTGCTTCTTTTTTTCATTGTTATTCTTCGGATTTTTGTATTGAGGCAGCCCTTTCGGATTCTTCGTCCTGTGACATGGCCAATGTTAGGCCTGCTCATGTTGGCGCTCAGTGGACTGCTGAGCCAACCTTATGACCCTTCAAACTGGAGTTTGTTTGCAGCCAAATGGGCCGTGCCGTTTGCCTTATACCAGCTCGCTGGGTTTGTCTTCGACGGCACTGCATCGCTGAGAACATTCGAGGTGTTCGCGCTATTAGTGCTGGCCTACCTTACCCTTATGGCCATCTTCTTTTTAATGGATATTAAGTTTCTGATATTCCCCCGCTACATATTGGATGAAGGCCTCGGAATCCACGTCGATAGAGCTCGAGGACCATTTCTTCAGGCGGTTGCCAATGGAGTAACTCTAAATCTACTCGGGTTAATCGCAATGGATTCTTATCGCCGGAATCGTTTGCGCGGATTTCCAGCCTTGCTCTTGTTTATTTCATTTCCGTTAGCCATCTTGGCAACGAAGACCCGCGCTGTTTGGATTTCTTGCGCAGTATCCATTTTGATTTTGCTCTTACTCAGTAAAAGTTCGCGGGTGCGACGGGCGTGCCTCTGTCTTGCACTGGGTAGTATTGTCGCAATATTTGCCTTCACAATTTTCGGTGGTTCCGATAAATCGATGAATGAGCGCTTACAAGAACGGGGCCCGGTTGAGTTTCGCATGGAAATGTACCAAGTTGGGTGGGAAATGTTTCTCGATAGGCCTCTCCTGGGGTGGAAGGCAGATATCATTCAACGAGAAATCGGGAGAAGAGTTAATGACTTTCATCCCGAACGCTTCTTATTTCACAACACATATTTAGAGATCGCGGTGGAACACGGGTCGCTCGGATTAGTTCTTTATCTCTGGATATTTGTGGACCTATTCCGGCTTGGCCGGGTTCGAAATACAACTCCAACCAATAACAATTTTATGGATGTTGAGTTCCGCGCATTGTGGCCTTTGTTGCTTGGCGTGTATCTGCTTAACGCCAGCTTCGTTGTTATGAACTATCAATTCGTAAATGGATTGTTTTTCACTATGGCAGGAATACTCGCATCCCAGAATCGTCGGGAGCGGTTTCATGCACAAAATTTGGGTTTGTCAGAATACCTAGTCACCAACCCGCAAGAATTTCTCTACACATGATCCGGCAAAGCGCCATGCGAGTTGCTTACTTATCGAATCAATTCCCCTCGGCAGTCGAGCCATATGTGATGGATGAGATTCACAAATTACGACGATGCGGAGTGGAAGTCGTTCCATGTAGCGCTCGCTCTTGCAACGGACAATTGGATGAGCCTTTGCGAATTTTCGAAGGCCAAACTCTGTATCTGCAACCTGTTCATTTTTTACCGTTATTGCGGGCAATCATTTTATGTATTCGACAATTTGGCATTCTCTCTGACATTTTTAAACGTATTTTGCTGCGAGGACCCGAGTCTCCATCGCGCCGTGCACGAGCTCTGCTGCATACCTTGCTGGGTGCTTATTATGCATTACTGCTTGAAGAACATGGAGTGAAGCACATTCATGTGCACCATGGATATTTTTCGTCTTGGATAGCGATGGTTGCGGCACGGCTTTTGGGAGTTAGCTTCAGCATGACACTGCATGGTTCTGACTTGCTCGTCCACCCGGCTTATCTGGACGTCAAGCTCAAGCACTGCAAATTTTGTTTAACAGTATCGGAGTTCAACCGGAGATACATTTTTGAGAACTATCCTGAAATTCAGAGGTCGAAGGTCATTATCCAATACATGGGGGTCGATGTAGCGGTAACCACATCCGCTTCTGAAGTTGCGCCGAGCAAAGCCTTGGTCATGCTAGCGGTTGGCCGCCTGCATCCTATAAAAAATCATTCGTTTTTAATGCATGCCTGTCATGAACTCAAAAAACGGGGTCTTACTTTTATTTGCAGCATTGCGGGCGAGGGACCGGAACGCACAGCGCTTAAACAGACGATCGTCGAGCTGAAGCTCGAAAAAGAGGTGCGCCTACTAGGCCACCTTTCGCGAGAGTGTCTTGGCTCCTTATATGACCAATCAAATTTGGTAGTCCTTACGAGCCACAGCGAGGGAGTTCCGCTGGTACTGATGGAAGCCATGTCACATGGAAGAATCGTATTGGCCCCGGCCATCACTGGAATTCATGAATTAGTCGTCGATGGCAAGACTGGATTCTTATATCGCCCTGGATCGATGGAACACTTCCTCGAACAGCTACTACTTATCCACGCGCAGCCTAACCTCGAATACGTGAGTAACGCGGGACGACAGCATGTTTTAAGACACTTCAACCGCGAAAAGAATCTGGCTGTATTCAGTCAAGTTTTTATCGAGCGGACCTTTGCCGGTGCTCAACACACAAATTATGCGAATCCTCTATTGCAACAAGTACAACTTTCCATTCAGCGGCACCGAAATCTATTTATTTGAACTCATGAAAATGATGCGTGCCAAGGGTCACGCGGTGGCGCTATTTTCCATGTCCGACTCTCGTGGCGAACCGAGTTCATACGATCAACATCTGGCTTCCAATATTGATTTCAAGGCTGGCATGAGTGTATTTCACCGTGCCGCAAAGGCATCCCATGCGATCTATTCGACAGAAACCCGGCGCAAACTTCGCGCTATGATCGCCGATTTCAAGCCGGACATAGCACATATTCGTAACATCTATCATCATCTATCACCTTCGATTCTCTGGGAGTTGAAGTCTCAGGGTATTCCTGTCGTCTATCACGTAAATGATTTCAAGCTTCTGTGTCCGAGTTACAACATGGTTTCGCATGGAAAAGCGTGTGAAAAGTGTGCCAATGGCAAGTTTTGGCACGTGATGAACGAAGGTTGCTACAAGGGACCACCCGGCTCCGCTGTAGTACTTGCAGCGGAGGCGTACGTTCATAAATGGTTGCGAACCTACGAAACCTGCGTCGATCGCTTTCTTGCGCCCAGTCAATTTGTCAGGCAAAAGCTGATTGAGAATGGCTGGGACGGAAGCCACATTCAGGTGCTTTCCCATTTTCAAAATCTGCCTGCCATGTTCACCAAGGTTATGGCTGAGTCTCCGATCCTCTACTTTGGAAGACTTTCGCCAGAAAAGGGTATCGATGATCTTTTGCATGCTATGCGACAACTACCCAATAAACGCTTGCGGATCGCGGGAGATGGTCCGCAACGCGCTGAACTGCAAGCCCTAAAAATCAAATTATCCCTGCAAAATGTAGACTTCCTTGGCCACCTCACTGGCAACACTTTGGATAGCGAAATCTCGTCGTCACTATTCACCGTATTGCCTTCGCACGCTTATGAAACTTTTGGCAAAAGCATTCTTGAATCCTATGCATGGGGAAGGGCCATTGTAGCTTCGGATCTGGGTTCACGCAGGGAAGTAATAGAACATGGCAGTACAGGATTGTTGTATAAGCCTGGAAACATTGATGATTTAGCAGAAAAGCTATCGTTCTTAAGTCAACAACCGGAACTCGCATTAAAAATGGGCGCTGCCGGGCGGAATTTAGTTGAGAAACACTACGATGCAGAAGATCACTATAAGCAGATACTAACAATTTACGAAAATCTGATCTTGCAAAAGAAGCGTCTGGCGGGTTCGACAGCCGTATCGTCCCCAGACCGGCCTCTCCGGGTTGCTTTTATCGGTGGACGGGGCGTTGGTTCCAAATATAGCGGCATTGAGACGTATTACGAAGAAGCTGGCAGGCACCTGGCAAACATGGGGTACCAGATCACGGTATATTGCCGAAGCTACTTCACGCCCCAGATGACAAATTATGAAGGTATGCGCGTCATCCGCCTGCCCACAATTCGTACCAAGCACCTGGAAACTGCAGTACATACTTTCTTAAGTACTATGCATGCGAGTTTCAGTGACTTCGATATCGTTCATTTTCATGCGCTAGGGCCGGCGCTGCTCTCGTTTATTCCCCGGCTTTTTGGGAAGAAGACAATCGTGACTGTTCAGGGACTCGACTGGAGACGGAAGAAGTGGGGCAAGCTTGCCCGCGTCACTCTTTACGTGGGCGAACACGCCTCGATTCATTTTTGCAATGTCGCTATGGTAGTTTCAGAAACCTTGCACAAACATTACAAAAGAGAGCACGGAACCGAGCCGGTCGTCGTACCCAATGGCACTCACATCCGTAAACGGCGCTTAGCTTCGAGTTTGGCGCAATGGAAATTGGAAAAAGATAAGTACATTCTCTATTTGGGCAGATTTTCGCCGGAAAAAAATTGCCATTTGCTTATCGATGCCTATGAGCGGCTACAAACTTCGGTAAAGTTGGTGCTTGCCGGGGGCTCGAGCCATTCCGACGCGTACGCGACAGAATTACACAAACATGAGAGCAGTAAAATTATTTTTTTGGATTGGGTTGCGGGCGAAGCTTTCGATCAATTACTCACTAATTCCATGTTATTCGTACTTCCTTCTGACCTGGAAGGGCTTTCGCTCGCACTGCTCGATGCAATGGGCGCTGGCGTTTGCGTGCTAACCAGCGACATTCCGGAAAACCTCGAATTGATCCGGAATGCGGGATACACATTTCGAAAAGGAGACGTCGATGATCTTGAGCGAATGTTGCAGCGGCTCATCTTGCAGCCCAAACTTCGGGAAGAAATGGCACGTGCTGCCCGGTTGAAGATCCAGGAAAATTACCTATGGCCTAAAATTGCCCTTCAGATTGAAGGTGTATATCGAAATGTAGTTGGAGAATCGATTGCTGAAAATTCAAAAAAGCTTACGAATACCGGATCCAAAAAGTTAACCAATGCCGCTTAGCTTTACGAGTAATCTCACGCCTGAGCTACAGCAAGGGCAATTGGTTCCAACTGAGCCGTAAAGTGCCGCAGGAATGGCGCCTCATAAGTCAGCTTTAACCCGCGGGTATTTTCCCGCTTTCTCCAAACTTCCAGGATGATTTCGACAACATAATCAATGTGGCTTTGTGTGTAGACTCTTCTCGGAATCGCCAAACGCACCAAATCCATCTTTGCCGCTTCACCAAACATCAATGCGCCAATCTCCACGGAGCGGATTCCACCTTCGAGATAAAGCTCTGTTGCCAATGCAACTCCGGGAAACTGGTTCGCAGGAATATGCGGGAGAAAAGCGCGAGCGTCGAGGTAAATTGCGTGTCCACCCGGCGGATGCACGATTGGGACGCCTTGTTCGGCAATGTGATTCCCGAGATACGCCGTGGAAGCAATCCGGTATCGCAGATAATCTTCCTCCAAAGCCTCTTGTATTCCGACAGCTATGGCTTCCAGATCGCGTCCCGCAAGGCCACCGTAGGTTGGATAGCCTTCCGTCAAAATCAATAGATCTTTTTGTTGTTGTGCCAGCAGATCATTATTGGTGCAGAGAAAGCCACCGATGTTCGCCATGCCATCTTTCTTCGCCGACATTGTGCAGCCATCGCCGTAGGAAAACATCTCCTGCGCAATCTGCTTGGGAGTTTTCGATTCGTATCCTTTTTCACGGAGTTTTATGAAGTATGAATTCTCAGCAAAACGGCACGCATCGAAATACAGCGGAATCGAGTGTCGTTTGCATATAGCGCTCACTTGTCGAACGTTTTCCATGGAAACCGGCTGTCCCCCACCAGAGTTGTTGGTAACAGTGAGCATCACAAGCGGAACTCGCTCTCTACCGACTCGCCTGATTAGATCCTCAAGAGCGTTTACATCCATATTCCCCTTGAATGGATGCCGAAGGCTGGGCTGTTTGCCTTCCGGAATAACTAAATCCACCGCTTCTGCGCCCACGAATTCAACATTCGCCCGAGTCGTATCGAAATGCGTGTTGTTGGGAACTATATCGCCCTTTCCGCACATCACACCGAACAAAATCCGCTCGGCAGCCCGTCCTTGATGTGTGGGAATTACATGTTGGTAGCCAACAATATCTTGCACCGACTTTCGAAAGCGATCGAAACTCTTGCTTCCCGCATAGCTTTCGTCCCCTTCCATGATGGCGCCCCACTGGTACGTAGACATTGCGCCTGTTCCAGAATCGGTCAACAGATCGATGAGTACGTCTGACGCGGGAAGAAGGAAGAGGTTGTAATACGCAGCCTTCAATAACCGCTCACGTTCTGGACGCGTTGTCCAACGAATTGGCTCAACGCTCTTGATGCGGAACGGCTCAATGATCGTCTTTACCATGGAAATATTTTTTACTTCAGCATCATTCGCCATGCACACGGAAAATCACCGCAACTGCAACGTTTTTTCGTTTTCGGGCGCATAACTCACCACCGCGGTACGTTCAAGTTTGTCCCATGCGAAACGTCTTCCTTGGAAGGCACGCTTCACTGTCCTGAATAGCACTACAGCAAATAACTGACGATAGGCAAACCGTTGCAGCCACACTTGGCTAAGCAACCACGCATCTTCTGGACCTTCTGGCTCTTGGCGTTCCAGCGCAAATGCAATGGCGGACGTAACGAAATCGATAACCAGGAAAACAGCGAAGAAAATTACTAATCGCAAAAAGCTCGCAGGATCGGTGGAGTCGGGATGAAACCACTTCTGCACGAAATACCACAGAGCTCCGAATGCGAACATGATGTCGATCAGCGGAGACACCAGGGGTAGCAGAATCTGAAAAATTACGATATTCGGCAACGCCACCCATCCAAGCACACCCTTACGGGCAAACACAGCTCGATGTTTCCAGACTGCCTGCAAAATACCGAAGGACCAGCGAAAACGCTGGCGCATCAAACCATTAGCATTGATAGGTGCCTCGGTATAGGCGAGAGCAGTGTCTGCATATTCGACGCGATAACCGCGCCGCAACAATGCCATTGTGAGATCAGCATCTTCGGCTACAGTATCCGTGTGATAGCCACCAGCTTCCCGCACTGCGGACGCCCGCCAAGCGCCAATCGCGCCCGGAACAACGCTGACTGCCCCCAGTGTATTCAGAGCGCGGCGTTCAAAATTTTGACTGGTGATATATTCGAGTGCCTGCCAACGAGTCCACAAATTAACTCGATTCCCGACCTTGGCATTACCCGCGACTGCACCCACTTTAGGATTCAGAAAATGTGGCACTAACCGCGAAATTGCAGTCGGGGCAATGACGGTGTCTGCATCAATGCCAACAAAAATCTCTTCGTCTTGCAAGTATTGCAATCCAAGATTTAGAGCATCAGCCTTCCCCGAATTCTGTTTAGTCAGGATGGTGACAATACCCGAAGCTTCTTCATCAGCAAACTTTGCATGCGCGACTTCCAGTGTCCGGTCGGAAGATCCGTCGTCAATCACGATTACCCGTATATTAGGATAGTCCGACGCCAGTACCGATCTGATTGTCCGCTCAATAACTTTTTCCTCGTTATAAGCCGGAACTAGAACCGCCACAGATGGGTAATAGGAACGTGGGTCTCCGAATTCAGCATAGGAGACTTTTCGACACCGGTCGTATATCGCGGAGATACCGACGAACAACAGCCGACCTGTCATCAATACATCGCCCAGGAAGAAAATAACCGTGATGAATTTTATTCCTGCATTAAATAACCAAAAACCTATCCAGGTCAGAGTGGCTGCCCAGCGTTCATTTGTGGGAATGGGGGGCATAACGTCTGCCCTCGTCTTGCCCAGCAATTGATACACAGGAACAATTGTTAGTCCCTTAGCCCGGGCTCCCTCAATAATTTTTGACAGGGCTAACACTGTCTGGCGGCGATCTCCGCCACCATCGTGCATAAGGATGATATTGCCGCAACGCGTATCGTTCGGAGCGCAAGGCGGTAAATGCGCGAGTACGTCCGACGCAATTTCGTCGGCAGTACGGCGCGGTGTGTCCCGCCAATCATTAGGATCAACTTTGTCGCCTACGGTGATGTATCCCATTGCCTGAGAAAATTCCAGCGGACGAACTTGGTCTTCCGTATCTGGTTCTGCATCGATGGAATAGGGAGGACGGAAGAATACGGTTCTTATGCCCAGGCGACTGGCGAAGAGTCGCTCCGTGAGATTGATCTCCAGCTTCATATATCGACCAGAGAGGTTGCTGATATCGGGATGGGTGAACGTATGGTTTCCGATGCTGTGACCTTCGCGGTAGATACGCTCGGCTAATCCGGAGAACTTGTCAGCCTGAATTCCAATCAGAAAAAACGTGGCGGTTGCATTTTCCCGCTTTAATACATCGAGAATTTTCGGCGTCCATTCCGGATCCGGTCCATCGTCAAAGGTGAGCGCCACTTCATTTG
Source organism: Terriglobales bacterium (assembly GCA_035651835.1). GTDB lineage: Bacteria > Acidobacteriota > Terriglobia > Terriglobales > Acidobacteriaceae > JAOAPG01. Next base: position 114,545 of record DASRFC010000032.1, read on the forward strand.
GACTATAGCCATAACGCGCTACACGATACGGTTCTGGCAAAGATTCGAAAGTCTCATCTGTAATCAAGCCACTGGATGAATCCAATTGAATCGTACGTTGTCCATTCGATGGGCTAGTTTCAATATGAAGAATCTCACCCTGCCCATTCATATCAACATCCTGGCCAGGAGGAACATCCGTTAATCTCGACGGGGCAGCCTGATCGCCTGGTAGATCCCATACTGGCCAGAGGGAGCGGTCTTCAGCGCCCAGTCTCCATAGTGCAAAGGTTTTTACTCCAAGAATCTGCGCCGCTCGCATCTGATTAAGCGCAGTTACCGCATCAAGAAACCAGATGTCATGCTGGATATTGCGTTCATCCATGTAACTGACATGAGGATTCATGCTGTCGCCGTCGAAATCTACATCTTCTTCGGAGTCACGCGCAGTCAACCATGCATCCTGTACCGATTGATTCTTGTCTTTTTCATCGGCTGGGAGTTTTCCATGCTTCGGCTTCTCGGCCCAGTCATATCCAAAGTTAGCGATCGCACAAATCAGCTTGCTTTTGGGAATCACCTTTGTCGCAAACTTCAGATTGTTGACAAACCAATCTTGTGATGCGACGGGACCTGCTGTTCCACCTCCATAATGCTCGTCATAGTTCATCAATATGACGCCATCGGAAGCAGCGGCTACAGCTCCGTAATTCCACTCATCGTTGTGACTGGGCACACTGACGTAGAGTTTCATACCCTTCGCATGAAGTTGAGCGGAAAGTTCGTTGAGCAAAGAAAGGAATCCTGCCTGCCCCTTCTTGGGGAAAGCCTCAAAGTCCACCATCAGGCCGTGATACTTATCGCTATCTAAAAAATTGTCGACCTGATCAAGAAATCGGTCGCGAGCATCCGGGTCATTCAAGAATGCGGAGATATCTACCCAATCTGCGCCATCAAAGTTATTGACCAGGGGGAAAACTTCCATTCCTGTATCTTCAGACTTGAGGAATGGCATGACTTTGTCATCGACTTCGTGAACAGTTTCTCCTTGCACGACGTCAAAAAATTTATTGGTCTGCTGATCCACACCTTGCAATCGCCCATCGGGTGTAAGAACGTGCAGCCACTCCGGATACAAAATATCGATTTGGCGGGCATATTCCCGCAAAGATGAGAAGCTGGCTGCATCCCATGGGACATAGAAACCGGCTCGTACCCCTTCTTCCGCGTTGAGCTCCGCCTGCGACAAAGTGGATTTGGCTTTATGGTATCCACGACGTGCTGCGAGCAATTTCCGGTGTTCTTTTGCCTTTTCTTTTTCTGCTTCCCGCAGCGCGTGGTAAGGGCGTTTCTGAAATTGAAGAAGAAGTTCAGGCAACGGCTCGTTGTGTAAAGCTGTGTAAATAAAAAATATGACCAGTAACATTAACGCAATGCCAGCGACGTCGAAACCCCGGCGCATACGCCGCCAGCGGGCTTGCTTTGGATCGAAAAAAACAGGATTCGCCATGAAAAATAAACCACTTACATCCTAAGCCGTGAAAAGATAAGGGTCAAACCAGTACCCTTTAAAGATAACCCGGCTTCTTTACAAAAGTGGCAAGTGTAAAGATCAGTCAAAACACGATATATTCACTTTCTTGCGCGACCTGGTGCGCCAACAATCACGATTTTTCCTGCTCACGGCCCTCGCCGGTGTCGCGTTGCGGCTGTTTTTTATTTTTCGTTATCCTGGCGTCACAACCGATTCGTTCATCTACGGCGATATTGCGAAGAACTGGCTTTTGCATGGCGTTTATGGAGTCGGTCCGGCAAACGATATCTCCGCCACCTACATAAGGCTTCCGGGCTATCCCGGTTTTCTCGCCCTGGTGTTCTCAATCTTCGGTATGGAGCATTACCGGGCCGTGCTGTTTGTTCAGATGTTCGTGGATATTGGTACTTGTCTCCTCATTGCCGATATCGCTCGACGTCTGATTTCTGAGCGCGCGGCGAAAGCGGCATTTCTGCTGGGCTCAATTTGTCCATTTCTTGCTGAGTACGCAGCAGCCGCATTAACGGAAACGCTGGAAATTTTTTTTACTACGCTGGCTTTGGGTTTAGCAGTTGTAGGCATTCAAGAACTGAATCGTGGACGACTAGCCCCATGGATTGGTTGTGGACTCTCGGTGGGAGCCGCAATTCTGCTACGGCCAGACGGCGGCTTGCTCCTGGCATCGATTGGAATTTATTTAATTTGGCTTTTGGTTCTTCGAATTCGCGAACGGCGAAAGTACGTTTCCATTTTGCAAGCGGGTTTGATTTTTGCTCTGTTTGCTGTCGTGCCCCTTGTGCCTTGGACTTTGCGCAACCTACATACCATGAACAGATTCGAGCCACTGGCGCCACGGTATGCCAACGAAGAAGACGAATTCGTTCCCATGGGCTTCAATCGCTGGGTAAAGACGTGGATGGCCGATTACGCTTCTGTCGAAGAGATCTACTGGCCCGTTCCCGGCGACACAATCGATCCGGCAAAACTCCCGGCGCGAGCTTTTGATTCGCCGGAACAACGGGAGCAAACTAACCAACTCATTGCGGATTACGATCAGAATTTGCATGTTACTCCCGATCTTGATGTGCGCTTTTCTGCGATTGCGGTTGATCGCATTCGTGCGCATCCGCTCCGCTATTATGTTTGGCTACCAGTATTACGCGTTGCCGATATGTGGCTAAGGCCCCGGACGGAACTCCTTCCCTTGGACCCGAGGTGGTGGGAGTTCAATGACGATCCGATGGGATCGGTGTGGGCAGTCAGCCTGGGAATCATCAACCTTCTATACATTGCCCTGGCTATCATGGGATTAATGCGGTCACGCTCCATGCCTCACTTGATGCTGCTACTCACGTTTGTAATTCTGCGATCTGTATTTTTGGGAACGCTGGAAAACCCCGAACCGCGTTATACGCTCGAAATGTACCCGGTTATGATCATTCTCGCCGCCGCCTCATTCCGAAATGCGCGGGTCACTCGACTTGACCGCCAGTCATTTTGAAATATCGCATTTGCAATAACTGAAACTTATCTCCTGTATTGCGGAAATCATTGTAGAAAAGGCTTGTAAGTTGCGCATGAGTAATAGCAGAATGCTTGGCTGTATAGATTTCTCGAGTTATTGAGATAGCCAGTCACATTCCGGAGAAACAATAAGGGGCCCTTATGAAACGCCATCCGCAATCGCTTCTTCCTAATTTATTGATTCTTTTTCTGATTGCGACAATTACAACCCTATTTTGTTTGACGGCCACTGCCGCCGAAACCACCGCGACAATCTCCGGCGCGGTCAAAGATTCTAGTGGTGCCGTGGTTTCGAAAGCGCCTATTACACTCACCAATACTGGAACGAACATCTCAAAAACCATCCAAGCGGGCGATGACGGCTCTTATCTTTTCACCCTTGTTCCAATTGGGACATATCGCCTAAGTGTCGAACAATCTGGTTTCCGAAAATACGTTAGAGAAGGAATTGTGCTGAATGTCAACCAGAACGCCAAGCTCGACATTGTGCTTCAAGTTGGGGCAACGAGCCAAGTCGTTGAAGTGACGGGAGACGTAACACAAGTTGACACAGTCAGTGCCACGCTTGGAAATGTAGAAACACAACGCCGGATTGAAAGCCTTCCTCTTGTCGAGCGCGATACGTTTCAACTCGGATTATTGCAAGCGGGTGTTTTCCCACCCGATGATGACGACGGTAGTGGCAATCCATTCTCGATGAGCGGTCAACGCTCCGAGTCCGTCAGCTTTTTGATAGATGGAACCGATAACAATGATTTCTTGGGCAACAATGCTGTTGTCGACCCCAACCCAGATGCGGTGGCAGAATTTAAGATCCTTACCAATAACTATGGTGCGGAATTTGGGCGCACGTCGGGTGGGATAGTAAATCAAGTCATCAAGTCAGGAACGAACCGCTATCATGGCGATGTTTTTGAATTTTTTAGAAATGAGGCATTGAACGCGCGAAACTATTTCCTGCCAGCGGTAACTCCTTTCAAGCGAAACACGTTTGGAGGAACGCTGGGTGGACCCATTATCAGAGATAAAACGTTCTTTTTTATTTCGTATCAGGGTGTACGCAAACATGAAGGCCAAATTGCCCCAATATTGCAAGTTTTGAGCCCGGCTGAACGAACTGGTGACTTCCAAGAACTATTTACCGGTAGCCCGATTTGCCCTAATCCCCAGCCAAGTGACCCCCAATTTGACTCTGGGCAACTTTTCAACCCCACTCAACCGCTTACGAGCGTAACGTGTACCGATCAGGCAAATGGTCCAGTAACTGTTCAGGTTGGCACTCCATATACAAACAATCAGGTTCCGGTTAATCCAGTTACAGCGAATTACATCTCCAAGTATCTCCCTTTACCTAACCTGCCAGGTAACAATTTTGTGTCCTCACCAGTTGCCGTATTAAATGACGATCAGGGAATTGTGCGAATTGATCATCATTTTGGTCAGAACGATACTATTTATGGATCTTACGTAATCGACGACTTTAGGCAGGACTACCCGTTTTTGGTCGTCAATGGCGCCACGACAGGAGGAAATGTTCCCATTGGCTCCGGGTTCAGTTCACCACTTCGCACGCAATTTGGCTCATTTTCATGGCTCCACAACTTTAGTCCGAAGATTGTCAATGAGTTCATCTTTGGATCTAATCGTAGTGCAACCTTGCAATCGACACCGCATGACACTACTTCGCCATCCGCGCTTGGCTTCACCAATGTAAATCCCGATGATCCGGCTGGCACTGCTCCTCCAGTTCTCCAGACCACAAGCTTTAACCTCGGGCCGAGTCCTCAAGGTCCTACCAGGCTTCACGACGTGACCTTCCATTGGCAGGACAGTGTCACTATTAACCATGGTCGTCACGATATGAAGTTTGGTGCAGATATACGAAGAATCCGGAACAATTTTAACTTCGATTTTGACAACAACGGAGTCTTTGATTTTGGCGGTCTCCAGAGTTTCACAGGCAATTACTTAGCAGACTTTGTTGGTGGATTTTTTGACAATTTTCAGCAGTTTTCAAAAGCTGAATATGGGATTCGAACCACCTCCTGGCATTTCTTCGGGCAGGATGCCTGGAAAATACGGCCGAGATTCACTTTGAATTTCGGTATGCGCTACGAGTACAACACTCCTCTACAAGATCCACACAACGAAATTTTGGGGTTCTTCCCGGGCCAGCAATCCACAAAATTTCCCGGCGCACCCAAGGGCATCCTTTACCCGGGAGATCCCGGCACACCCAATAATTCTCTGACTTATCCGGATCGCAATAACTTCGCACCGCGATTTGGTTTCGCTTGGGATACGCTTGGTAATGCCAAGCTAGTGGTGCGAGGAGGTTTCGGAATCTTCTACGACATTGAAGACGGCGCGCTGAACCTCCAGTTTGGAGGTGAAGCCCCATTTGGTTCCATTACCGATATAACGCCTCCAACTTATACAAACGTTCCTCCAGGAATAAATCCTTTTGCAGACCCATTCACCGCCTTCAATCAGACAAATCCTTTTCCCACTGGTGGAAAAGTTGGGTCAACTTTTGGAACGCCAGCCATCTCCTTCGCCTACGTTGCCGATCCTCACTTTCGGACACCTTACTCCGAAAATGTAAACTTTGGTCTGCAATATCAGTTGGCGCAAGACACATTAATTGAAGCCGATTACGTGGGCAGTTTCTCTCGTAAGTCGATAGTTTCCGCCGACGTTAATCCACCCTCACCCAGCATCATGCAGCAACAGTTAATTAACTCCGCAGGCGACCCCAATGGTCCATTCACCAACCCCGATTGCGCTCGTCCACTGGCGGGTTGCAGCGATCCGACTAACCCAAATTCGTCTCCAACAGGCGCTTTGCAGCTGCTAACCGACCTTAGCGCAGGATCATCTTCCAGCAATCAGTTTCAATTCACAGTGGACAAGCGGTTCAGCCACGGATTTAATGTTCGCGGCGCTTATACTCTCGCAAAAACTATCGACACGCAGTCAGGGTTCCGATACAACAGTTCGCTCTTTACAGACCCTTTTAACTTTGCTTTTGATCGAGGTCTGGCAAATTTTGATGTGACCCATCGTATTGTTATCAGCGGCGTGTGGGATCTTCCGCTAGATCGTCCGTTCCGTAATGGAAACGGACTCTTACGCAAGATTACCGAGGGATGGGAAGCCAGCGGCATCGCTAGCTTTCAGAGCGGGACACCTTTTACTATTTTTTCTAACTCTAATTCCAGTCAGCAGAATACGTTTCTTGATCGTGCAGATTTGATCGGGACGCCCCAAATCTTCGATCCTCGCTCAACAAGAATTTTTTCGGTTGACCCTATAACGAATAATTGTCTTGGGGCAACTCCCCTCACCCCACAACATTTCTACTTCAATCCCACAGCGTACGACTGCAACAATGTGCCAACCTTTACTTTCGGAAATTCGGGAAGGAACTCTCTACGGGGACCAGGTCGGAATAATTTTGATCTAACAATTGGGAGAACATTCAAATTCGGAGAATCGAAGTCAGTCGAATTCCGCTCGGAATTCTTCAATGCCTTTAATCACGCGCAATTTATGAACCCTGATCACAATGGATTTGACGCCAACTTTGGGCAAATTACCCAAGCGAGAGATCCACGAATCATCCAATTAGCTTTGAAGTTTTATTTCTAAAGGTTGACGGAAGATAGAAAGGGGGAGCATAGTGCTCTCCCTTTAACTAGTATCGAAAGCAATAATATTCGTCCTAATCTGTGGTTGAGATCAGCGGGGAATCCGTCATTCTGAAACGGGTGCGCACGTGTTCTGAAATCAGCTGGATTGCCTCGCGATTCGCCACCGGATCCGCTTGCGTGAGATATCTCATCGCGTCTACCAGCTGGCGCTGGCCGTCTACATAACGGGGATCGGGATCACGCTCACGTCTTTTGCGAGCGACAATATTGGGAGGAACGGGAATCGTGAATACTCTGGCCATGAAAACTCAACCTAATGTGGCAAAATTGTTTCACGGACTCTTCTCCACCCTGTGCCCCGAGCAGCCAAGGTCCCGAGATTGCAGTATACCGCTGGCTTAAACCTTTTTCAGCCCCTAAATTTCAATGAGCCTGCTAATGAGTGCACCTACTGTTTCCTAATGAGATACAACCTGCGTCTTACCAGTCATTTTCGGCTTAAAAACAGAATCCGAAATTTTTTCGTTTAGCTTAATGTCCGAGTACTTGGCCAGGCGATAATCACCTTGTCCGGTAAAAAGCTGTTGCTGGACGGATATTCCGCGGATCGAGTCAATCCACAAAATAATGTGATCAAACATATTGTGAACTTTCTCATCTTTCGGAACGAGGTTAAGCTTCACCGCTCCTGCGACATCCTGATCCGGCCCTAAATAGGACACAACAAAAGATTTGAGCATGGCATGGCCAGATCCACCAAAACCAAGCACCAGAAAGCTTTCGACCGCTTCTCTGTTTTTGCCAGTACTGTATTCATCGATCTGATTACTAATGCTGGGCTGGTAGACCTGGACTTTCCCATCTGCAAAAAGTACGTATTTGGTCAGTGGCTTGCCATTGGAACTTGTGATCTCCGCAGCCATTTCGATTTGATTATTCGATCGTCTGAAGTAAATTTTTCCAGTCTGTTTATCAGTTTCATCGACAACTTTAGTGTATTGGTCCCATTCAAAATTGGCTTCCGCGCCGCGAAAGCTTGCAGCTGTAGTATCCATCCTGCTGAGCACTTTTTCGAGTTCAGCATTTTGGGATGAATTGTCGGCGAATTGTGCATTGGCTGGTGTAGACGATGGCGGAGCGGATTGTATTGCCGATACGGACGCAACCGTGCCTAATACTAATAGCAGACATGTGCAGTGTATTTGGCTTTTCATTAGTTATTAGTAGTTATTAGTTTCTAACGCACTAGTCTCGACGAACCCAGACCTTATAACTCAACACACGTCCGAAACGATCATGTACCAGTTCATATCTCTGGATGCGAACCTCGCCTGATATGGGTTCGATGACGCGCAGCAAGTCATCGCGTACTCCTCCATCGTCGTGCCCGGTCACTGCCGAACTCTCGACTTGGTAAATCAGGCCACCATCTCCGTCCGGTACAACTACTACTTCACTTGGATGCGGTCTATGCGGAACAGGCTTGTCCTTGAAATTAATCCAGTAAGGCGAGAAAAATACGAAGATTAAAATCAGCGTGACCATAACGTCATACTGAATCGTTCCCCGGTCATAGGACCACAGAATGTAGTCGCGAATTGTCCGCCAGATTCCAGACATTGGCACGGAGGGCGCGCCCGCATTCGTCGTTGTTAGCTCAGCCCTGCTCAAGTCTAGAGTGTCCTCCGTGTCTTTGGCAATGTAGACCATCAACGGGTATCAGGCAAGAAGCATCCTGCCAAACGTATAGTGGGTCGGTTAGATAGTCGCTCAGGCGGTTCGGTTTAGAACTTTTTAGGCGTGATTCGGTCTACTCCCATGTATGGCCGCAAAACTTCGGGAACTAATATGCTGCCGTCGGACTGCTGATAGTTCTCCACGATGGCTAGCCATGTGCGACCCACGGCGAGTGCGCTCCCATTTAGGGTATGTACGAATTCTGTCTTCCCTTTGCCTTCCCGCCGGAAACGAATATTTGCTCGCCGCGCCTGAAATGACTCGAAGTTAGAGCAGGATGATATTTCGCGGAAAAGCTGCTGCCCAGGCAACCACACTTCAATATCGTAAGTTTTGGCGGCAGAGAAACCCATATCGGCGGTGCACAAAGACATCACCCGATAATGCAGGCCGAGTTTTTGCAGGACAGTTTCGGCATTATTAGTAAGTTTCTCGAGTTGCTCGTAAGAATCTTCCGGACGCGCAAACTTGACCAGCTCTACTTTCTGAAATTGGTGCTGGCGGATAATGCCGCGAACATCCTTTCCATACGATCCAGCTTCGCTGCGAAAGCATGGCGTGTATGCAGTCAGCGAAACCGGCAGACGTGAGGCGTCCAGTATTTCATCACGATAAATATTGGTGACTGGAACTTCCGCCGTCGGAATCAGCCATAAGTCTTTATCGCCGTGTGGAACACGGAACAAGTCAGAAGCAAATTTCGGAAGCTGTCCAGTTCCGTACATCGAGTCTGAATTCACTAGGTATGGCGGCAGAACCTCCGTATATCCATGGTCGCGAGTATGCAGGTCCAGCATGAAGTTAGCCAGTGCACGCTCGAGACGCGCTCCCATGTCCCAGTACAAAGCAAAGCGTCCACCAGTAATTTTTACAGCTCGCTCCAGATCGAGAACTCCCAACTGCTCTCCAATTTCCCAGTGTGGTTTGGGAGTGAAGCCAAATTCCGGCGGTACGCCCCAACGACGAACTTCCGCGTTGTCTTCAGCGCTGCTACCTACCGGAACGCTCTCATGCGGAATATTCGGGAGACCTACTAGAACCTTCTGCATCCGGTCGTCGTATTCTTCTGCAGCCCTTTCGAGCTCTTGAATCTGTTCCCGGAAATTTCTGCTCTCCGCGAGAAGATCGCCAGCATCTTCGCCGGCTCTCTTCCTCTTCGCAATCTCTTCCGAAATCTTGTTGCGGTGTGCCTTTAGGGACTCAGCCGCGGCTATAGCCTGCCGTCTCTGGGCGTCGACTTGTGGGAAATCCTTCAAAACCTGCGCAGGATCGATGCCGCGCTGGCGCAGCTTTTCTTCGACAAATGGCAGGTGGTCACGAACGAAATTGAGATCAAGCATGGAAGAACTATTACTGTATCAAAAAGGTGCGGATCGCACGCATTTGCTAAACACCCTGTAAACTAACACTGGATGACGGTTCCTCAAGAATGATTCCATTCTGCCGAATTCCCCGTTGTGGGTGGATCCTCGCCTTTAAGTGTCACTCCTCTGCGAGAGGTGCCCGGTAATGCCTGTCTCGTCGGACGGAAGGTCTCTTGATCTGGGTGTCAGTGTCGGCGAAATTCAGCTCAAAAATCCGGTGATTGCCGCCAGCGGAACCTTCGGCTACGGTGTGGAATTTGAAGATATTGTTCATCTAGACCGGCTGGGCGGTTTCGTTGTGAAGGGGCTTTCCAAGGAGCCGATGGCAGGCAATCCGCCACCCCGCCTTTATGAAACCGCAGCGGGAATGCTCAATGCTATCGGTTTACAGAACATCGGCGCACGCGCTTTCGTCGATGAAAAACTGCCGAAGCTGCAGCAGATAAAAAATGCGGTCGTGTTCGCCAATATTTTCGGCTACACGCGAGAAGACTATGAGCGGACTATTCAAATATTGAACGAAGGCGAAGGCATTTCTGCCTACGAACTAAATGTTTCATGCCCAAATACCGCGCATGGCGGAATTCAGTTTGGCAGCGACCCGCGTTCTCTGGATGAAGTGGTAACCACCGCCCGACGAATATCCCAACGGCCCCTTATTGTTAAGCTCTCTCCGAATGTGACCAGCATCGCGCAAATGGCTAGGGTTGCTCAGGATGCTGGCGCCGACGCGATTTCCCTCGTAAATACATTTGTTGCAATGGCAATCGACACCGAAACTCGAAAACCCCGCATTGCAAATGTTACAGCTGGACTCTCAGGACCTGCCATCAAGCCGATTGCTTTGCGCATGGTTTATGACGCATCCAAAGCAGTCAGGATTCCGATCCTTGGGATGGGTGGAATCTCGACTGCGGCCGACATCATCGAATTTATGCTGGCCGGGGCTACCGCCGTGCAAATTGGGACTGCAAGTTATTGGGACCCGCGAGCAACCGAGAAGATTGTCGAAGAACTCGCAGCCTGGTGCATAGGGCATCAGATTGAGCACTTAAGTGATTTAATTGGCGGCATGGTGATGGAGTGAGTTTCGTTGGAGTGCCTGACACTTTTCTCTATATTCCGCATCCAATTAGCAACAGTGATTAGGAGTAAAATGTATGGCTAAAGCAACATTTGCCGCCGGATGTTTTTGGGGAGTTGAAGCAGCATTTCGTGAACTACCTGGTGTTATCTCAACACGCGTCGGGTACATCGGAGGCAATACTTCGAATCCTACCTACAAAGATGTTTGCACCGACCGGACAGGGCACGCCGAGGCAGTCGAAGTCGATTACGATCCTGCAACGCTCTCTTACGAGAAATTGCTGCAAGTCTTTTGGGAAAACCACGATCCAACCCAGTTCAATCGCCAAGGCCCAGACTACGGTTCGCAGTATCGCTCCGGAATTTTTTATCACACACCGGAGCAGGAGGCTGAAGCCAATGCGTCGAAAGAAAAACTCAAGCAGGCCCATCGCTACAGCGAGCCAATCGTCACGCAGATCGTTCCCGCAACTACGTTTTTTGAAGCCGAGGACTACCACCAGCAATATTTAGAAAAGCGTGGGCTGGCAACCTGTCACATTAAATAGAAGTTTCGGTATATTTTGAATTAACTATTCGATTCGCTGTGTCGCATCATACTCAAGTGATTCAGTCGAGACCCAAACTGATCGCGTTAGTTTTGGCGGCCGCTTCGTTGTTTTTAACTGGCGAGTTCCCGGTGTCGACTATCGTTTCCGCACAAACTTCTTCTGGCGTTTGTCACAACCACAATCAACGTGCGCCGATTCCTGAGTCAGATGGTCACCATTGTTGTATTTCAGCGCACAATACTGCCTTTCTGGTCACGAATCCGCCAAACCCTTCGGTTGCGCACATTTCTTCATTATCATCGCTCGAACGGGTTGTAATAATTAAGCCTAGTGTGCCATGGCGCAGCCCTGAAATCGCCTCCGGGCCTCCTGTTAATCACAGACTCCTGCGCGTCTAGAACTACTTAAATCCTGAGATTTTTCTTCTTCGAGCCGCAAAACTAATTTACGGCCAGAGACCTCTTTCCACTTTGGATCGAGCTGCAAGTTGCCAGGAGCGCATGTGCGGATATTTCACATAATTTTATTTCTGATCGTTGTAATTAGAGTGTTAAGCGTGGTGACCGCTTCAGCACAGAGCGTCCATCGAGAAGTGAGCGCCAAAGACAATATAAGTCAGCAAATGCAAATGGAAGATATGCCTGGAATGGATGAAGGACCGGACATGAAGAAAAAGATGGGCATGGAATCCGGTTCGCTCATCGAACTTATCGAGAAGCACGCTACAGCCGGAACTGATACAGAGCCAAATTCGACTCCCTTCGAAATGCTTATGGCTATAAAGGGCAAGTGGACGCTCATGTTCCACGGGGAAGCTTTTCTAAATGAAATTCAGCAGACTGGGCCACGTGGAGCCGACAAGCTGTTCTCGACAAATTGGATCATGCCAATGGCGCAACGCAGGCTCGGTAGTGGCACGTTTACTCTGAGGACAATGCTAAGCCTGGAACCCGCAACTGTGTCGAAGAGGCGGTATCCAGAGCTTTTCCAACAAGGCGAGACGGCGTTTGGCAAACCTATTGTCGACGGACAACACCCCCACGACTTTTTCATGGAGCTTGCCGCCATATACGACTACAAACTAAACGAGAATACTTTACTTTCATTCTATGCGGCCCCAATGGGTGATCCAGCGCTCGGACCAATTGCCTATCCGCATCGTGTTTCAGCATCGGAAGATCCCATCGCACCGCTTGGACATCATCTGGAAGACTCCACCCATATCGCCGACGACGTAGTCACAGTGGGCATAACTCATCGCAACTTTAGACTGGAAGCATCAGGGTTTCACGGCCGCGAGCCCGATGAATTTCGCTGGAACATCGACTCCGGCAAGATTGATTCATGGTCTACACGTGTCACCGTGAATCCGCTTCAGAACTGGAGCTTCCAATATTCCATTGGGCAGTTGCACAGTCCGGAAGCACTCAATCCGAACGAAAATGTCAGGCGGATGACGGCATCGCTGATGTACAACCGTCCATTACATGATGGAAACTGGGCCTCTATGTTGTTATGGGGGCGCAACCAGAGCCTCGTGGATAATAACGTTGGCAATGGTTATTTACTTGAATCTACCCTGCTTTTCATGAAGAAAAATTATGTCTGGTCGCGAATCGAAAATGTCGATCGGACAGATGAACTTCTGCTGGGAGAAAATCTCAAGCCGACCGGTTTTAGCGAAAGATACTTTACCCGGGTGCAAGCGTATACGGCTGGTTACGACCGGGAGATAGGACACATTCCTCATCTATCCACTGCAATTGGCGGCCAATTGACTTGGTATGGAGTCCCTGGCGATCTAAAACCGATTTACGGTTCGCAACCGTTGGGAATAATGCTATTTTTTCGATTGCGCACGCATTAAGCTTCTGCCCTTCGTTATAGACCTTGGTGAGCGGAGGCCTGTGCTACGGGCCGTCTCGGGATTTGATCGTCTTCGACTGTCGTTTCTTCCCACAACGAACGATCCCTTAGAAGGCGGGACACTAACGCAGTGTGCATGGCATGGCCGGCGCGGTCAGCAACCACATTTCCGAGAATTCGTTTTCCGAGCAAAGCCAAGTCGCCTATAAGGTCTAGAATTTTGTGGCGCACAAACTCATCGGCAAATCTTAATGGCGGGTTCATTAATGCTTCACGTGTCAGGACGATTGCGTTTTCTGCAGAAGCTCCACGAATCAGGCCTTGCTGGCGCATAGCGTCGGCTTCATGCAGAAATCCGAATGTACGAGCAGCCGCAATTTCCCTCAGATAATTCCCATCGGATAAATCTACACAGAAGGTTTCTTTCCCTATGAGTGGGTGAGGGAAGTTAATGGTGTAGGAAACGGAGTAACTTTCTGCCGGATAAACCCCAATGAATTTGTCCCCTTCCCGCAGTTCCAGTTCGCGAAGAATTCTGAGATAAGTGCGAGAACGGCGCTGCGCACGAATTCCCACTTTCCGGATGAGTTCCACAAATGGTTGCGCACTGCCATCGAGAATGGGAAGCTCAAGATTGTCCAGCTCGACGATGGCATTATCGATTCCGGTACCGATGAAGGCGGAGAGAAGGTGCTCGGTTGTAGAGATGAGCACGCCCTTCTTCATGAGGCTGGTTGCGTAACTCACGCGCGCTACGTTGCGGCCAGTGGCCTCGACTTCGAAGCCATCGAGATCAGAGCGGCGGAAAATAATACCGGCTCCCGCCGGAGCAGGAAGGATGCGAAGGAAAACCGGAGCTCCGCTATGTAGACCTATGCCGCGGCACTCTACTGCCGAGCGGATTGTTTGTTCGTGTCTCAGAAAGAATATAAGTCGTGATCTGCCATAAGATTACATTCACCTTGTAAACTCTGACTGTGGCAAATTAGCCACAGTACTCTACTTCCCATGTTTAGGGAGTGCTATTGCTCCTTTTAAATATATGAAAATAAATGGATTAATAAATTAAGAGGCCTGAGTCACTTTTTCGAGGTATTGCTAGGATTAGCTTCAAACAAAGTATCGTTTAGTCCTTTGTTAAAGCTGACCGAGGTCATGAATCGCTGGTTCGACATGTCTCCGTTGTAGTAGCGAGTTACATCGAAAGGAGTCATAACGCCCTGAATCGGGCGATAGTTATCATAGATCTCATCTTCGACATTGCGTTGTTTATCCGTCGGATCACGCCAGGAAAAGCTCTTCTTAACTGGAAGATGGGTATTAAGGTCGATGTATAGGGTAACCGCTTCGTTCTTTGAATTCATGATCGTGATCTGTTCGGCTGATTTTTGGTCAGCGACGGTTTGTCCCTCGTAGAACAGGGCAACTCCGGGCTCGGATAACCAGCTCCGAAGCACCCAGTCAAGACCGTAATGGCGGCGGCGCAGATAGTCGGCCAATTCTTTATCGTCATTCGGACGAGTTCCCTTGTAAGTGATTTCGTATCCTTTGTTGCCGTTGAATATCTCGATCACGTCGCGTTTTTTGGTTAGTTCGACCCTATCTTTGTCTGGAAACTTATAAAACCGCCAGAACATCGTTCCTGCGCTGTTAGGGCGCCCAAGATGAAAACTATAGGTACGGCCTTCTTGTGAGATGTCCTGGATGTTTAAGTAAGCCTGTCCACCTAGCGCCTGAATCATTTGATCAAGCAAGGCTCTGGCCTTCAGAGCGCTTTGCTGGTCAGTGGGGAGTGGCTGAGAGGTGCTGCCAGGGGATGTACCAGCCGAGGGTGGGCTTGCCTGGGCTAACGCCGCGGCTGATAGGGAAAATACTATTAAGAAGAGGGAGAAAAAAACCTTCATGCTTTCCTATAGTTAGACGCGGTCACGGCAATTGTAGCTGCCTAGACCTTTATATAGAGTGAACCGCGTGGGGATTATCCAACCAGAACGGCCCCCCCATTCACGTTAAAGATTTCTCCCGTGATGAACCCAGCCTGATGTGTACAAAGAAATAGGATAGGCGCAGCGATTTCCTCCGGTTTTCCGACACGGCCCAGGGGAATGGTTCTAAAGATAGCCTCCCGCGCTGTAGAATCCCCCAAAGTCGAAGCAGACATATCAGTTGCAACCCATCCCGGAGCTACACAATTTACGTAAATTCCGTCGCGGGCGAGCTCGGTTGCGAGCCCTTTTACCATGCTGATGAGAGCTCCTTTGGTTGCGGCATAGTCACAATGAAAGGCTTCTCCACGCTGTCCGGCGGTTGAGCTTACCAATACGATATGGCCCGCTGCGCTCGCGGACTTCCCTTGCTTCTTCATTTGTGCCACGGAATGCTTAATCAGGCCAAAAACACTGTCCAGATTAATCGCAACCGTGTTATTCCATTGCTGATCAGACATGTGGTCGATCGGTGCATTCTCGGACGGCCAAATCCCATGATTGGCAACGAGAATATCGAGGCGGCCAAAACGATCTACCGCCGCCGCCACTAAATCACGAGCGGTTTCCGTACCCGAAAGATTGCATTGGATGGCCGCACAGTTATTATTGCCAAGTTCGCGGACAAGTGCTTCGGACTGCTCTTTTGCTTTTTCATAATTGAAGAAAACGCGAGCGCCTGCAGCGGCGAACATGCGTACAGTTGCAGCGCCGATTCCGCGCGAGCCACCGGTGATGAGCGCCACTTTATTTTCGAACGAGAAATTCATGCTGAACAGTGTCAGGTTTCAGAAGAGAAGTTTCAAGTGGAGCCAGTTCTACAGGTTTGACGATGCGCGTTCGGCCTTAAGCTCGCGCATCAAAATACGCACCAGCATTCCATCATAGCGAATTCCGCTTAGCTTGCTTAACTCCGCAAGCGCCTGATCGCTCGTCCTTGCCGGAGCAAATGAGTGCTCGGTGGTCATATTCGTGAAGGCGTCCGCAATGGCTATGATGCGGCTCCACAGCGGGATTTCTTCTCCGCGCAATCCTGCGGGATATCCTGATCCGTCAAAGGCTTCGTGATGGCATTCAATTGCCTTTTGCATTTCCACGCTGTTCGGAATTGTGCTGCAAATCTCCGCGCCCAAATGCGCGTGCATTCTTATGAAATAAAATTCTTCTTCAGTTAACGGACCTGATTTATTGAGAATGCGTTCCGGCACAAAGATTTTGCCGACATCATGAACGCGCGCGACATACCCCAGATTAGCTATGTCATCCGGCGAAAATCCAAGGGCGCGTCCCATGACCTCGCAATAACGGGATACACCCTGACCATGTCCTCCACTATGTGATTCGCGTAATTCCGCAGCATGCGCCAGTGATTCAATCGAGTCTTTCAATAATTGAAGATCTCGGTCTTCCTGTGCCGCAAATTGTTTCAGCGTACCGATAAGCTCTTCCAGATGTTCCGGCCCAGTATGCTGACGCTGTAAAAACCCTTCAATATAGCCTGCGATCAGGTGGCGGTGAACGGAGCCGCTCTCGTCATCGACGTATTCTTCAGTAGCGGAGACACGGTTTCCGCCAGCGTGCTTGGATACATACATCCCAGCATCAGCAACACGAATAATATCTTCCGCAGAGAGCCCATGAACCGGGTAGCTTGCCACGCCGAAGCTGCCTGTAATGTGATGTTCGCTCAGCATGGGATCGGTGGCAAGCCAGAGCCGTAAGCGTTCGGCCAGAATCTGGGCCTGATCTGCGCCCGTGTCTGGCATCAAAATGATGAATTCGTCGCCTCCATAACGGGCCACGACGTTGGATTGCCTGCATTTTTGCTCTAGCAGGCGACCGACCCGCGCTAACACCAAGTCCCCTTCAAGATGGCCAAGAGTGTCATTTACTTCTTTGAACTTATCGAGATCTATCAGAACAACTGAAAAAGCCCGGCCTGAGCGGGAAGCTCGTCTCCATTCCGAAGTAAGCGCCTCCCAGAAGAAACGGCGTGTTTTGATTCCTGTAAGACTATCGGTGATGGATTGTTGCTGCAGTTTTTGATAATCAAAAGAATTGTGAAGGGCCGTGGCTAACAAATCTGCCAGGGTATTCATGATTAGCACATCCTGGGGAGCAAAGGCATCTTCCTTCTCGCTCTCGACATTTAAAACGCCGAGTAAGGTGTCACCATATGCGATTGGAATACACAGGACTGCGCGTGACGCAGGCAGCACACCTTGTAAAGGAGCATCGCCGCTAGTCTGTACTAAAGCCGTCTCTCCCGTGCGAGCTACACGGCCTAAAATGCCTATGCCAAGAGGGACACGTTTCCCGAGTGTCTTGGCGGTGGTTCCGGCCTCAGCCTTAATTTCAATATCTTTCGTTGCATAATCCAGGATGCCAATACCGATGTGGTCAAAACGGAAATTTTTCTGGATGTGGCTAACAATTTCGGCCAGCATTTGCTCAGAGTCTTCGCTGGAAATTGCAGTTTTCGAAATGCTGTTGAGGAAAGCCAGATGACGGGAACGCCGTTGCTCTTCGGCAAACAGGCGGGCGTTTTCGACCGCCACAGAAACCTGGCCAGCGGCAGTTTGCAGGACTTCGAGATCACGTTGCTCAAACACAAATTCACGTTCCGTACTCATTGCCGCCATAAGCCCGCACGATTTACCACCAAAGACAATGGGAGCGGCGCAAAAGCACTTTGCAGGTTCGGTGGGAATGTAAGTTACTCCGAGGCGTTCACGAACTTTTTCCAGCTCTGAGCGGATCAGTAAGGGTTGTCCAGTATGAATTACGTATTCGGTCAGGGCATTCATGACTTTTCTGGATCGTTTCGGAAGAACCTCGCCTTTTTCAACCTCGAGCTCAAAGCGGATATTTTCGCCTTCTTGAAAAGCAATATAGAAATTACGGGTATCAAAGATTTGGCCTAGCTCCTCGTGAATGGCGCGCAGTACTTCGTCCTGGTCCAGCCGCGAACTGATTACCTGGCCAATCTGAGTGAGTAGTTCGTACTCTTTGGTTCGGCGTTGAGTTTGGTGCATGACGACGTAATTTTCCATCGTCAATCCGATTTGCAAAGCGAGTCCGATCAACAGACGCAGATTAGAGGATCCAAAAACCCGGCGTTCGGCATGAGGGAAAATAATTACTCCAAAGTTGTTTTCGCGCGTTTGCAGGCTTACTGCCGTGAGATTGCGGATATTTTCTTCCACAAGCAGTAATCGGAATTGTTCGAACTTTCCACCGGGCAGCGCGGGGAGCGGCTCCGCCATTTCCGAAACGTTTTGGAAAGTCACAAATCCGCCACGCCTATATGCCAGTTCGCAGATGTATTCTCCGGCACCACTCTTTCCGAGCTTGCTGACAAACTCCGGAGAAAAGCCGCGCTGAACAGAGGGCAACACGGGACGCCATCGTTCGGTAATACAGATCACCGCACGATCTGTTGGTAGGGGAGCAACCAGCCGGTCCAGAATGCTTTGCATGCTTGGCATTAAGTCTTCAGCCGCGAGCAAATGCATTGGGTCGGTACCTAATGTAGAAAATGCCAGGGCATTTTCCTGCACAGCATTGCGTTCATTTTCAAAAAGCACCATTACCATGGCAATGCCCAGCAGCATTTGAGGAACAGGGCCGAGTAAGTGACCTGCGACGCCGAACGTTTCCAAAATCGAACTGTGCAACTGTCCGACGGCCATCAGCATTGCCCAAAACGCCAAAGAGACGGCGAGCAATGTGAATGCAATCGAATTTTTTCGGTGTCCGTAACGATAGAAATAGAACGAAGAGTAAAGCAGCACAGCTGCGAGACCTATTTCCAGGCGGAAATGTGGGTCAGGGAGGATCTCTGGCCGAAATACACCATTCGTCAAGTGTGATCGCAAATTCAAGTAGGCTACTACCACGCCTACTATGGCTAAGCCTGCCTCATACCAGCGCAACCGGAATGCCTCACGCCGTTCTGGTCCAGTCAGCCTGCGCATTAAACGCGTTGACACGAATATACTCAGCGCCATTACCACCAGCAGCAGTGAAGCAATTAGTGAGAGTATGGCATTGGGTTCGCGTAACATACCCCATGCATCAAGAGCAAAGTGGAGCGTGTAAGCTGCCCAACCAATTTGCCAGGCACGAAAATACGGTTGGCGGCTTTGTTCGTAAAGATAGGTGAACACCAGGAAGAGCAACAAAGCGACTACTCCTGGAACAATCACCGTGCTGATGGCTAAGGTTTCCACGCTTGAAAGAAGCTCTCCTGTTTCTAATTAAAACGGGAACTGTTAACCTCCAATGCTTTCATACGATTGACCTCAAAACAACAGGATAAAAGGACACTGGTCCCATTTAAGGAATAAGGGATTCAGTGTACATGGATGGCGGGCTGCTACAGGCCTTTTCGCGCTGCTTGACCTTACTTTTGCGCCAACCGTAACATCAAGACTGATTACTTTCGAATGACAAACTCATTGAGCGGAAACACTCAGCAAATTTCGAATCCTCGAGTTCGTTTTGCTCCTTCTCCCACTGGTTATCTGCACGTTGGGGGAGCAAGAACGGCATTGTTCAATTGGCTATTTGCCCGGCACTTCGAGGGAATCCTGGTTCTTCGCATTGAAGATACCGATCTCGAACGGTCCACTGAGAAGATGGTCGAAGGGATTTTGCAAGGACTGAGATGGCTTGGCATGGATTGGGATGAAGGACCGTTCTACCAAACCCAGCGCACGGAAATATATCGCGCAAACGCTGCGAAGCTGGTGCAATCTGGCCATGCCTACTATTGTTTTTGCAGTAAGGATGAACTGGAACGACGCCGCCAAATTGCTGCCACCGGAGGTCGCCCTCCCAAATACGAAGGAACTTGCCGGAAGCTTTCCCCTGTAGAATCCGTGCGTCGATGGTCAGCAGGCGAGTCGGGAGTTGTACGGTTTGCCGTCCCCGAATCGGGTGTCACGGCGTTCGAAGATGCTGTTTTCGGTCGAGTGGAGTTTGCCAATACGGAGCTGGAAGATTTTGTGCTGTTACGATCAGACGGGGGCCCGACCTATCATCTGAGCGTTGTGACTGACGATGTTGATATGCGCATTTCGCATATTATCCGAGGTGCGGATCACATCTCGAACACTCCCAAGCAAGTCCTTCTCTACAATGCCCTTGGCGCGCCCTTGCCGGTGTTTGCTCATGTCCCGCTAATTCTGGGGTCCGATAAAACCAGGCTCAGCAAGCGTCACGGCGCAACCAGTGTCATGGCTTACCGCGATGAGGGAATTGTTCCAGAGGCGTTCCGCAATTTTCTGGCACTCATGGGATGGACTCCTCCCGAGGGCACACCCGAAGTAATGGCTGACGCTGAACTCATTCGACTCTTTGGGCTTGATGGAATCTCAAAGTCAAATGCTGTCTTTGATCGCGCCAAGCTGGATTGGTTCAATACGGAATATATTCGCGCTTACCCAGCGCAAAAACTGTTGCCTTTAATTGAAGAAGAGTGGAAGAAAGCGGGTATCAGGCCGGAGCATGACATCGCATATCTAATATCGACCATTGATCTATTGAAGCCGAGAGCGCGCAGCTTAAAGGACTTTGCGACATCTTTTCGCGCATTCTTCACAGATGATTTTGCAATTGATTCGGCAGCCGCCGACAAATTCCTGAAGGACGAAAATGTGCGGCAGATGGTTGTTGAACTAGGGCAACGATATGCAGATGCTGATAATTTCACAGAGCAGGAAACGGAAAAAGTTTTGCGGGAGTTAGCGGCTGAAAAGGAAGTGAAAGCCGGATTATTGATTAACGGCGCTCGAGTCGCATTAACCGGACAGGGCGTTGCTCCGAGCTTATTCGCAGTTATGATTGCTTTGGGAAAACAGCGCACAACGGCAAGGCTGAAAGCGGTGCAGAACCTGGTGCCTACTTCGGCGCCAGCCTAGCAGAAGCTTTCATCCGCGCTCAGTGAACATGCGGGCTTTGAGCTGGATTGTGGTGCGGTGGCGGTGGCCCTTTCACCACTTTGACGTCAAACTCCACTGGTAACTGCTTCGGTGGATAGCAGGAGGCGTTATCGCAAGCCTGATACTTGAGATTCCCTCGGAGCACGTATTTACCGGGCAGCATGCCTTTTAACGGCCGCACGCCTACTGACAAGTTGAAGGTTCCGCTGTACACGCTGAGTTTGTCATCTGGTGCAAAAGGGAAAGTTGCTTCTTCTCCGGGCGGGTATGTTACCCCCAGCACGATATCCGTAGGAGCATCCAGCTTTAGCGCTGTCGGGATTAAATAATTGAGAGTCGGCTTGTTGGAATTGATGTGGAAGCCCGAGCCTACATGGAATTCGAGATCTATTTTGTTCGATTTTCCACGAGTTACAGTCTGGAGCGGAACTGCCGTCATCGTGACAGACGGGGTCTTTTTACCGGGAATATCCTGAGCTGATCCAGTGACCGTTAACAACAGCGCTGAACAGCATACTCGTCCAATTATTCTCATAGAAAAAGTAATGCGGCTCGCGGAGCTGATGTTAACTCTACCCTAATTTTTTGCTTGGGAAACTGGGCCGCTGGCAAGGGCTTTCTTTATGTAGTCCTGAATTTCACCGCGGCCTTTCAGCCCGAATACTTTGTCCACTACTTTGCCGTCGCGCCCAACATAGAACGTAGCAGGCAGAAACTGTACCCCGCCATATGCGTCGCCCACAGAATCTTTCCCGACTACAATGGGATAATTCACGCCCATTTGCTTGGCAAAGTCAGAAATATCTTTTGGGCTTGCGTCATCCATGGCAACGCCGAGAATTTGTAACCCCTGTGCTCCGTATTCCTTCTGCATTTCGACAAACCACGGCATTTCAATCTTGCATGGTTCGCACCAGGTCGCCCAGAAATTCAGCAGCACAGCTTTCCCTCTATAGTCGGAGAGGCGAACCGTCTTGCCGTCAAGCGAGGTCAAGGTGAAATCTGGAGCCATCTTACCCTGCAAGCTAGAACTGTTTTCCGAGGTTGGCCCAGAACCCTGGCGTGCTTTATGAATTCCATAAACCAACATCATGGAAACAACCATGGCAACAACGATGATTACAACTGGATCACGTTTCACAAAAACTCCTAACAAAAACGCAAAATCGTTCAACTCAAAGTGCGAAGCGTCCTAGAAATGATAAATAGTTAGACAACAGAGTAAATTTTCCCGCGACCAGGAGTATTCCCAGTGCGATTAATAGTCCTCCACTGGCTACTTCGACCGCGTGCATATGGGCGCGGAAGCGGCTATAAAACTTCAAAAATCGTTGGATGCCGAATGAAGTCAGCAAAAAAGGTACTGCAAGTCCCAGGGAGTAGACAGCCAGTAAAGCAATCCCTTTTGTGACTGAGTCCTGTGCTGCGGCAAAGCCAAGAATGACCGCGAGAATCGGTCCTACGCATGGCGTCCAACCGAAGGCAAATGCGAAACCGATTAAAAATGCCCCGCCAGCCGTGCTTCCACCTTTTACATTGTGCAGCCGCTTGTCTGCGTAAAAAGCGTTGATCCGGAAAATGCCGGTCAGGTGAAGTCCAAACAGAACAATAACGACTCCTGCCACCCTTGCCAGCAAGGACTTATAATGCGCCATCAACTGGCCCACTTCCGTTGAGATCGCGCCTAATGCGATAAAGACAACGCTGAAGCCCAAAATAAAGGCTATTGAGTTCAGCATCACTTTACGGAAAAGATTAGTTTCTTGCGACTTTAACTCTTCCACGCCTACGCCCGAGATCAACGAAACATATCCCGGTACCAGCGGCAAAACACATGGAGAAAGGAAAGAGACTAAGCCTGCCAGAAAAGCGGCAATCGGAAGAGGCAGAGTGGACATTCAGGGTTATTGTACCTGTACCAGAGATGTTCTGATCCCGCTACAGGTTACAGAAATAGTCGACTAAGCCTTCTTTTCAGTATCCGCCGGAGTTGTGGGAGGAGTTTTGGGCTCGTCTTTCATCGAATCTTTAAAATTACGAATACCTTCTCCCAATCCCTTACCCAATCCAGCCAGCTTGCTCGGACCGAAGATCAGCAGTGCAATGCCAAGGATCACAAGCAGATGCAGCGGCTGAAATAATCCCTCACCCATATAAACCTCCAAGGACACGAATGTTACGCGTTCACCATCTTCACAAGCTAAATTCTAGGCTTCGAGCACCTTAGAGTCAAAGGCTAAGGCGCTGGCAAGAACCGCAGTAATTCGGTCGCTGGGTCGGTTAGATCATTTCAATGAGGCGAGTCAACAATGCTGCACGGCGAGGCAACTCCGAAATCAGTACGGATTCATGGTTAGCATGTGCTCCTTCACCGACCCCGCCAAGTCCATCGAGCGTGGGAATCCCAAGAGCCGCAGTAAAGTTCCCGTCCGAACCGCCTCCAACGGCTGCTTCTTGAAGTTTCCAGCCAAATTCCTTTGCTACAACAGAAGCCTTTTCATACAACATTGCCACACCTGCGGTACGCTCCATGGGCGGACGATTAAACCCGCCCATAACCTCGATCTTGCACCTGCGGTTAAATGGCGTGAGTGAGCGGATCTCCCGATGAATCCCGGCACCGTCTTCGTTTCGCGCAATTCGTACGTCAATGGTGGCTTTGGCTTCGGCAGGAATCACGTTTCCGCGTGTACCGCCTTGGATTGTACCCACATTGACAGTAAGTCCCCGTTTGAGGTCAGTCATTTCCGAAATTTTCCCGGCCTGTCTCGCCAGTTCGAGGATTGCGTTTTGCCCTTTTTCGAAATCCAATCCGGAATGTGCTGCTACTCCTGACACCTTGATGATGTATTCGCCCACCCCCTTACGGGCTGTTTTGACGGCTCCCTTCAATCCGAACGACGGTTCCATTACTAAGACCGCGGCTGATTTTTTCGCAAGTGCCTCGGTAATATGTCGCGACGAATCGCTGCCCACTTCTTCGTCAGAGACAAGGAGAATCGTCACAGGACGGGGCAGATCATCTCCGTGCCAATCTCGAAGCGCTTCAACAGCTTGAAGGATCAGTGCAATTCCTGATTTCATGTCGAGCGTTCCCGGCCCCCACACTCGTTCCTTGTCCACGCGGCATGGCATGGTCGAAATAGTTCCAATTGGATAGACCGTGTCCATATGACCAAGCAGCAAGACCGGCTTACTGCCGCTTCGGCCGAAATTTACCTGCAAGTGATTGCCGAACTTTTCGGTTTTATGGATCTCGACTTTTCCTCCGAGATCGCTGAACCGTCCCGCGAGTACTGCCCCTAGGCGGTCGACTGATTGCTTGACGTCGCTGGGAGATTCGATCTCCACGAGTTGCTTTATGCTTTGAATGATGTCTTCCCGGCGTTCTTCGAAATAATTCAGAATGCTTTTTGAGTCGAGCTTCAAATGCGATGGACTGTGCGCGGAAATTCGCGTAGCCGGTTTAGACTTTTTTCCAATCTTTCCCATTTTTCCTTTTATGATCAGCTATGTAGTTTGTTCACCAATTGCCAGACGGTGCGGTACAGTATAATCGTCGATCTTGTAAAGACTCGAATGACCGAGGCCCCACATCCCGTTGCCGAAGCGCCAGAGCAGGCAAAAACGACATTGGACATCAACGATATTCTTCGCATTCTGCCTCATCGCTATCCGTTTTTGCTGATTGATCGCGTGCTCGATCTTACCCGCAAGCAGCGGATCGTCGCTATTAAGAATGTGACTGTAAATGAACCCTTCTTCGTGGGACATTTCCCCGGCCTGCCTATTATGCCGGGCGTACTTATTGTCGAAGCTCTGGCCCAGGCCGGAGGCGCTCTGCTTCTTACGGAAGTAGAAGACCGCACGGATAAGCTGATGGTTTTCACCGGGATTGAGCGCGCGAGATTTCGCCGCCCCGTAGTACCGGGCGATCAGTTGCGCTTGGAAGTTGAATGCAAAGGATGGCGCGAGAGCGCACGTATGATTGCAGTACGGATGCAGGGCATCGCCTATGTTGGAGAAAAGCGCGTTGCGGAAGCGATAGTCACCTGCCAGCTAATTGACAGTTCGCGTGGGCGAGTGAGTACGGACGGAACGGGAGCAAGTTCCGGGAATTAAAAGCGGTGCGTTCGCCCCATAAATAGCCGCATATTCCAGCCTGCGATTTTCAAGCTTACGGAAATC
Organism: Terriglobales bacterium; assembly: GCA_035651835.1. GTDB lineage: Bacteria > Acidobacteriota > Terriglobia > Terriglobales > Acidobacteriaceae > JAOAPG01. The sequence continues at coordinate 139,957 of DASRFC010000032.1, forward strand.
ATGAACTTTCATTCCACCGCCATAATTGATCCACGTGCACAGATACACCCTTCCTGCAAGATTGGCCCCTATTGTGTGATCGGGCCTGAGGTGGAGATTGGAGAAGGCTGTCATCTCATCTCCCACGTGACTATCGAGGGACCAACAAAAATAGGCACGGACAATGAATTTTTCCCGTTCTGTTCCATTGGAATGGCGCCGCAAGATATTAGTTATGCCGGCGAACCGACGCGGCTGGAGATTGGGAATCACAATGAGATTCGCGAATTTGTCACGATCAATCGCGGGACAATTAAAGGAGGCGGCATCACGCGGATGGGTAGCCATATTCTAGTGATGGCTTACACTCACATCGCGCATGATTGTGTGATACAAGACCACGTAATCCTGGCGAATGCCGCAACACTGGGTGGACACGTAATCGTCGAGGAATGGGCTCAGGTGGGGGCACTCTGTCCTGTGCATCACTTCGTTCGCATCGGTGCGCACGCTTTCATTGGCGGTGGAACTACAATCACGAAAGATGTGCTTCCATTTTCGAAGACAGTTGCGGCCCGTGATACTCATGCTTATGGAATGAACGCGATCGGTCTTGAACGCCGAGGTTTCAGCAAGGAGCGCATCAGCAAAATCCATCATGCTTATAAACTCTTGCTCGCTTCGAAACTGAACACAACGCAAGCGTTGGAGAAACTGAAAGCAGAACAAAATGTGGGTGAAGATGTGGAAATGCTGATCCGCTTCATCGAAGAGTCGGAGCGCGGGGTGATCAAGTAGTTGGTCAATGGGTTGAGACCAGAAGATCTTTAGTCTTCCGGACTAGCAGGCAATACTTTCTCTTTTAAACTGCATCCTTAAGGACGAATCTTGACCACTTCAAAACGTCTGGGGGTAATAGCGGGGAATGGCCGATTCCCCCTATTGGTGCTCGATGCCGCGCGGGCGCATGGCCTTGAAGTAATCGTTGCTGCAATCAAAGAGGAAGCTCCCGCAGAAATCGAATCTCATGGCGCTGCGGCAGTTCATTGGCTCTCGCTCGGTGAACTCTCGAAACTCATCGAAACTTTTCAGCGCGAAAACGTGTCCAGAGCGGTTATGGCTGGGCAAGTTAAGCACAAGCAGATTTTTTCCAGCATTCGTCCCGATTGGCGGCTGGCTAAATTATTACTTTCGCTTGGGACGCGCAATACCGATTCATTACTCAGCGCCGTGGCGAAAGTTCTGGCCGATGAAGGCATCACGCTCGAAAATTCAACATCTTTGCTGGAACCGCTCCTGGCGAAATCGGGTGTCCTGACCAACCGTGTACCGTCTGAGCGAGAGCTTAAGAATGTCGAATATGGACGTACCGTAGCCCGACACATGGCGCAGTATGATATCGGACAAACCGTCGTGGTAGCAGAAGCTGCATGTGTGGCGATCGAGGCAATGGAAGGAACTGACGCTGCCATAGAACGCGCCGGACAGATCATGCAGTCCCTCGATACTGACGCATCTATTTTGAGCCGGGCGCTGACAGTGGTAAAAATTGCGAAACCGAATCAGGATTTGCGATTCGATGTTCCGGTGATTGGTGTAAAAACAATTGAAATCATGCATAAGGCTGGCGCAAGTTGTTTAGCCTTGGATGCGGGTAAATGTTTATTAATTGACGGTGATCCCATCGTTACGGCCGCCAACGCAGCCGGAATTACAATTATCGCTGACTGAGAATTCTTAATGAATTTACGTGCTCCTTCCGAAACTGCTCGTATTGCCGACCAACTCTACCGCGCTTTCAAAGGCGAAGCCTGGCATGGTCCCGCATTGCTGGAAATTCTGGCTGATGTCGATGCTGCCAGAGCTGCTGCTCGCCCGATTTCTAGTGCACACTCTATTTGGGAATTGGTTCTACATATCAGCGCCTGGGAGGGTGCGATCCTCCGCCGTATGCAGGGTGAAGCATTACAGTTGGAGAAGACGGATAACTTTCCAGACGTTCAAGATACAAGCGAAGCCGCGTGGCGGGGCGCTCTCGCAAAACTTAACCGCAAACATGGTGGGCTACTGGCGGCGATCACTGCAATGCCCGATTCCCGGTTAGCTGAACAAGTTCCGGGCAAGGACTATGATTTCTACTTCATGTTGCATGGAGCAGTGCAACATGCGCTCTATCATGCCGGCCAGATTGCTTTGCTAAAGAAGTTGAAAATTTAGCGCTGCGGTTACTTTATGGGAAGGCTTCCAAGAAATTCTGGACATTTGGCCCGGCTTATCGTTTCCTTGTGTTTAAATTAGAGCTATTCTTATCCTCAGAAGTCTTGCCTGACCGAGAGTGAGCCCCTGAAAACATTGAACCTTGTAAATGTCGCAGTGATTGGCGTCGGAGCCTTCGGACGTAATCACGCCCGCGTCTATCATCAGCTTGCTAAAGAGGGCGAGGCCGTTCGCCTGGTTGGAGTTGTTGACCCGGATGTTGCAAGAGCCGATGTCGTTGCTCAGGAATTCGGCTGCCGGGCTTTTGGTTCGGTAGAACAGCTCACCAATACATATCACGAAGTGCAAGCAGCGTCCGTAGCCGTGCCTACAGCGCAGCATCTTGAAGTTGCCCGCATCTTGATGCAAGCCGGAATAGACGTGGTCATTGAAAAACCTTTAGCCGCATCTCTCCCGGAAGCTGACGAACTGGTCCGGGAAGCAGAATCGCTCGGACGCATCGCCCAGGTCGGCCATTTGGAAAGATTTAATCCCGCATTCCGCGCCACACTTCCGCTTATAACTAAGCCGATGTTTTTTGAAGTTCATCGCTTGAGCGTGTTTACTCCCCGTTCGCTCGATGTGGATGTGGTGTTGGACCTCATGATTCATGACCTTGATGTTGTGCTTGCGTTCGTGAATTCTCCGGTAACAGAAATTCGAGCTGTCGGCTTACCTGTTCTTTCCCAAAAAGTAGACATCGCCAACGTACGTTTACAATTTGCCTCTGGATGCGTGGCGAACTTTACTGCTAGCCGGGTTTCAACCGAACGCGTGCGTAAGTTGCGGTTCTTTCAGCCCAAACAATACATATCATTGGACTACAGCCGCCAGGATGTAATGGTATTTAGCGTTGGAGAAGACGGCGCAACCTCCGCGCAGCCGACAATAAATCCCCAGATCAATGTTGGCAAACCTCCAGTGACAAATGAGGAACCATTGCGGGCCGAATTGAAGTCGTTTCTCGACTGCGTTCGACAGCGAACAACACCGCTGGTTTCGCTAGTAGATGGGCGGCGGGCACTGGCTGTAGCACTTGATATTGTGGGCGCCATCGAACAACATCGAAACAATGTAAATCTTGATAAATTAGAGCAGTAGTGAGGAGTCACATCCTTCGCCGATTTACACTTCTTGACAAGCCTTCGGTCCTGATCAATGTATTCTTTTGGTACGCCATCTATATCTTCTTGATGATGAAGGTGCCGTTCGTAACTGCTTGCACCATTAGGGTCTTCGCAGATTTCGTCGAAAAATGCGAAAATGAATGGAGCGTATTGTTTTCACGACAGCGTCTCGGCTTTGGTTCATCCCGTAGCAAAGTTCTGGCTTCCAGCAACTAAAGGCCGGTAGGTCGTGTCTAATCGTAAAGCTACCGGTTAATGTCAACCACGCAAATCCCGCCAGTAAGTCCTCCCCCGGCATCGCCTCCACCCTTGCGGCGTGAGAGTGGGGATTTGTACGACGCGCAGAATTGGGAAGCGGCCTATCGACAACTGTATTCGGCCCCTGCGTTGCTGGTTCAGCTTCAGGATGATCTTGACCATTCGCGCAAACGCGAAGCGTTCTGGATTTCTGTCGTCGTTCACCTTGTCTTGGTGTTATTGCTGGTTAATTCACAACGGCTGATGCAGCTTATCCCTCGCCAGAATGCGATGGTCATTACGCCAAAAGAGCAGCAAAAAGATCTGACGTTTTTGGAGTTGCCCCCGGATTTACAGAAACACGTTAAGCCGCCGAAAACTAATATCCTTTCTGACAAAGACCGTGTAGCCACTTCGCGTTCACCGATTTTGAATCACGAGGATTTGAAGAAAGCTTTGGCCGGGCGTTCGGGACACCCCGGAATGACTGCGCCACCACCGCAACCACAAGCTACGCCAACTCCTCAGCAACAGGTTCCGCAGCCTACTCAGCCTCCACCGCCGCCTCCTCAGGAATCGGCGAAGCTGCAACCGCCTCCGATGGAAGCTCCCAAACCAGATTTTCGCACTGGAACGATGTCGCCGGGAGCAGCGATCAATCAAGCCGCCAGAGCGACTTCATCAAGCCGCGGAGGTTATGGAGGCGAAGGCGGTGATTACGGATTGGGCAGCGGCAAGCGTCCGACAGCCGCTATGGGGCCGCTAGAAGTTCTTAGCGATACGATGGGAGTCGATTTCGGCCCCTATCTACAACGGGTGCTGCATGATGTGAAAATGAATTGGTACAACTTAATCCCAGAGTCGGCGCGAGCTCCGCTGATGAAGAAGGGTAAGCTGACGATTGAGTTTGCCATTATGAAAGATGGCAGAGTACAGGGTATGAGATTAGCAGCTACATCTGGTGACACAGCTCTCGACCGTGGCGCTTGGGGTGGCATCACTTCTTCGAGTCCGTTCCCGCCGTTGCCAAGTGAGTTCGGCGGGCAGTATCTAGGATTGCGGTTTACGTTCTTCTATAACCCGGACAAAGCTGACCTGCAATAGGGCGGCGGCTAACGCCACGTGCATCAAGGATGAGCTAGATATCACAATCCTATCGACTGAGCCCTATTTATCGCTTGTCCCAGCAAACAAACGGCATTTTAAATTTATCCATTAAATCCCTGTCATCCTGAGCGGAATTTGTGTCGCGCGTGGCGCGATACAAACGAAGTCGAAGGATCCCTACGGGCATGAACGGCAGGAGCCGCGTCGGATAGCCTTATCTTCAGTTGAATCCGCGAAAGTTGAATCCGCGAAGCTGCATGCGAGTCATTGCGATAGGGTTCCTCGACTACGTGAGTGCTTCGCTTCGCGAAGCACTCACTGCTCAGACGACAGGTTTCGGGAATGACTTCGAAAACATCATTACCAGACTCGACAACGATTCTGGTTCACCATCGGAGCTGCCGCCTTACAGTGGAAGGCCTCCTGAAACTCCGGCATATTCGAAACCACTCCATTGGCTCGGTATTTTTCCGGTGAGTGAGGATCGACCGTTGCACGCAATCTTTTCGTCTCATCGCGCGTATTGCCACACCAGCTCTGCCCATAGGCGATGAAGAAACGCTGCTCCGGTGTGAAGCCTTCGAGCGGCTCCAGCTTCTGACCTTTGGTTTCGTCCTGCCAAGCCATGTAAGCCAGAGTCAGCCCACCAAGATCGGCCACATCCTCGCCAAGCGTCAGCTTTCCGTTAATTTTGATGTCATCGACGATAACGTAGTTTGAGTACTGATCGGAGATGCAACTTGCGCGCTGTTCGAATTGTTTGGCGTCTTCGGGCGTCCACCAGTCGCGCAGATTGCCCAGGGAATCGAATTGGCGTCCCTCGTCGTCAAAGCCGTGGGTTAATTCATGCCCAATTGTTCCACCGGTGTTGCCATAGTTAGGCGCATCGTCAGAATGGGAGCTGAATAGCGGTGGTTGCAAAACTCCCGCGGGGAAATTGATGTCGTTCATCTGCGGATTGTAGTAAGCGTTCACAGTTGGCGGCGTCATGCCCCACTCGCCACGGTCAACCGGTTTACCGATTTTCGCGAGTTGCCGATTGAATTCAAACCTTCGCGCGCGCAGAACATTCCCCATTTCGTCGCCCGGAACAATTTGCAGTGCGCTGTAGTCGCGCCATTTATCTGGATAGCCAATTTTGTTTGCCACAGTGTGCAGTTTCACAAGCGCCTGTTGTTTCGTGGGCTCTGTCATCCACGGCAGGCTTTCGATATCGCGCTGCATGGCGGTTTCGATCTGCTTCACGATTTTCAATGCCCGCTGCTTGGCGTCGGGGCTGAAAGTGCGCTCGACATAAACCTGCCCCAGGGCTTCGCCTATATCACCATCTACATAGCCGACGCAACGCTTCCAGCGAGGCTCAAGTTCCTCGGCTCCTCGCAAAGTCTTTCCGTAAAATGCAAAGTTCTCGTTTACAAACGCAGAGGAAAGATATGGCGCGTTGGCGTGAATCAAATGCCAGCGTAGGTAAGTCTTCCAGCTGTTCAAATCTTCTTTGTCCAGCTCCGCGCTCATTGCTTTAAAGAAATCTGGCATGGCTACGTTGAGGGATTGCACCGAACCAATCCCAACCTTTGTGAAATATGTGTCCCAGTGAAACGACGGGCTGAGCTTTTGAAGGTCCTCGCGTGACATCTTGTGATAAAGCTTCTGCGGATCGCGAAGCTCCACTCTGGTCAGAGATCCTTTTGCCAGAGCAGTCTCAATACGAGTTACTGTCTGCGCCTCAGCCGCAGCGACTTCGGGCTTGTCTCCCAATAGTTCAAAGGTTTTCTGCACATGAGCGATATAGGCTTTAAGAAGTTCCTGCGACTTCGCATCGTCTTTCAAGTAGTAGTCGCGATCGGGAAGGCCCAAACCACCTTGCCCAGCTTCGGCAATGACCTGCGAGGAGTCCTTGAAATCCTGATCGGAGCCGAAATTGAAAAGCACATCATCATCTGCAATGGCCGCGGTTACCTCCGCGAGATCTTGTTTTGAACGAATCGCGGCTATTTTCTCGAAGTCTGCTTTCAGTGGCTTGAGTCCTGCGGCATTGATCGTTCCCTCATCCATGCAGGCGGCGTAGTAGTCTCCGATCTTCTGCTGGGAAGGACTTCGATCAGCGCTCGGCTTAGCGGCGGTTTCCAAAATGTCCCGCAGGACTAGCTTGTTGTCATCTTCGAGCTTGGAGTAAATGCTCCAACTGGTCTGGTCGGGAGGAATAGGGTTCTGCTTCAGCCATCCTCCGCAGGAATAAGTGAAAAAGTCGGTGCAGGGATCGACTTTGGTATCCATGTCAAGCACTTCCAGCACGGCTTGCGAGGAGAGCGGCTGAGGCGGAGGAGGCGTGGTTTGCGCCGACGCTGAGCTTGCGATGAGCAATAAAGCAAAAAATCCCGACGCCATTCCTGACACAATTCTCTGCACAATTAAAGACGAGCGCATTGCTTCTCCTTCAGAGTTCGATTTGCTCAGTTCAAATGATGGGAAACTTACGATTTCTCCAGGTTAATCGAGCCATCCCCAGTGTGGACAGTCAGCAAGTTTCCGCCGCCGTTCAATTTGCCATGAATATTATTGCGCCCCAAGCGTCCCTCGACACTTACAGGCAAGTCAAGGTTGATGTGCCCGTCACCGGTGTGGAGATCCACATCAGCCGCAAAAGTTTCTGGCAATTGAAGCCTGATGCTGCCGTCCCCGGCATGAAGGGTCCAATTGGAACTAACCGTGGATCCCGGCAGGGCTCTTGCCTCGATATGACCGTCTCCAGTAGTGAGCTCTAATCCGTCAAAACGTCCGGCTACTCGAATGTGCCCATCTCCTGCCGTAGCGCGCAGCTTTCCTTCAACAGAGTCAACATTCTGATGTCCATCACCGCTGCGCAATTCCATATCGCCCTTGAAATTTACCAGATTTATGGAGCCATCGCCGGTATGCAGGTTCACGCGGCCCTGGCGCGGCATGTGAATCTCGATCTCAACCTTATTGTTGCGCCAGCCGAATTGGACGATGTGAATATTGTGGGGATAATGCACTTCCAGATCGACTGAGTCTCCATTCTGGTGCTCCTCAATCTGAATGCCATGCTCGCCAATTTTGTAATGCTCGGTGGTGACACGCGCCTCAATCGTGTTCTGGTCCCAGGTATCGACGCGAATGTTGGCATCTGAAGTTTCGACTCGCAGGTCAGGCGTGTTTGCGATTGAGTAGGTCTTCGACCACTCATCGGCATGAGCGGCAGATAAAGTAACCATCGTAAAACAAAATCCTAGTGCTACAAATACGAACCGTTTCATAGGTTTCTCCACGACTTGACGAAAATGCTTTTACCTGACTGAGATCGCACCATTTTGGATGGACACACGTCCACTGTGATCTCAGACGTAGATACGCGAAGTTGGTAAGCACGGTTCCGTTTACTTTTGTCCTTCCGTTGGGGCTGTCCGATAAGCCATTCGCACCAAAGTTCTTTCTGCGAAAGGCACATAAAGCAACGCTGCCGTAGCTGCGAATGCGGCGCCGAAGCCGATTTTTTGAGCGATCAAGAACGGCGAAAGTGCCCACAGCTCATCTAATACGAAGATCAGCGAAAATATCCGCAGAAACTTCTCTCCCAATCTCTGATAGTCAAAAGTCGCTGCGGAGAGCAAATAAAAGCGTAGTGGGATTCCCAGACCCGCAGTGATTAAAACCAAAACAGAGACAGCCTGCGCTGCCCAGCCGCGTAAGAAAGGATCGACAGCAGCTTCGATTGATTGCCAGCGGAAAAGTGCCGCTAAATAAAACACCAGGTACATGATCTGGATGAGCGCAAACAAAGCGCGAGTAGATCCACGATGCGGCAGCGGAACGTCCAATTCGGCGTGCATGATCGACTGCATGGCACGAGTTGGCGCCGGCTGAACAGACGCGGACGATTCTGCATCCGATTCCGAAGATGAAGATGGAGTCTGAATTTCGACTGGAGCCAGAAACCGATATCCGCGTCGAGCTATCGTCTCAACATAACGAGGGTTAACTGCAGAGTCGCCTAAAGCCTCGCGAATTTTCTTGATCGCAGTGTTCAGGCTGTGATCGAAGTCGACAAACGTATCGGCGGCCCACAATTTATTGCGCAATTCTTCCCGGGTAACGATGTCTTCCGGCCTTTCCATCAGCAACGCCAGAAGTTGAAAAGGCTGGTCTTGAAGACGAACACGTAATCCATTTTTGCGAAGTTCTCCCGCGGCGAGATCAGCTTCAAAGATTCCGAACTTGAGAATTCGCCCCTTCGAATTAGCGTGCGGTACAGCCATAATGACGAGGCGTAGTTTAACACCGCTGCATTGCGGGGACCGATACTGGCGGCAGCGAACAGAGCTACAATGCTGATGTGGCAACGCCGCTTCCAAATCGTCCGCAGAAGATTCAACCGAAGAAACGATTTTTACCCGTCGTGCCTCCCAAAGAAGCTGCGGGCGTTCTGATCATCGCGGTTCTCATCCTGGCGTTCACACTCGCTCGCTACTGGCACAATATCGCCTGGAGTGCCCGCTGACCGTGGCTTCTGATCCTTTGCTGGTTGTGATCCTTGGTCCGACGGGAAGCGGGAAAACTGCACTCTCACTCACATTAGCCGAACGCTTCAGCGGCGAAATCGTAAATTGCGATTCGGTTGCCATGTATCGTGAGTTTGAAATCGGAACCGCGAAGCCATCCGCCAAGGAGCGCACACGAGCTCCGCATCACCTGCTTGATTTCGTCGAGCCCACCGGCTATATCACTGCCGGAGAGTATGCCCGCCAGGCGCGAGAGATACTCGAACAAATCAAGTCGCGAGGAAACTTGCCAATTGTAGCAGGAGGAACCGGACTTTATATGCGCGCATTGCTAGACGGACTCTTTTCCGGTCCGCAGCGCTCGGAGGAATTGCGCGAAAAATTGCGTAGCCTGCAAGAAAAAAAAGGCTCAGCGTATCTCCATCGCATCCTGCAAAGACTGGATCCAGCTGCAGCCACCAACATTCATACAAACGATACCCCAAAGCTGATCCGGGCCATAGAAGTTTGCGTGGCTTCTCGCAAGAAAATGACTGAGCTATGGAAGGGCGGTAGCGAGCCACTCAAAGGCTTCCGTATTTTGCGACTGGGACTGAATCCAAATCGCAGCGCGCTCTATGAACGACTCAACAAGCGAGCGGAACGAATGTTCTCCCATGGGTTAATCGAAGAGACCAACAGCCTATTCGAAAAATATGGGGACGCAGCGGGACCGCTGAATTCGCTCGGCTACAGGCAGGCGCTTCAGCTCATTCACGGCCAGATCGATCATCCTGCCGCTCTCCAAGCGGTGCAGCAGGCGCATCGAAATTATGCAAAACGGCAAATGACATGGTTCCGGCGCGAACCGAATGTTATTTGGTTGGAGGGCTTTGGCGACGATCCGCAAATCCAAAGCGTCGCTCTCGCTCACGTCCCAAATTAAACCACTCTATAGCGGCTGTAACTCTGGTACTCTTTTTCGCATGCGCCACACCCTCTTAAGCATTGGGCTCATTCTTTCGGCCTTCCTACTTGGTTTCGCAAAAGACAAAAAAGATTCTCCCAAATCTCACCCGCTTGCACCTATCCACCTCGACCGCGACGGCGAAAAATGGGCAGAGAAGACTCTGCGCAAACTTTCTGTGGAAGAAAAAGTCGGACAACTCTTCATGATCTGGGTCCGCGCGCAATTTCTGAATGTCGACAGCCCTGATTACCTGCAACTCCGTGAAGATATCCACAAATACCACATTGGCTCGTTTTGCATGACGGTTCCATACGATCCGCCGTTCCTGCATAGAAGCGAGCCATATGAAGCCGCTGCGCTGCTGAACGGCCTTCAACAAGAGTCCAAGTTGCCTTTGTTAGTCGCTGCCGATTTCGAGCGCGGCATCACCATGCGCCTTTCTGGAGGCACGGTGTTTCCCGCTGCCATGTCATTTGGAGCAGCCGGGAAACTCGACTACGCGGAAGCCTTCGGCCGCATCAGCGCCCAGGAATCCCGTGCCATCGGAGTGCATTGGAATTTCTTCCCCGACGCCGACGTGAACTCGAATCCCGCCAACCCCATCATCAATACCCGCTCCTTCGGAGAAGATCCCCAGCAAGTGGGCGATTTCGTCTCTGCTTATATTCGCGGCGCACGCGCCAACGGAATGCTCACCACTGTCAAACATTTTCCCGGACACGGGGATACCGCAACCGATTCACATCTCAGCGTGGCGCAGGTAACTGGCGATATGGCGCGTTTGCAAGCCGTCGAGCTGCGGCCGTTCCGGCAAGCTATCGAGGCTGGCGTAGATTCTGTCATGGTTGCGCATGTCACTGCTCCCGCGCTTGATCCTGACCCCAATCACGTCGCCACCGTGTCACCCGCCATAGTGACGGGACTGCTCAAAAATCAGCTCGGCTTCAAAGGAATAGTCGTGACTGACGCTCTCGATATGGCGGGAGTCACCAGCCTTTACTCAGCAAATATAGGACGAGCTGCGGTAGACGCCTTCAAAGCCGGCAATGATGTGCTGCTTATTCCTGCCGATCTTGACGCATCTTACCGCGCCGTTCTCGAAGCGGTTCGCAGCGGTGAAATTTCCCAGGCACAGCTCGACGCATCCGTCCTTAAGCTTCTCAAAGCAAAGGCCTCTCTCGGACTACAGAAGACGCGCCTCGTTGACCTGAACACACTCCCCACTACAATCGGCAAGCCGGAAAACGTAGCTCTCGGCCAGCAAATCTCTGATGATGCAGTAACTGTAGTCCGGGATAACGGTAAAATCTTGCCATTGAAAAAAGAGGGAACCATCGCCACTGGTCTTCCGTATCAGAAGGTGCAAGAGGTGCGCGATCGCGTCGTAGTCGTTGTGTTTTCGGAAGATGTGCGCACCGATTCAGGCCGAACTTTGGACCATCAGATTCGGTCCCGTATCCCCGACGCTCACGTGATCTACATCGATCCGCGCATAGCCGGAGCCATGTCGAGCGAAGTGCTAAGCGCCGTGGATCAGGCGCAGGCCGTGGTAGCGGCGATTTATATGGTACCAACCGCAGGCAAAGCCGTGAAAGTAGAGAATGGAACGATCAAGAATTCCATCGGATTGGCGGACGCGAGCGGAAGCTTGCTGCAAACAATTCTCGATCGTGCCGCCGAAAAAACTACCGTGCTCGCCATGGGTAATCCCTATCTCGCACAGGATTTCCCTTCCGTTCAAAATTATATTTGTACATTTTCCAATGCTTCAGTTTCGGAGATCAGCGCCGCCAAAGCTCTCTTCGGCGAGATCCCAATTCGCGGACATCTGCCGGTCAGCATCCCCAATATTGCTCAGCGTGGCAGCGGCATGGACCGTCCGCAGCAAATCGTTCAAGGAGATTCGCAACATGCTCACTCCCAAATCACTCGCCATGAAAACTAAGTTTGCCCAGGCTGCGATCTTCGTGGCCTGCCTCGCTCTCCTCGCGTGCAGTGTGAATGTGAAAAAAAACGGCGAGGGCGATGACAAAAATGTCGATATCAAAACGCCGGTCGGCGACTTGCACGTTGGCAAGGATGTTGATGTTCACGACACTGGCCTCCCCGTCTACCCCGGCGCTCAGAAAAAGGAAAAGAAAGACAACGGAGATGAGACTGGCGCAAATGTGAACATCGCGACCAGCTTCTTTGGAGTAAAAGTTGTGGCTCTGGAATATACGTCGGCAGACGCTGCAAGCAAAGTGGCGGAATTTTATAAAGATCAATTACGAAAAAAGTTCGGCGACGTGCTCGAATGCCACACAACGAAGCGGGGCGACGATTTCAATTTTAATGTCGGCAAAGATGATAAAGATGAAAACAAAGACGACAAGCAATCCGATAAACTCAAATGCGAAGGGAACGGCGGCAACTCCATAGAATTAAAGGTTGGCACCAAAGACAATCAGCATATCGTCACTATAGAACCGAAAGACAAGGGAACCGATTTCGCTCTCGTCTACGTGCAAGCCCGCGGCAAACAGGGCTCAATTTGATTCTCAAATGCCTCGCCGCTTCCTTGCTTCCCACAAACGGGCTGCTGTACCTTGGGATGAGTGGATCATCCCTGCTATCGGTGTAATGCAGCCGTCGAGGACGGCGTCCCTTTCTGCCCATATTGCAATGCTCCGCAAATACGGGTTGCGGCTCCTCCGCAATCCGAACAGGTTTTAACGGGAGAACCGCCTCTCCAGGTGGATTCAAGTACCGCTTCGTCTCGCACTGTACGTACTGGCATCCAATGGTCTCGTGCAATACGGCCAGCCGCTCTGGCCGCAGCTGTAGCCGGAATAGCCATCATTATTCCCTTGAAGTCCGGTGGACTTGGGATGCTGGTGGCAGGATTTCTCTCAACCCTTTTTTACCGCCTCAGAAACCGCTTTGCCGACCTCACGCCTGCCATCGGGGCGCGCCTAGGAGCTTTGAGTGGTGCGTTGGGTTTCGGCTTTCTTCTGCTCTTACTCGCGGTTGTTGTATCGACGTTGGGTGAAAAGTTTCATCAGATGGCAGTGCAATTCATTCAGCAGTACTTCTCCGGCAATACCGATCCGGAAATGCAAAAGGTACTGGAACTCTACAAAACACCGCGAACGTTTTGGTTGATGATGGGCCTCGGCTCCTTGATGTCACTAATCGTATCTTTGATCCTGTCCGCGATCGGCGGCGCAGTCGGAGCGGCATTGTTGCGGGCAAAAGAGCGCCTGTGAAATTTGCGCTGAGTCCGATGTCGCAAATTGCTTACGGCAAAAGAGGAGCACGAAGAGGAGCACTAAACCGACGCGGAGAGAGATTTCGGTTTCCGGCGGTGAGCCGGGGACGAATAGGAGTTGCGTAGAAAGAGATCGCAAGCTTCGACCGTCATAGGTTTGGAGAACAGATATCCCTGAACCAAATCGCATCCCAGATGACGAAGCAGCTCAAACTCTTCTTTAGTCTCGACGCCCTCAGCCACCACTCGCAACCCAAGCTGCTGGGCCAAGGTCACGATAGCTCGAACGATTGCCCCATTTCCTGATTCCCCGTTAGAAAGCGGGTCAAGATTACGCACGAACGATTGGTCAATTTTGAGCGTATCGATAGGAAGGTTTTGCAGATATTTGAGAGAAGAATATCCGGTGCCAAAGTCGTCGATCGCGGAACTGATTCCTAAAGCGCGTAGTTGTCCCAGGCGTGCGGCCGCAGTTTCGCAGTTCTTCATTACCACACTCTCTGTGAGTTCAAGCTCGAGGGTGGAGGGCGGCAAGCCGTTTTCTTTCAGGGCATCGGAAATTGTCTCTAACCAATCCTCGCGTTCAAACTGCAAAGTGGAAACATTTACGGCCATGCGTAATTTATCGTAGCCAGCACACCGCCAGGCAGCGAGTTGCTGACAAGCCTGGTTGAGCACCCACTTGCCGAGCGGAACAACTAAACCGGTTTCTTCGGCGATAGGAACGAACTTGGCAGGCGCGATTATTCCCTGCTTAGGATGGTCCCAGCGCAGCAAAGCTTCAAAGCCAACCAATTCGCCATCCGCGAGAAACTGCGGTTGGTACTCCAGGCGGAATTCCCCATTGTCCAGCGCTTGACGCAGATCACCCATCAGCTCGACACGTTCGCGAAGGTGAGCATTGATCTCCGGCGTAAAGACCTGGAATCCATTTTTGCCGTTGAATTTCGCATGATACATCGCAGTATCAGCATGCTGCTGAAGAACTTCCGGTTCCACGCCATGTTCCGGGTAGCAACTGATGCCAATGCTGGCACTGACGGAATAATCACGTTCAGAGATCAGAATGGGCTTACGCAATACGTCGAGACAGCTCTGGGCGGTCCGGAGCGCGTCAGTGCGTTTGCGCACATCGCCGAGAATCAGACAGAACTCGTCACCACCAATGCGGGCCAAGGTGTCAGCCTGGCGTGTCACGGAACGCAGGCGACTGGAAACTTCGACCAGAACCTGATCCCCGGCCTGGTGGCCGAGCGTGTCATTAATGTATTTGAATCCGTCCAGGTCGAGGAGCAATACGGCAATTCCTGAACGATGGCGATTTGCGTATGCAATGGCTTGCGCAAGCCGGTCCTCGAGTAAGAAACGATTGGGCAGCCCGGTTAGTGCATCGTGCTGTGCCTGATAAGAGAGTCTATCGGTCAGCCGTCGATGTTCAATGGCAATCGATGCCATACCTCTGGCCATATTGAGCCGGTTACGATCTTGCGGCGTTGCTGGCCGGATATCGCGAAAGAACAGCACAATTAGCCCCAGAAGTGTGCCCCCGGCATCTACCACCGGCGCCGACCAGCACGATTTCAGGTTGAGTGCGGCAGCCCATTCACTCAACTCCTGATCTGGAGAACTGGATGGAAAGTCTTCTATAAAGGCCATCTCCTGATAGCCGGGTCCCACTCCCAGAGCATTGGAAATATCCTCAGGCCTGAATCCCTCTAGTCCCACGAGGACGTCTTTGCTAAAGCTGCTTGCTGCCACATGGCAGAACTTTCCGGGCTTTAGCAGCAGGATCGAACACATAGCTCCGGGTAGCTGATCTTCCAGAATACGCACAAGCTGGTGGAGACTGGCTTCGAGTGGCTGATTCTGGGTGATCGTCTCCAGAAAGTTACGGCGGTCCGCTTCCATCTGTTCGTTACGTTTGCGTTCAGTGATGTCACTGGCGAGCAGCAGACCGGCAGGTTTACCTGCCCAGGTGATGGTGCGGAAAGAGAGTTCTACGTCGAATGTGGTGCTATCCTTCCGCCGATGTTGGGCTTCGCTAGTAGCACCAGATTCTGCCGTTGCAAGAAGGCTGTTGAGGACTTCCGCCGAGTGCAATTCCGTAATCTTCATTCTTAGAAATTCTGCCGGGGAGAATCCGTATTTGTTTATTGCGGCCTGATTCACGGCTACAAACAGCAGAGTGTGTAAATCGAAGACGAGGTTGGGATGCGGGTTGCTCTCGAACAAAAGTTGATAGCGTTGCTCGCTGAAAGCGAGCTCGCGCGCCTGGGCGGAGAAACGACGATCGATGAGTGACGTCAACAGAACCGAAGTCAGAACTATCAACGTTATGAGGATAACGGCGGAGTTCGCGAGCACAGAAATGTCTATGGCGTAAGACAAATCCGGCGGCGTATTCATCGGCATATAACTGACTGATGCCATACCGGTGTAATGCATAACCGGAATTGCCAGGCCCATAACCACCGAGGTGGCAATCTTAAAAAGTCGTCCTCTATTCTCCTCACGAAAATGAAACGCAAGCCACAAAGCCACCATGGAGATAACAATGGCCAACAGCACGGATAGCAGCCACAAGCCGGGGTGGTAGTGATGCATAGCCGACAGGCGCATAGCGGCCATGCCTGTGTAGTGCATAGTCGCAATACCTGCGCCCATTAATAGGCTGCCGCCAACAACATGCAAAGTTGTCATGCGCGGCCGGCTGACTATAAACAAGGCGACAAAAGATGCGAAGATAGCGGCCAACAGAGACAGCAGCACGGTGGGAACATGATAGTAAACCCGCATCGGCAGCCGGAACGCAAGCATGCCGGTGTAGTGCATGGCCCAGATACCGGTTCCCATCGCAGTCGCACCGCCAATCAACCAAGCCAGGCGAGCAGAACCTCGAGTTGCAGTCACACGGCCTGCAAGGTCGAGTGCGACATAGGAGGCGAAAATGGCGATTACTACTGAGAGCGCCACCAAGCGATAGTCGTAGCTTGCCACGACAGCAATAGGAACGTTCATATTTTTGCTGGACGGGGGATTTAGATCAGTGTGCGGTCTGCAACGGCCTCCCACAAGTTACCGCAGTAATGCAGAATCGGGGCACGGAAGGAATTGCCGTTCCTGTGTTCACTTTCGCCTTGCTTCTACGCTGGCAGGCCATCCGCCGAGTTTCTGATGATGGTCGCCATCGCACCCTACACAAAGTAGTCGCGATAATGCCTCGAAATAGAGTGGTGCCAAAGACAGAGGTACACCGCCAATCAAAGTATTATGTCGAGTGACGAGTGCAGCCGTTGGATTTACATACCCCATCTTGCTCCGCACCGCCTTACCCGAGTATGATTCACCGTTCATGTCTTCTAAGACTCAGCCTCGCTATCCGGCCCTGAAAGAAAAAGCGCAATTGATGTCCGCCTCAGAAATTGAGCGGACTCTCGTACGCCTCGCTCATGAAATCATCGAAAAAAATGATGGCGCATCCGATCTCGGCCTGGTCGGAATCAAACGTCGCGGCGTCTTTTTAGCCCAGCGCCTGGGAGAGATGATTCAGCGCATCGAAAAAGTCCCGGTGCCGGTGGGCACGCTCGATATCACGCTTTACCGCGACGACTTGTCCACCGTGGGCGCAAAACCGGTGGTGCAAAAGACGGAAATGGAATTTTCCATTACCGGGAAGAATGTTGTGCTTCTTGACGACGTGCTCTATACAGGACGAACTATACGCGCGGCGCTCGATGCATTATTCCGTCATGGCCGCCCTAAAAGAGTGCAGCTCTGTGTTCTGATCGACCGCGGCCATCGCGAATTGCCCATCGAAGCTACTTTCGTAGGACGCAAAGTGCAAACCACGTCGCGGGAAATCATCGAAGTAAAGTTGCGTGAACTGGACAACGCAGAAAAAGTTCTGCTGGTGGAAAAACAAGATTAGATTGTATGGCGCGGGCGCCCTCGCCCGCGGATTGGCTCCGAGAGTTCCTCTTAGTTTGAAGACAAGCATGACAAAGGTTGCACCCGGCTCTCTCCTCGACATTGAAAAATTGGAAGCGGCAGATATTTTGGCCTTGCTAAAACTGGCCCGCAAGATGAATCCGCTCAAGGCTCGCCCTTTGTTGCGCGGCAAACGCGTGCTGCTCCTCTTCTACGAACCATCCACCCGCACTCGCAGCTCCTTTGAAATCGCTGCGAAATCGATGGATGCCACGACCACGCTGGTTCTCTCCAGTGGATCGAGCATCGAAAAAGGAGAGTCGCTGCTCGACACGGCATACACATTGCGGGCTGTCGGTGCGGATGTGATCGTGATTCGGCATCCCAATGCCGGGGCTCCGCTATTGATGGCCCAGCATCTGGATATACCCGTAATCAATGCTGGCGACGGTATGCACGAACATCCCACGCAGGCGTTGCTCGACGCTTATACGATTCTCCGCCATAAGAAGTCATTCAAAGGATTGCAGCTCGCGATTGTCGGCGACATCTATCACAGCCGGGTGGCGCGGTCGGCTATTCATCTACTCAGTAAATTTGGGGTGAAGATCACTCTCTGTGGACCTCCTGAGTTGCTGCCAGATTTAGCCGCCAGTCTGACTCCGGGCCTTAACATTACCCGAACGGTCGAAGATGCAGTTCGTGGGGCCGATGTGGTCATGGTGCTACGAGTACAGAAAGAACGGCTCGCTGGGATGAACGTCAGCCTGGAAGATTACATCACAAAATATCAGATGACGATGCCCAGACTGAAGCTGGCGAAACGCGACGCGCTTCTCATGCATCCGGGACCGATTATTCGCGGGCTGGAGTTAACGTGGGAAGTAGCCGATTGTCCGCAGTCGGTGATAGTTGAAGAAGTGCATAACGGAGTGCCGGTGCGAATGGCGATCCTGGCGAAAGCATTGGGCAAAACAAGGTTGTAAGCAATGAAGAAATATAAGTTTAAAGCGCAGATTCTATCGGCTGGCGGCGGAGGCACTTACATTTTATTTCCGCATGATACCGAAAAGGAGTTCGCCACCAAAGGTAAGGTGCCTGTCAAAGCCACCTTCGATGGTGTACCTTACACCGGCTCATTGATTAAATATGGCCTGCCGCAGCACACGTTGCACGTACCCAAAGCTATTCGCGAAGAAATTGGCAAATCTGTGGCCGATGTCATCGACGTTGTAGTCTGGAAAGACGAAGAAGAGAGAACGCTCGAAGTACCTGCCCAACTTCAAAAGTTGATGAAGAAAGAAAATCTGCTGCCCTTTTTTGAGAAGCTAAGTTATACACATCGTAAGGAATACTGCCGCTGGATCACAGATGCTAAAAAAGAAGAAACACGATTAAGCAGATTGGAGAAAGCTATCGAGATGCTCAAAAAAAAAGTAAAGACTCCTGGCTGAAGTGGAGCAATTTGCAAATCGCGATTTATATCGTTATACGACATTTAATAAGTGGGCGTGTGGGGCGGACACTCCTGTCCGCCGCAGTTGATGTTGATTTAGGATTTTTATCCGCAGCCTGCAATGAAATGTAATTTCAAAAAACGCGAATGTCACAAGCTAAATCCAAATCGCTCCTCATCCAAGGTGGTCACCTCATTGATCCTGCCGTCAACGTCGACGCTCCCATGGACGTCCTTTTGCAAGACGGTCACGTCTCCGAGATCGCCCCACCGAATACAATTCGCGGCAAGAGTGAAGAGAAGTTCGACGCGCGTGGACTCATCGTTGCCCCAGGCTTCATCGATATCCACGTTCACTTGCGCGAACCTGGACAAGGCTATAAAGAAACCATCGCAACCGGCACAGCCGCCGCTGCTGCTGGGGGATTCACTTCCGTATGTTGCATGCCCAATACGCAGCCCGTGGTCGACTCGCCGGAATGGGTGAGTTGGATCAAGCATCCGGATCGCGGCGCAGTTGTAAATGTTTTTCCGATCGCCGCGGCAACACAAGGCAGCAAGGGTGCAGTGCTCACAGATTTTCGAACATTGCAACGCGCCGGTGCTGTAGCCATCACAGATGATGGCAAGCCTATTCTCAACGACGACATCATGCGCGAGACCTTGCGAGTCGCAGCCGAACTGAACCTGCCTGTGATTCAGCATGCAGAGGATACACGCTCAACCGAAGGCTGTTCGATGAACGAGAGCCCAACCTCATTTCGATTGGGATTGCGCGGCATGAGCGCTTTAGCAGAGGTGTCCATTGTTGAGCGCGACATTCATCTCGCACAAAAAATAAATGGAGCGCGCTTGCACGTAGCGCATCTCTCCACGGCCGACGCGCTGAAGGCAGTGCGACGGGCAAAGCGGAACAAAGTTCGCGTGACTTGCGAAGTGACTCCACATCACTTTGTGCTTACCGATGCGGCGGTCGATAACTACAACACAAATTGCAAGATGAATCCGCCACTGCGATCCGCCGCGGATATTGAAGCAATCATTGCTGGGCTTGCGGACGGGACAATAGACGCGATCGCCACCGATCATGCGCCACACGCTCTGCACGAAAAAATTGTGGAGTTCGAGCGAGCTGCTTTTGGAATTACAGGCCTTGAGACAGCAGTTGGCCTGGCCATTACGCATCTACATCGCGGACACAAAATCTCTTTGGCGAGAATCGTCGAACTATTCACCGCTGGCCCGGCGCGTGTGGTGGATTTAAAAGGCCGCGGCACTCTTACCCAAGGAAGCCATGCTGACGTGACTATCTTCGATCCGAAAAAGCGCTGGAGGTATGACGTGGCGAAAGGAAAATCAAAGTCACGCAACACACCTTTTGATGGCGCGCAATTCACAGGGAAAGTGGTGGCGACTATCGTTGGTGGCGCGATTGTCCATCGAGCCGAATAAGCTGTAATGCACAAGTGTTCCTGTAGGAACATACTTAAACATTTGGAATTCTATAACTTGCCTAAATGGGAAGTTTCCCGAAATGGGAACAGGCCTACCCCATGCTTCTATAATGTCATCCCAAAATCGCCATTTTTTTACCCACTCGTTTCAGCACTTCCAATGCTTTTTCCAATTCTTCCTTTGTGTGCGCGGCTGTAACGATGGTTCTAATTCTCGCTTTTCCTTCTGGCACCGTAGGGAACGCTATTCCTGTTCCCATCACTCCTTCTTTGAAGAGCTCGCGAGAAAAATCCATGGTCAACTTTCCGCCGCCGATAATGATTGGAGTGATCGGCGTTTCGCTTTGCGGAGTTGTTTTTCCCCCTATATCGAAACCTAGTAGAGCCAATTCTTTTTTCCAGAAGCGCGTGTTGTCCCAGAGCTTTTCGATGCGCTCCGGCTCGTTTTCGAGGACATCGAAAGCCGCAATGCAAGTGGCCGCGACGGAAGGCGGATGTGATGTGGAAAAAAGAAATGGACGGGCGCGGTGATAAAGAAAGTCGATCAGGTCCCTTGTGCCGCAGACGTATCCGCCAAGAGATCCTATGGCTTTCGATAGTGTTCCTACCTGAATGTCAACGCGGCCATGCACATTGAAGTGATCGATCGTGCCCCGGCCGTTGCGGCCAAGCACGCCGGAAGAATGCGCGTCGTCTACCATCATGATTGCGCCGTACTTTTCCGCCGCATCGCATAGCCCCGGCAGCGGGCCGATGTCGCCATCCATGGAAAAAACTCCGTCGGTGATCAGCAGCTTCTTTCCCGGTTGATCTTTTACGCTTGCCAATTTTTCTTCGGCTTGAGCTACGTTCTTGTGCTCGAAGACCAGAATCTTTGCGCGCGAGAGGCGCGCGCCATCGATGATTGAAGCATGATTAAGCGCATCGGAGATGATGAAATCTTCCTTGTCCAGGATCGCCGAAACTGTTCCCGCATTAGCGGTGAATCCCGATTGGAAGACCACGCAGGCTTCGACATTTTTGAAGCGGGCAATCTTCTCTTCCAGCTCCATATGGATCTTCATGGTGCCGGCGATCGTGCGGACGGCGCCGGATCCGACTCCGTATTTACGAGTGGCTTCGAGGGCAGCCTCGCGCAGCTTGGGATGGGTAGTCAGTCCCAGATAGTTGTTGGAGGCGAGATTGATAACCTTCCTGCCGTCAAAGGTGCAGACGGCGGCTTGCTCATCATCGAGCACACGTAATTTGAAGTGCGTGCCCTTAGCCTTGATCTCGTTGAGTTGATCGGTAAGAAAAGAAAGAGGATTGGTACGAGTCGTCAAAGAAGTCATTAGTAACCCCGAAAGTTCGCTGCGCAGCGCAAAACTTAGGACATTCGAGTTTAATACCCTGTCGCCGCGAATGGAATGAGTGTGCAGCTCCGGTAACGGTGAGAGCACAATTGTTCGAGACGCAGCTGGGGCGAATTGGTAAACTTGGCCGCGCATGGCGGGAGACATCAGCATGAAGCGCGCTGCTTTTGGAATTCAAGTGCATTCGGGTTGGGGCGTATTGGTGGCAGTTTCTGGAGACCCTGCCTCGGTCGAGGTACTCGAGCGGAAGCGCATCATCATTGCCGATCCAACCATTCTCGGGGCGAAGCAGCCCTACCATTCTGCAATGGGTCTTGCACCAGCAGAATCCGAGAAACACATTGCAAACTGCGCGGCTGTTTCGAAACGCATGGCTTTCACAGTTATCGGGGAAGCGGCTCGGAATTGGGATGAGCGCGGTTATAAAATCATTGGCGCTGCCGTCCTTTGGGCGTCAGGGCGTCCTCTCCCATCTCTTGCGAAAATCCTCGCGGCCCACCCGCTGATTCATACAGCGGAAGGCGAATTCTTTCGCAATGCAGTTAGGGAAGCTTGCGAAGATTTGAAAATTCCAGTCACGGCAATTCGAGAACGAGAACTCGATGACCGCGCAAAGACGGAATTGCGGATGTCAGAACAGGTGCAGCACAGGATCGCAACCCTGGGAAAATTTCTCGGCCCTCCATGGACAAAGGATCACAAGACCGCAGCTCTTGCAGCTACGGTGGTTCTGGCGGGATAAAAGAACCAGTTACTTCTTACTTCGCGTTTGTTCCGCTCATAGTGTCAATATGACGCCGAAGACATTTTCCGTCTAAATACGGCCATACACTGCATTCTATCCCTGCGTACAGCGTACAGCTTATATCGTTCTCCACCCGATTGGACTAGAGTCGGGGATGTAAGCACACGACGAAACTCATTCACCTGGAGGAAACCTCATGGATAACGATCAGGTAAAAGGCAAAATAAAAGACATTGCAGGTGCCGCGGAACGAAAAGTTGGCGAATGGACAGGCGATAAAGAAACAGAAGCGAAAGGCGCCGGCAAACAAGTCGAGGGTAAGGCGCAGAACGCCTGGGGCACCGTAAAAGATGCAGTGAAACATCCGCCACAGAATGAAGACGACGAAAATGAGACCGAGCGCCGAGACCGCGCCGTTAACGAATAATTTTGTCTGGGGCTGCCCCGCATTAACGGGCTGCCCTTTTTATTTGCCCCTAAGTCTATTGCCCACATCCTCTCGAGAGTGGTCCAGTTTTTCTGAAGTAATCCTGCGCTAGATATTCAAAGCTTTCCAAAACAGCCAACCAGTTCCTGTCGATGCTTTCCATCATGGAAGTGTGGCAGACTCCGCACACGCGCATTATTCCCATTGCTCGGGTTCGTTCTCAGTGCATGTGTCTTTGGCAAAGTCCACAAGGAACATTGCGCGGAATCCATTCGCTGCGCAAGTTGGACTGCGTGTGGCTTTCTGAAAATCCTCCAGATCGAATGCCAGAGCTTTGATTTAATTCAATTTGAGATTTTGTCATCTTAGATGACAGTGGGGGTTTTACGGTATGGTTCCCGCTCTGGAATAAGAAGACCCTATTGTCTAGGAGGAACCATGAGCTCAACAACCTTGAATAACCCAAATGCTGGCGGAAACAAATCCGATACCCAAAACAGTGGTAAGAAACTAAACTTCCGCTGTTCTGACGTAGGTCCCAAAAATTGTGACTGGCAGGTAAGTGGGAACAGTGAAGAAGAGATTATGCCAAAGATTGAGCAGCATGGTCGTCAGGATCATGGCATGACAATTGACGCTACAACGCGCGACAGGGTCCGCGGAGCAATTCACCGGCACGCGGCTTAATCGCCACGGCTACGCGAAATCCCAAAAAGCAAGGGCGGCAAGAGCCGCCCTTTAATTTTGTTTAACTGTGGTTTCGAGAACAATTCCTACATGCGGCTTGCGTGCATCTGTAAGCTCTCACCGGGCAGCCGGACCATCTTCGATTGCGTAGCTTCGTATTCACGCGAGTCATCCAAATCTCGAATAGGCTTCGCGGAAGAGCGTCTGCCCGAGAGCTCGGCTTCAGACTTTCTCTCAATGCGAATATTCAGCGCTCGCTCGATTTGACGAAGATCCCTGGCCTGATCCCTTCCGTACAACGTCGTAGCAACGCCGCTACCACCGGCACGTGCCGTTCTACCCACGCGATGGATGAAATCTTCCGCAACGGTAGGCAAATCATAGTTAATTACATGAGCGATATCCTGCACATGAATGCCGCGGGAGGCGACATCGGTGGCAACGAGTACCCGAATACGGCCTTGCTGAAAGGCGTTTAGAGCAGCGGTGCGCTGGCCTTGTGAGCGGTCGCCATGAATCATGGCTGCGGCAAAACCGTCCCGTGCCAGTCGCTTCGCGATGCGCTCCGTGTTGTGCTTTGTTCGCACGAAAACCAAACAGCGTCCAGTCTCAGCAGCCAGCAGACTCGCCAGCACATCTTGTTTTCGATCGGCCGCCACTTCGAACGCCTGCATTTTTACGTTTTCCGCAGGCTTTAATGTTGATCCTAAAGCGATGCGAACAGGTGTTTGCATGTATTTGTTTACTAGCTGTGCGATTGACTCCGGCAATGTTGCCGAGAAGCACATGGTTTGGCGCTTTGTCGGGAGGACAGCGACAATCCGTTTAATGGCGGGCAAGAAGCCCATGTCTAACATGCGATCAGCTTCGTCGAGCACTAGCATCGATATGTTGCGGAAATCGACCAATCGACGGTCAAGATAGTCTTCGAGCCGACCGGGAGTGGCGACCATCACGCTGGCTCCGCTTCTGATTGCCTGGAGTTGCTGCCTTTCTGGCAGGCCTCCGACTACCAGCGCCGCGGGGCGGGTACCCTTGCCACGCAAAGCATCATATTGAGCGGCCACTTGCATGGCAAGTTCACGCGTTGGCACGAGAATCAGTGCCGCAATGCCTGGAGTCTTTTGCTTATGCAGCTGCTCCATCATAGGAATCAGGAATGCGAGTGTCTTACCGGTTCCCGTCTGGGCCGTAGCCAGAACGTCTTTGCCGTCAAGAGCTTGCGGGATTGCGGCAGCCTGCACCGGGGTCATAGTTGTAAATTTTGCTGCGGATAGCCGCGTCTGTAATTGGGCGGAGATCGGCAGTTCTGTAAATTGTGTCATTCACTTACTTTCTTGTCTGGCGGAAGCACTTGTGGCGCGCACACGTTTGGCGGGCCAGCAAATAGGCGTGAGCCAGCTGGTTTTAAATTACGCTGACAATGTACGGAGGGGAAATCGTCTGTGAAGTCTCAGGTAAAGCTCTCAACTAGGAGGAAACCGCACTACACGCAACCGTTGTAATAAGCGTGAAATCAGTATAGCACGATGATAGGAAAAGCACCGAACTTTAGGACATAGATGGTGTTTAAGTAGATTCTTGTAGGCCTCGGCAGCGAGCCGGCGAGAATCTTAAAAATAATAATTAAATCATTATTAATGGCATAGTTATGCATTTATCGCTCAATAACAGATCGTGATTTCAAAGTCGCGAAGTAGTTGCCGCGCAACTGTGGACTGTCTATTGTGTTTACATTTCTTGACAGAACAGCTAATAGTTTTAAAAGCAGCTTTTACAAATCGTAAATTTGATTAAGTCTCGTCCCCCTGAGGGCCTTGACTGGAGACCAATGAACATTTCCCGGCGCTTTGCTTCCATAATCCTGGTTACGCTGTTCCCCCTCTTGTTCCTCAACCTAGCCATGGCGGATGGCGATGACGATCCCCCGGGCCGGGCAGTTGATATCCGCTACATTTCAGGGCAGGTCTCGGTTCAGCCGGGTGGCGTTAACGATTGGGTTGAGGCCGTGGTAAATCGTCCATTGACCAGCGCGGACCGCGTTTGGACCGATAAAGACTCACGGACCGAACTGCATCTTGGTACATCCGCCATGCGGATGAATTCGGAGACCAGTCTTACGTTGACCAACGTGAGCGATCAGACAGTCCAAGTGGAACTCGACCAGGGAACGCTCAACCTTTGGGTTCGACGCCTCTATGACGGGGAAGTCTATGAAGTCGACACGCCCAATATGGCGTTCACCATTACCAGAGCCGGCGAGTATCGTTTCGATGTCGACCCCAATGGCGACACCACATACGTAACGGTCCGCCGTGGTGAAGGCGAAGCTACCGGGCAAGGCAATGGCGTGCAAGTGCGCTCCGGAGAAGTAGCGACGTTTACGAACGGCACCTCCATGCAGCACGAAATTTCGAATGCCTCGGCTCCGGATGGTTTCGATGATTGGTGCCGCGTGCGCAATGAACGGGCTGGCCATTCCGAATCAGCACGCTACGTCTCTCCTGATGTGATCGGCGCAGAAGATCTGGATCAATACGGAAGCTGGCGACAGACACCGGATTACGGTGCGGTGTGGGTACCCTCGGGAGTTGGACCAGGATGGGCCCCTTACCACGATGGACATTGGGTGTGGGTTGAACCGTGGGGTTGGACGTGGGTCGACGATGCTCCCTGGGGCTTTGCACCCTGCCACTATGGACGATGGGTTTATGCCGGCGGATATTGGGGCTGGTCTCCCGGACCAGTAGTTATGGTGGCGCGTCCTGTCTATGCACCGGCATTAGTAGCTTTCGTTGGCGGCGCGCACTGGGGAGTCGGGGTTGGCAGCGGGGTTGGGGTGGGATGGTTTCCGCTTGGATATAACGAACCGTACGTTCCCCCATACCGGGTAAGCCGGAACTATTACAACAACGTGAACATCACCAACACGCACATTACAAATGTTACGGTGATCAACAACTATTACAACAACACGACAGTAGTGAATAACATTCATTACGCGAACCGGACTGCTCCAGGCGGTTTCACTGCCGTACCCGCAAGTACAATGGCGAGTTCTCAATCAGTACGTCGAGCTGCGTTGAATGTGCCACCTGCCGAAGTTGCGCGGGCCCAAGTCGGAACGGCAGCAGCAGTTGCTCCTTCGCGTAATGCTGTGCTTGGGTTGCATGCAGGGGCACACGCGGCGGTTCCTCCGGCACAAGCCGTATCACGGCAGGTTGTTACGAAAACTGCGCCGCCTCCGCGACCAATTCCATTCGAGGCCAAACAAGCAGCGCTGGAAAAAAATCCAGGGCATCCTCTGGATGTTCAGACAAGGCAGCAGATCCGAGCCACTCTTCCGCCGCCACCACCGCGACAGCAGAATGTCCAGAATGCCAATCCGCCCGGCGCTCCCAATGGTCAGGGTGCGCCGAATTCTAATCGGCCGGGTGCGATTGCTCCTAACGCGAACACCCCGAATGCAAATAATCCAAATGGAAACAATCGTCCGGGAAACAATCCGGACGCAAATCCTGGGCCGGCAAGGAATGGCGGAGCACCAAACGCAGGGACTCCTTCGAACGTTGGTCCAGGGCGCAATGTTCCGCGTCCTCCTTCGGCTGGCGGAAATCCGAATACGGCGCGACCGGATCGGAACAATCCACCGGGCGCAAACAATCCCGGTATGAACAATTCGGGAGCGCCCAATCGGCCCGGAGCAAACAATCCAGCCCCGAATAACAATCGGCCGGGAGCAATGAATGAACCGGCTCCAAGCACTAACCCGAATCACGCCGAAGCCAATCAGCCTGACAGAAACTCCGCAGGAGCGGCGGGCACGCCGAATGCAGGTCCAGCGCGAAATGTCCCTCGGCCTCCATCGGCTGGGGGGAATCAGAACGCGTCACGACCGGACGGCAACAATCAACCCGCGAATAATCCGCAGCAGGGCAACCGTCCCGGAGCAAGAAACCAGACTGTTCCGGACAATAATCCGGGACGGCCAGCGCCACAGCCGCCCTCCAGGAACCAGACCACGCCTGGTGGCTATCAGCCCGGTAGCAATCGACCTGACAACACACAAAGAGACACCGCGCCGCGGAATGTTCCTCCCCCACAAGACAATCGTGCGCAGCCTCCGGCTAATCGACAGGAACACCCGACTCCTCCGCCGGATCGAGGAGCGAACATTCAGCGTGAAGCACCTCGAGAATCCGCTCCACGCCAAGCTGCTCCCCGCGAAGCTCCTCGAGAATCAGCCCCGGCTCCGCGGCAAGCTGCTCCTCATGAATCGACTCCACGACCGCCGCAAAAAGAAGAACCTTCCAAGAAAAACGAAGATCACAAGGGGAAAGAGCATTAACTGTGAGCTTTTGATTGGGAGAGGGCGTTTCCACCGAGGACGCCCTTTTTTTCTTGTTAGTTCTGGAGAGCTTTAAACGTAACTCCTTTACGGGCAAGAGCCAACTTCTGCGAAGATTGCCTTAAGACGCCCGCAACTCCTTGCCACAAACCGGGTTTACTTCACAGGTAAGAGTATTTGCCAGAAGGCCCGCATCTAATTCATTAAGAGCGGGTGTCCTTCGGAATCCAACAGCTGCATGGATTTCCAGGGAGAGGATGTTATGAAACTCCTAAATCGCGTACTTATTGCAAGTTTTCTGACTTTATTCTGGTCTGCGGGGACGTTAACTGCCGCTGCACAGCAAGACGGCGCTGACCCTCAGTATTCACAGCAGGAGCCGCAGGCACAACAGTCTGAGAGTCAACCCACTGCTCAAATGCAGCAGGATTCACCGGATGCGGCATACGACCAGCAGCAAGCACCGCCGCCGCCCGCAGGCGAACAAAACAGCGCCCAAGTAAACAACTCATCTGATGCGCAAGACGCTCCTGGCCGTGTCGCACGCCTTCAATACATGACTGGGTCAGTTTCAATTCAGCCTCACGGTGTAAATGATTGGGTTCAGGGTTCGATTAATCGTCCGCTCACCAACTCAGACAATGTTTGGGCCGACAAAGATTCGCGAGCCGAACTGAATTTTGGGACTGGTCTTCTGCGGATTGGTTCCGAGAGTAGTTTGACGTTGACGAATGTCAATGAAAATACTGTTCAGGTTTCGCTTCATCAGGGCGCTTTGAATGTCCATGTGCGGCATTTGTTCGATAACGAAGTCTACGAAATTGATACACCCAATCAGGCGTTCACTGTTTCAACACCCGGAGACTACCGTTTCGATGTCGATCCTAATGGAGACACGACAGTTGTCACGGTATGGAAGGGTGAAGGAGAAGCAACTGGCGATGGTCCTGCGGTCCGTGTACATGCTCATGAGCAGGCACGCTTCACTGGCGGAACTTCTTTGACACACGATATTCATCAGGCCCCAGATGCCGATGGCTTCGATCAATGGTGTGATGCGCGTGATCGCCGCGAAGACAATTCTGTTTCCGCTCGTCACGTTTCTCCTGATGTCATCGGATCGGAAGATCTGGATAACAATGGTACGTGGCGTGACACTCCGGAATATGGCTCCGTCTGGGTACCAAACGGCGTGGGACCGGGCTGGGCACCTTACACCAATGGAAATTGGATTTGGGTCGATCCCTGGGGATGGACTTGGCAAGATTATGCTCCTTGGGGATTTGCTCCGTTTCACTACGGTCGCTGGGTAAGTTTTGGCGGTGGCTGGGGATGGGCGCCTGGTCCGTATTATGGGGGCTGGTATCGCGGGTGGTATTCGCCGGCCATGGTCGCCTGGTTTGGCGGCGGTGGTTGGGGCGTCGGGCTCGGTTTTGGATTTGGCGGTGGCTTCGGATGGTGCCCGCTCGGTTGGGGAGAACCGTTCCGTCCGTGGTATCACGGTGGATGGGGTTATTTCCGCAATGTGAACATCTACAACACGCGTATTTCGAACATTAATGCCTATCGCAATGGCTTCCAGCGCGGCTTTCAGGGAATGCATTACGCAAACATGAATGTTCGTGGCGGGTTCAATGCTGTCTCTCGCAATACACTTGAGCACGGATTGGCAGTGAACCGGAATTTGGTTCACGTACCACAGAATGCGATCCGCAATGCACCGTCTCTGAATCGTGTGAGTGCAAACCCGACTCGTGAAGCCAGAGTAGGAAGAACGGCGGGAATGCGCGCTGCTGTACCAAATTCTCGCGCGTTCAATCGCCCAGTAGTCAGCAGAATGAGCGCAGGCGCGAACTCAAGGATGTCAGTATCTCGGGCACCACAAAATGGCCCCGGCATCCGCAGCACGGGAAATGGTGGTTCACAGGGAAGCATGGGGAAACCTTCCGCAGGGAGAAACTTTCCAAACGGACAGCCCTCGTCAACAGCGCACTCCGTTCCCCAACCTGCACAACGCGGTATAAATGGAAACAGATCCACGATGGCAGGACGTCCCGAGGCAATGGGAAGTCATTCGGAAGCTCCCGCTCGATCTGTTCCACGTCCGCCAAATGCGGGTGTGTCGAGATCGGAGTCGACGTCAGCGCGACCTGGACAATCCTCGCAAGGAGCTTCGCAGCAACGTTCAATGGGGCGTTCAGAACAATCACAGATGGCGATGAATCGATCTGTACCTCGTCCTCCAGCGGGAAGCGTTCGGTCTTCGTCTGAGTATTCACGATCTGAAAACTCAAGATCCGGGTATTCAGGTCCGTCGACAAGAGCACAGGGTTCTTATGGTTCCAACGGATCACGTAGCGTGCCGCGTCCAAGTGGGCCGGTGCGGTCTGATCCGCATACGTACTCTGCTCCATCGGGCGGTCGAGGTTCGTCTGCGGCTTACTCTGCGCGATCCTATGGGCAGAGCTCAAATCGCGGTTATAGCAGTGGCTCTCCATACGGAGGCTCTTCGCGCGGTGGATCGCCTTACGGCGGCAGCTACTCGCGTGGAGGATCACCTTACGGGGGTGGATACTCCGGACACAGTGCGCCTGCGCCATCGCATTCTTCAGCACCAAGTGGCGGAAGCTATCACGGAGGCGGGGGTGGTGTACCGCACAGTAGCGGTGGAGGCGGTGGATCCCACGGTGGCGGAGGTTCTCACGGCGGTGGTGGTGCAGGCGGCCACTCCGGCGGAGGGCACCGTTAATAACTGAAAATCACAGAGGGCACAGAGAACGCAGAGGATACAAATCCTTCCCTTAACGCGATTACGTGAGGATTGACGAATTAGGACGGCATCTCCGTGATTTCTCTGTGTCCCCCGTGGTAAATGATGAACATGAACGCTGCCTTAATTGGCGGCGTTTTATTTTTGACAGCAAAATGTTTATCGTAGTCTCATCAGAACTTCTCAGGTTAAAATCCATCATCAAAATTCACTTGTGAATTACTGCTTGTCCAGGAGAAGACTTTGAAATTTATTCTCGGATTGATCATTGGGATCATCATTGTCCCGCTCGCCGTCTTCGCTTATTTTGTTTCTGGCAACGCACCGGTCGCAACCTCGGCGGATGCCATGCCATTCGAGAAGACGCTTGCGCATAAAGCGCTAGACGCGCGCGTGGCCAAAGAGGCGCCCAAAACCGTACCCATGGCTGCCGACGAGAGCACTTATATGGCGGGCGCTCAAGTTTACAAAGATAATTGTGCGGTATGCCACAGCATGGCGAGCGGAGAACCGACCGCCATCGCGAAAGGCGAATTTCCCAAGCCGCCAAAACTCCTACAAGGCAAGGGTGTCACCGACGATGAGCCGGGTGAGACTTACTGGAAAGTTGCTAATGGAATCCGATTAACTGGCATGCCCGGCTTCAAACAAACTCTCTCTGATGCGCAGATGTGGCAAGTAAGTCTGCTACTAGCGAATGCCGATAAAATTCCAGAATCGGTGAAGCAAACTCTCATCCCAACTCCGGCACCACCGCCCACAACGCTGCCAACTACGACGGAAACACCTCACACTCACTGAGTTGGATCTACTTCTCGGGTGTGATGGTTACGACGACTTCACGTTCGCGCGGCCCATCGAATTCGATTAGCACGACTCTTTGCCACGTACCGAGCAGCAGCTTGCCTCTTTCAAGGGGCAGGGCAACCGATGTTCCTACAAGCGCAGAGAGTATGTGATCAGGGACGTGCCCGGGATCATGCGGATGTCGGTACCGCAGCTTCGGAATCATCGCCTCAAAAGCATCGAGTATGTCGAGGTCGGTTCCAGGATCAAGATCAGCCGTGGTCAAAGCAGCAGTCGTGTGCAGAACCAGCAGATTGCAAATTCCAGTCGCGTCTGAGCCGTTCTTCCCCCGCGAATTCTCACCAAGCAAGCTCTCGATCTCATCAGTAATGTCGACTACTTCACGCTTCTTGCGGGTTTTTATGGTTAGTCGCTGCATGGGACTGTGATGCAAGTTTACAGAAACTGTTTGGAGTTCTCTTAGACGAGCTGTCTTGACGCGGTCGGCACAGGATGTTGCGCTTCATAAGCCGCGATGTCGGATTCCCGCAGTAGGGTAAGCCCGATGTCATCTAGTCCATTCAATAAGCGATGACGAGTCGATTCTTCAATTTGAAAGTTCGCGGTAAAACCTCGATCATCGCTGACCTTTCGCTGCTCAAGGTCAATGGTGATCTGGTAGCCAGAAATTTCATCAGCCCGCCGAATGATCTGAGCTACTTGCTCTTCCGGCAGAACCACGGTGAGCACGCCGTTCTGAACACAATTATTCGCGAAGATATCAGCGAACGAAGGCGCGACCACTGCACGAAAGCCGAAATTTTCGAGAGCCCAGACCGCATGTTCTCGCGACGATCCGCACCCAAAATTCCTCCCCGCAACTAATATGCTTGCACCTGCATAGCGAGGTTGGTTAAGCGGGAATGCGGGATCAGGTTTTCCATTTTTCGAACGCCGCCAATCATAGAAAAGAAATTCGCCAAAACCGGTACGCTCGATACGCTTTAAAAACTGCTTGGGGATAATCTGATCGGTATCGACGTTCGCTCGGTCGAGCGGTGCCACACGGCCTTTATGTACGCGAAATGGTTGCATGTGTTCCTTAATTGAAATGCCAATTGCGAATATCGGTGAAGTGCCCTGCGATTGCCGCAGCTGCAGCCATCATCGGGCTGACCAGATGCGTTCTCCCGCCCCGCCCCTGTCGTCCTTCAAAATTGCGGTTGCTGGTCGAAGCGCAACGTTCTCCCGGCTGAAGAATGTCCGGATTCATTCCCAGGCACATCGAGCATCCCGATTCGCGCCATTCAAAGCCAGCTGCCTGAAAAATCTTGTCCAAGCCTTCGCGCTCAGCTTCGTGCTTGATTGCCTGGGATCCCGGCACGACCATGGCGCGAACTTTTGGATCAACATGGTGTCCTTTTGCAACCCGGGCAGCAGCTCGCAAATCCTCAAGACGCGAATTTGTACACGAACCGATGAAGACGCGATTGATTGATATCTTTTCGATCGGAGTCCCTGCTTCCAGTCCCATGTATTCCAACATGCGTTGCGCAGAACTGCGATCCGCCTCGGTTTTCAACTCAGCCAATTCCGGCACCCGCCCGCTTACTGGAACTACCATGCCGGGATTTGTTCCCCAGGTTACAAATGGGGACAATGAGGAGGCATCAATTTCAATCATAGTGTCGTACTGCGCTCCCGAATCAGACGCAAGACTCCACCAATGTGCGACGACTTTATCCCATTCCTCTTCCTTTGGCGCAAAGCGTCGCCCCTTCACGTACGCGAATGTAGTCTCATCAGGTGCCACCATCGCTGCACGCGCTCCCGCCTCAATGCTCATGTTGCACAGCGTCATCCGGCCTTCCATGGAGAGCGCTCGAACAGCATCGCCCGCATACTCGATCACATGGCCGGTTGCGCCGTCAGTTCCGAATTGTCCGATGACGCCCAATGCGAGATCTTTTGCTGTCACGCCTTCGTTTAATTTCCCCGTAACCTTGATGAGCATGGACTTCGGTTTGCGTTGTGGCAAACACTGCGTTGCCAGCACGTGTTCGACTTCAGAAGTTCCGATTCCGAAAGCAAGTGAACCGAAAGCACCATGCGTGCTGGTATGGCTGTCTCCGCACACGATCGTCATCCCAGGTTGAGTGATGCCTAACTCCGGTCCAATCACATGCACAATGCCTTGCTCGGGCGAGTCCATGTCAAAAAGAGGCACGCCGAATTCTTTGCAGTTCTTTTGCAAGGCTTCAATCTGACGGGCTGCAATTGGATCAGTAATCGGAGTACCACGCGGCTCGGTGGGAATGTTGTGGTCCACCGTCGCAACGGTCCGCTGCGGCTGCCGAACATGCCGGCCCGCTGCACGCAAACCATCGAAGGCTTGCGGAGAGGTTACTTCGTGCACCAAATGCAGATCAATGTAGAGCAGGGGTAGACGATCGGGAGGGGAAGAAACAATGTGTTCATCCCAGATCTTCTCAAACAGAGTGCGCTTTTCCGCCATTCGGGGAACTATTTCCTGTGACTGCCTTCGCCATTTCAACGATCGGCAGAAGAGTTAACGTGCTTGCAATATTTTAGCAATAATTCCCAGCAGGAGTAGCTTCGCGCTGTCGCTTTTCCGAAGTCAGATAAAAAGCCAGCATTCCTACAGCGCCAATGAGTGGGGTCACGAAACCAAACCGCAGGCTGAAATGTGTAGAGATAAATCCGACCATCCAGGGTATGACGGCTCCGCCAAGATTGCCGATGGAAAAAATTGTTCCACTCACGGGCGTGGCTGCTTCGCCAAACCAATGCGATAACAAAGAAACATTGATAGGAAAGACAGAGGCAAGGCCCAACCCAGCGATGCTTGCTCCTACCATAATGACGGTGATGGTTTTTGCTGCGAGCAGAACAATAATGCCGGCCGCAGCCAATCCCACTCCAAAGGTTGCAAGATTAATGTCGCGCAGCCGTGTCAGTGCTAAAGGTGCTAGTGCGCGTCCAATCAGCAATGCTCCCCAAAAAAATGACGGAGTGATGGCCCAGAGCGTAGATGCTGAAGGATCGATGCGCCGCGCATACAACGCCACCCATCCTCCTATAGAGGTTTCTATGCCAACGTAAGTGAAAAATAAAACCGCAATAGCCGGTACTAACCGATTCTTCCAAACACTTACATCAGCATGAGGGAGCCTTTTGACAAGGGATCGATCACCATCCACTGTGAATCGAATCGACAAGAGACTGATCGCTAGTAAAGCCAAAGCCGCAGCCATTCCGTAGAGAAAGTAGGATGCACGCTGCGATCGCTGCGCAGCCGCCACAATAAATGGGCAAGCCATAGCCCCAACACCCCACGAAGAGTTCAAAAGGTTCAACGCAGCAGCACTCTTCAAAGGATTCGACTTGGCAATCAGAAGATTGGCGGTAGGAGTAGTTACGCCAGTTCCAGCTCCGAAAATGCACACTGAAATGAACCCAAGAACCCAGCCGCCATATCCCAGGCCAGCCATTCCGAACGCCATCAACATCAATCCCACGATAAGGGTGATGCGAGACCCGTACCGCTCTACGAATACTCCAGAAAGCAGCATGCCAAGTATGGACGTCGCCCACTGGCCAATAAAGAGGTATCCAGCTTGTGTGTCGTTAAGTGCCCATCGCCTCGACAACATGGGAAGCATGGGGCCGAGCAGGGTCATGACCACCCCGGTCAAGACAAAGTCGAGGTGGACGAAAACAGTTCCCTTGACGGAAGACTTCGGAAAAGTAATATTCGGAGTGGCGAAAGACATGCGCTGTTTATTGCCAGTTACTCACAAAAACAAGGATCTTTTAGATTATAGGAGCGGGCTCGGCTTGGAGGGATACTCGCTAGCTATTATTTATTCGACATTCGAGCATCATATTTAAGTAGAACTAAATGCATCGCTAGAGGTAATCTTCCGAGCAAACAATGATCAATGGAAAACGCATTGCGGTGGTCTTTCCCGCATACAACGCGGAAAAGACTCTGGAAACGACAGTTCGCGAGTTGCCCGACATTGTTGACATCCGCATTCTGGTAGATGATCACAGCTCGGATCGTACGATCGAGGAAGCCAAGCGGCTGGGACTGCAATTCTATGTGCATGACAAAAACTATGGCTACGGACGCAATCAGCAGACCTGTTATCGCGAGGCATTAGCCGAGGGAGCCGATGTTGTAGTTATGGTGCATCCCGATTACCAGTACACGCCGCTTCTTGTAACTGCAATGGCGAGCATGGTCGCGTATGGAATTTACGATGTGGTGCTCGGTTCGCGAATCATCGGCGGTAAAGCTATGCGTGGAGGTATGCCACTTTACAAATACGTCGCCAATCGCTTCTTGACGGCGTTCGAAAATTTGTTCTTGAGAATAAAGCTCTCCGAGTATCACAGCGGATATCGCGCCTTCAGCCGCGAAGTGCTCACCATGCTTCCACTGCTCGAGAACTCTGATGATTTTGTTTTCGACAATCAAATGTTGGCGCAATGCGCGTATTTCGGATTTGGTATCGGAGAAGTTTCGTGCCCAACGAAATATTTCGAAGAAGCTTCCTCGATTAATTTTCGGCGAAGCGTAGAGTACGGATTTGGAGTGCTGGCGACAACTCTGCAATTCACATTGCAGAGAATGGGCATGGCGCAATTTCCGATTTTCGATTCGAACGGCCGGAAGTTAGAGCCCGGAGCAGACATGTATTATATCCGCGGAACGGCTGCTGAGTAGACTGCTCAATCGCGTACTGGCCGACGAGAACTTGGCCGGCAAGTAAATCGAGTTTTTGTCTTCTGTAAACCAAATTTGCCTACTCGACTTAACGTTAAGCAACTCGCGCTTCTTCTACTGCTTAGTGCTGGCGCCATTCTTGTTCACGGTTATCATCCCTATATTGAAGACGCCGAGATTTATGTTCCGGGAATAAAGAAGCTCTTAAATCCGGCGCTCTATCCGTTCAACGCGGCTTTCTTTACGTCCCATGCGCATCTGACTCTTTTCCCTAATTTGATTGCCGGTTCAATTCGCATCACCCATGTTCCTTTCGAATGGGCCCTATTGGTTTGGCATTTCCTCTCCATCTTTCTTCTTCTGCTCGCTTGCTGGCATTTGGGACGGCTCTGCTTCCGTGATCCATTGGCAAAGTGGGGAGGTGTGGCACTGATTGCATCCTTGCTAACAATTCCGATAGCCGGTACTGCGCTGTACATCATGGATGAGTACCTTACTCCGAGGTCATTCTCAACCCCAGCAGCTTTATTTGTAATTATCAATGTGCTGGAGAAAAAGAGAGAGCGCGCGGCTCTCTGGGCGATCTTCATTGCGGTCATTCATCCATTGATGGCGGTATTCGCGGTTTCTTACGCGATGCTGCTCTGGCTGGCCAATCGCCGCCCCCGATCTATAAATGCTTCTGCTGCCTTGCTGATGCCATTCGGCCTTTTTCCTCCGATGACCGAGGCGTACCGCGTAGCGATAGACCGACACTCCTATTTTTTCATCCTGCGGTGGGAATGGTATGAATGGCTTGGCATATGTGGTCCATTGGGGCTTTTGTATCTGTTCCAAAGGATCGCGCGCCGGCAAAAACTCCATTGCTTGGGTCTGCTCTGCCGGTCGCTGATTATCTTCGGAATTTTCTACTTTGTCGTGGCGCTCGTAATCACAATTCCTCCGCAATTTGCGGATTTAACCAAACTGCAACCCATGCGCAGCTTGCACCTGCTCTACGTAATGCTTTTCATTTTTACCGGAGGCTTGCTCGCTCAATTCGCGCTAAAGAACAACATCTGGAGATGGCTTGCGTTATTCCTGCCGCTTTGTGCGGGAATGTTCTACGCACAGCGGCAAAGTTTTCCCACGACTGCTCACATCGAATGGCCAGGAGTTATGTCTCAAAATGCATGGGTGCAGGCCTTCGTTTGGGCTCGCGACAACACTCCTCTGAATGCTTATTTCGCATTGAATCCAGATTACATGCGGCTGTCCGGTGAGGACCAGCACGGATTTAGAGCAATTGCAGAACGATCAAGACTGGCTGACCGAACTAAAGATAGCGGCGCGGTCACAATGTTTCCCGCACTGGCGGAAATCTGGCTTCAACAAATCACCGCGCAAAATGGATGGAATCATTTTGCTGAACAAGACTTCCATCGGCTCGAGAACTCTTACGGTGTGGGCTGGGTAATACTTGAGAGCCCAGAAAATGGAAGGCTTTCATGCCCCTACCACAACGATGCTGTATCCATCTGTCGTATCCACTAGCTTCTACGCCTACGCTTCAAACAGTTAGAATAAATATGTTCTTAGACCCAAGTGCGAAAGGTGCTTGAGCCATGAAATTATTTCGACCAGTAATCATTGCCGTCCTGCTTGTAGGTGGATTTTTTTATTTCACCACATATCGTTCTGGATGGATGCACCCCGCGAACTGGGCTGGCCCGCAAGGTAAGATCGAGATCACCGAGGCCTCAGGGAACAGCGCTCTCGAAAATGAAGAGCAGAACAACATCGGTGTCTACCATAAGAACATCGACTCGGTTGTGAACATCACCTCGCGAGCCATGACGCTCGATTTCTTTTATGGACTAGTTCCGCAGGAGGGGCAGGGTTCGGGTTTCATTATTGACAAAGAAGGACACATCCTCACGAACTATCATGTGATTGCTGATGCGCGGCAAGTCGAGGTCACTCTTCACAACAAAAAGAAATACCGCGCGACTATCGTAGGCACCGACCGCTCGCACGATCTCGCAGTGGTCCAGATTAAGGCGGCAGATCTTGTTCCCATGACTCTGGGAGATTCACGCGGCTTACAAGTCGGACAAAAAGTCTATGCAATCGGCAACCCGTTCGGACTTTCCGGTACGCTAACTACCGGCATTGTGAGCTCGATCCGGCAGGTGCAGGAGCCGGATGGTATGACAATCGACGAAGCTATTCAGACAGACGCCGCCATTAATCCCGGCAACTCTGGAGGCCCACTGCTCAACTTCCATGGCGACGTGATCGGAATCAATACGATGATCGCCTCGAACGTCGGACAAAGCGCCGGCATCGGCTTTGCCATTCCCATCAACACGGCAAAAGCCGTTTTGAATGACCTGGTCACTATCGGGCGCGTACGCCGTCCCGCACTGGGTGTGCGCACAATTCCGGTGACTCCTGAACTGGCGGATCAAATGGGGTTAGCTGCGGATCATGGACTGCTCATTGTTCAGGTAATGCAGGGTGGATCGGCGGATCGCGCCGGCCTTCGAGGAGGAAACGAGCGAGCTTACCTGGGCAATATTCCTATCATGCTGGGTGGAGACTTAATCGTGGCTATAGACGATCAAAAAGTAGAAGATCAGCAAGACTTATCGCAGATAATGAACAGTCATCGCTCGGGCGACACCGTTCGCCTTACGGTTTATCGCGGAAAGAAAAAGATGGATGTAAGCGTGACCCTTGGCGAAGCCCGTGAACAGGTCTAAATATTAAAAACTAACGTAGACTTCAAATATTTACTTGCAATGTCGATGCTGTTGGGCTGTGCGGACTGAAAGAATTGTCTCATTGATGTGCAGCTATTGCAGCCGAATTGTTATTGCATTATTTCCGGAACGGAGGTCTTTACCATAGGCGAATACCACGCCCATTCCAAACACTTTTGTCTTCACCTGAGCACCCATGTCCCAAAGCCACTTCGGCGAACCTAAGCTT
This sequence comes from Terriglobales bacterium, assembly GCA_035651835.1. Classification (GTDB taxonomy): domain Bacteria; phylum Acidobacteriota; class Terriglobia; order Terriglobales; family Acidobacteriaceae; genus JAOAPG01. The sequence continues at coordinate 179,060 of DASRFC010000032.1, forward strand.
GAGGAAGTATCCGTAATTTTCCCTGTATCTAAAAAAGGACCAACTTTAACGGCAAAAGGTGTGTGCTGATAAACGTTTTTATCTACTTCCCAGTTAGACAAAAAGTAATCGCTTCCGAGTGGTGCGCTTCCTTTTCTTCCGTCCCGGGTTGCGATGTGCGCGCGCAACAGCAGATCTGTGTCTCCCAGAACTCCCATTGTGTAAAGTTCATCGAATGGAATTATGCCCAAAGTCTTTCCGGCTCGCACCTGCTCTAGAAATTCGTAATCGTCTCCTTCGGCTTTTGGCAGCCAATGCAGACGGAGGGAGCCTTGGAGTTTTTCGAAGGTATAGTACGGGTTTGACCAAATTCGTCCAAGTTGTGAAGACGCACTACTATCAATGGACAGTCTTCTCTCCGGAACTCGCCAGATGTTTGCGTCCACACGCGTTATTTGTTTGAGCTGGTACCCAGTTGCAAGCAAATTTGGAGACAGCGCCATTCCTGAAAATACGTTTCGAAAATCTCTATAAGATAGTTCGGCGGCGGCTGACCATTGCCAACGGCCGCTCACGATTGTTACGAAATTGATTGAGGCTGCTTCTCTGCGGAGATTAAGGCTGGCAAGAAGTGGAGCAGGGCCGGTAAATGAGTTACGAATGTTCCAGTTTTCGCTGCGCAAGTCTGCCAGAAGATGATACCGGAGCTTCGGGTTGCCGCTGAAGGGACCAGAGAGTTCGGCATCGACTCGCCGCTTCTGAGCGTCCCAGCGGTAGAATGCGAGAAGGTTTATATCCCTATGCCACAAGTTGAAAAACTCTGGGTGCACACTTTGGGCGGGCAATCCGCGGAACAGGCTAAAGAGACACTCCCATCTACCGCCACAACCATCCTTTTCAGAATTGCGGAAGACGAGATCAAAGCTTCCGCTTTCGTTATTTTGGGCCTGCAGATCGAAGCGAAAGCTGGGAAAAATTCCGAGCTCCCGGATTGCCGCCTCTGAACTTAGCAGTTCCGAAAGCCTCAGCGTGCTTTTCGGTGAGAACGCAAATGTTTGATCAAGAATTGCAGGATCAATTCGCGGTGCAGGCTCGAGGATTACTCCTTCAACTCTCGGCTTCGCAATTTGGTTCCAATATTTGAGCGCCGCTTCTAAGTTTCCTTCAAGAAAATATAAGGTTCCAAGAAAATCCAGAGTGTAGGAATCTTTAGTGTCGAGCTTCAGCGCACGCTGCAAATATCTCACAGCCTGGGAATACTGCTTCTGCTTAAATGCAACTCCCGCAAGTTCCTGGGGAAACCGTTTCTCTTGCGGACTGATGCGAGCTCCTGCCAAATAAGCTATTCGCGCTTCCTCCCACCGTCCAAGATGCGCTAATGCATTGCCAATATAAAAATCACGTTCCGCGGATGATGTAGGGTCGCTACCAGCAACTCTCAAAACCTCTTCCCAATGTTCGGTTTTAGACAGTTGTTTGAGTTGATCGAGAGATTGGGAGGTTTCGGCTTGCAGGAAAACGCCAGGTAGCAGGGAAAAAACAATGCCAATAAAAGCGATAAACAGAGCTGAACGGCTCAGCGGGCGTCCAATTGGGGAACCGCCAGCAGGGTCCATTTTTCAGTTGCGCTCCATTCGTGCTCGAAGCTGGATTGGTCTTCTTTCAGCAGTTTACGTTGCGCCGGGTCGTTAATCAGCACAAGTCGTTGACTGGAATCTATTCCTGCCACAACCACATAGTGTAATGAAGAACTACCGTGGAGTGGCCTTAAGGCGACAATGAGGGGTCTACCCTTCTCAAGATGTTGTTTCAGGTCTTCTAACTGCCCATGAAACGCGAACGTACGGAATCCATGTTGTTGCAGGTATTGTGCTACAGCCGAAGAATAGATGCCATGAACGGACTCCGTATAAAGACTATGTTGGATCTGGCTTTCCTGCGCACTGTCATCAGGAGGGCGTCCCTGCTGCTTCCACCAATATTGCATCACCATCGCAATGCTCGCCGCGCCGCATCCATCCTTCTCTTGCTTAACAAAAGGTACGTCAAGCGAAATATCGGACGGAGCTGCGGCAATTAGCATGTTGCTCAGCAACAAAAATACTATTAGCCCTTTGGCTATGCCACGACTCATAAGACCTATCGAGTTGCGACTACGATGATAATGATCAGTACAACGCCAGCAATGATAAGAAGATCATCCAACCGGCTCAGGTGCCCTGCGGCAAAATCGCGTTCCGCATTAGTGGCTTTGCTAGCCAATTTTGCGAGTTCCTGATCGCTAAGATTTGCGACGGCAGCTCTGACTTGGGTGGGATTTGCGTGCAGGGACTGCATAGCTTTTTCCGCACGTTCACCGCTAAGAAATTTCTGTACAGTCGTAATGTTTTGCTGGCGTGTCTGCGAAACGTTAACCGCCTCTTTTTGTAGCTCCGAAGGGCTGACCAGGTGGCTGGTTTCGGCCATAAGGTTGATAGGAAGCGCAAACAGAACTGATAAAACGCTCGCGGCGCATATGCGAACCCATTGTGCTCGATCCAAAAACATTCCAAGCTCCTCAACACTACGAAATTGGTGTCACAGGGCAGCTTGGATGCACTCCGCTGACCCCGGGGTTTTACGGGGATTTGTCGAGATTTGTGCCGGAAGATGCGCATATACCTTGGCCAGCTCTGGAATAGGTAGGCCTACGTCACTTTGGCCGTATCACTCTGGCTTTGATGTACCAGTCTCGACTGAATGGCAATATTTCCAATAAGTTTTCACAACTGCTCTACTCTGTTTTGCAGTTCCCGAGCTATCCATTCTGGATGGCTATCTGTTGGGAAAAGAATTGGTGCCCCGATCTTTACACTGATCTTTCCTGGACGGGCAAACTTTTTGCCCGCTTGCTTCACTTCGAACAAACCATCAATTCGCATAGGAATGACTGGGATCCGGAGATTGTTCGCGAGGAGTCCAATACCAGGACGAAATGGCAGTAACTTTCCATCAATCGTATGCCGCCCTTCCGGGAAAACCAGAATGCTATAACCGCGATCTATCGAGGCTCCAGCATAGGCGAAACTTTCGCGAAATCCTGCTGCTCGTGGGAGTGGATAAAGATTAAGCAGGGATACGCCTAACGTCCACTCAATCTGTTCGTAAATCCTGCGCAAAAAACCTTGCGTCCTAGGCGGAGTACGCAGCGCTTCGAGAGCTTCTCCGCCTGCCGCCGTTGCGAGCGTATGCCGAAGATGCGCTGGCAGTGCTGTAAGGACGAATCCTACGTCCACATCTCCAATGTGATTGCAGATCACCAGCACTGGCCCTCGCACATTTTGCAGATTTTCTCGCCCTTCTATACGCGGCCATCCCAAGAAAAAGACCGCAGGGCGAAGCAGCAGATAGTGGATAACCAATCGAATCCAGGTAATTGGCCAGCGTTGCACCCATCCGGGAAAATGGTACCGAACCCGTTGCGGTATCTTGCCTTGCAACATGCTTTCGAGATCACCCACTGTATTCGCAGCGGCAAATTGTGTTTCGCTGAGATCAAGCTGATAGCGATCTTCAAGCGCGCTCAGCAATTCAACTCTGTCCAGGGAGCTCAGATTCAAGTCAGCGTCCAAGTTTGCGTGTTCGGACAAGCTGGAAACTGGTTTGTGAGAGACTCTGCTAATTAATTCCGCTAAAGGACTCGCCCCGGAGCTCTTCGAGATCTGACCGGAAGATTTTCCGAGTTGGGTCAGAACAATTTCTTCAATTACATTCCGGCGCGGCTTCTGGGTAGAAGTGCGCGGAAAGTCTTCTTCTGGCCATACAAACCAGGTGCGCATTCGCTGGAATTCCGCCAGCGATTGATTGGCCCCCTTTACGATTGCCTCGGGCTCTTTGCCATCGCGCAAAATTAGAACGCCGCAAGGCTCCGCATTGCCGTTCTGCGGCAGTCCAATGACGACGCAATCTTTTACTTCTGGCTGCTTACGAAGAGCTGCCTCCAGATCTTCGGGATACACGTTCATGCCCGCTGGCGTAACCAGAACATCTTTCTTCCGGCCTTTGAAATATAAGTTCCCACTCTCATCGAGTTCGCCTATATCGCCGGTGCGATACCAACCGTCTTCTCCATGAATGGACCGTAACTCTTGATTGCCCCAATATTCCGACGTCACTCCCCCTCCGCGCACCAAAATCTCGCCGTCCGGTGCAAGTTTTACCTCGCGCCCGGCGAGCACCTTGCCGATGGAGCCCTTTCCCCTTCGAAAAGGATGATTCACGCTGATGAGAGATGTAGTCTCGGTCAGGCCATAGCCTTGGATTACGGCGAAACCGATTCGCCCCCAGAAATCTTCCGTCGCTTGATCCAGTGCTGCGCCTCCGCAAATGAATGCCCAGAATTTCCATCCGAACTGGCGATGGATGCGCCGAAAAATCCACCAGCGCCGCACAAAGTGCTTGCCCTCAGCATTCGTAAATTCCTGACGGAACTTCTTCAGCCGGCCTTCATCATCGAGATCGCGTTCAATCTTTTCTTTTAAGGACTGGAGCATGCGCGGAACTGCGACCAAAACAGAAACGCGTTCTCGTTTGATTGTGGCCAGCACATCTCCTGGTTTCAGGGTTTCCTGAAAGATCACTGTGCCGCCCATTAATGGAGGCAGGAACATCCCAAGAAATTGTCCGAAGACATGGCTTAATGGCAAAAGATTTAAAAACCGAACAGGGTGGACCACACGTTCATATTTCAGGTACTTCTTGATCTCGGTTTCCACGGGAGCAACATTGGCGAGAACATTGCCGTGAGTAATTACGACGCCTTTCGGTTCGGCAGTTGTCCCGGAGGTAAAGACAATCTGAAGCGTGTCATTTGGACGAACGTCGGATTGTGGAAACGGGTCAGCCGGCCAGCGCGATATATTTTCTGCCAGATCATCTAAAAGCAATGAAGGAACTGCATGCTGAACGTGCTCTCGCGAACACACCAGAAGCTTCGCGCCAACCTGTTCGTAAACTCGCAATGCAAAATCCGGTGTGGCCGCATCATCCATGGGAACAACCACAACCCCCGAGACAGTACAACCGAAGAACGCCGACACCCATTCGGCCGAGTTCGGTCCCCAAAGGAGAATGCGGCTTCCTTTGCAGATTCCACGACTTAACAATTCGCGGGAGAAGCGCCATGCAGTTTCCGCAACTTGCTGGTAACTAAACCTTATGCGGCGGTATCCACGCATCTGGATGTAGGCGCACTCGCTCCCGCGTCGAAGAAAATCATCGAGATATTCGCCCACCGAACCGTGTTTCATGAGAACAGCCTAGCGCATTCTGGGGTGAGCGGCCCTAATGAGAACCGGAATTCACAGTGATTCCGATCATGCAAGCATTAACCCGGTCGTACACTCCCTTTTGGTAACCCTTAGTAACCACACGATTCGCGGTAACCAGCCTTACAATGACCCATGTACGGACGGTCACCTCTCGTGCGACAAACCATCGTCAACAGACCTGACCTAAAGGGTGGCCGATTTTTGAGCCTTCCTCTAAGGAATCAAATCTAGGCGGAAGAAGAACCAGGCGGGGTCCGCAATTATATGGCTTTTGGTTTCGGCTTCAATAAGCAGAAGGTCCTTAGTGCGGCGGAGAAATTCGTTCAGCAAGGCAAAGTGCAGAATGCCATCGCTGAGTACGAAAAAGTTCTCAAAGCTGATCCTAAAGATCTCACCGTCATGAATACAGTCGGCGATCTCTATTCGCGCCTCGGCGAAAGCGATAAAGCTGTGGAGTGCTTCAAGAGCGTCGGCGATGCTTATGCTGCGCAGGGCTTCACGGTGAAAGCTATCGCTATGTATAAGAAGCTAACCAAGAGCAAGTCTTCCCTGGAGAGCGTGATCAGGCTTGCGGAACTTTATACACAACAAGGTTTATTTAATGACGCTCGCGCCCAATATTTACAAGTTGCCGAAGAATTCCTGAAAGCAGGCGAACTCGAACAAGCAGTCCGCATTTTCCAGAAAACATTAGAGATGGATCCCGAAAACGTTGCCATGCGGACCCGTCTCGCGGAAGTCTACATAAGACTTAATAAGAAAACCGAAGCCTGGCAAATCTTCGCCGCCGCCGCCGAGAGTCTTCGTGGCAAAGGGCAACTAGATGCAGCTGATGGAATTCTTCAGCGCATGGTTGAACTCGACCCAAGTAACAGCTATGTTCTTTTGCTCCGCGGACGCACCGCTCTCGATTCAGGAGATGTGGCAAAAGCAATTGAATATCTTGAGAAGGTTTCTGATCTCGACAGTAATGCGGATGGGTTACGCTCACTATTCCAAGCCTACTTGCAGGCCGGGCGTCTCACCGAAGCAGGCACTTTGGCAGGAAAGCTGATTGCAGTTCACAACGACATTGGCACCATTCATTCTTATGTGGACGCGCTGGTATCATCCGGTCACTTCGAAGAAGCGCTTCAGGTTTATCAGCAATATTCGGACCGGCTGTTATCATCCGATCCCGGCCGAGTGCTCGAAAGTCTGCATTCAATTATTGGACACGTAAAAGAAAATACTACGGCTCTAGAGATATTGCTGGACCTCTTTCATAAGGCGGGAGAAACCACTCATCTTACTGAAGTTTATGAGCTGCTGGCTCACGCTTATGTCCAATCGGGTGATTTGGAAAAAGCTCGCGACTACTACTTGAAGCTGACGCAACTGGAGCCACAAAACCAACTCCATGCCGACAATTACCAACAGGTTCTCTCTAAATTGGGTGGAACTACGGCGTCCCGGCTGATTACAGCTGAAGAAGGCACAGTCTTAGTCGATGAGTTGGAAGCAACCGCGCCGTTCATTGATCAACGCTACGACGATCAAGTCGCACTCGCAGTTCGCGCCGCACTGACGGATGCCGAGCTCTTCATTTCGTATAACATGCCTGCCAAAGCACTGGCTCCGCTACTGTTAGCATTGCCACAAGCTCCAGGAGATCTGCGGCTAAATCAGCGATTGGCTGCTCTGCATACCCGGGCCGGCCGCTTTGCCGAAGCAGCCATCTGCACACGGACCCTCGAAAGCATTTATCACGACGCTGGACATCCTGACGAAGCCAGCCGGTATGGAGAACTCGCCAGCAAGTACGAAGAACGTGCTTCCGCAGCTCCGGAGGGAATGCGTGAAGCTTCTACCGCTCCCTTAGTTAGCGAAAGCAGTTCCCATGGCGTTGCAGGAATTCCTGAGATGGTGGTCTCTCTCGAATCAGCAGCCAATCCGAATGTCGCTGAAACCACGGCGATTCCTGCCGCGATCCAAGCACCATCGATTCCCCCCAGCACAGCAGCTCCCGCGAAAGCTGCCGCTTCAGGTTTATTTTTTCATGCACCTGCTGCACAAGCATCTTCCCCTTCGAATGCTCCTGAATTTGAAGTGCAATCGGTCGCTGTGCCCGAAGCCGACATTGACCTTTCATCGGAGTGGGAGGGATCTCTTGCCGAAGATGCAGTATCTGCATCGACTTCAGAAGTGGCCGCGAGCCAACCTTCGCATTCGCCCGAATATGTTGCCGATAATTCTCAAGCCATTACTGAAACCATTGACGAGATCCGTTTCTACCTTGGCCAGTCAATGAATGAGGAAGCGTTTGCTGCCTTTGACAAATTTGCTCAGCTCAAGCCCGAAGAGTCGTTACTAAATGCTATACAGGCTGAAGTTGGGAGTGCTAAGGCTCATTTGGAAGTAGCGCAACCAGCAGCAGTCGAAGAAATTTCGGCGACGCAATTGGCCCCAGTCGAATTGAGCATCCCCGAAACACTGGAACCTCAAATTGGACACGAGACTCAGCCATCGATTGAGGTGGCAGCTCCTGCCGAAATGCTACCCTCGAACGTTCCCGTAGGAGCTGGCAAGCTCGATGATTTTGTTCAAGACCTTGAATCTTCTCTCGGCGAAGAATTTCTGCCTCCTGCGGACCAAAAAGTTTCACCAGAAGTTGCGGCTGCAACGGACCTTCAGCCGCAGGTAGCCGAACCACAACCCTGGCCGCAAGCAACTCCGCAGATAGAAGCTGCAGCCCAACCCGAGCACACCGCTCTGGGCGATTTCGTGTCAGACTTGGAAGCTTCTTTAGGCGACGGCTTCTTGCCCGAAGCGCCTGCTTCGCCAGTTCAAGCTGAACCACAAACCCCAGTTGCATCAGTTCCCGTAGCATCTAAGATTCCGGTTCCAGCCAGCACTCCGGCTCCAATTGCGATGGCTGCAGCTGCACCAAGTTCAGGCGCCCATTCGAGCAGCGCCCCTTATCAGTCAATTCCGCCGCAGGCGCATATTGCGGAACCTGCAAAGTTTGACGCAGCCGCCGGAGTTGATCTAGCCGATATGTTCGGCGAGTTGAAACATGAACTTGAAGAAGATACTTCCTCGGCGGATGAAGACCCAGAGACGCACTACAACCTTGGGGTAGCTTTCCGCGAAATGGGCTTGCTCGATGAGGCTATAGGAGAATTACAAAAAGTCTGCCAATCGATCGACAAGGGGCATACTTTTCCACAAACCATTCAAGCATACACATGGCTAGCGCAGTGCTTCCTGGATAAGGGCGTTCCCGATGCTGCAGTGCGTTGGTATGAACAAGCTCTTAAGCTGCCCATGATCGATCAGGAGACGCGTACCGCTCTTCATTACGAAGTTGCAAGCGCTTACGAAAATGCAGGAAACAAAGCTTCCGCCCTCAGCAACTTCATGCAGGTATATGGAAGCAATATCGATTATCGTGATGTAGCCCAGCGAATTCAGGCCTTAAAGTCGTAGAATACGGAAATGGGGCCAGATTACGTCGTTATAGCCATATTCCTATGCCGTACCGTTTATTTCCGGGAGCGGCACAATGGCTGAATCTAATACACCATCTTCCAGCATGCCTGCGATTCCACCGGAAGCAAACGTTCATGGAACAGTCCGCTCGCACCCACCCGTAAACACACTTTCATCGCAGGTAAGCATCGCGAACACTCATAGCCCCACTATGATCCAGCGATGGATGCACCGCATCAACGTTCTACTTTTTGTTTTTTTATGTGCCGTCATTGGTGTGCTGCTCGTGATTCTTCCGTGGCGAACGGAATGGATGGACAATCACCTCTTATCGACTTATCCGATTCTACGAATGATCGTAGGGAATGCTTTTACGCGTGGAATTTGCAGCGGCCTCGGTGTTCTCGACATATGGATCGGATTCTGGGAAGCGATCCACTATCACGAAGACTAGATTACGGGCACATTCCTTAAGGTTCGATTCGTCTATCTTCACTTTCATCTTCACTCTCCAGTATGCTGATGGCTGGCAAATCTCGGAGTCTCATGGAAAGACCACAGTCATGAACGAAACAGGAAGCAGACGGGCGCCTCTGGCTTATGAAAACGAGCAGTTTGTTAAGAGTCCAGATGGACGGATCCTTCGTATTCTCGCCGAGTACAGCGAACCGCTCTCCCGTTTCCGGCGCGAACAGATTCAAGATACAGTGGTCTTTTTCGGGTCGGCGCGATTTCACAGCCGCACTTCAGCTCAGAACAACCTCTCTGAATTGGAGCAAACTAAACTCCGGCTTTCTGAATTTGATCAGCTGGCAAATGAGAAACGCGCGTTAGCGGCCATCGATATGGCACGCTACTACGAGGATGCTCGCCGTCTGGCATTCATGCTTAGCGAATGGTCAATCAAGATTCCAGCGCGGCGCCACCGCTTTGTTGTGACTACTGGTGGCGGTCCGGGAATTATGGAAGCTGCGAATTTAGGAGCCAAGGAAGCGGGCGCCAAAACCGTTGGCCTGAATATTCAGTTGCCGTTTGAACAAGATCCTAATCCCTACATCACTCCCTCGCTCAATTTTGAGTTTCACTACTTCTTCATGCGTAAGTTTTGGTTTGCCTATCTTGCGAAAGCTCTTGTAATTTTTCCTGGCGGATTCGGGACTTTCGACGAGTTATTCGAAATTCTGACGCTCGCGCAGACCCAAAAATTGGCAAAGAAGATACTGGTAGTAATTTACGGCAGCGAATATTGGAACAAGTTAATCAACTTCCAGGTCATGATCGATGCGGGCACTATAGCTCCTCAGGATCTCGACCTATTCAAAGTGATCGATTCGCCGGAAGAGGGATTCGAGTTTCTCCGCGACGGATTGACCAAGTACCATCTCGCCCCGCAGCCCAAGCGCGTGGGCGAATCCGTACCTGAAATCGCCAAGACCAACCCATAAGTGCGATTCGGGTTTTGATCTAGAGCGCACGTTGGCTGGTCTTGTACATGCTTTTTTACTACATCACCGATCGCATTCAGTTTCCCGGCAGCGAGACTGAGCGTCGTGAAAGCGTTTTGCGAAAAGTTGCAGAGGCGACTCGGTGCGGCGTCGATTTTATTCAACTTCGAGAAAAAGATCTTCCCGTTCGGGACCTCGAAAAATTAGCGTTTGAAACCGTTCGAGTAATTCGGGAGAACTCTCCTCTAATATCTAACAGCCGAGCACGGCAAACCAAGCTGTTGATTAATTCCCGCACCGATGTTGCCATTTCCTGCGGAGCCGACGGAGTTCATCTACAGTCGACAGATGTTCGACCAAGGGATGTTCTAGAGGTTTGGACTAAAGCTACGCATGATGAAGGACTCGACATCCCACAGCAACCGAGTGTCATAGTCTCATGCCATACATTGTCAGATGTTGTGCGGACAGAAGAGAACGGGGCGAATTTCGCCGTACTCGGACCAGTTCTCGAAAAGAAAAGTGCTCCTGAAATTCTGCCCACAGGTCTCAACCTTTTACGAGAAGCGTGTGAACGGAAAATTCCCGTGCTAGCTCTTGGAGGAATCAACCTTGCTAACGCCCACCTTTGTATCGAAGCTGGAGCAGCCGGTATCGCGGCCATTCGTTTGTTTCAAGAGAACAACATTGCTGATGTGATGTGCAAGCTGCACGAAAGAAAAGTTTGATCTTGGGTTAAGACTTTCGAGCGGAGAGCATGTTCAGAATTTCGTGTAATCCTTGACGGATACGTTTTATATCGGCACTGGGCTGTGCGGGAAAGGGTAAAGGCGTTTGTTTCTTAGTGCTTGTATGTTCAGACTTTATTTGTTGCCGGGCTCCCGCAATCGTAAAGCCTTCTTCATAAAGCAGCTTCTTAATGCGCAGAACGTTTTCGACGTCCTTGCGCCTATACATTCTCTGCCCCGTGCTGCTCTTTACCGGCTTCAGCTGGGGAAATTCCGTTTCCCAGAACCGCAAAACATAAGCTGGCAAGGTGCAGAGCGTGGAAACTTCGCCAATGCGGAAATAAAGTTTGTCCGGAACCACAACATCGCTTGCGCTTGAAGATTTCGCGGCGGATTTGCTACGAGGACTCATTAATCTGTTAGCCACAATCTTACTTCTTCCAGAACCTAAGCGCCACAAAACAAAAAACCCCTCGAAAGGTGCTTCTTTCGAGAGGCCTTACAACTGATTTCGCGAATTCGCGAAGTTAGTGTTTCTTCTTTTTTGCTGCCTTTTTCTTTGTAGCCATGTTGTCTTCCTCCCTTGAATTTTTCTTCTAAATAGTTACTGAGCCGTAAGTTCGCAACCATGCCCCATTAAATGGATCGAGCACGATCTTGCCACAAGATATTGGGCTCTATTAACACAATTGTCAACACATTTCTTAAATGAAAATTTGTATTGAGAGGTCCTCCACCTATTCGGGAACTTGCGAGTTTTGTTGCGGGCTTCTCAGCGTTGCCATATTCTTCGGTTGAATGCCACAGGGTACAGAAGAGCTGCTGCTCGAGCTTCTTGCTATCTTTGTCTCGGCGAAGGTAGTAGGTGAAATGTTTGAGCGCCTCAGCTTGCCTTCGGTACTGGGCGAAATACTCGCTGGTACGGTGCTTGGTCCATATGCACTCAACTGGATTCGACCGAGCAGTACGATTTATTCTGTTGCGGAATTAGGCGCAATTTTTGTTCTATTCAGCGCTGGACTTGAGACCAGCCCTCGCGCATTGATTCGCATCGGTGGCAAAGCGGTACAAGTTGCTGGTGCGGGCATAGTTGTTCCCTTTATTCTCGGTTTCACTTATATAAAACTTCGTGGAGATGCAACCAATGAGGCAGTTTTCGTTGGTGCGGCAATGGTTGCGACAAGCGTTGGTATAACCGCCCGCATCCTTGCGGATTTACACGTACTTGCTGCACGCCCGGCCCGAATCATTCTTGCCGCCGCCGTGTTCGATGACATCCTGGGAATGCTTCTATTGGCCGTCGTAGCCGGCTTATCGAGTGGCGGAGGATTACATTGGTTGCACCTCGGCATTCTCATCGGTGAGGCCACCTGTTTTGCATTATTTATGATGTTCATTGCTCCCCGAATCGTGCATCGAATAGAGCCTCGGGTCGAACAGCTTTCGACAGCCAATGCTTCTCTGATTGTTGCACTCGCGATCTGCCTATTACTTTCCTGGTTGGCAGCCAAAATCGGAATGGCCGCAATTGTTGGCGCTTTTTTTGCCGGCTTGGTCTTTGGTGATTACGGTCCGCAATGGAATCTGCTGCCAAAAGTGTCGGGCATCACGGAATTCCTGGCGCCATTTTTCTTTTTTGCAATTGGCTCTCGCCTCGACACCAGGCTTTTTACGAAGGATGTATTAGTGGCTGCCATCGTTATTTCAGTCCTGGCTATCATCTCCAAAGTGATCGGCTGTGGATTGCCGCTTCTGAATGAGGGTTGGCCCACGGTATTGAGTGTCGGAATCGGCATGATGCCAAGGGGAGAAGTCGCTCTCATCGTCGCACTAGTGGGCTTGCAGTCAAAAATTATCGCGCAGTCCACATATGCCATTGTGGTTTTTATGACCGCTATTACTACTCTTTTGGCTCCGCCACTCCTGCGCTATTTGTTTCGTGACCAAGTCTCGACTGAGCTCGAAGACACTGCTTCCTCTCCCGTCCGTTTATAATTCAGCTTCATTGGCAGTTCTACGAAAGGGCAGACAAGATGACGCTTTCAGACCGGGTGGCGTTTGTCACCGGCGCATCCCAGGGAATTGGCCGTGCCTGCGCTATCCAGTTGGCGCAATCGGGCGCAACGGTCGCCCTTGCGGCACGCAATAAGGTAAAGCTCGATGAAGTTGCGCAACAGATTCAGGCTGCTGGTGGCAAAGCAGAAGTGTTTCTCATCGATGTTTCTGATGAAGATCAGATTAAGGCAACAATCAAGTCTGCCATTGGACAACTTGGAAAGGTCGATATTCTTGTGAACAATGCCGGGGTCACTCGCGATCAGCTCGTAATGCGAATGAAGCGGGTGGATTGGGACACTGTTCTCAATACCAATTTGACCTCTGCTTATTTATGCATTCAAAATGTAATCCCTTCCATGCTGAAACAACGGTGGGGACGCATTATTAACATTACCTCTGTGTTTGGACAAACAGGGCAAGCTGGACAGGCGAATTACGCCTCCTCTAAAGCTGGCCTGATCGGATTGACAATGGCTATCGCGCGTGAAGTCGGCTCGCGCAGTATTACTTGCAATGCTGTGGCGCCTGGTCTCATCGAAACTGCCATGACATCGAATCTTTCCGACGAATTGAAACAGAGCGCTTTGAAAAATATTCCGCTCGGGCGAAATGGCACGCCAGAGGACGTAGCTAATGCGGTGGCATTCTTAGCTTCCGAAGGAGCCTCTTACATTACGGGACATGTCTTGAATGTAAATGGGGGCTTGCTAATGGGATAACTCGCTCCCGCGACTCTGTTTGATCCCAGTTTCGCGGTACAGGCTTGGGACGAGCATTGGCTGAACATAAAGCGCAAATCACGTTGGAGTCTCGCTTTGTGAACTCCCGGCTTCTTCCCTCCGTGATTGTCGCGCTACAATCCCACCATGCGGCCTCGCATTGCTATTCCCGTGCCTCATTCTCGCTATCCCGATTATGTGCAGCGTTCTTTGCCACAATATGAACACGCAATCGAGATGGCAGGAGGCGAGGCGGTTCGCATTCCCCTCGACAAACCATCTCCCCAGTTAATGGAACTGATCGAGCGATGCGACGGAGTGCTATTGCCCGGCAGCAGTGCGGATGTAGACCCCGCAAAATACGAGGCTCCACGCCATCTGAAAACAGCCGATGCTGATTCCAAGCGCGATGCTATCGATGAGCTCCTACTGAATGACGCATACGAAAAGCGCAAGCCGATCTTAGGAATTTGCTACGGATTGCAGATCTTAAACGTAAATCGCAAGGGGACTCTGCTTCAGCACATCGAATCCGAGGTCAATCACGAGGCCGGGAAGAACGTGCCGGTTGCGCACAATGTCGTGATTGAGCCGAAGTCGAAGCTGGCAGAGATTGTCGGTATTTCTTCAGAGGACAAAAGTCTGCCGGTTAATTCCAGTCACCATCAGTCAGCCGCTAAAATCGGAAATGGATTGCAAGTCGTGGCGACCTCTCCGCATGACAACATCATTGAAGCTGTTGAAGGGACCTCGCCTAATCACTTCGTTCTAGCCGTGCAGTGGCATCCAGAGCGGTCCGTGGACCAGGACGAACCTTCGCGAGCAATTTTCCGGGCATTGGTGGAAGCGGCGAAGGCCAAACACAAAAGCTAGTGGGGGAAGACCCAAGTCATCTCAGGTAGGGATCCCTCGACTTGTTGATTCGTTCTCTTGAGAACGATCAAGCCGCGCTCGGGATAACAATGACAATGAAGAGTTCGGACTACGCGATCTTGATTTAACTGATCTTCAACACCACTTTTCCGAAATTCTTTCTATCAATCAGCAGCTTATACGCTTCCCGCACATTCTCCATCGGCAGGACGTGGCCCACCACCGGGCGCAAATACCCCTGCGCAGTCCATGCCGAAAGCTGCTCCCAAGCTTTGTCCATCAACTCCCGCTTTCCAGCAAGGTAGGTTAACCACAGTCCGTGAACACTGGTTGCTTTCGCATATAGGCTGCCTGTTTCGACTTGGCTTTTCTGCCCGGTTGCCGAACCATAGACGATCACCCGTCCAAAATCTCGCAAGCAACGGACGCTTTTCTGAGTATGCTCTCCTCCCAGCATTTCAAACACAGCATCCACCCCCTCACCATGCGTCAAGTCTTTGATTGCGTCTTCATAGTCAACTTTCTCGTAATTAATTCCATGCTGTAAACCGAGTTCTTTAACACGGGCGAGTTTTGCTTCTGAAGATGACGTTCCATACATTTCGATGCCCAGCAGCTTCCCAATCTGTACTGCCGCCGTTCCGACTCCTCCAGCGACGGCATGGATAAGTACTCGCGGCGCAAAACCGGCGCTTGCCTTCGCAATCAATCCAGCTTTCCAGTATGCAAAGTAAGCAGTGAAATAATTAACAGGAAGGGCCGCTCCCTCTTCGGCGCTCCAACCTTCCGGCACCGGCCATAACAACTCCGCGCGAGCTGTGACTTTTTCCCCGAATGCACCCCACTGCATGTAGCCCATTACGCGCTGATCGTCGCTCTCTCGAATACCACAAAACTCTCGTCCAGCGACTAGAGGCGGCTTTGGAGTATCTGCATACCCATGCTCAGCTGTCATGATGTCCGCAAAATTCAAACCCGCCGCCTGTATGTTGACAAGTACCTGGCCTGCACTGGGCACAGGATCTGGAACCTGCTGAACTTCCAATACTTCGGGGCCGCCGAAACGGCTGATCACAATCGCTTTCATGCTCAAAGTCTAGCAGGGCAAATCGTTACTTCTGCTTAGGACGATACAAATTCTCGCTACAAAAAGCGTTTGCCTTGCCGTATTGCGGCAGGTATATACTGCGTCTGATATTTATCCTCATTCGCTTGGGAATGAGGAGCGGAGCCCACTCATTTCAATTCATATATAAGCTCCGAATCTTATAGTCGGTCGGCGACCAAGCATTGCCACCCGTCGGGGACTCACCTGCGGCTCTAATTGCAGGCGTCCCAGGAGGTACTCCGGTGGACTTGGCTCTGATTCGCCTTATATTTGTAACTTTTGTAGCGATTACTTGTTACCTGCTGCACCCCTTTAATCTGCCCTCAGCTTTGGACGCCGGGGTAGGCGTTCTTATCGGCACCGGAATCGTCATCTTCGAGTGGCGGCTCCATCTGATGAGCCTGCGGCGGCTGATTGGAGCCGCGATCGGCAGCGTACTCGGCATTTTCGGCGCTTACCTTTTTACTCTGGTGATCCGCAACAGTGTAGCGCCGGGTCCGACGCAGGGATTTCTTCAGCTCATGGTTATGCTGCTAATGGCTTATGTAGGCCTCATTGTGGGTGCAAATAAAGGGGACCTGCTTAATCTCTCCGCGTTAGGTGGCGTCTTTGGAGGTGAAAAGCAGGGCAAGAAAAGCTACAAAATTCTCGACACTAGCGTCATTATTGACGGACGAATCGCCGATATCGCGGAAACAGGTTTTCTTGATGGCATCATTGTTACTCCGCAATTTGTATTGCGCGAGTTGCAGCTGGTTGCAGATTCCGCCGACTCTCTAAAGCGCAACCGTGGACGGCGTGGCCTCGATATATTGCAACGTCTGCAAAAAATGGCGTCAGTCCAGATTCAAATTGTGGAAGACGACTTTCCTAGCATTCGCGAAGTGGACTTGAAACTGATTGAACTCGCAAAACTTTATGAGGGAAAAATCCTCACTAACGATTTCAATTTGAACAAAGTAGCGCAATTACAAGGCGTCGAAGTACTCAATATTAATGAACTGGCGAATACTTTGAAGCCGATCGTCCTCCCCGGCGAGATCATGAAAGTCTTCATCCTTAAGGAAGGAAAGGAATACAACCAGGGAGTCGCTTATCTCGACGACGGAACCATGGTTGTGGTCGACAATGCGAGAAAGATGATTAGCAAAACAATCGACGTTTCGGTAACCTCTGTGCTGCAAACTACCGCGGGTAAGATGATCTTCGGTAAATGGGATGAACGCTCGACGCCGCGAAGTGATTCACGTCCTTCAATTGCAGTAGCGAATGGCGGAAATGGTTTAACGAGCGGAATCGCAACTCCCGTGTCCAATAGCGATTCCAAGAAGGTACAACCGATGATGATCGAGCGTCCGGTCGACTAAGCTCGTGATGTTATGGGTTATTGCACTCCAGCTGAAGTGACCCTGATCGTATCCCCTTGAAGCACGCCTGCAACCGTGGCACGTTGAGCCGCCGCTCTATCGAGAGCCATATCGCCGCCGTGCAAGGTGTACTTCTTGTCTCCGTCGATTAGGACATAAGCAGAACCCGTCCGCGCACACATTCTTGCGCATTCCGCTGAACTCTTATCGGGGTAACGCACATGCCGCCCCATGCAGTGCGAGTCAGTAATCATTCCATTGTAGATCTTAGCTGCGGACGCTTCGTGACTTTCTGACTTTCCGTTCTGTCCAGACTGATAGGCATTGATTGCGGGTTCGGTTCCCGCTACCGGTTCATTGTCTCCTTGCGCCCCCTCTGTAAATGCAAGTGCCGCTCCAGCAAAGAGTGTTGCAAATCCAATTGCGATTATGAGCGTCGCTATCAAACAAAATGCTAAGAGCGCGAACCAGGACGAATCCCGTCTCATAAACGGCCCATACATACCGTTTGCATACAGGTAAGGTTAGTCGTCCCGGTTGATGGCCATCTATCCAGTCTACCCTGTAGAAATCCAATATAGCTGCTGCATTACTATGACTTAACAGGCTTCGGACTACTTGCTAGTTCATTCTTCAAGCAACGAATCAGCTTTCACCAGTGTCTAATTTTGATAGGCCCCGTTATCCTTAATCTTCCATGAAGTGCAACTGTCATAAAGGCCAGCGCAAATGAAATCTGTCTTGCGAAATATCGCTGCGGCCTTATTTTTCATCATCGCTTCGTTCATTTCATGTCAACTGGCGGCACAGGAGTTTTCGCAACAAGCAGGCGATACTCGTGCCAAATACACATTGAGTGGCACGGTCACGAATTCCGTGACCGGGGCGCCTGTGTCGCGCGCTCTGGTGCAAATCGCTGTGGGATCGCAGTCAACGCTTACCGACTCCCAAGGGCATTTTGAGTTTAAAGATTTACCCGAAGCGGAGGCCTCGATATCCGCCCGTAAGCCGGGTTTTTTCAACGAACAGGAATTGAATGAGGGGCAACAGTTCTCTCCAGGCATGGCTCACATCGGACCCGATGCTCCTGCGGTGGCATTGAAGCTAATGCCCGAGAACGTCATCTTCGGTCGTCTTACCGCCGACGGCGAACCAGCGGAAGCAGTACCGATAAAGCTGATTTCCTCACATATTAAAGAAGGAAGAAAACGTTGGGATCAGGCAGGTTATACAACGACTGATGAAGAAGGGGAGTTCCGTATCTCAAACCTTCGTCCCGGCACCTACTATGTTGTGGCCGGACCCAGCTTCGGCAGAGTGGTTGCCAGCGCCGACGCCAAGGGTTATGCGGAGGTCTTCTACCCCGGTGCCGTCGACATTGCATCGGCCGCGCCTTTGGAGCTAACCGCCGGACAACAAATTGAAACCGATTTTGCTGTGAAGCGCGAACGGGTGTTTAAGGTTTCAGGAAAGATTACTGGGACCGCTTCCATCAAAGGAGTCAACCTTCAGTTCATCGACAGAGCTGGCAACGCGGGTTCGTTCGGTTACCGCTACGACTCTGTAAGCGGCGCGTTCGCTACGATGGTAATTCCAGGCACCTATACATTAAGAGTGCAGGCTTTTGACAATGGCCAAGTGGAAGTTGCGGAGTACCCATTAACAGTAAGCTCCGACGTTGCCGATATCAGCCTGGCTCTGGCTCCACCAATCGCGATTCCGCTGCTCATTGACACCGAGCTTTCGAATACTGAGGTTTCGACGAGGAGAAACCGAAGTACGGGTTCCGCTGGTCTTCCCATCAACCTGCACCTCGTTTCTGTTAGTACGCACCTGATGGCGCGGGATTATTGGCCCTCTTCGGGAGGTACGGGGAAAGAAAGAACATTTTTCTTCGAGAATATTCAGCCAGGAAAATATGCGATGGAAATAACTCCTAACGGCTCATTCTACGTGCAGTCTGCGCGATGTGGAGAAACCGATCTCTTGCGTGACGATCTTACTGTGGCTTCCGATCTTCGTCCTCCACCGATGGAAATCGTCTTGCGCGATGATGGAGCAACTGTCAATGTTTCATTGCAGGATGCTCAGCCGAAAGGAACCGTCCTGGTCATTCCTGATGGACAGCCGCGGCAAGTGAAAACCTTAACTACCTCTGGCGAGTCGCAGATCGGCGGACTGGCACCCGGAGATTACACTGTGATTGCTCTCGATAGTACAAAAAACTTGGAATACACAAACCCCGAAGCACTCACTCCTTTTATGGCTGGCGCAACACACATAACTTTGGCTCCGAAGCAGACTTCTTCGATTACGGTGCAACTCATGCACGTAGGAAAGTAATCGCATGGCCCGATTCCCGATACTTATTGCCTGCCTGTTATTTCTGACTGCGTTCGCGCCAGCGCAAATGTCTTCAACTCAAGCGCCGGCTGGCTTTCAAATCAGCGGAGTTGTGGTGAATTCGCTGAATGGTCAAGTACTGGCGGATACCGAGGTCTCTATTGGACGCTCCCGAAGCGCTGACACGTTGCAGAGCATTACCACGGGGGATGACGGCCATTTTCAGTTCAGGGGATTAAAAGCAGGGAAATACTGGCTGGCAGCGCAGCGCCGCGGATTCATCCGGCAGTCGTTCGAAGAACATCAGGGATTTTTTACTGGAATTGCAATTGGCAAGGACTTGCAATCCGAAGATCTTGTATTTCGCCTCAGTCCGGATGCTGCAATTTCAGGGGTCATAACGGACGATCAGAATGATCCGGTGCGGGATGCCCAAGTGATGCTATTTCAGGACGCGGTTGAAAATGGGCTGCGTGCAACCCGCTCCCGTAGACAAACCACAACCGACGATCTGGGGCATTACCACTTCAGCCATCTCCGACCCGGCAAGTATTTCGTAGCTGTTTCGGCCCGACCTTGGTATGCGCAATCGCAAACTCAACAAGATTTCCGTCTCCATCGTGGTTATCAAAGTACTGCGATCGAAGGTAATCCTCAACCCGACCAAGAAGCAGATAATCCCACACTCGACGTAGCTTATCCGCTCACCTTCTATGCCGGTTTGACTGATGCCAGCGCAGCGACTCCTCTGCTTCTCAAGTCCGGTGATCATCTTGACGCGGACATCAGCCTCACGCCCGTTCACGCAATTCACCTGCGAATTCACAACCCAAATATTGAAGGAGCTTCAAACGAACAACAGCAGGTGAGTACCATGCTCACTCAACATTTGTTCGATGTCACCGAAGTTCCGGTCACCGGACAAACCATGCAGCGCGAAAATGGCGAGTTCGAAATAAGCGGAATAGCTCCCGGCCAATATGACGTCACGATGCAATCGTATGGCAAGGACCCAAGAAGTTGGACGCAAGCAGTAACGGTGTCAGGCGACTCCGAAATCAATATAACTGGCAACACATCGGCAGCTGCGGTAAGTGGATCGGTCAAGCTCGATGGCCAGCCTCTTCAGCAACAAGCTTTCATTCAATTTCAAAGTCGTAACGCCGGCCATTCTTTTGGGGCACAAGTGTCAGCAAACGGCGACTTCACGGTTGCGGAGAGCCCTATCAAAGCGGGGGCTTATGAAGTCTCCGTGTTCAATGTTCCCGATGCAATTGTCGGAAGCCTCTCTGCAGCGGGTGCCAAAGTGGATGCGAGGACCATAGAAATCAGCGGAGCGGGGCCGGTGCAACTCGTCGTCACATTGGCCAGAGGATTGGGCACCGTGGATGGAACTGTATTGCGCAACGGAAAGCCAGCGTCGGGGGCGATGCTGGTGCTGGTGCCGAGCCATCCCGAAAGAAACAACTCATTGTTTCGCCGCGACCAGAGCGACAGCGATGGAACCTTTACGCTTCCCAACGTGCTTCCCGGCAAATACACCCTGATGGCAATACAGAATGGCTGGGATTTGGAATGGTCAAACCCATCAGCCCTTCTTCCCTTCATGAAAGTAGCAGAATCCATAGAAGTCTTACCGCATAGTAAGCTTCAAGTCCAAGTGAAAGTTCAAGACAAAGTCTTGGATAAGCCGCAGTAAAGGCCCGACAAGAAAGCACTCTGCTAAACTTTGCCTGCTTTCTATCACAATACTTCTATGGCGACACGAAGGCAGTGGGGACAGCTCGGGAGATCCCTATGTAGGAGCCCTCAGCCCTGATCGACAAGACAACGCAATATCTGTCGTAGAATACTGCCCTGAGCCTGACATGTTATCCCAATAACATTACGCGCTGCCGGCCATATCAAGACCAACGCGCCTTTCGCTTCTTACAAATACAAGTACAACCGCGAACGAATTCTCACCGTCCAACCTTGGCTGTTGAGGTCGACGAATGAAGAACTCTGCTCTGAAGTTTTCACTGCTTTTTCTATCTGCGTTGGTGTTTGAAGCCGCTGCTTTCGCGCAACAGAATAATCAGAACAACTCGAACCCCAATGTCAGTAAAGTTCCGAGAGAAATCCAGGGATGCTTGCGCGCCACCAACGGCAACTTCACTTTGGAAACTGAGACCGGAGTGGTTTATCAGGTGAAGGGCGACAACTCGGTTCTGAGTCCTCACTCGGACCAGCAGGTGGATGTGGTTGGAACTGAAATTGTGAGCACGCCGAGCAGTCTGCCGGCTAAGTCGAACCCGCAGGCCGATGCGAATCGAACCACGAACACGGAGCCGGTCGCGCCTCCGGCATTTCAGGTTTCGAAGGTCGTCAAGATCAAAGACCGATGCCCCACGGCGCGATAGAAAAATCTAATTTCCGGTGGCGTTCAAATCAGTCGGTGCATCCACATTTGCTTTACCCGAAAGCAGCCCGAAGGCGCCTACTCCGGTGGTGGTTCCTACATAGACTTTGCCATGCGCGATGGTTGGGATGACGTACTTGTTTCCATTTCCGAAATGATCGCGGCCGTTCGCGGCTTGATTCGTGTTATAGAGTTCCTTGAGAGTCGTGGCATCGTAGGCGTGCAATACGGCAGGGCTCGAATTTTCTGACGCCCATACAATTCCGTTGCGAGCGTTGAGGGATGAGACGCTGGGAGTCGCACCGGGATATCCAAAGCTGTTGGCGGTTTGCAGTACCGGGCCGGAGAGCTTGGCCTGACTAAACTTGAATTCATAGATGGGCTGGCCAACTGGTCCGTAGTAAAGTTTGCCATTGGAATATGCGGGCATGGACCAGATGCCGCCAGGCAGAACAGACGAAAGCTCCTGGTAGATTTTGTTGCTGTTGGCATTGAATTTTCCCATCGCAGTACGGTCGATGACATATAGGTTGGAATCCTTGCCTGCACCAACAGCAAGTTTGCGGACTTTGCCGGAAGCGTCTTTTGTGTTGGGGAGCAGCAGCGCTCCGCCCGAGCCAAGATCGGTGTCGCTGCCATTTTCCTGCTGTTGATTGTCCATCTCGAAATAATCGGCTACTGCAAGAGTGCCATTGGCCGTCGCTAGTTTGATGAAACTATTTCCGTAATCGCCGCTATTGGGGAAGCCCTTGCCATTAAGAGTAGTGTCGAATGATCCATTGGCGTCGAGGAAAAAGATATTGCTCTGTGCGTCGGCGGTGAGGCCGGCCCCGGAACCCCAGATTGCGCCTTCATTTCCATTGGGAGTGATGTTGAGCACGGCGGTTTGCGCCAGCGTCGTCGCGTTGTAGCCCATGATCCATCCAGTGTACGGACGGAAATCGCAGTGCGATGCCCAGGCCAGATAGACCGTGCCGTTTAAATAGAGAAGCCCGCTGCGTTCTTTATATTGCGCGGGGTCGAAGATTACGTATCCTCCGGAACTATTGTCGCCAGTGCCGGGATATTTTGCCGCGATTTCCTTGGGACCGCTGTAAAGTTCGGAGCCGGTGTTAACGTCAATGGCATGCAGGCGCTGATGGTAATTTCCAGACGAATCTTTGGACATGGCGACGGCATAAATGACGCCGCTTGACCCATTTGGACGAATAATCACTGGCGTCGATGTAACTCCGATCTCGGGGGTAACTTGGCTGCATCCGCGATTGTCGGATGTGGTCTCGCCGGACTTCAGCATGGTCACTTTCCAGATTTGTGCCCCGGTATCGGCATCAAGCGCGTAGAGGCTGTCATGCTCGGTAGCGGCAATTAGAACGTTGTGTGTGCCTTTTCCGGGAATTGCGACTGCGGAAAGATATAAAGGCTGGGCATCTACTTTACCGTCGAGAGTGGCGGCGAACAGCT
The DNA here is from genome assembly GCA_035651835.1 of Terriglobales bacterium. Taxonomy (GTDB): domain Bacteria; phylum Acidobacteriota; class Terriglobia; order Terriglobales; family Acidobacteriaceae; genus JAOAPG01. The sequence continues at coordinate 202,325 of DASRFC010000032.1, forward strand.
TGCCGAAAACAGTCGAGTTTACGTTGCTCGGGTTGAGAATGGCTTCTTTAGGATAGCTTCCGGTGCGGGCGTTGTCGTTGTGGTAGGTCAAGACATCCTGCGAACTCGCGAAGGGGGCTTGTGCAAGCCAAATGAGAGAGAGCAGTAATAATTGCGACAAGTGGAAGCGAGACAGCAGGCTTGCATGCATGGCAAGGCCTCCTTCGGTTTAATTCTTAAGACCTAGTACAAATGGCGTACTAGGATGCAGGAACCAGGGAGTACGTTCTCCAGCTTACGCGCCGCAAAACACCGAAAACAGACACGAAGGTTTTAAGATCGAAGTTTTAAATAAGGGAACTCCGTAATGGAATTAAAATTTGTTTATGCAGGATTTGGGCAAGTTGATGATCGTTTTCGGGGGCCTTGTACTTGTGGCGGGAGTGATATTCGTTCTGCTGGGACGAACCAATATGCCTCTTGGAAGACTTCCCGGCGACATTGTTTATCGCGGAAAGAATACGACAGTGTATTTCCCGCTGGCTACGTCTATTTTAGTTAGTGTCGTGCTGTCCGTAATTTTGTATCTGATTGCAAGATTCAGGCGATAGAAGCTGCTGTAATTCAACAGTTTCGGTTCTTAATCCTTAGTTCTCAGTGGTGCTATTGACTGATCCTTCTGCGGTAAACTCCTCTTTGTAGTTCAATAAACATTCATGGCATTTGCCGATCAACTTGGATTCAGCTTTAAGCCAGCCGAGCGCCGTATTTGGACGGTGCGCGATCTAGTGGCGGCCGTCCGCACTCATATTGAGCGCGAGTACGCCGATGCCTGGGTTGAGGGCGAGATCTCCAATTTTCGGGCGCACGATTCGGGACATCTCTACTTCACGTTGAAGGATCAGAATTCGCAGTTGAGTGCGGTAATGTTTCGCTCGCAAGCGAGACTGCTGAGGTTCCGCCCGGAAAACGGTATGCAGGTCGTGGTACGCGGGCGGGTCACGATCTACGAAGATCGCGGGCAGTTGCAGATTTCGGCGGAGTATATTGAGCCGAAAGGCGCGGGCGCGTTGCAGATTGCTTTTGAGCAGCTTAAGGCCAAGCTCGATGCCGAAGGATTATTTGACTCGGCTCGCAAGAAGCCGATCCCCACCCTGCCGCGCTGTATTGGGATTGTTACTTCTCCGCAAGCCGCCGCGTTGCGCGATATTTTGAATATCCTGCAACGGCGCCATCACACCGCGAATATTTTAATTTTCCCCGCGCAGGTGCAAGGGGAAGCTGCGGCGATCGAAGCCTCCGCAGGTGTGCGGTATTTCAATAAAGCAAAAAATGTTGAAGTAATTATTGTGGCGCGCGGTGGAGGATCGGCTGAAGATTTGGCCGCGTTCAACCATGAAGGACTTGCCCGCGTGATTGCAGTTTCCGGGATTCCGGTTATTTCCGCGGTTGGCCACGAGACAGATTTCACCATTATCGACTTCGTCGCCGACTTGCGTGCGCCTACTCCTTCAGCGGCGGCGGAATTGGTTATCCGTTCACGGCAAGAGGTTGAAGAGCAGGCAGAAGGATTGCGGTTACGACTCGTACGCGCCATGCGTTACCGCCTGTTGATGGGAAAGCAGTCATTGACGGAGCTGGCCCAGCACGGCGCGTTTGGCCAAATGATAGCGGGCATCAACCAACGACAGCAGAAACTGGATGAGCTGGTCTATCGCGTGGAGAAATCTGAGCACAGGTTGCTCGAGTTACACCAGCGGCGATTGGAGAAAACCTCGGCGGCAATCCGACACTACGATGTCCGACGGATTCTCGCAGGTATGCGCAAAGAGCTGGAAACACGAACCGCCGCGTTGAATACCCTAACTCGCGCCAGGCTTCAGCAACATAGCGCACAGCTCGATCAGTTCACTGGGCAAATCCGAGCGCTCTCACCTCTGGCGATCCTGGAGCGCGGTTATGCCCTGATTTTCCATGCTTCGGGGAAATTATTAAAAGACGCCGCAGAAGTGAGTTCCGGAGATGAAATATCAGCCACGCTGGCGAGAGGCACATTCACTGCAACGATCAAGAGCAGCGAATCCTGATTTAGACGATTACGAAATGACAAAGAACATATTGCTGAATCGCTTTTCTATGGACTCGCATGCAAGGCATTTTTAGTCTCTTGCTGGATGCTTGCCGCCACCGTCACCCGGTCTCGGCCTTCCGATTTCGATCGATAAAGGCACCCGTCGGCTATTTTCAATAATTCCTCAGCCGACGAACTGTGCTCGGGGAAAGTAGCTATGCCAATTGACAATGTAACTGAACCGAGCAATTGGCCTTCGTATTTCAGATTCAGTTGCTTTACTTTATCGCGCAGGAGATTGGAACGCTTGCCTGCGTCTTCCGCTGAGGATTCTGGCAAGAGTAACGCGAACTCCTCACCTCCATGTCTGCAGATTACGTCATCGGCCCGAAAGAAGGCGCGAAAGACGTCTGCCAGTGTACGCAAGACAAAATCTCCTGCATCATGTCCGAAGGTATCATTAAACCGTTTGAAGTGATCGAGGTCGATGAGAAGGATGGATAGTGAGCGGTTCTTGCGAGTGGCGCGCTTCAGTTCTCGATCAAGCGATTCCTGGAGGAAACGCCGGTTGAATAAACCCGTAAGCGGATCACGGATGGATTGTTCGCGAAGAGTTTCCCGCAAATGAAGGTTGGCAAGAGAGAGAGCGATCTGTCCCGCAACTGTGGTTCCCAGCGTTTGCCGTGAATGCCGTGTTCCTTCGGGATCGGCAGCAGGGTGTGCCGTACTAGTTGCTGCAAATTTAAGATGCAACATACCAAGCATCTCTCCCTGCCCAACAAGAGGCAGACATAAACAAGCGAAAGCGTTTGGATCCGCGATATGGGAACAGGCGATTCTTTCGCTGGAATGGTCATTCCAGTGAGGATGACCGCGGCGCAATGCCCAACATGCTTCGGCAGAGAAAAATTGTTGCGAGCTGGTATCGCCCCAACTGGCCGCGGTTTCGACCATATTTCGAGAAAGCCTGAGCAGATAAAGGGTCCCAGAAATCGCATCGGGGAAGAGCTTGCGAAGCGACTGCACGACGACGGGACCAGCTTCTTCTGTTATTGCGCAGCATTCCAGCAGATTACTCATCTCACTGAGCAGAGTCATTTGCAGGGTACGAATCTCCAGTTCGGTTATCAGGGAATTCAAAGAATCGGCATGCTGGCGCTCGATCTCAAGCACTTTCACTTGTTCCGAAACATCCTGATAAATCGTATAGGAGCCGCGGGGATGACCGTTGGCAATGACAGGAACGGTGTGCAGCTCCAGATTAAGAATTGTCCCATCTCTGCGCTGCCTTCGAATTGACTTGGACATGCCCTGTCCGGTAAATGTCATCTCAGGAAGCTTTGGTTGCTTCTCATTTTTGTTTTGCGACCCTTTGTTTTGCGGCTCACCTTCCGCTGGGAAGAGATCGTAAATACCTTTCCCGGCAAGTTCACTTCGACCATACAAGAATAATTTTTTGAAAGCGCTATTGGTTAATTCAATTCCACCTTGATCATTGAGAACGACGATTCCGAGTGGGCTGTTTTGTATCAGGGAGTTCAAATATGTGGTTTGCTCGAGCAGATCAATAGCCATGCGATGCCGTTCACTCACCGCCGATCCCACAATGAGTCCTACTGCCGAAACTACGAACATTAGCAAGCCTACTTTGACCAGCGTTGCAGCCAGAGGGTAAAACTGCAATGCGATCACGATGCCAAAATTTGAAACGAGCAATCCAGTAACAACTCCGCGGATGCCCTGGCGCATTGCGATCCATATGATGGGAACAAAAATCAGGTAAAACGGTTGAGGACGGTCCCAACCTGGTCCAAACACTATCCAGAGCACCGAAACCAACGTAGCGGCTTGCGCGCCCGTTTCGAATAGCGCTCCAATATTGGATGTTCTGCGGGGGCGTTCTTTGGATAAGGGAGGCTCTTCAGCCTCCAGCGATAACTGTCTGCGTACCCAGGGAGAAACATGGATAAGAAGGAATGGCGCCACGCCCAGCAATCCGATCTCGTCTCCAAAGAACCAGGCCAATGCAGATTGCCAGTATTCACTCCGAACGATTGAATGATCCGCAGCCAGGCACACAGTGGAAATCACCGTTGCTCCTAACGCGGCTATTGTAGTTACAACCACGTAACGAACTACGTCCCGGCGGTGACGCAGGCCCAGATCGATCACCAGCGAACCGCGGAGCCAATAAGCTGCTCCCGCATAGAAGACAGCTACAGAAATCGAGCCGATAGTTAAACTGTAAGACCAGAGCGGCTGGTGATAGAGCATCACTCCCGAGAGTGCATCAGCGAAACAGACGAGAAATACATACCGCGGATTTATTGCCAACATCAATGCAAGTGCCAGACCTGTAGCGGGGTACCAGGCAACAAGACCGATATGCGAAATGATGATCACTTCTGGCCGGGTGAACAGGAGATAGAGCAATACAAACGAAACAGAAAGGAGCGCATGGCCAAGGATTGCAGGCGTTTTATGCAGGAAGGGAGTATCCCACTCGCTTATGTTTGCTGGGCTTAGATCCATTTTGATAAGCGAGGTCATGATCTAGAGCGCAGGCTTCTCCCTGAGTTAAAAGATCGGCAAAAGAATTAAAAGCTTGACGCTTAACCATATTTCTGCAAATATGGAAACATGAAATTGGCTTTCGATAAGCCGGACATAGAAAAGATCGCTAAATATGCCGACATGTTTTCGGCGATGGGAACAGAAGTGCGACTCCGCATCATGCAATTGCTTCTTACCGCGCACCCCGATGGACTGGTAGTCGGTGATATTCAGACGGAATTGGATATCCCGAACTCAACCCTGTCTCACCACCTCGACAAACTGAAAAATGAAGCGCTGGTGCAGGTACGCCGTGAAAGCACGTTCTTGCACTACACGGCAAATACCGAAGCTTTGCAAGAATTGTTGCAATTTCTTTATGCGGAATGCTGTACCCGGAATAAGGCATTAAAACCGCAGGACATTGTTCGGATATGCAAATAGCTGCTTCAAATTAGGAGATGAAACATGGGTGGCACAGATATTAAGGACGTAGTCAAAGAAAAGTATGGACAGGCTGCTTTGCGAGTGAAGAGCGGCGGAAGCAGTTGCTGCGGGGCCGCTCCCGTGAACGGTTCAGGGTGCGACCCGATTACTTCGAATCTCTACGACGATTCCCAAGCCGGGCAAATTCCTGCTGAGGCCATGCTGGCCTCGCTAGGATGCGGAAACCCGACTGCATTGGCGACCTTGAATCCGGGAGAAGTTGTGCTGGACCTCGGCTCCGGTGGCGGGATCGATGTTTTGCTATCGGCTAAGCGAGTCGGACCTGCGGGAAAAGCATATGGTCTTGATATGACAGACGAGATGCTCGCACTCGCGAACGAGAACAAACGGAAGGCTGGGGCCGAGAACGTCGAGTTTCTTAAAGGGGAGATTGAGAACATTCCTCTTCCTGACAATTCGGTGGATGTCGTAATTTCGAATTGCGTGATTAATCTTTCAGCCGACAAGAATCGCGTGCTGAAAGAAACTTTCCGCGTGCTCAAGCCGGGCGGGCGGTTTGCAGTATCGGACGTCGTAACGCGAGATGAAATGACACCAGAGATCCGCCAAAGCGTACTGCTCTGGGTCGGTTGCGTGGCGGGAGCTCTCACCGAGACGGAATACCGCGAAAAGCTCGGCATGGCAGGTTTTGAACAGATTGAAGTTGAGCCGACTCGCGTTTATCGCGCTGAGGATGCCCGCGAATTTCTTTCAGCGGAAGGCATCGATGTAGATGCGATTGCTCCGCAAGTGGATGGCAAGATCATGAGCGCCTTCGTTCGCGCGGTCAAACCGTCCAAGGCTAGTGAGAAAGCTTGCTGCGGACCAACTTGTTGCAATTAGCCGCGCCGCCACAAAAATGCCAAAACACTACAAGGTTTTATTTCTATGCACAGGCAATTCCGCGCGGTCGATTATGGCCGAGGCAATTCTCAATTTCAAAGGAAAGCCGACGTTCACTGCCTATAGTGCCGGAAGCCATCCGTCAGGAAAAGTTCGGCCGGAAGCGCTGCGGCAACTTGAAGCAGTGCATTTTCCAATTGAAGGCTGCGGAGCAAGGCTTGGAATGAATTTGCTCGAACAGATTCTCCGAAGATGGATTTTGTTTTCACAGTTTGCGACAATGCTGCGAATGAAATCTGCCCAGTGTGGCCGGGACAACCGATGACCGCGCATTGGGGCGTGTCTGATCCGGCAGCGGTTCGGGGAACTCAGGAGGAGGTGGATCGGGCATTCCGGAGCGCATTTTTAGCTCTTCAACATCGAATTGGGTTGTTCCTTTGCCTGCCGTTTGCAGCGCTGGACCGGCTTGCGCTGAAGAAAGAAGTCGACAAGATCGGCCAGGCAAACTGGAGTACGGAAGCCTTGGCGAAGAGTTTTTCAATGACTTTGGAGGCTGGATTACAATAGTGACGGGCCTCAGCAAATCCAAATCCCCTGAAAGGAAACGTAATGGTGGCACTTCCAGCATCGTGGCCACACGTGTCGGTAGCTTCGGTTCTCGACATTCTGCTGGTGGCGTTTATCATCTATGAATTCCTTGCTCTCATCAAAGGAACTCGCGCCGCACTCATGCTGGTGGGTGTTGGCACACTGGCAATCATATTTTTCTTCGTCCGTCTTGGTGATTTAAACGCAGCGAATTGGCTGATGAACCGGCTGCTGCCCTACTCGGGTTTTGCTCTCATCGTTGTATTTGCTCCGGAAATTCGGCAGGCTTTGGCGCGGTTAGGGCGAACTCTCACACTGAGCCGTGCGGCGTCGGCAGAAGCGGATGCATACGACGACATTGTGCTGGCGGCCAACCTGTTTTCACAAAATCAAACGGGTGCGCTGATTGTGATCGAGCGCGATATAGGGCTCCGCACTTACATAGAAAGTGGCGTGCCCCTGGATGCGCATCTCACGTATGACCTGCTAGCAACAATCTTCCGGCCGAGCGCTCCCCTGCACGATGGTGCCGTGATCGTGCAAAGAGACCGCATTGCAGCGGCTGCATGCTTCCTGCCCCTTTCCATGAACCCGGTTCTCTCGACTCAGCTTGGAACCAGACATCGCGCTGGAATTGGTGTAACTGAAGAGACGGATGCAATTTCGGTGATTGTCTCTGAGGAAACTGGCAGTATGAGCCTGGCGATTGCCGGCCATATTGAGCGTGATCTCACAGTGGAGCAGCTGCGCGAAAGGCTGGGCGGGCTTTTACGGCGCTATGTGCCGCAATCTACTTTGCCGACCGCGATCAACAATGGCAGTGAAGCTCTCGAGAGTATTCGTTCCGAAGAAGCGGAAACATCTTTAAGCCGCACGCAAGACTCGCATGAAGTGGACCGCCGGTCATGAGAGATTTTTTCCGTCGTCACGTTGCCCACAATTTCGGATTAAAAGTATTGTCTTTGATTTTAGCGGTAGGCCTGTGGCTCGCGGTTGCGCATGATCAGCCGGCGGAGATTGCGGTGGAAGTACCAATCGAGTTCCATAATATGCCCGCGAATATGGAGATCAGCTCAGAGAATGTAAGCCGCGTGCAAATTCGACTGAGCGGCCCAGCACGGGTGGTGCATCGTTTGCAACCTTCGGATGTTTATGCCGAAGTAGATCTGAATGGCTTGAACCCAGGGGAACGTACGTTTGATTTAACCGACCAGCAGGTCCATCATCCGCATGGGTTTGAGGTGGTTCAGATAATCCCGAGTGAGTTTCACGTTGCATTTGACCGGCGGGTTACTCGCCAAGTAGAAGTCCATCCACGCGTAATTGGAACCTTTGCGGCGGGCTATGGCATAAAACAGATCGTGGTTGATCCTTCTAAGGTCAGCGTAAGTGGACCACAAGCACGAGTTGAGACAGTCGACGCAGCGATTACCGATCCCATTGATGTCAGCGGCACAATGGATCGAGCGACATTCCAGCGACATGCCTACGTTTCGGATCCGTTAATCCAAGTAGTTCATGCCCAACCGGTGCGGGTTACGGTTATTATGGAGAAAGTTCCAGCCAACACAACGGACACCAAGCAAAAACAAGAATGACATCTCAGACGAGAAAACTCTTTGGAACCGATGGGATTCGCGGCGTTGCGGGCGAATTCCCCCTAACTACAGAAAGCACGTACCTGATTGGCCGCGCTCTTGGCCACGATTTAAAAAAATATAATACGCAGGCCAGCGTTGTGATGGGCCAGGATACCCGTCAATCGAGCCAATGGATTGCTGACCGCGTCACGTTAGGGCTGGTTTCGATGGGCTGTGAGGTCCATAGCGCCGGTGTGATCACAACACCCGGGGTCGCTTATTTGGCCCGTTCGCGAAAACATTCTGCTGGAGTTGTGATTTCGGCCTCGCATAATCCGTGGATGGATAATGGCATCAAGGTCTTTTCGGGCGATGGCTACAAATTGCCAGATGCCGATGAGTTAGCGATTGAGCAGGAAATCTTTTCTTTGTTGGCTGATCCGGGATCGCATCCCGAGCCAGCGATAAAAATCCAGCCGAGTTTGCCCGGCGAAGAGAGCCTTCGTCATGCCTATATTGTGTGGTTGCAGACGAATATAAAAACTGATTTGAGCCGGTTGCGAGTCTTAGTGGACTGCGCGAATGGAGCGGCTACAGCAGAGGCTCCGGAACTTTTTCGAGCATGCAGGATTCAAGCGACTTTCCTGAGCGCTTCACCGGATGGAAAAAATATCAACGAGAATTGCGGCGCATTGCATCCAGTTGTTGCAGCGAAGCAGATTGCGGAGAGCGGCGGACAATTTGATCTCGGTGTGACTTTCGATGGCGACGCGGATCGTGCGCTATTCAGCGATGCCAATGGGCAGGTCGTGAATGGCGATGCAGTGCTGCTGCTGGTGGCGCGCGATTGGCAGTCTCGTGGGATATTGCCGGGTTCCACGATTGTTGCGACCACAATGTCGAATATGGGGCTGGAAATCGCGCTGCGAAATTCTGGTATCCAAATGCTTCGTGCCAATGTAGGCGATAAGTATGTGCTCGAAGAAATGCTGAAAACGGGAGCGATTCTGGGAGGCGAACAGTCTGGGCACATCATTTTTCGCGACGGCGAAGCTACAACTGGGGATGGATTACTGACTGCTTTGCGGGTGATGGAAATTATGGCGCGTACAGGGAAGCCCTTACATGAACTAATTGGCGATTTGAAGACGCTACCGCAGACGATCCAGAACGTGCGAGTACGCGAAAAAGTTCCCTTTATGCAGATTCCCGAAATTCAGCAGGCGATCGAAGCTGCGGAACGCGAGCTCGACGGAAATGGCCGTGCGGTTGTGCGGTATTCGGGAACTGAAGCACTGGCAAGAGTGATGATTGAAGCGGAATCCGAGGAAAAGATGAAGGCGCTTGCTGGGAATATTGCCGGAGCGATCCGGCAAACGATAGGGCTATAGGCTCGCGATAATACATAGATCGTTCGCGACACGAGGCCACTCAGGATGACGCTGCTTTTGTAGATGAAATTCTTCGCCCAACTTGCGGCATTCTGGAATCTACTTCTCTTTTTAATTTTGGCAGGAACACTGCTTTGGTTCTTCTACGGATTCTTTCTACGCAGATTGATTCGCGCCAGGAGAATTGCTAACGCGCGTTCGCGCCGAATGATGCGGGAGGCAGCGGAACGCGGAACTGGCAAAAGCTCTTAACCACAAAAAACGCGAAGGGATTCGCAAAGGCGCTAAGAAATACAAAACATAAGCGGACAATTTGGAGGTTAGTCCAGATCGCGCCAGTTTGGACCTACTCCGATTTCTACCAGCAGTGGCACTGACAAGGATGGATGAACGTTTTCCATCTGCTCTCGTACTAGTATTCGCATAATATCGACTTCTGCTTCCGGGGCCTCGAAGACTAATTCATCGTGCACTTGCAGCGTCATTCTCGATTTCAAGCCTTGCTCACGTAAGGCTGCATCGATGCGAATCATAGCTAGCTTTATCAAATCCGCCGCGGTTCCCTGCAATGGCGTATTCACAGCTGTTCGCTCTGCAAAGCCACGCAAGTTGGCATTCTTGCTGTTGATGTCCGGGATGGGGCGAACTCGCCCGAAGAGGGTTTTTACACTTTGGTCCCGGCGGGCTTCTTCTAAGGTATTGTCGATGAACTTGCGAACTCCACTGTATTTTTCGAAGTAGGCGTCGATGAATTGCTTAGCCTCGCGAGGCTCGATGCCGAGGTTTTGTGAAAGTCCAAACGGAGATAGACCGTACACGATTCCGAAGTTGACGACCTTGGCTTGGCGGCGATGATCGGCGGTCACCATCAATGGTGGCACTCCGAAGACCTGTGAAGCCGTAAGGGTGTGAATGTCATCACCATTTCGATAGGCTTCCACCAGCAATTTATCTTTCGAGAAATGAGCAAGCAGGCGAAGTTCAATCTGCGAGTAATCGGCTGCCAAAAGCACGTGCCCGGGCTCGGCAGTAAAGGCGGCTCGAATCTCACGTCCGAGTTCGGTTCGGATTGGAATGTTCTGTAGATTCGGATTTGTCGATGAGAGTCGACCGGTTGCGGTGCCAGTCTGTCCGAAGGTTGTGTGCAAGCGGCCGCTTGTTTGATTGAGCAATGCGGGAAGCGCATCGACGTAGGTTGATTTCAACTTTGTCAGCTGGCGGTATTCGAGTACTAGCCTTGGAGCATCATGGCTTGCCGCGAGAGCTTCCAAAACATCGACCGCGGTTGAAATCATTTTGCCTTTGCCGTACTTCACAGGCTTGGGCAGATTCAATTTATTGAAGAGAACATCTCCAAGTTGCTTAGGCGAACTAATGTTGAACTCAGAGCCGCAGCACTCGTAAATCTGCTTGGCTTTAATGTCAATCTCGCGCTCCATGCGCGATGACATTTTGGAAAGCGCACTGCGGTCAATTTTTACACCGGCCTGTTCCATGCGCGTAAGCACAGGAACAAGTGGAAGATCAATTTCTTTATAAAGCTTTTGCAATCCGTTCGCTTCAACTTCATGACGAAGCGTGGTTGCCAACCGCCACGTTATATCGGCAGCTTCCGGCAGCGTTCCACTTAATTTCAGATTAAAGCGGCGCAAGGCCACGTCAGGAAGGCGATGCGACGAATAGGTGGGATCGAGCAAGTAGGAATACAGCATGGAATCGTGGTGCACTCCATTTAGCGCAATTCCCTGTCGTTCGAAAACGTGCGCCGCGGCTTTATAGTCATGGATGGCTTTAGGTAGAGACTCATCATTAAGAGCCGCGTGCAAACGTGCTGTGGCATCTGAATTTTCCGAGCTAATCGTCGCGGCTCTGCCCAGGTTTGCGGAAATTGCTATATCTCGTGGCCGTTCCGGTAGAAGCGGCTCGGAGGTCAGTGGCAGCAGGCCGTCATCTGACTCTTCTTCCTGGGATTCATCTTCACTTGACTTGGATTCTGCTTCCAGCGCGACGGCGAGTACGCCTCCTTCGGGTAGTGCTTTCAAGACAGCTTCAATATCTTCTGCTGATTTTGCTTCGGTGTAGTTTGCTTCGGTTACTTCGACGACCGGAAGCAACTCTTTCAACAATGAAGAGAATTCCAGCTCCGTGAACAGAGCACGCAGTCCCTCAACATCAGGCTGGCCGACTTTCATCGCTGCGACATTAAGCTCGATAGGAACATTGCAATCAATCGTCACCAGCGCCTTGCTCAAAAGAATGTTGTCACGATTATTCTGCAAGGATTCGCGGTAAGTCTTTTTTTCGACTTCGGCAGCACGATCCAGCGCAGCTTCAACTGATCCAAAACGCTTAATGAGTTCGACGGAACCTTTATCACCGATGCCAGGCGCACCGGGGATGTTGTCAATGGAATCGCCGCGCAGTGCCATGATGTCGATGACTCGCTCGGGAGGTACGCCGAGAATTTCTTCAACTTTTTGGGCGTCACAGATCAGATTGTCTTTGGGCGGATTCAAGACGAGCACGTGATCATTGACCAACTGCAACATGTCTTTGTCGCTCGACACTACGTAGGCCGAGTAGGCTTCGGCGACAGCTTTACGGGCCAACGTACCGATTACGTCGTCGGCTTCGTAGCCTCCGAGTTCAAGGATGGGAATGCGATACGCTTCGAGAGCCCGCCGAATATACGGTAACTGCTGCACTAAATCACCGGGCATTTCTTTGCGATTGGCTTTGTAGCCGTGGTACTCAATTTCTTGAAAGCTTTGCGTCTTTAAATCGAAACGGCGGACGCCAGTGATGCCCTGGGCTTGCTGATCGCGGAAAGTCGGAGCTGCGACGTCAAATACCGCAGCGATGTACTGCGGTGAAAAATCGTCGCGCAGTTTACGCAACATATTGACGAAGACGTATGTCGCCGCCGTAGGCAGTCCAGTCTTAGTGGACATGCCACGCTGCCGCGCCATGGCGTGGTAGGCCCGAAAGATGAAAGACATAGCATCGATCAGGAAGATGCGATCACGGGTAGTTGAATCGGTTTTTGGCTGAGAGGCCCGATCAGAACCAGTAGGCGCTGGATTTTCAGCAACAACTGTCGAAGATTTCTTTTTTGAAGGCAATACTGAAATTTTAACAGGCAAGGAGAAAGTATGAAGAATCGCTGTGATAGAAAGCCGTCTGAAAGAAGCCGTCTATCAACTGGCACTCGCCAATTTTCGCGGCTCTTGCTGCGCTCGATATAACAATCGGAATAGGCTTTCACTAAGCTGGGAATAGAAGATGCTATTCTTCGGGAAGTTTTCTTAATTATTCAAAACTGATAGTGAAATCCGCCTGCACAAACTTCGTCTTTATTTCCCCTGACGAGTTGCTAAAAACAAGATGATATTTTTGTGAATTCTCCAGCGTAGAAGGTACGCGCCAACCTATGCTCTGGTTGTGAGAAGCTTCTAGATCATAGGTGGTTTCTCCCAGGCGTCCATGCCGGAAATTATTGTATTCCTGATCATTCAATAACATGACATCTATGTCAGCGGTTTTATCGCAAATGGCATCGGGGTCGCCACGTGTCGTATACGACCTGAAGCTGCCATTCAGCCGAGGATTCAATGTGTGAGCGGGTACTTCGAATGCAAACTGCGCAGTTGTGGTGACAGGAAACACCGAATGAAGAAAGTGCTGAGGTTTTGACGACGTCGAAAGCGCTATGTGGTCAATCTTCTGCGGTTCTCTCGAGACAAATTTCTCAGGTTTCGCCAGTTCTGGCTGTTTCGATTCGGATTGCTGATTTTTGGCCAATTCTGCGAGCGGTCCTACCAGGGTGACTATTGGTCCGGGATCCTCCGGAGTCGCCGCTTTGATTTCAGGTTTTTCGGGCTCATCTTTTTGCTCTAATGGCTGAGCAGCTGGCGATGGCGCTTGGGCAGTCGGCTGTTTTTGAGCTGTAGGATTAACTTTTGAACATCTTAAAAAGAACACAACCAGGGAAGCAGTTACCAAAAACAAAAGTATTTTTTTCATCGCCACACAAATTCAACGCTGCCCATTTTCTTATAAGCCCATCTGAATGGCAAAGGTAACTAAAGTTATCGACACGATTTTCCGTATTCGGTGTTGTAATGCAGCTTTATTTCTCCGCAGGTTCCGCGTTCCGGAGAGTACACCACGCAAGTATCAAAAGGACGTGAATAGACATGCAGGCTGACAGCTCTTTCCTTGAACTCGCTCGGATTCAACACTCTATGGACAGGGTCGGACGGGTCCACCGCGCAGGGGTGGGAGGGATTCATCTCTACAGTATCGGAGGTTTCCAGCTGACAGCATCCCTCGTCAAGTTTTTGGGAAATCAAGTGATAATTTTCGACCAATAACCGGCCAATGGGAACTGCCATCCAGCAGTTCTGGTCACGGTGATTATGAACCGAGCTAACCTGACCGACTTCCCAGCAAATGGCGATCAGTTCATAAAGCGGAGTTTTGTCTATAAGGTTGCGGGTGTAGTGCTGACGATCCCAGGTCAGATATGGCACTAACGTGTCAGACGACACCGGGGTTCGTTGCAAAAACGTCAGGATATCTGCGGTGCCATCAAATGCAGATTGAGGGAACTTACGTAATTCCTCAACAAAATGCCCGATGGAAACCTGCTTAGAGAGAATTTCTGTACTCATAATTACCCCGCAATAAAAATATAAGTCTCGTCAGACTGTCACTTATTCCACAAACATGCAATCACCATAGGAATAAAACCTGTATTTCTGCTCCACTGCGTGTTGGTAGGCCCTCAACACATTCTCTTTACCTCCGAAGGCGCAGACCAGCATCAGCAAAGTGGATTCAGGAAGATGAAAGTTGGTTAACATGGCTCCCACTACCTCAAACTTATATCCCGGATAGATGAATATATCGGCTTCTCCTCGCCCTGGCAGCACTCTGCCGGTAGATTCACGCCTAGCTAAGAATTCAAGGGTTCGCACTGTCGTGGTACCTACGGCGACAATACGCCTATTTTCGGCGTGAGCCGTATTGATTTTGTGGGCTGTTTCGTCTGAGATGTTATAGGACTCGCGATGCAGCTTGTGATCTTCGACGCGGTCCACGCGCACGGGCTGGAATGTTCCTAAACCGACATGAAGAGTGATTTCGGCGGTTTCGATTCCGCGTGCCTTCATAGCGGTGATTATCTCTGGAGTAAAATGCAAGCCAGCCGTGGGTGCAGCTACCGATCCACGTTCCCGCGCATACACAGTCTGATAGCGGCTTTTATCTCGCGAATCGTCATTTCGCGAATTATGTGAACGGTGGATATAGGGCGGGAGGGGTACATGCCCAATCTTTTCGATCTTTTCGAAAAAATTATCGCATGTTGTAAAGCGAATCCGGCGCTCGCCAAAGCTGCCACGAGCAATGACCTCAGCGGCTAGTTCCTCTTTCTCCCCAAAGAAAAGGCGCTCTCCTACTCCAATTTTTCGGCCCGGACGAACCAGACACTCCCATTCATTGGGGTTCTCTGAGGTTTGCCGTGTTAGGAGTACTTCTACTTTGCTTTTCAGAAATTCGTGGGCAGCTGGATTGTTAAGGCCGATAGGTTGAGATCGACGGCCGCTTCTTTTGCCAATAAGACGAGCGGGAAATACCTGGGTATTGTTGAATACGACCAGATCGCTTGGTCTGAGTAGATCGATAAATTGCCTAAATTCTTTATCTTGAAACCTGCCGGAACAACGATCCAGGCGCAACATACGAGAAGCGGCTCTGTCGGGGAGTGGATCCTGAGCAATCAACTCGTCCGGAAGGAAGTAGTCAAATTCTGAAACCAGCACCTTTCGATTATAAAGTCAGGATTGTTGCTTAACCGGAATTGCCATCTCGGTAAATTTACGGATTGTTTCGAACCGTATGGTGCGGTACTATACGCGGACTGGCTACCTCCCCAGACCAGTGCGTCAGCAACTCCATGCCCAGCGAACGCCAATATCGCCGTGAAATAGTGTTCTTCGGAAGAATGCTGCATGACCGCGGATACGTCGCTGCCATGGACGGCAATTTGTCCGTCCGGCTAGACGAAAATCGCATTCTGTCCACACCAACCTCCATGTGTAAGGGGATGATGAAGGCTTCGGATATGGTCATTGTAGACATAGAAGGCCGGAGGGTAGCCGGAAGACGGGATGTTTCGAGCGAAATCGGGATGCATCTATTGATTTATAGAAACCGACCAGATATTCGAAGCGTGGTTCACGCTCATCCACGAACGGCCACAGGCTTTGCAGCAGCTGGAATTGCTTTAAATAAACCTCTTGTATGTGAGGTGGTGATTGGACTGGGGTCCATCCCGCTGGCGAAATACGGTACCCCTGGGACTCCCGAGCTCGCCGAAGCATTGGAACCTTTAGTTTCTGAATACGATGCGATTCTTATGTCAAATCATGGGGTTGTCACGTACGGCACCGACCTGCATCAAGCCTACATGAAGATGGAGACCGTTGAGCATTTTGCAGAAATTGCCTTAGTGACACACATGCTGGGATGCCAAAAACCCCTTGGCCATCAGGAACTTGAGAAATTGATGATTGTACGTACGAAATATCAGGGGAATAGATCAGCAGCACCTATGCCTCTGGCGCTGGCTTATGGTACGGGAAACGGGAACAATCACGATCATTCCCAACCTGCTAACAGACATACGGATACAACAACTAGTTCGCGCAAGCGAATATCGGTCGCTTCACGATAGTTGATGATTTTGCGCTCCACAACTTCGTTTGTCATAGAATGTCAGTATGAGTCCAGCTTCAAAAATCCCGCAAGATTTACTTGATATTTTGGTTTGTCCGCTTTGCAAAAAACCTCTGGCTCTAAAAGATACGGGCGAAAGCCTTAAATGCGCCGAGTGCAGGCGGGTTTATCCTGTCCGGGACAACATTCCCATTTTACTGGTCGATGAGGCTGTTATTGATCCTGCTTGAGGCCTCTTTTTCGGCTGGTCTCCTGGTCCTATAAACGGTAGTTTCGGCCATTAAGTTACTTTGCTTTGAATCCCACAACGACACTTTATGTCATGAAACCAGCCTCATGTTGCGACGCGTTCCGTCAATACCAGCCGCCATTCCATAGAACTATTCCGCAACTTATGCCAATTCAAAGGGTTTAAGTAATCCAGTAGGCTCTTGAACGACTTAGCCCCGATGCGGCAACAAAATTGCATGCAACGTAGCTAGCATCCAGTGAGTCTAATGAGCAAGTGGTTGAGGTCGGAGTCGGAGGTGATGACGGCCATGAAAGAACGATTCTCGGAAAACGAACTTACGTCTTTACGAAATGATCTACTACAAGGTGGATTGATTGATTTTCGCGAAGCAGCTGAACTAGTACAGATCTTCCTCATGGGTAGAGGTTATGGGGTTTCTCCCCAAGCCGCCAGAGATGCCGTGGGCAGGGTGGAAATGGCCGGTTGTGCTCTTCCCGTCCTGCAGCATGAATTGGAGAACCTCGCACTAGTTATGTAATTGAGAAATCTTGGGGACTGCGGAACCAAGCGGCTCCTCGAAGGTGGAAGAAAGAGAAGCAGCCGGGCCAACCAGCTCGGCTTTTCCCTTTTAGCGAGCGAGCCGATCCGCATCGCGAACTAGAACTTACTCGTATCTGAGACTTTCGACAGGGTCCAATTTTGAGGCACGCGCGGCCGGAACTGTACCAAAGAGAATTCCCACTAAAGAAGACACAACAATCGCTACTATCGCGGACAAGCCTGAAATTGGGATGCGGTACTCCGTCAGAAAACGTACCGAGTAGGGAATCGCGAGTCCGACGATTACGCCTAATAAGCCTCCCCCTACGGAAATTAAGACTGCTTCCGATAAGAATTGAAAGCGTATCTCGCGATTGGTTGCCCCAAGCGCTTTGCGGATTCCGATCTCCCGGATGCGGGCACTCACTGTGGCGAGCATGATGTTCATGATTCCAATGCCACTCACCAAGAGCACAACCGCCGCTACAAGGAAGAGCACCAAGGTAAGCGCATTCGCGGTTTTTTCTGCGACGGAGACAAGTTCCGTCAGGTTGGTAACGTTGTAAACAGACTCCGCCCGATGCCTCGATTGAATTACCCTACGGATCTGTTCGGTCGCCGGTACAACTAACGATGGGTCACTCACCGAAAAATAGATTTGCTTCACACTGGGCGTGTCCGTGAAGTATCGGCTCACGGTGTAAGGGATGACCATTGTATTGTCGATGACTTCCGACTGTCCGAAGGTATCGACGCGTTCTTTGAAGGTGCCTATCACGGTGAAGGGCAGGCCGCTTAACTTTATGACTTTGCCAACAGCTGCTTCGGTTGATCCATAAAGTTGTTCCGCCATTTTTTGCGTGATTACGCCAACTTTATTGTGAGCCTGCTCGTCTTGAACATCGAAGAATCTTCCCGAGAGAACCACCAGATTACGTACCACGCGGTACTCCGGAAATACCCCGAGCACTAGGATATCGCGTTCTTTACCACCTCCGATCGGGATGCGGTCCGATAACGAGACCACTGGAGATGCCGCCACGATGGCGGGAACCGCCTGTTGTGCCGCCTGTACGTCGTTGAGAGTTAACGGATCGGGAGTGGCATTGCTAATGCGCTGCGCGCCGCCTTCGTATTCGGCGTAAATCAGGTTTGCACCAATACCTTGAATTAGGTTTAAAACATATTGCTTCCCAGTCATGCCAATGGTTACGACCAGGATCAAAGATGCGGTACCTATTATCATTCCCAATCCGGTAAGCGCGAACCGAACTTTGTTACTGCAAAATGTGTCGTACGCGAAATTGACAATCTCACCAAGGGCAAGCTTCGGCCGATGAATCTCGGGTGCAGTAATGGTGGGCGACATGCTCTGAATTAGATGCTACGCGGGGCGCGTAAGAGGCGCAATGTTAAGACAGACTCCAGGCGACAGCATCAGGCTATAGGCTCCAGGATTTCTGAAGGAAGCCGTTCTAAGTTTTGCCGGAGAATGCCTGAAGCCTAGAGCCTGATGCCTAACGCCTGCTCTTTTAATTGCTGATAAATTTTTTCTACCTGCTGCTTCGTTATATTCAAATTATCTGAATTGTCGATTATGTAATCGGCATATTTAATTTTTTCTTCGTCTGAAAATTGCGCGGCCATTCGACGATCCACTTCCTTTCGTGCGCTTTCCTCGTCAATGTTCATGCGTCGAGCCCAACGTTCAATGCGCTGCTCGGGACGGCAAGTAACCACAATCAAGCGATCGAAACTCTTTTCGGCATGAGCTTCGAGAAGTAGCGCAGCTTCAACAACGGCAATTGCCTTTGAATTAGAACGCCCGACTTCTTCCATCCAATCGTCGTGATAGCGGATCACAGCCGGATGGACAATTTGATTCAGCTCATTAATGCGCGCCTGCTTTTTGGTGGTTTCCACAGAAGAGTTCCCAAATGCAACTTCCGCAAGCCGGGCGCGGTTGATAGTACTGTCGGCATTCAGAATTTCCGAACCAAAATGATGCACGATCTCTCGATAAACTGATTGGCCTGGCTGCATTAATCTATGAGCAATTCCATCGGCCTGGATTACGCAAGCTCCAAGCGCCGCAAACATCTCGCTGACTGTAGACTTCCCGGAGGCGATGCCGCCTGTAAGGCCAACTTTTAGCAAATCAGTTTTTTCTCCGACGCAATTTCGCCGCACGTACTGTGTTCGCCATTAACATTGCTATGGTGAGTGGGCCTACTCCGCCGGGGACAGGTGTCATGGCCCCGGCTACATCAGCGACATTTGGATGGACATCCCCTGCCAGTGTCGAACCCTTGCTGCGAAATGTCTCTTGGCGTTTTGCATTGCCTGCGAACAGGCGGTCGAATTCCGCAGGATCGGTAACGGAGTTCATTCCTACATCAATTACGGTTGCGCCTGGCTTCACGAAATCACGAGTGATCATTCCCGCTCTGCCGATGGCAGCAATCAGAATATCCGCTCGCCGACATTCTCCAGGAAGATCGAGCGTTTTTGAATGGCAGACCGTGACAGTAGCATTCCCATTGAGGAGGAGCATCGCCGCAGGCTTACCTACAATATCGCTGCGGCCGACTACCACCGCTTCTTGCCCAGCGATTGGGATATGGCTACGTTTCAGAATCTCGATGACTCCAGCCGGCGTGCATGGGACCAAACCTTCTCTCTGGGTTGATAACAGACCTACGTTCACCGGGTGAAAACCATCGACATCTTTACCGGGATCGACAGCCATAAGAATTTTCTTTGAGTCGACCTGAGGAGGTAGCGGAAGTTGCACAAGTATGCCGTCGATGTCATCGCGTTCATTAAGACCGATCACCAGTTCAAGCAATTCTTCGGTGGAAACATTTTCTGCGGGCGTGTGCTTTTCGCTGTAAATACCAACTTCTTCGCAGCTTTTTACTTTGCCGCGCACATAGACTTCAGACGCCGGATTATGGCCGACCAACACTACCGCCAATCCAGGCCGAATGCCCTTAGCGGTCATTGCCTTCACTTCCGCAGCGACTTCCGAACGGATGTCACGTGCAATCTTAATACCATCGAGAATAATTGCTGACATGGAGCCTCGTAATGGAACTTGATAACGAAAGTTTATCTGAAGTGGTGAGAAAAGTTGGTGGACGCAAAAAATCAAAACTCTTAACCGCAAAGAATGCTCAAAACGGGCAGAGCTAGCGCTTGGCTACATACAACGGAAAATTCGCTGTTCCGATGTTTTGAACATTCGCTTCTGCGAACTCTCTTACACGGTCAAGCGAAGACTGTAACTCTCGAAAAGAGCTCTCCATTTGAGCATCATCCGCTTTCGCAGGGACCGTGATTTGCCGACCCACTCTCATTAAAGCGGTTGAGAATGGTTTTGGGATCATGCACCCATCCCATGTCTTCAAGATCCAGGCATCCTTTACAGCGATGTGAAAGGCCACCAAAGGTACTCGCGTTGTGCGGCTCAGCAACACTGGTCCCGGCTTTGCAACATAGCGCGGACCTCTCGGGCCATCAATTGTGAAGGCGACTGGCCAGCCTTGTTCCAACACTTTGCGCATGCCTAATAGTGCGCGCACGGCGCCTCGGCTACTGGAGCCGCGAACCTTCACGAAGCCAAATTTACGGATGATTCTCCCGGTATATTCACCATCGAAACTGTCACTCGACATCACTCGAATTCCAAGATTTCGCCAAATGTAGATTGCTGGAAAAACGCAGTTATGCCAGAAAGACAGGATGATGGGCCTGGTTTCGAGTCCGGCAGGTCCACCTTCTTCGAACGACACGGAAAACTTTAAAGTGGGACCGATAAACCGAATCGCCAGAAACCCCGCCCATGTGATCAGTGAGAGGAGAATTCGCTGCCGAAGTGTGAATCCCTGTTTGATGGAGGGCGAAGGCGCGCTCGAAACCGGCGATGTTGTAGCAGCGCTCACATGGATATTGTACCGTTCAGTTTTGCTGGAAATGCGAATCCGAGTGAAATCGACGTTTTTTATCAATCAACCCGGATCGAACCGCACACATCCAAGTCCGAATGTCCAATCGCGAGGAGGCCGTCGATACCAGGCGACTGACTGCCAACGAAATCTTCGATGCTGCTGTGGAAAATGCCCGTGAGGAGGTTAAGCGGTCAGTCCGTACCCTGGCATTTTCCGGAGTCGCGGGTGGAATAACCATGGGGCTAACTGGACTCGGGGTTGCGTCGATTCGCTCATTGGTTGGGGATGGAGGCTGGCAAGATTTTATCTCCTATCTGATTTACCCCGTCGGATTTATTGCGGTAATTATTGGTCGTGCCCAGCTATTCACGGAGAACACTCTATACCCTGTGGTTCTAGTGCTGGATAAACGTAGCTATCTGCTGGCAACGGCTCGGCTCTGGGCAGTGGTGTTCGCGTCCAACATTTTCGGCGCGCTCCTTTTTGCAATCCTTGTAACGAAAACGAGCGCCCTGCGGCCCGACATTCTCTCCCAACTTCTAAAACTCGGTAATGAGGCGGCCTATGGCAACCCGAGTCATTTCTTCTGGAGTGGCGTAATCGGGGGATGGTTGATCGCTTTAGTCGCGTGGATGGTTACGGCAAGTCACTGGACAATTGGCCAGCTGGCCATGGTGTGGTTGTTAACGTTTGTTGTAGGCATCGGCAAGTTTGCTCACTGCGTTGTTACCAGCACCGAAATTCTCTCCGTAGTGGTTTCGGGGAGCATGCCATTGATGAACTACCTGCGTTGGATTATCCCAGCTACATTGGGCAACATCGTTGGCGGAGTGTTTATTGTAAGCCTGCTGAACTATGGACAGGTACGCGAATCGATTTAACATTTAGGAGGTTCTATGAAGTCCCGCGACAGTCTCGCATTATCGGCAGCTATCGGTGCACTCGCCGGGTTGCGCGCCCTAACTCCACCAGCAGTTGTGAGCCAAGCTGCAAGATATAACTTAATCGGTCTTCGGCGATCTTACCTGCGCCGTTTGCGATCCGCCGGGACTGCGAATGTTCTAGCAGCCCTCGCGCTGGGAGAGCTTATCGGAGACAAACTTCCTTTCACTCCCAGCCGTCTCGGCCTCGGGCCACTGGCTGCTCGCGCAGTTTCGGGCGCATTGTGCGGAAGTGTTATTGGGACAGGAAAAATTGGCAGGCCATTTCGAAACAAGTCTTCAGACCGCAATGTTTCGTCGATGGCAACTGGGGCGGCACTTGGCGCGCTTGGAGCCATTGGAGGCGCGTTCGCTGGATTTTATCTGCGACGTGAACTCAATATGCGTTTTGCCGTGCCCGATCCAGCGATCGCATTCGTGGAAGATCTTGCCGCAATCGCAGGTTCAGCGGTAATCGTCTCCAAAAAAGTAAGCTTATTATCGCTCGCAACTGCTGGTATTCTTTGATGCAATTCCAGAGGAGGGTTCATGCGGGTGAAACGCCACGGTATAGTTTTGCTTGTTTTTGTTGGTATTTCTAGTTTCACGCTTTCACAGCAAAATAGATTTTTGCTCCGCAGGAGAATGCAACAGAGATTTATTCCCTAGCTGAAATTATCGGAGCCATTAAGGGAACATCCGCCCACAAGATCAATCAAATTGCTTGGCAAAGGAAAAGTATGGCAGACCGAATCGTTCGATCACGTTCTGCGTTCTTCGGAAAGCTTAGATCAAAAAATTACTTACATCTTGCAGAATCCCGTGCGTCGCGCTCTGGTTTCTGTGGCGGAAAACTATCGCTGGCTATGGCAACGGCCTCTTGCCAACCCATTCGCTCCAAAACCCGCAACGCCCGCGTAGGATAGAACACGTAGGGACAGCCGCCCTCGGCTGTCCCTACGTGAGTCTCGCGTGGATGCCCAAAGCTTTCTACCGTCGCAAACTTCCTCACCTTCAACGCGATCATAAGTTTCACTTTGTGACATTCTGCACTTATCAGCGATGGCTTCTGCCTCAGTCCGCTCGCGCTGTAGTTCTGGATTGCTGTCTGCATGATCACGATACGAAAGCTCTGATGCAGGCCGTTGTGGTTATGCCAGATCATGTGCACATGAAAACTCTCGGATGAGAAGGCCATTCGCGATGCTGATGCCGTGTGGTCGCATGCAGCTGAAACAAAAGATCTTGAACAAACTCTCTCGTTCTATGCCGACGATGCTTCAGTGCTCCCTTTCAATGCTCCTATCGTTACCGGCAAGGTGCAAATCCGGCAGCTTTGGTCACATTTGATGTCCACTCCAGGGTTTTCGTTACGATTTGCTCCCACCAGTGTGGAAGTAGCTCAATCAGGCGATCTGGCGTATGAAATAGGCACATTCGAACTAACGATGCACGATGCGCAAGGCAAGCCCGTTAAGACTCCTGGGAAATACGTCGTGACTTGGAAGCAGATGGGTGGGAAGTGGAAAGCCACAGCTGATATCTTCAATACGGATGTACAGAGCGTCGAAAAACAATAGAATTCGCCGGACTATTACGCTCCGGCAGGCATTTTTACAATTTTCTTCTGAATAGCATAGGTCACTAATTGCGCCTTGTTGTGAATATCTAGCTTGCGCATCAAGTTAAATTTGTGTGCTTCCACCGTCTTGATGCTAAGCCCTAGAAGGGCTGCAATCTCCTTGACCGAATTTCCTTCGGCAAGCATCTTGATCACCTCCCGCTCACGCGGGGTCAGCTTCGAGCCTCGCGGAAGAGCCTGGATGGATCGGGCGCGAAAATCGTCCACCAGCTTTCCCAGAACTTGGGGACTCAAATATTTTCGTCCTTGGCTCACCTCGCGGACTGCATTAATGAGCTTGGGGGCGGGGGAATCTTTTAATAAATAGCCCGCAGCTCCGACTTCAAGGCATTGCAGTAAATATTCTTCATCTTCATGCATCGTCAAAAAAATGAGATGAGTGGCGGGAAAATCTTTTTGAATAGTGCGAGCAGCTTCGAAGCTGGAAGGCCCCGGCATTCCAATATCCATGAGCACGACATCAGGGCTAAGTTCCCGGACTTTTTCTACCGATTCGGTGGCGTCACGAGCCTCGCCCACTACTTCGAGATCAATTTCGCTTTGCAATACACGCCGCAACCCTTCACGGAAAAGTGCGTGGTCATCGACGATCAGACATCTAATACTCATTGTCTCCCCAGAAATTCTGTAGCGATCTCAAATTTTCAACCTCCCGAAGCCACAACGCGGGCTTTCCTGCTATCAAGCTTTGAGGCTGCTACATCTCATTTTAATGAAGTGGTCCGTTTGTTAGAGGCTGTTTTATTAGCCGTGGGAAGTGTGACTATGACGCGCGTCCCAGCTCCTTTGCGTGTACGTATGTGTACTGTCCCTCCCAACGCCGTGGCGCGTTCTTTCATACCTATTAATCCAAACTGCTTTGCATGGACATTCTTTCTGCGGGAAAATCCGACTCCGTTATCCTCCACCGAGAGCCGTAATTCCAATCCCTGATCTTGAATAT
Source organism: Terriglobales bacterium (assembly GCA_035651835.1). Taxonomy (GTDB): domain Bacteria; phylum Acidobacteriota; class Terriglobia; order Terriglobales; family Acidobacteriaceae; genus JAOAPG01. The sequence goes on from DASRFC010000032.1 coordinate 226,784, forward strand.
CGACCTTGAAGCTATTGGCTTGCGAATGCTTGGCGATGTTATGCAGCGCCTCCTGAACGGAACGATAAATGGCAATTTCGGTTTCGTGATCCAGGTTGTCGATTTGTTCGGGAAGCGTAACCTCGGTTTTCATTCCGGTTTGCCGGCTCACATCGCGGGCTTCTTTGCGAATCGCGGCCATCAATCCGAACTCCTCCAATGGCCGCGGTGAAAGTCTTTCTATAATCCGTCGCAACCCTTCTATAGTGCGGTCAAGAACGTCAATTGCTTCCTGAACTTTGTTGCGCAACTCGTCAGTGCCAGCATCGGCCAGCAGGGTTACATAAAACCGCAGGACCATGAGTGCCTGGCCAGTCTCGTCGTGCAATTCCCGGCTTATACGCTTGCGTTCTTCTTCCTGGGCGCGAAGCAGATGGCGGGAGAGCTCTATAGTCTCGGGGTTGGGCGAGCGAACAGGACGTGAGGTTTTCGGCTCCCTGGACTGGGGTCTCCCTGACACTCATCTACCTCGGGCCGCGCATTCGGAGAATGGGCTAGTGATCAAAATTCGCGCCGCACCTCCGTCTGAATCGTCCATTGGATGAGCGTGGCTTCTCTGGGTTTGTCCGCGCATCGGATACAATTCAAAGGAATGTTGCGATATTTCACTTCTGGGGAGTCTCACGGAGAGGCCCTTACCGCTTTCTTTTCAGGCCTGCCGGCGGGATTAGCCGTCGACCAGGCATTCATAGATCGCGAACTATGGCGACGGCAACAAGGTTACGGGCGTGGCGGACGCATGAAAATCGAGAGGGACACGGCACACATCCTCTCGGGAGTTCGTCATGGACAGACCATTGGCTCGCCAATTTCCATTCTCCTGGAGAACAAGGATTGGAAAAACTGGCAAGAGTCGCTTCCGGTCGAAACGGGCGATGCGGCGAAACACAAGCGAGTGGCTTCTCCCCGGCCAGGACATGCGGATCTTGCAGGTGCGCTGAAGTATAACTTTCCTGAAGCTCGCTATGTGCTCGAACGCGCTTCCGCCCGTGAGACTGCCGCGCGAGTTGCCATTGGCGCACTCGCAAAACTATTTTTGCGGAGTTTTGGTATAGAAGTTCTGAGTCATGTCATAGCTGTGGGGAACGCTGGACTGAAGGGCAAAGTAATTAATTGGGAAGAGATAGAAGGTCTCTGGAATAAAGAAGAAGTCCTGCTGAATTGCGCGGATCCGGAAACCGAACAACAGATGAAGGCTGAGGTCGATAAGATATACAAAACTGGCGATTCGCTTGGCGGAACTTTCGAAGTGGTCGCCCACAAAGTCCCTCCCGGTCTTGGAACTTACGTGCAGTGGGATGAGCGTCTGGATGCTCAGCTTGCGGCGGCAGTTATGTCACTACAGGCGGTTAAAGCGGTAGAGATCGGGTCGGGCATTGCAGCCGCCGGACTACCGGGATCCGATGTGCATGATGAGATAGGATATGCTGCCACATCCGACTTTACTGGATTCACTCGCAACAGAAATAACGCAGGCGGGATCGAAGGCGGCGTATCCAACGGAGAAGAGATTCGCGTGCGTGGTTACTTGAAGCCGATTTCGACGCTCCGACGTCCATTACAGTCCGTGGATTTTGCCAGCCGCGAACCGGTTAAGGCGGCTTATGAACGATCCGATGTTTGTGTGGTGCCGGCGGCGGGCGTGGTTGCCGAGTCGATGGTGGCGTTAACTTTAGCGCGCTGTGCGCTGGAAAAATTTGGGGGTGATTCCATGTTAGAAACATTGCGCAATTACCAAGGCTACTGCCAACAGCTGAAGAACTTCTGAATGATCTATCCCATCGTGAAGTTTGGAAATCCTGTTCTGGAAAGACCAGCAGCTCCAATAACGGTTTTCGATGATGAATTGAAGACCTTGGTCGATGACATGTTTGAATCCATGTACGAAGCGCACGGAGTCGGGCTGGCTGCCCCGCAGATTGGCATTTCGAAGCGGCTCGCCATCATCGATGTGACATTCAAGGAAGATCCGGATGCCAAGCTGGTGCTGGTCAATCCGCAGGTGATTCATAAAGAAGGTAAGCAAGCCCAGAGTGAAGGGTGCTTGAGTGTTCCTGATTTTCGCGAATCAGTGACTCGTGCCAAGAAGGTGACCATCCGCGCTCAAGATGTTCATGGTAAGTGGTACGAGAAGACAGGTGAGGATTTGCTGGCACGCGCATTCTTACACGAAATCGATCATCTCGACGGCAAACTCTACATTAGCCACATCAGCGCATTGAAGCGGGACCTGATCAAAAGGAAAATTCGCAAGCTGGTGAAGCTGGGAGAGTGGTAGGGGATCGCAAACGCTGATCGCGTTAATCATTAAGTCCACCATTTAAGAACTCATGAGTCAGCCTCTTAATCTTGTTTTCTGCGGAACTCCCCGGTTTGCTGTCCCATCGCTTGAGAAAATTGTAGAAGCTGGATTTCCTGTGCGATTGGTTGTCACGCAACCGGACAAGCCTCGCGGGCGCGGCTTGGAGCTGACCGCATCGCCAGTCAAGCAACGGGCTATCGAGTTAGGATTGCAAGTCAGCCAGCCAGAGAAGATTAAGAACAACGATGAATTCCGCAATCAGCTCGCCGAGTTGCGGCCTGGTGCCATTATTGTTGTGGGATACGGACGCATTATTCCTCAGTGGATGATCGATCTGCCACCACTTGGGAACATCAACCTGCACGCGTCATTGTTGCCAAAGTATCGAGGGGCCGCACCTATTCAATGGGCAATTGCTTCCGGCGAAACCATAACTGGCAATACAACAATGCGCATTGACGCTGGCCTCGATACAGGCGATATTTTGCTGCAACAGCAAATAGCAATTGAGCCGGACGATACCGCTGGAACTCTGGCACCGCGATTAGCAGCAGCTGGGGCAGATTTGTTAGTCGAGACACTCAAGGGACTTCAAGCCGGAACGGTGCACCCACGCAAACAAGATGATGCAAAATCGAGTTTGGCGCCGATCTTGAAGAAAGAAGATGGCCGTATCGATTTTCACCGATCAGCTAAAGAAATTTGCGATCGACTTCGCGGATTCCAGCCATGGCCGGGAGCCTTCACGAGTTTTCGTGGAAAAAACCTGAACATCTGGGCGGCACGGGCGATTGGTGGCTTAACTCCGATGCGGACGCATGCGGAAGGCGAGGTTCTTATTGAAGGCGCATCATTGATTGTACGATGTGGTCAAGGCACAGCTCTTGAGTTGATGGAAGTGCAGCCTGAAGGAAAGAAGCGTATGTCGGCACGTGACTTCATTCACGGCTACCATCCAGAAGGCGAGAAGCTTGGATTATGAAGAGTATTTCTCGCTGCGTGTTTAGCAAAGTTGTCGTCTGATGCCCATCACTCCCGCTCGCGCCGCTGCGTTTGACATTCTGCTACGCGTGGAGCAAGAGGATGCCTACAGTTCAGAACTCCTTCACTCTCCGCAATATTCTAAGCTCTCCCACGCTGATCACGGCCTCGCGACTGAGTTGGTGATGGGAGTTCTACGCTGGCGTTCTTTGCTCGATGCGAATATCGCAAACGTGTCTTCGCAATCGTTACAGAAGCTTGACCCAGAGGTACTCACGGCTCTGCGTTTGGCTGCATACCAGCTTGCATTTTTGAATCGTATTCCAGAACGTGCGGCGGTACATGAGAGCGTTGAACTGGTGAAGCGAGCTCGCAAACGTTCTGCTGTGCCATTTGCCAATGCTGTGTTGCGTAAGCTTGCGCAGAATAAAGGCGATTCCAAAATATCAAAACAAAACTTGGGCAGCGCTGCGGATTTTGCAGCCACTTTCGCCCATCCTACGTGGCTCGTCGAGCGCTGGGTCAAGCAGTTTGGGGTTGAAACTGTCCGGGCTATTTGCGAATACGATCAGAAAATTCCGGAAACCAGCATTCGGATAAGTGACGCTTCGATTGAAGAGGAGTTGAAGCAAGAAAAAGTAGCGCTCGAGTCGGGGTGGTTACTGACTTCAGCACGTCGCGTAATTTCGGGAGACATCACTCGGACCCAGTCATTTCGGGAAGGCAGAGTCCATATTCAGGATGAAGCCTCTCAATTGGTCGCGCTGCTTGTTGGCGAAGGAACAAGCATTCTCGATTGCTGTGCGGCTCCGGGAGGAAAGACTCGCATGCTTGCCGAGCGCAACCCTGAAGCGGCTGTTCTGGCCGCGGAGTTACATCCTCATCGAGCACGGCTTCTCAAGAAGCTTGTCCCAGCCGAAAATCTAAGGGTTATTTCCACCGACATTCGCGCGCTTCCCTTCAATATGCAATTTGATCGTGTGTTAGCCGACGTTCCCTGCTCTGGAACGGGCACTCTCGCGCGAAACCCAGAGATCAAATGGCGACTTAAAGCTGAAGATTTATCCGAGTTGCAGACCTGGCAAGTGGCGATCCTCAAATCCGCAATGACACAGGTGAAGCCAGGTGGAAGGCTTGTCTACTCCTCATGCTCTCTGGAGCGAGAAGAAAATTCAGACGTAGTGGAAAAAGCGATGGCAAGTGATTTATCTTTTCGCATTGTCGATTGCCGCGCTGAACTGGAGCGCTTAAAGACTCAAGGAGAACTCGCATTGCAAGACTTCGATTCGCTTGTCAGCGAACCATATTTGCGTACCATTCCTGGCATTCATCATTGTGATGGTTTTTTTGCAGCTATCCTAGAAAAGAAGTAATCCTCATCGCACAACAAGACTAATTGTCGCGCCAGCAATTATCTTCTCGCCAGCGGCTGGACTTTGCGAAACGATAACACTACTAGGAGATTGGACCGGCAGCGAAATATTCGGATCCACATTATTCGTGGGCTGCGCAGCAACTGTCACGTTTCCCAGGCGCATTCCGGTTCCCTGCAAGATCGATGTCACCCTCCCCAGTTGCTGTCCCACAAAACTTGGCATGACAAAAGCCTGGGGTTGCGGAGGTGCATTTACAAGAAGACTAATTTTGGGCGCGGCAATTCCACTGGCATTTGCGGGTGGACTTTGTGAGATGACTTGATCTGGAGTTTGCGACGTAGAAGTAATACCAGGTACTGCAATTTGCGCAACTTCGCTCACATCGAGCCCACGGCGGCGAATGTTGATTTCGGCGGCGCGTTCGCTTTCGCCAACTACATCCGGAATCGCGATGCGTTGCGGGCCTAGGCTCGCGGCTACACGCACTTGCCATCCCCGGCGCACGTGTGTGCCAGCCGTAGGCGATTGGGAGACAATCTTTCCTTCCGGAATGGAAGGGCTGTAGTACTGACGTTCCACGTTAACTTCGAGACCTTGGCTTTCTACGATCCGCTTCGCTTCGGCCGGAGCCTTGCCTACCAAGTCAGGCACTCCCACCTCGCCACCGTGAATAGCAAATCGCATGGCTGTTAGCGCAGAGATTAGCGCAACCATCACGAGCACTAATCCCAACAAAGCCAGTCGGAAGAACGTCTTCATAGAATGCTTATAGAAAGACACGATTATAACGTCGTAATGAAGCGCCGACCGCAAGGCTACACGATCTGTGTGGCTCACAGATTGAACCCTTTAGTGGGATTCTTCCACCGCAGGCGCGGTATCTGGCGTATCTAATTTCTGCGCGCTCACAACCGCAGCCAGATCTGGCGTTTGAAACTCTCCGGGGTCTTTCCCACTCAGCGCCATCTTCATAAAGTCCATCCAGATTGGCAACGCCGCTCTCGCTCCAGTTTCTTTTGCTCCCAACGATTTCTTCTCGTCGAAACCTACCCAGACTCCACACGTTGTGGCGGGTGAGAACCCAACAAACCAGGCATCAGTAAAGTCGTTGGTGGTTCCAGTTTTCCCGGCTAGTGGGTATTTCATCGTACTGGCGGCGATTCCCGTTCCATGCAGCACCACTTCACGCAACATGGATGTCATGATTCTCGCCGTGCGTGCGCTCACAACGTCTTTCACCTCGGGATAATCTTCTTCGAGCACGCGGCCTTCGTAGTCGGATACCTTCGTGAGGTAACGCGGAGTAATTCTTACTCCGTCGTTGGGAAAGACGCTATAGGCAGAGGTCTGCTCGAATAGCGTAATGTCTGCGGCGCCAACCGCGATCGGCAGGTATGGTGGAATGTTCGATGTAATGCCGAAACGGTGCGCGTAGTCAATTACGTTCTTAATTCCCACAGTCTCCGCAAGTTTGAGCGCCGGGATGTTTCGTGACTGTGCGAGAGCCCGGCGCAGTGTGATGGTGCCCTCGAAGTTCACTTCGTAGTTATGCGGAGTGTACGGACCGGAAGCGGTCTGAAAAGTGGTTGGCACATCTGCAATCGTATCGTCGGGCTTTGCTCCTTGATCGACGGCTGCGGTGTAAACGTATGGCTTGAATGATGATCCGACTTGCCGCAATGCTTGGGTGGCGCGATTGAATTTCGATTCGTTGAAGTCACGTCCACCAACCATGGCTTTGATTTCACCAGTGGCATTGTCGATCGCGACCAGCGATCCCTGCGTGCCCGAATCCTGCTCTAAGCTTACTCGCGCTTTTCCGTCCGGCAGCAGAGTCAAAATTTTCACATAGACAATATCGCCGGGCTTGAGAATATCCTGAGGTTTGTGTTGCGTCCAAGCCACATCGGCTTGCGTAAGACTGGCTGTATAGCGGCCAAAATGTATGTTTACTGTGCCTAAAGCGGTCTTAGTAACCAAGGCATGAATATAAGAGTTCGCTTCGGGCTCATCCTGCCAGTCAGGGTTTTCGTAGTTGGTAAGACTCCCGCCATCACTCAATACATTCTCTAGTTTGCCTTTCCATCCATGGCGGCGCTCATAGGCAGCCAATCCGTCCAGCACTGCCTGATTCGCGGCGCGTTGCAGGTCCATGTCGAGAGAGGTATAAACCCGGAGGCCACCTTCATGCACCTGATCAGTACCGTATTTATTCTCGAGATAACGCCGGATTTCCTCCACAAAGTATGGTGCGAGTGAATTCGGATCATGCGCCAGCCTCAATTCTAATGGCTGGTTACGAGCCTCAATGGCCTGCTGGGCAGTCAGTTTGCCATCTTCGAGCATGGAATTAATAACTAGATTGCGTCGTTTTACGGCATGATCAGGATGATTAATAGGCGAATAATACCCCGGTCCTTTTGGAAGTCCGGCTAGTAAGGCGGCTTCGGGGAGAGTAAGTTGCTTGGCGGGCTTGCTGAAATAATATTCCGATGCAGCCTCGAACCCGTACACTCCGTGGCCTAGAAAAATCTGATTTGCGTATAACGTGAATATCTGCTCTTTAGTGAAGCGGCGCTCCATCTGAATAGCTAACAGAGCTTCCTGAATCTTGCGATGGAAATTTCGGTCGGGGCTTAAGAAAAGATTGCGCGACAGCTGCATGGTCAGTGTCGAGGCTCCCTGCACCTTGCCGCCGGATTCGATGTCGCGATAGGCCGCTCCGGCGATGCGCCACACATTGATACCTGAATGCCTGTAAAAGTCCTTATCTTCTATTGAGATCAAGGCATCGCGCAAGACTTTTGGATACTCGTCGTAGGTGGCCACCACCCGCCGTTGCAGGGCGAACGAGCCGATTACACGTCCATGATCGTCGTAGAGTTCTGTGATTGAGCTGGGACGGTATTGCTCGAGTTCCTCGATCTGCGGAAGATTGGTGGAATATACAAGCAGCAACCCTCCGCCAGCGCCTACCGCTGCCGCAACCAATACCAGGAGCCCAAAGAGGACACGGCCCACCAGCTTGCGTCCGGAGGCTTCGACCGGAGGCGATTCTTGCAGCAGAGAGTTCATGGAAAGTTAAATCAAGGATAGCAGGGGTGGGAAGTAGGTTGATAGTAGCGTTAGTGGTCGGCCTGACCAACGCGAAGGATCTACGCATAGGTGAATCACACAATGCATAGATCCTTCCGGCCTGAAGGCCGATCAGGATGACACCAGCACTTAGCTGCTATGACTTTTTAGGACTTGCACTGCTTTATTCAACTGATCGTCTGTCTGCGGTGGCTGTTTCTTTTCTTCTTCCCCCGAGGGAGTTGCGTTTTCATCTTCGTCGGGAACTGCCGCACCGTCGTCAACATCGGCGACTAAAACATTAGGCGTGACGGCTGAATCCTGAATTGCCTTGCCGCTGGGCGAATAGTACTTGGCGACTGACAAGATCAAAGCTGAACCGTCCGGCAAATCGATCGTCTTCTGGACGGAGCCATCTCCAAACGTCTTATCTCCTACAACATCGCCGCGGGCGTTCTCCAGAATGGCTGCTGCAACAATTTCCGCTGCGCCGGCTGTGCCCTTATTCACCAGCACTGCAACCGGCAAATTCGTAATCGCTTTGGAAGGATCCGCGTTAAAAGCTTCGCGTGGATACTTCTGTCCTTGCAGATAGCTGATGGTTCCATGATTTAAAAAAAGATTGGCAGTCGCGATTCCCGCCGATTCGTCGCCTTCGGCGCAGTTCCGCAGATCCAGGATCAACTTCTTGGCTCCTGACTTCTGCAGTGCCTTAACTTTTGTTGCGATTTCTTCGGGCATACCCTTGGTGAGAGCGTCGACTTTGATACTGCCAATGCCGTCTTCCAGCATCTTGTCGGCGACGGCAGGAATGTTGATGATGTCACGGGTAATCGTCATTTTCTGCGGTTCGGCTTTGCGGGCCCGTACAATCGAAACGGTGACATTCGAACCGGGTTGGCCAGAAAGCAGATTGTGGATTTCGGCCAGCGACATCTCCCGCGTACTCTTGCCTTCAATCGCCTCGATAATGTCCGTATCTTCCACTCCAGCCTTATCCGCAGGGCTGCCCGGGATTACCGAGATCACAGAAGCGTAGCCGAAGCGTTTGGAGACTGCCGCTCCGATTTCTCCCTTAGCTTCAGTCTTGTGATCTTTGTACTCTTTGAACTGAGAGGGAGTCAGATAGCTGGAGTTGGCATCCAGCGACTCCAGCAGCCCGTGTAAAGCACCGTCCGTAACAACCGGAATATTCGGCTCCTCGACATATTCGCTGCGTACTCGCGAGAGGACCTCACTGTAAACCTGGAGCTGGGGATAAGCGCCGTCCTTACTCGAAGCGCGAACGCCATTGATGCCGCCAATCAGCGTAAAAAGAAGCACGGCGGCGGAAGAAACCAGGACTGCGGCTTTGATTTTTATTGACATCGGATTAGTATTCTCGAGTGAAAGTCACTTTCACGGAAGTAGCTAGCATTATATTACTTTGATGCGGCCTCTTGGGACTTTGCTCCAGCAAAACGAGCCCTTTCGTAATCCCGCTGTTTTCATATTCCCAAGCTTGTTCATCCTATCGGCCTTGGTTTCATTTGGCCATTCAAAAGAAAAGACTTACCTCTGAGTCACGAAGCTGCCAAGAAGTGGTATAAAGTTTCGGTGCGCAGGAGCTTAGCCAAGATGCCCAGACTTTTCGTCTTAATTTTTCTCGCCTTCTCACTCTTTATCCCAGAAGCTCAGGCCCAAGCTGGTGAATGGAAACAACTTTTCGATGGCAAAGACCTTACGGGATGGAAACACGTGGGTCCAGGAGGAATGACCGTCGAAGATGGCCTGATTCGCACCCATGGCGGCATGGGATTGCTCTACTGGACGGGTGGTACTCTCGGCGATTGCGTGATTCGCGTGGTTTACAAAATGCGCGATCACAATGACAATTCCGGCGTGTACATTCGCATTCCAATTGAGCCACGCGAGGCGTGGATGCCAGTTCATTACGGCTACGAAGTACAGATTGACAATGAGCCGGAAAAATCGAATGAAGATGACTATCACGTCACAGGAACGCTCTATTCCCTGACAAAACCATTAGCGAAGCCTGGCAAGCCCGGACCGGAGTGGAACACCATGGAGATTACGCTCGATGGTCCGCACACGAGTGTTGTTCTGAACGGGGTGAAAGTCACGGAATTCACAGAAGGCGACCCTGTCCCACCCAAAAAGTTTGATTTCGAACCGGAACGCGGTCCACGTCCGCAAAACGGCTATATCGGACTACAAAATCACAGCGACAATGACATAGTGTTTTTCAAAGAAGTTGCGGTCAAGACTCTAAAGAAATAATTTCTCTTAGAAATCTTCTAACGGAGGATTTATGCCTCGAAATCGTTTCTCCCGCCGTAAATTTCTCGGATTGAGCGCTGGTGCAACAGGTGCAGCCCTTGCCGCCAATACAATCTTTCTGGATCCCGGGCCGGCCTTTGCCATGCCGAGTCCAGCCCCGGCCATTCACCGAGTGCGGTTTGGAATTGTTGGCGTCGGCATGCAGGGATCGAGCCTGCTGGAGAATGCGATCCAATTACCCGAAGTGGAATGCATCGCCGCTTGCGATTTGTATGACGGTCGTCATACGCTGGCCAAGGAAATCGTAAATCCCAATCTGCCAACGACGCGCCGGTATCAGGATCTACTCAACAACAAAGATATCGACTGCCTCGTCGCAGCTGTTCCCGACCACTGGCACAAACAGATTGTCGTGGATGCAGTAAGCGCGGGCAAGGACATATATTGCGAAAAACCCATGTCGCACACTCCGGCTGACGGGGTCGAGATGGTCGCGGCCGCGCAAAAGACCCGGCGCATCGTGCAGATCGGCTCCCAAAGAGTGAGTTCGGCCATTTGCGCCAAGGCTAAGGAACTAGTAAGTCAAGGTGTTCTCGGCGATGTGATGTTAGTGGAAGGCTCGCTAGGCCGCAATGATCCTACGGGAGCGTGGGAGTATCCGCCGCCCCCTGATCTTTCTCCGGCAACTCTCGATTGGGACACTTGGCAGGGAGTTGTTCCTAAGAAAGCCTTTGATCCTTACACTTTCGCCCGCTGGCGTTGCTGGAAGGAATACGGTACGGGAGTTGCCGGTGATCTGCTGGTACATCTGATCAGCGGCATGCAATACATTCTCGGCATCAACGAAGCGCCAAAGCAAGTCATGTCCATGGGAGGAATACTTCGCTGGAAAGACGGTCGTAATATGCCCGACGTACATGCCACGTTATTTGAGTACGGCCAAGTACCGGTTTACATGCGCTTAAATTTAGGAACAGAAACTCCGGAAATATACCGCTTCATGGGTTCCAAGGGAATTCTTGAAGTGACGGAAAAGGCGGTTACATTCACTCCGCAACTTGGTGTTGATGATTCACCCAGCTATTACGCGAACAGTTTTCCGCGTGCCATGTACCGGGAGTACGCTCAAAAATGGCATCAGGAACATGATCCGGTTCCTGGGCAGGAACCTACGCCAAAGGGAACTACTTATGTTGGCATCTCCTGGGATGATGTAAAACCGCATTTGTGGAACTTCTTTCAGGCAGTCCGTACACGAAAACCGGTGGTGGAAGATGCGGTATTTGGTCATCATGCAGCTCTCGCCTGTCATTTAGCGAATGAGTCGTACTTCCGCAAAAGTGCAGTGTATTGGGATGAAGCGTCGAAAACGATCAAACTCTCATGAGAGCGGGCAAGACGGGGTCAGGGCAATCCAATGAGAAGTGTAATCTACGCAATCAACATTACCCTGGATGGTTGCTGCGACCACACCAAAACAATTGCTGATGAAGAACTACTTGAATATTACGCGCACCTCTTGCGAGATTTTGACCTGCTCGTCTATGGGCGTAAAACCTATGAATTGATGGTTCCTTATTGGCCGGATGTCGCAAAAGACCAGTCCGCGGCAAAAGCGGATATCGAATTTGCTCAAGCCTTTGTCTCCAAGAAGAAGATCGTTTTTTCACGATCGTTGGCCAGCGCTGAAGATGAAAATACGAGAATTGTTCGTACGAACCTTCGCGACGAAATACTTAAACTGAAGCAAGAACAGGGCAAGAATATTTTGGTCGGCGGTGTAGATATTCCTTCCCAACTGATCGAGCTAGGCCTGGTGGATGAATACCGTTTCGTCGTTGGACCAATCCTTGCCGGAGAAGGAAGACGGTTGATGGAGGGCGTCAGCCTGCCCGAGAAATTGCGATTGAAACTGTTCGAGTCAAAGCCTTTTAAATCGGGATGTATTGCGCTTCGTTACTTGAAACAGTGAGAGAGAACTCTGCAAGGCTCTGCTGCTGGCTCCCGGGAACAAAAGATCCACTACAAATGATCGACTAAAAGATAAAGAGAATCAACATCTCAGAGACGATATTGACATCAGTCATCCCCGTTAAACTTCTCGACTTTCGTGCAAACTCTGAATCGGCCCGCGTTTTTCGCATCAAGAGTTAAGTTAGAAAATTTTCAGTGCTGATCCGGCGTGACTGACGACGGATCGGGAAGAACTGAATCTTTATTAGATTCGGTTCCATTTCCTTTTCTCACGCCAGTAACCTGATAATCCGTGTAGTCAATATTCAGGACGGCTTTACCGCCCATGCGCACCTGAGTCACCGATTCATTGTGGACGGGAAGCCAGAAACCTCCAAACTTTGCCCATCGATATTCAATCTTGACATGGCTTACCCATATAGATGGATTCTTCGCAGGCTCGCCCTCCATATGGACGACGGCGAAATCGTGTGCGTCCACCCAGATCTTGCCTATATATAGAAATTTAGTATTCACACGAGGCTTCACGCTCAAAATGTAAACATCACCAGTCGGCTCATGATCGGTCCCCAGCAGGCCGAATTCATAATTTCGTGGGCTGAGTTCGGTATTCTGCCGGTTCTGGACGGCTTCTTTTTCACTTTCGAGGAGTTTCAGTAGTACGCGGTTGATCAGTAACTTGGAACCGCTCTGGGAAATGATGGTGAAATCTTTTTTGTCAGGAGCAGTATAGCTAGCTTCGACTTGCAGGTGAGCCTGATGGCTGCCGAGAAATCCATGGTAATCGACGTTGTAAAGGCGTTTGCTACGGTACCCCCTCAACGCTTCGGCACGGCGAGCATTGGCAGTCACTAGCCTTTGAACAATTGCATCAGCGGACAGGGTGGATGCCGAGGGGACCGCTTCGGCCGAACCGAACTGCCCTGAGCCGCCTGTAATCCAAACCAGCGTGCTCAGGCATGCCATAACCTGCCATACTTCGAGTTGTTTCCTTCTTTGCCTGAAAACTCTTTGCATGGCGAGCAGCGTAACAACCGAAGCCTTAGCGGAACCTTATCACTTTAGAGAGGAGAAAGTTCGTCCTCTCGTTCTTCTTTCTTGTGGTGTTGCAATCTTCGTTCCAGATAACGGCGGGCCAAGTCCTGCCCCCCAAGCCCAAAAGCGATGGCTAAACCCAGCATAAGCGATCCCAAAATAAGCGCAAATGCCACAAGTACTGTCTGCTGGGCAATACCTACGGCTTCGGCAGCCATCGACATTGTAAAAATGATGATTAATATCTGAATTGTGGAGCTGATGAGCCGCGGAGATGGCAAATCCGCGTTTACAGCGGCCAGGAGCACAGCGCGAGAAAAGAAGCTGGCAGCCCAAAGCCCAAAGAATAAAACGAAAAGTGCAACGAATACTCTGGGAAGGAAGCCAAAGAAATTTGAGATATGCTGCTCCAACCCAGCGATGCCAAGAACGTTAATCCCGACAAGGATGAAGCCAATCCACGCCACCCAGAAAACAAACCGGCTTACCAGTTCGGTCGAAGAGGGCAGCGTAGCGTTCTTAAGAAATTGCGCAGCGCCCGCATCCTGAGAAAGGCGGTCAAACTTGGCAATCTGAAGAATACTTCTCACGATTGACTTGATAATGTAAGCGATCACCCAGCCAATCACTACGATGAGCAGCATCACCATGAGCCGGGGCAGGAATTGGCCTATGCTGCCGGCAATTTCCTGCATAGTCCTGCTTAATTCATTTACAAATCTTTCCCACATAACAACCTCACTTCCTTCCGTTCCACATTTCCAGCAGGTAAGGTTTGGTCTGTTCGAATGTCAAGCAAAGTTGTTCGACATTCTGTTCCACCTGATCGGCTGAGGCCTCGCGATTCTGGACGAGGAAGGTATAAGCCTTTCCCCGGTACAGAGGCGCGAGAGCCTGCAAAATGTGGTCACGGCTGATTACGGCCTTGTGATACGAAGCGGCAAACTCATAGACCGTCCGAACCCACAACTCATCGGAGTAGCGGAAGTCGTCTTCTGGAATGTTGGCAACTTGGCGCAATTCAGAGAGAGTCGAATCTGACAGAATCGAACGGAGAATAGGTTCGAGTTCGGAAACGCCGTGCACAAACATTTGATGCAGGCGTTTGCGATTGATGCGAAGGGGTTCCAAGCTGACTTCGTGTTCAACCCCGATGGTAGGAACCGGCTCCGACTCTGTAGTTGGAGAGCAGGAAGGCATACTTGCTTCCATGGACCAAAAGAGGACTCCAACAGTTTGTCTCATTGCCAGCACAAGGTCCGAGGGGGCGTGCTCCGCCCGCGCTCTTTCTCCTAAAAAAGATTGGCTTAAGCGGAAACCTCCGTTAATGGCAGCGAGTGTAAGGCACGTCTCCGCACCGATCCGGCAAGCTTCCTGCTCCCACAAGTCCTGTTCAAGAAAATGAGTTGCCAGACGCCCAGAAAATGCAAAATCCGAGGGATGCGGCTCACGTACCCGTTTGCAGTAAAGAGCGCGAGTCATTGGATAGACAAGCGTGCTTACCAGCAAGCCGTCAAACTTATGCCGCCGGTAAATCGGAGTGACCAGATCTACATTGTCACGCACCACAGGCCGGAGCAGCCGCTCGATCCATTCCGGCTCGAAGCTAGTGGAGTCCGGAGAGACAATCGCGCAGTTAGTAGCTCGAAGTAGGTCGGCCGCAGCGAGGATCGTGTGCAGTGCGGGTCCAATGGATGGGCCACCTTCATACCGCGTACTAATGGAATGCAGGGTGCGGAGCGTATTAAGATTTGAAATGTGATTCAGATCACTGATTGATGCGGCTCGTACGAGGTCCTGCGTGCCGTCCCGCGACCCGCCATCTACGTTGATAATTACGGCGCGCTGGCGGGGAAAATACTTGAGTAAACCAGCACGAATCGCTTGCACGACTTGACCAACTGTCTTTGCATCATTGAACGTGGGCACACCGATCAGAATGTCCACTTCACCGACGTTCATCAACTCGCGAAGAAAATCATCCGTGAGAATGCTCTCTTCGGCCAAACTTATCCTCCATTCCCTTCAATAGTAGATTGCTGAATGTAGTGTGGCCTACGACTTTAAACCTTGCGCAGGCGGAACCAGTAAAACTGATAGGGTCCCATAGTTAACAAATAAGGCAAATCCCCGATTCGGGGAAAAATATTCTTGCCGAACATTTCGATCAGAATATTTCCTTTAAAGCGCTTTAGATCGAGTTCCACCGCCTGGGCCGCACTCGAAAGATTGTTCACCACTAGAATCGTTTCCTTCCCCAATTGCCGGACATAGGCCAGCACACGATGGTTCGCTGGATACAGAAACTCAATAGTTCCACGCCCAAATACCGGGGCCGATTTTCGTACCCTTATGATGCGCTTCATCCAGGAGAGAAGCGAGTGATCAAAACGTTTTTGCGATTGCACATTAATTGCCTGATAACCATAAACAGGATTAAGCATGAGCGGCGAATATAAGCTCTCGGGGTCAGCCGCCGAAAACCCACCGTTCCATCCGCCATCCCATTGCATGGGAGTGCGCACGCCATTCCGGTCACCAAGATTCACATTGTCGCCCATGCCAATTTCATCGCCGTAATAAATGATGGGAGTTCCTGGCATGGACATTAACATTCCATTCATCAATTCAATTCGCCGCCGGTCATTATCCAGCAACGGCGCAAGGCGGCGGCGAATGCCGAGATTAATGCGCATGCTTTTATCTTTGGCGTATTCGTCATACATGTAATCGCGTTCCATGTCCGTCACCATTTCAAGGGTTAGCTCGTCATGGTTGCGAAGGAACAGGCACCACTGGCAAGTCTCCGGTATAGCGGGTGTCTGTTGCAGGATCTCAGTGATTGGCTTCCGGTCTTCCAGCTTCAGGCCCATAAACATGCGCGGCATGAGCGGAAAATGAAAAGCCATGTGGAATTCATCGCCATCGCCAAAATAAGGACGCAAATCAGCAGGCCACTGGTTCGCTTCCGCCAACAACATGCGTCCGGGAAATTCCTTGTCCAGGCGGCCACGTAATTCTTTCAGTACTTGGTGCGTTTCCGGCAAGTTCTCACAATTCGTATTTTCCCGTTCCAGTAAATATGGCACCGCATCCAAACGGAACGCATCTACGCCCATTTCAAGCCAGAATTTCATTACCTGCCACATCTGCTCACGGACTACAGGATTGTCGTAATTCAGATCGGGCTGATGGCTGAAGAAGCGATGCCAGTAATATTGTTTGGAGATTGGGTCCCACGCCCAATTCGACATCTCCGTGTCCACGAAAATAATGCGAGTATCACGATAGCGGTCGTCCGTTTCGCTCCACACATACCAGTCGCGTTTTGGATTATCACGAGAGCTGCGCGACTCCTGAAACCAGGGATGTTGGTCGGAAGTGTGGTTCAACACCATCTCAATGATGACGCGGATTCCCCGCAGATGAGCGGCCTCGAGAAACAATTTAAAATCTTCGACCGTTCCGTAGCTGGGGTGAACCGAGAAGTAATCGGCAATGTCATAACCATCATCGCGCAAAGGCGAGGGGAAAAATGGCATTAACCAGATCGTGTTAATGCCAAGGTCCTGAAGATAATCGAGCTTCTGCGCGAGCCCGCGGAAATCGCCGATCCCATCGCCAGTGCTGTCGTAAAAGGTCCGCACGTGGACCTGATAGATGACGGCATCCTTATACCAGAGCGGATCCTGCGGCATAGCCGATACTTTCTCTCCTGATGTCATACTGCCGCAAAAACCTATTCCTTAATTGTTAAACAATTTTACGATTTCGTTTGGATGCCTGTTCGATAAAGATCGAAGTACCACCTTCGAAATTTGGGTTTAGAGTAAATTCACCTTTCAAATTCGTGGTCCAATCCACTACTGCTTAATCACCGTACCATCGCGGCGGCGTATTTCTCCCCATCCGCCATTCAGATTGTCCTGCCCAGCGGTAAACGGCGCTTTAGCGGCTGCCTTCTCATCGATCTCAATTCCCCACCCTGGCTTCTCACTCACCCAGAGATATCCGCCTTTCATTTCTGGACAGCCGTGGAAGATCTCCTGCGTCCGCTCATTGAATGGGGTGTACTCCTGGATGCCGAAGTTGTAGCTGACAATATCCAGCGTGACATTGGCCATATGACCAATCGGAGAAACGTCGCCGGGACCGTGCCATGCTGTCCTCACACCAAACTGTTCAGCTAAGATTGCGATTTTGCGGGCCGGAGTGAATCCCCCAGCCTGCGAAACGTGCACTCGGATGTAGTCAATCAATCGCTCTGTGATCAGCGGTTGCCATTCATGCGGATTATTGAAAAGTTCGCCCATGGCAATAGGCGTTGCGCAATTTTGGCGGATTTGCCGGAAGTAACCCAAGTCTTCCGGCGAGAGCGGGTCTTCGAGAAAAAACATTCTGAAGTTTTCAGCTTCTTTACAGAACTGCACCGCCTGATTCGGCGATAGACGTTCGTGCATGTCATGCAGCAATTCGACCTCATCCCCCAATTCATGGCGGCATATTTCCAGAAGCTTCAGTGCGCGACGCATGTAGTAGGCGGGCTCGAACAGCGGTTCATCATGAAGCGCCTTTTGCGCGACCCCACTGCGGCGCGCGCCATAGCCGGCCATTCCAGGCACTCCCACCTGAACACGCACAACGCGGAAACCCTGCTCCATATAACGCTTCGCATTGTCGACCACCTCCTGGAACTCGGCGCCATCGGCGTGGATGTAGGTGTCCACGGCCTCGCGGCACTTGCCCCCGGCGAGCTGATAAACCGGCATGCCAGCTTGACGCCCCTTGATATCCCAAAGGGCCTGATCGATTCCGCTGAGGGCATTATTCAGCACTGGACCGTTCTTCCAATAGGAGCTGTCGTAGCATGATTGCCAGATATCTTCGATCCGATCGGTCGTTTTATTCAGGAGGAACGGTTTCAAATATTTCTCGACTGCCGGTTTTACGAGATCGGCACGTTGCGTAAAAGTTGCGCAGCCATAGCCGTACAATCCATCCTGATCGGTTGTGATTTTGACTACGGTGAGCCGCACGCCTGCGGGTTGGCATTCAATTACGCTGATGTCTTTAATACGTGGCGATGGCATTCCGCGCGTCGCCCGCGTCACTTGCTCTTGCGCATGTATGTGGCGCGCCGTAATGCCCAGCAAACCGGCACCTGCGACGGACTTCAAGAAATTGCGGCGTTGTATTGACATGTTTAGTGCCTCGTGCAACTCCAAATCCTACCTGAAACTAACATCGCTGTGAGCTTCCTCCAACGTGAAGATCTCGAGAGGTGAGTGGGAATGGCTGAAGCCTCGGAAAGGTTTTTTAAAGAAAGCTCCGAGAATAATGCTGGGACAAACGCGAACCGGCTCATTCCTGGAAAGTCACACACACGCCATTAGGGTCTATCGCGCCGAATTCTTTGGCTCCCCAAGGCTTGGTTTGCAATGCGCCATTGGGATGTACTTTACCGCCACGGTTCTGGTATTCAGCGTACATGGCTTCTATGCCTCTCACGGCGAGACGCACCATGGTCTGATTGTCAACCGTTCGCGCGAGCGCCTTGTCGGTCATTCCTGCAATGTGCAGGTGGGCCTCGCCGCGATTAATGCCCGCATAATTAGGTGGGGTGCTGTCCCGAAAAATTTCTTCGAAGCCGCAGATCTCCGTCCACCACTTCAATGATTCCGTTGTGTCCGCAGCGGGCAGAACCGGGATGGCGCCTTTGATGACCGGGTCCATTGACGAAGAATAAACGAATTCGACCGGATTGCCTACCCAGACCTGGTGAAGTTGAAACCGGTTTAGACAGCACGCAGGTGGGTGATGGGATCAAACGTAGAGCGTGTCCTATCCCGTCGTGTTCTCGTGACCTTCGGAGTGAAGATAGTCCTCAAGGCAGTTTGAAATCTATGGTAACGAGGGTTTGCGCTTCTACCGCGTGTCCGTTCAGCAGATATGGCTTATATCGCCACTGCTTCACTGCCTCAGACGCCGCCTTCCCCAGGAGCATGGGTCCGCTTAGCAATTTCAGGTCCCGGATCAACCCGTCTGTGCCGATTAGCGCCTGCAAAACCACGGAACCCTGAAGCCCGGCTTGCAAAGCCCGTTCCGGATAAGAGGGTTGCGTCTTTTCCAGTAGCAGTTTGTCTGCAAACTCTCCGGTGAGATTCACTGGCAGCAATGCGTTAGTGAGCCGCGAAGGGACATCCGCTTGCAGTTCGTGCTCGGGGACGGATGGGCGAGATCCTGCATTCAAACTCTCGGGAACGGACAGGGAAGCGGAAACGAGAGCGGGAGCGAAAAGTGGGGAGGGCCGAGTGCTCAGTTCCATTCCATTTGCTGAAGGGGCTGGCGAAGACGCCTCTATTACATTTGGGGGAGGCTGCTCAAATAAACTCGTGCGAGCGTCATTGGCTCGAATCTCGGTAACGTGTATGCTCGCGTCATTTCTTGATTGCGGCCGTTTCCTGCCCTTGAATTGCCGAGTCTCCGGCAGGGCTTCGCTCGCTACTTCTCTGCGATTGCGAGCTGACCCGCGTACGAGGGCCTCTGCTTTTGCTTCAAGATTATGGGCAATACTCGATGATACTGTTATCACTCTTCCCATCAATGGGTGCTCGTCAAACACGTAGTCTGTAAAGAGTAGCGCTGCCCCCAGACCAATGCATAGCAGGACCGGGATAAGAGGCCCACTGCTGGTGCTCGATTGTGCCTCGGCGTTCGCAGTTGCAAATAATGACTGTATATCGGAGTGGGAGGGAAGACTGGCATCCACATCTTCCAAAGGATCGAAGGCACCAGCTTCCTGGAGAATTGACGGCTGAGTTGAAATAGACGACATCTCAACCGCATTGCCTGCAAGGGGTCCTGAAACCGTTACGTGCGGACTAGAAGCGTTGACGTCCTGGTATTCGGTATGTATTGCCCCGACATTTGCTGTTCCTTGAATTTCCGGTTCCTCATTGAAGAACCAATTCCTCATAACCGCGAGGAATGCGTCGCAGGTGAGCAAACTATATTTAATCTGATCAGAAATGAACGGCCCACGCAAAACGTGTGCGCCCTCACAAAAATCGCCACTGGATACACCCGGGTTTTCTAAAACCACTATGAAAGCGGGTTTATTTCGCTTTAGTTCGCGGGCCGTCTTTAACAGGAATGCGGCTTCCGCTCCGTCGTTGCAGTCGACAACGACGACTTCATAGCGGCGGGTGGTGAGTTTTTCCAGAGCGGCAAAAATCTCCCGGCAAGAATCGACCGTAAGATCGAGTTCGAGGAGGGCTTGGCCTATCTGGCGCGACGTCTCCTCGTTGGAGGAGAACAAGAGAGATCGTGGCGACATGAGAGCAGATTAATGTTTGAGCTTGAGTCCAACAAGGTTACGAAGAGACGAGAAGATTTCGGAGAACGGTACAGTAACGCACCGAGAGATTACATGTACTAACAGACATTTATCTGGGCAGACTTATTCAGCCCAGCGGCGGAACAGGAGGGCTCCGTTGGTGCCGCCGAAGCCGAAGGAGTTTGAGAGCGCGTACTCCACCTGCGCTTTGCGCGCATGGTTGGGAACGAAATCCATGTTCATGGTATCGGGATCTTGATTCTCCAGATTGATTGTAGGTGGCAATATCTGGTCTCGCAGCGCCAGCACCGTGATCCCGGCCTCAAGGCCTCCCGCCCCGCCCAACAAATGACCTGTCATGGATTTAGTCGAGCTTACTGGGACTTTATGTGCTCCGAAGAAATTTCGGATGGCGTGCGCTTCAAGCGTATCGCCGATCGGAGTAGAAGTGCCGTGAGCATTCACATATCCAATATCGGTGGGCTTCACCTTGGCGTCGTTGAGTGTATTTCTCATAACCCGGAAGCCGCCCTCATGTTCAGGCGCAGGTTGAGTGATGTGGTAAGCATCTCCGCTCATACCATAACCGACGACTTCCGCCAAAATCGTGGCATTGTGCTGACGGGCAAATTCCAATTCTTCCAAAATGAGGATTCCCGCGCCTTCGCCCATAACAAATCCATCGCGAGCAGTGTCCCATGGGCGGCTTGCCTTTTCGGGATCGTCGTTGCGCGTCGAGAGCGCTCGCATCGCAGCAAAACCGCCTACGCCCATCGGAGTAATCGCAGCTTCGCTGCCGCCTGCGATCATTGCGTCGGCATCTCCATGCTGAATGATTCTGAACGAATCTCCGATGGAGTGCGCACTCGTGGTGCACGCGGTCGCGGTCGCTTCGTTGGGGCCTTTGGCTCCGAAGCGCATGGAAACGTGTCCAGCCGCTAAGTTTACGATGGCACCCGGAATGAAGAATGGAGAGATCTTGCGCGGGCCGCCTTTTACTAAATTCAAGTGCTCCCGTTCGATGATGTCGAACCCGCCGATTCCCGAGCCGATATGCACGCCAACTCGTTCGGCGTTCTCGGGAGTTATCTTAAGTCCAGATGAAATCATCGCCTCATCCGCGGCGCCTAGGGCCAGATAGATGAAGCGGCCCATCTTCTTAAGTTCTTTCTTCTCGACAAATTTCAAGGGGTCGAAGTTTTTAACTTCGGCTGCGATCTGGCAAGCAAATTGTGAAGCATCAAATTGCGTGATGTGGCCAACTCCACTTTTACCTGCGAGTAGATTTTTCCACACCTCATCCGTGGTATTCCCTACTCCGCAAACCAGGCCGATTCCAGTAACTACGACCCTACGCTCCAACTATTTCCCGCCTTTCGAATGCTTTCCGATGTAGTCGATCGCATCTTGAACGGTGCGAATTTTTTCCGCATCTTCGTCTGGAATCTCAATCTCAAAAGATTCTTCGAAGGCCATCACCAGTTCCACCGTGTCAAGCGAATCGGCGCCCAAATCATCCACGAAAGAAGCGCTGGGGGTTACCTCGGCTTCATCCACTCCGAGCTGTTCCACAATGATCTGTTTTACTTTTTCATCAACGGCTGCCATTTGTTCTCCTTACCGCATTGCTCTGTTAAGACGGTAGCACCGCCGAATGATTAGATGTGTCGCATCAGTTGAAGTTTCCGGAGCGTTGAAGATTCCGTGGAATCCAGCTGATCCAGGAACGCGGACTACAGCTCGGCCGGATGGGCCCGATGATTACTTCTTGGCCTTTGCATGTTTGTCGATATAGTCGACAGCATCTTGTACGGTACGGATTTTTTCGGCATCCTCGTCCGGGATTTCGACGTCGAAGGCTTCTTCTAGCGCCATCACGAGTTCGACCTGATCGAGGGAGTCTGCTCCTAGGTCATCAACGAATGATGCACTGGGCGTAACTTCGCTTTCGTCTACTCCCAATTGCTCAGCAATAATTTGTTTCACTTTCTCAACAGCTTCTTTGTTTACTTCAGTTGCCATAGCTTTCAGCCTCCATAAAAACGAACAAGTAGTGTACTGGCCCAAGCAAAGCGGTGTAAAGGAAGAGTGAGGCGGTGCGGCCCGGCGAATCTGGGTCGCGTGACTCAGCGCGCTCGAAATCCTTACACTAGATTTTATCTCGCAGAATCCTAATTGGGGTGGATCGCTGCGTCAACGCACCTGTCTCCTGTGTTCTCTGTGTGCTTCCTGTGTTTCCTGCGGTTCTTGCGGTTTCGCGTTTCTCGTAGATCTCGGAGGCAGACTGCTCTCGTAGGAACAGCCGCCCTCAAGTCCAGCCAAACGAGTTCGCCAGCTCTACACTGCTCGAAAACCCCCATCCGCTATCCAAATTTAGCAAACCTCGGATAATTGTATGATTTGGACTATGCGGATCATTCCCGCCCAGAGGTCAAGATGAGATTTGCCTTTTGCATCGTTCTCCTGACTCTTTGTCCGCTGGCCTTCGGCATCGCTTGCCCGAAAGACCAACCCAAAGATGGCACCGCATTGTTGCAACTGGAACGTATCTGGGCAAAAGCTTTAGAGGTGAAAGACGCGGATGCAGTGGCTTGCATTCTTGCAAATGAATTTGAAGACGCCGACGTGTATGGGAATCTGCATAGTCGCGGTGAGGCGCTGGCCCGTGTGGCGCAACGCAAGCCCTCGCATAACCAGCTGAGCGAGATGAGTCCTCATGTTCTAGGTGATTCAGCCTTTGTTCGCGGACTGAACACCGTCACCGATCCGAAGGGAAACTCTGTTGCCAAAGTACGCTTCACCGACATTTTTGTGTATCGCGACGGACGCTGGCAGGCAGTTGCTGCTCAAGAAACTCTGTTAACTGAGTCCTCGAAATAATGCGTGCAGTCATTCAGCGGGTCGGTCGAGCTCAAGTGACAGTTGCCGGTGAAGTCGTTGGAAGAATCGGAAGCGGTTTGCTCATTTTCCTTGGCGTTTCCAAGGTGGATTCTGAAACTGACGCCGATTACCTGGCGGACAAAATCGCTGGATTGAGAATCTTCGAAGATACGCATAGAAAGATGAATCTCTCTGTTGTGGATATTCGGGGCGAAGTTCTGGTCGTTTCGCAATTCACGCTTTATGGAGATGTGCGTCGAGGCAAGCGTCCATCATTTGACGAAGCTGCCCCGCCGGAACGCGCTCGCGAACTCTACGAATATTTCGTAAGCCGCATAAGAACCACAGGATTGAAGTGCGAGACGGGGCAATTTCAAGCCATGATGAAAGTGGAATTGGTAAATGAAGGGCCAGTAACGATTCTGCTGAATTCAAGCAAAGGGTTTTAGGCAGAACTCACGACTAGGCCACAATATCCCCAATCCGCACTGCATCTGCACACGCCCTCACGTCGTGAGTCCGAATAATGTGCGTCCCTTTCAGGATCGCTGTGGTTTCCGTGGCCAAAGTCCCGTAGAGACGATCGGTCAGCGGCGCATCTTTCCCCTCGCGAGCCAAAGCTCTGCCGACGAAGCCTTTCCGCGAAACTCCCACCAGCAGCGGATAGCGCAGCTGATGAAACTCTTCGAAACGTTTCAGCAAGGGATAATTTTCTTCCAGCTTCTTGCCAAACCCGAATCCTGGATCAAGCACTATACGATCCCGCTTTACCCCCGCCATCAGCGCCGTGTCGGCGCGATCTCGCAATTCCCTTTTCACTTGAAGGACGATATCTGAGGACGGCGGCTGACTATGCCACTCGTCGGGTCGCCCGCGCGTATGCATTAGCGCCGCTCCACATTTCAATGCCGCAAGCGTCTTTACCATTTGCGGGTCCCAAAGAAATCCGCTGACGTCATTTACGATCTCCGCACCGGCTTCAACAGCTGCTTTTGCAACGCTGGATTTATAGGTATCAATTGAGATGATGGCGTCAGCACGCTTCTGTTTGAGAGCGGCAATTACCGGAATGACGCGCTTCAGTTCCTCTTCTTCTGAGACGTGCTCTGCGTTTGGCGAGGTAGGCGAAATTACCTTTGCTCCCGGACGAGTCGATTCTCCGCCAATATCGATGATGTCGGCTCCCTCACTTAGAAGCTGTAACGCAAACTCTACGGCTTCGGTCGGATTGAGGTGCAGCCCGCCATCGGAAAAAGAATCCGGAGTGACGTTCACCACGCCCATGATGAGCGTGCGTTTGCCTAATTGAAGAGAACGGGAGCAGAGACTCCATTCGAAAACAGGGCGCATGAAAAGGAATTCTAAACCCAGGCTACAGCCTAAAGCGGAACGGGCATGCGCTTGGCTTGGCGATCTCGCATGGCGCGCAGCGCTCCGGGACCGGTTCCGGTGGGTGGCTTTCGCATTCCTTCGAGCAGCTCTTTCAGAACCACGGCGTTATTGTGCTCTTCATCTCTCGAGGCAAATAGCAGCGTCACCTTGGATCGTCGTTGCGCCAGTCGATAGAGCTCATCCAGCGCACCTGCGGCTCCAGGAAGTCGTAACTCTTTCAAATACAGCTTGCGAAAGGCGGGCCATTCGCCGGAATTCGCGTGGAACCATTGTCGTAGCGCATCCGACGGCGCAATCGCTTTCAGCCAGGCATGAATTTCGGCACGGTCTTTGCTTAGTCCACGTGGCCACAAACGGTCAACCAAAACTCGCGCTCCATCTCCACGCGATGGGGGAGTATAGACTCTTTTTACTGCGATTCGTAGCGGGGAGGATGATGCGATTCGCATGTGTTCTATCATTGAACGCTGTGGCTTGATGCTAGCCACGTTGGCGGACCTTTTCCATGCGACTTTCGTGCCATTTTTGCGTTACACTCCTGGATTTTTTCCACTTTAGGACTTATTTATCCACTTGTTTATTGCTTTGCACTTTGCTCGCCGGTTCAGGCTGCGATGTGGAACGCCGTAAGAGTAATGCTGAGCTGGGACTTAATACCCAGCAGATTGCGGGCCGGAAAGTTTACGACGATTATTGCGATCGCTGCCATGAGCCTTATTCTTCCAGAGGGAAAAAAGGCCCAGGACTCAAAGGCATGTTCAAGAAGCAATATTTGGCAGAGAGCGGATTGCCGGCGAATAATGATCGCGTAACAGATATTGTCCGCTTCGGACGGGAAAAGATGCCGGGGTTTGGGCAGGCACTGAATCAGCAGCAGATAAGCGATCTGCTGGCTTACCTGCATACTTTGTAGATCTGTTGCGGAAACGAAATCCGGCGGTTAAGATTCCAATCCTATCCCGAGATATTTCTGACGACGCAAAACCGAGGTTAAAATCAGCATGTCTGATGTGATAACAGCAACTCACTCCGAAAACGGAACGAATACTTCCTCAAGCGATGCAAACCAACCGGGAGTTGAAGTTTTCGCCGTCTATGGTGTCGAACCTGAGGTTCAGGCGTATGCCATGGCTAAGTATTCGCGCTCCGCGCTTTCTATGAAAGAGTCGCTGAAAGAAATCAGCGCGCAAAAAGCCGAGAAGTTTCTCAACACGTTTTATTTCCAATATGGACACCGTTCCATTGCCGACCTAGCGCATGTAGCGCTAGCCATTGAGAAGCTCTCGATTTTGGCGGCCATAGCTGTGGCCGACGAGCAGCGATGGGATGGGCAGGAGCGTTCGACCCGATATCAGGATTTCAAGAAGAGCGGCTACTACGTACCAGATTTTAGCGATGAACCGTCACGGCAGTTGTATCAGGAAACTATTCAAGGTTTGTTCGGAGAATACGAAACGTTCTCCGAACGCATGTTCCATCATCTGGCCGATATCACGCCCAAACCTGAGGAAATGAAGCAGGACGCCTACGAGCGCACGTTACACGCGCGTGCGTTCGACATCTCGCGTTATTTGCTGCCGCTCGCAGCTAATACTTCTTTAGGCGAAATTGTGAATGCGCGAACGCTGGAAACCCAGATCTCGCATCTACTGGCACATACTCACAAAGAGGTCCGCCATTTGGGAACGTTGTTGAAGCTAGCGGCTGTATCGCCTGCCTACAACGTGAATCACGAGTCTTTGGAGAGGCTGGTTGAGCAGATTCGTGCCCTGTCTCCGGAGCTTGGGGAGCGTGCTGCAGATGAATTGTTGCGGGAAGTGCGCGTTGCGCCAACCCTGGTGAAGTATGCCGACCCGAATACTTATGAGATCGAAACCCGGCGCGAGCTGCGGCAAGTAGCCGCGGAATTAATGGGAGATTTGCCGATTCAATCTGTTCCTGCAGTTGATTTACTGGAAAATGATCCGTTGGAGATCGAGCTTGCTGCCACGCTGATTTATGAGCATAGTCATTACCCTTACGGACAAATACGCGAAGCTGTGCAGGCTGCCGGTGACGTCATCCGGCGGGAGATCATCGATCTTGGCCTGCGTCATCGCGGGCGGCACGATGAAATGGCACGAGCCTTCTGTGCGGGGCAGCAATTTCGCTTCGACATTTTGATGGACATCGGCGGCTTTCGTGACATGCATCGTCATAGGCGCTGCATCCAGATCGGGCAGGACTTCACGACGAAACACGGCTATGACACCCCGGTGGAACTCGATGCTGCCGGAGCACGCGCCCGCTATGACAAAGTAATGAGTCACGTAAAAGAAAGTGTTGAGAAACTCGAAAAGAGTGGCGGAGAAGAGGCGCGGGAAAATTCGCAGTATACGATCCCGCTGGCATTCAAGAAGAGAACGCTGTTTAAGATGGATTTCGCAGAGGTGGTGTACATCTCGGAATTAAGAACCGGTCCAGCGGGGCACACCTCATATCGAAACGCGGCTTATGGAATGTATGAGGCTGTAGCAAAGAAGTATCCGGCGCTGGCCAGGTATTTACGGGTAACGGATGTGAAGGAACCAGTGGATTTGTTGAAGCGCTAAAGGCGGCAGGCCGACCCCGCCGCCTCCTAGATTTCTAATTACTTCCCGCGATTCACTGCTTTTTTCAATTCAGCTCCTGCGGAAAACTTCGCAACTTTGCGAGCTGCGATCTTGATAGTGGCCCCTGTCTGCGGATTACGTCCATTGCGAGCTTTTCTTGCTGATACTGAGAAAGTACCAAACCCAATCAACGCGACGCGGTCTCCCTTTTTCAGCGCTGCCGTAATGCTGCCCACTGTTGTATCAATGGCGCCGGCGGCTTGTGTCTTGGTGATGCCACAACCCGATGCGATGCGATCTATGAGATCGGCTTTATTCATGTTTTTCTCCTGGCAGGTCTCGCTGATCCCAGCAGTACGCGAACCAAATACTCGCTGAGTTTGGAAACCTTGCGGCACCCATTTAGCTACCACCAGCGTTGAATGTCAACTGTGAAAATCCGCTCTGGATGCCTTCTTTGAGTCACGGCGTCCGAAAAATGCCGCTTATGCCGGATTCGCTTATGTCTGGTAAAGATAAAGCCACCCATCTCGCCGGTTAGTAGAAAAGAGTGGCTTGTTTGGGAGAAAGAAAACTAATCACCCGCAGGTTGCAACATTTCTTCGAATGCAACCTCCGCAGCCGGAACCTTGGGTAATGTGAATTGCTCGGTTTCGGTGGACCCCGTCAGGGCAGTCGTCGAACTTGTTCCGCTGGCTATCACCTGCGTTACCAAATCAAAATATCCCGTGCCCACAAAACGCTGATGCTTCACTGCCTCATATCCATAATCACGCTCGCTTGCGAATTCTTGCTCCTGGAGACGCGAGTAGGCGGTCATTCCGCTTTGTTTGTACTCTCGGGCTAGCTCAAACATGGTCAAATTTAAGGCGTGGAAACCTGCAAGCGTGATGAACTGGAATTTGTATCCCATCGCCCCAAGCTCGGCCTGGAAGCGTGCAATGGCTCGGTCATCCAGCTTCTTCTTCCAGTTGAACGAAGGCGAGCAGTTATAGGCGAGCAGCTTGCCGGGATATTTCGCGTGAATTGCTTCCGCAAAGCGTCGTGCTTCTTCGACATTCGGCTCTGAAGTCTCGCACCACAATAGATCTGCGTAAGGAGCGTAAGCGATTCCACGCGCAATAGCGGAATCAATCCCGCCACGAATGTGGAAGAATCCTTCCGCGGTTCGCTCTCCTGTGAGGAATTGATGGTCCTGCGGATCAATATCCGTGGTCAGCAAGTGAGCGCTGTTTGCGTCGGTTCGGGCTATGATCAAAGTGGGTACATTCATTACATCAGCAGCCAATCGTGCTGCTACGAGCTTTTGGATCGCCTCCGCCGTGGATACCAGGACTTTGCCACCGAGGTGCCCGCATTTTTTGGCCGAAGACAGTTGATCTTCAAAGTGCACGCATGCCGCTCCAGCCTCGATCATTCCTTTCATAAGCTCGAATGCATTTAGGTTTCCACCGAACCCAGCTTCGGCATCTGCAATGAGAGGCGCAAACCAGTAGGTATCGTCCTTTCCTTCGGCATGGTGAATCTGATCGGCACGCATAAGAGCCTGGTTAATCCGGCGTACGACATTCGGCACGCTGTCAGCCGGATAGAGACTTTGGTCGGGATACATCTGACCGGAATTGTTTGCGTCTGCGGCCACCTGCCATCCACTCACGTAGACGGCCTTCAAACCTGCACTGACTTGTTGAATTGCTTGATTACCAGTCATGGCCCCAAGCGCGGCTACGTATGGCTCGGAATTTAGTAAATTCCATAATTGTTCTGCGCCCTTGCGGGCCAGCGTGTATTCGATCTGCATGGAACCACGCAGCTTCTCCACATCCTGCATAGTGTATGGGCGAGTTATCCCTGCCCAGCGCGGATTGTTTGCCCAATCGTGCTTCGTATCTCGATTCTGCTTTGCGTTTGTTGCTTCGCCATTGATTGCCATAAATGTTTTCCTGACCGATGTTTATAAACTTGTCGAAGATCCCAAGTCTTAAACCGGATCGAATTCCCCGTTCGCCACCATTGCCTCACTGATCTGCCGTGCTTTACGGAATGATTCTTCCGTACCCTCGCCACCAGCACCGTTTGAAATCAACTTCTCCAGCTCCTCATCAAACAATCTGGTAATGAATTCCGAAGAGTGATTGATTACTTCACCTCTGTCATCGAAAACTTGCCCATCATGCCGCATGCGCTGCGCCAACATAAGACGATAAATACGATCGGTAGCGAGATCCTCCATGTATCCGTCGAGCAGGCTGGCTCCTTTACCATTGAGCACTCCATTGCGATAACGAATTACCGTCCTCACGGCAGCTCGCGTGCCCTCGACCGTGCGCATTCCCACATTTCTCGGGGCTGGCCTGAGATCCGGATAGCGTTCCGCATGCGGGCGCCGTGCGCTCAGCTGGTTGGGAGCCGGAAACTGGTCGATGGCAACTTGATTCTGGTCTGGATGGCCCGTCCATGCTCCGTCCATGTTGCAGCTTGCCTCGTTCTTCTTATCTTTTTCTAAAGCAGCCATCGCTCGTGCATTCAAGTCAGAGTCAGTACGACTTGGATACAAAGCCGTCATTCCCCCAATCGCCAAAACTCCGCGCTTATGGCAAACTTCCGGCAACAGCTCGCGCAAGTTTTGGAAGAATGAAACATCGTGGGGAATGGTATTGCGATCAGGAAGCACCCATTCGGGATCATTCAGATTGAAGTGAATCAGACTGGCCATGTAATCCCAGCGGCCCAGGTTCAATCCCAGGATGTGATCCCTTAAGTTGTATAAGAATTCCTCCATCTGAAAAGCCAGAGGATGCGATTCGACCAGTGCCATGCACTTTATATAATCCGGCGCCCATCCCTTTGCTTCGGCGATCGCCTCGAACACATCCCGCCACCACAGCGCTTCTTCGGCCGACTCCGATTTCGGAATATAGAAACAGAGCGGGTGCTTCAGCTCCGTCGGATTAACGCGGAAGGTCACTCTAGCCACATCAAACAACGAAGCAGGTGTCAGCTCGTTCGCAATAATTCCGCCTTGATGAATATGTAATCCCCGCGCCCGCGTCCAAATCACCGTTGGGCCAGGCTGGATTCCCACAATCTTGTCCCGCTTCTTATCGTGATAAGTCAGGGTCCCGCGTAGCGCAGCAAGAACGTTGTCTACTGCAAGTTGCTGGTGTTCCCATTCATTGACAGTCGAGTCCTCCAGGTCAAGCATGACGCCGGGTGCGCCTGAGTTAAGCATCTTGACGACGAGCTCGGCATCGTCGGCCGGGCCTGTCATTTGATTCCGCTGATCCTGGCACCAGTGCGGCAGTTGAATACGCCAGGCTCCCCGGACTGCTGGTCCGGGAAAACGATGGGTCGGCTTATTTCCGTGAAGTGACTCGTTCAGGACCCTCTTTCTATCTTCCAGCAGGGACTGCTGAATCGGAGCGAATCGTCGATGGAGAGATTGATAAAAATCGAGAAAACCCTCTGGCAGATCTCGTTGTAGATCAAACTCAGCGGGTGGGTGATTGACGCCAAAGCCAGCTTTGGAAAAGTCAGATTTGGACAAAGTAGCCATAACTTGTTCTTTCCTCCGGTCGGTCTCTGCTTTTCAGCGGAACTTAGATCGTTCCAGCTGCCCCAGGGAAAGCGCGCCATCAACTCCGGAGCGCTCTACGAGGAGCAACCGATCCTTCGTCTCGATTGTGATTCTGTTCTCAGCGCCGGGAATGGTCAAACGGAACGTTTGGATCGTACTGATAACCTAATATTATTAGAGAACACATACTGATAGACATATATTATTAGACCGATTCAGAACCGTAATGAGGTATAAAGTATCGCGATGGAAATGGACCAGATAGAAACGTTTTTGGCGGTAGCGACCTTTGGAGGTTTCCATCGGGCCGCCGAAGCTTTGCGCGTCAGCCAACCGGCGGTTAGCGCAAGGATCAAAGCGTTGGAACAATCCATTGGCGTTTCCCTCTTCGCCCGCTCACGCGCGGGACTCACACTTTCAACCGCTGGCAGAACTTTCAAGCCTTTTGCCGAGCAACTGCTTCGAACCGCTTCCCTCGCGCGCCAAGCGGTTCACGAATTAAAACCAGGCAGTGGAGGTCCGCTTCAGATTGCAGCCGCGCTTTCTATTTCGGTTTATTTTCTGCCTGACGTGCTAAAGCGATTTCAACTGGCTCATCCGAATGTGATCATCAGCATTCGTCCAGGAAACTCAAAAGAAGTATTGACCATGGTGCTGAACGAAGAAGCGGAAATTGGCTTGGCGCGTTCGTTGCAACACCCGGAAGTTGAAACTCTCAGTCTTCGCGACGATCCTCTCTTATTGGTTTCGCATCCTTCAGATGGACCAACACATACCAAGCGGGCGCGTCTTGAGCAAGTGGCAACTTGGCCATTGATTTTTTACGAGCGAGGCTCTAGTGACTGGACCTTGACGCATGGGCTGTTCCGTCGAGCAGGTCTCGTGCCGAATGTCGCGTTGGAAGTAGATACCATCGAGACCGCAAAACGTATGGTGGAACGCGGCCTCGGGCTTTGCTTCCTTCCACAACTAGCCGTGGGGCGGGAGATCCGAGCAGGGAAACTCAAGACCGTAAAAGTTATGGACGGCGAACCGCTAGGACGCAGCCTCGACGTAGTGCATCCTCGTCATCGCGCTCTGCGGAGCGAAGCGCTTGCATTTCTGAAAGTAATTCGCGAAGCGGCGAAAGAAAGCCCTGCTCTCAGTGCAAACTCTGCTCACGTAAGAAAACGCTCACGATAATTTAATCTCTATTTCCTCACTCCTCCACAGACCGTCCTACATCTCCACAACATGTACACAGCTTCCCAAAAAATTCCTGTTGCCGGATGCTTCCCGATGAAGCACGCTGTCATCAGCGAAATACTTCATGGCCTCCCCACAACCCAAACGTAATCAAATTCGAGAATGGTTTCCGTTTTACATTCATCGTCTCGTGGGCGATCTTCGTTACAGAGACCTGAAGGATTTTCAGCAAGCCTGGTACTTGAATCTTTTATTCCAATCGTGGATTTCTGACCGACCGGGGTATTTGCCTGACAACGGGCAGTTGTGGCGCCTCGCGAATGCGCGCACCCGGCAGTACTTTGAAAAAGAGTCGGAGCCGGTGATGCGTATGTTCGAGCGCGAGGGCTCGACAACTGACGATGCTGTCTGGATATACAACCGAACGTTGGTCGAGATTTATGATGAACAAGTACTAAAATTCCACAACAGGAGACGTAAATCCTCAAAATCCTCAGATGACAACGCAACCTCTTATCTAGATTTTGAAGGTTCACTTAAAAAAGAAAATGGACGAGAAGAATGTTCGTTACATCCGCAATCTGGCCTCACGCAATGGGGAAGCTGCTGGGCCTGCTACTCCGAAAAAAATAGCAGCCAGTGCGGATAAATCTTCGGTGCCTTGTCCGCAGTGCGGCGGCACGGGCTGGAAACATGTGCGCGCCGATAGCGAGAGAGTGACTCGCTGCGATTGTTTTATGCAGGAGCGCGCCGGAAGACTGCTCGATCACGCTGGAATTCCCGCACGTTATGAGAAGTGCGAATTTTCGGACTATCGCACAGATATGAATCAGGCGCTGGCGGCCGCGAAGATTTCCGTGGAGAAATGGGCTAACGAGTATCCGCTGGACCGGCGGGGAATGCTTTTAATTGGACCGAGAGGCGTTGGAAAGACGCATTTATCTATTGCCGCGCTGAAACACATCATGCGCAAAGGTGTTACATGTTCATTTTGTGATTACCGCGAATTGCTCAAGCGAATTCAGAATTCTTATAATCCTTCGGTACAAGCCACGGAACTCGAAGTGCTGCGCCCAATTTTTGAAAGTGAAGTTGTTGTTCTCGATGATTTGGGCGCGGTGAAACCTTCCGAGTGGGTGTGGGATACAGTAAGTCTGGTTTTAAATACCCGCTATAACGACAACCTCACAACTATCATCACAACAAATTTTGAAGATGGGCCTGCACGAAAACTCTCCATTTCCGGTCCGCAAGCCGCAGCGCGTGAAGAGACGCTCGGTGATCGCATTGGAGAGCGTATGCGTTCACGCCTCTTGGAAATGTGTCGGCTTGTGAAAGTCGACGGTAAGGATTTCCGCGCAACTTTTCGTAGCGCCGGCTTGTCGTGAACTTTCAGCCAGCAAAATTGAAGAACTGATGCCAACGCTGTAAACAGTTTCGGAATAGCCCCCTTTCCCAATAGACGATTGCTCCCTCTGCTATGGCAATGCAGCGCAATTCCCGCGGAATGCGTCTTGCTTCCCGGAACTATTCACGTAGGTACCCACAATTTGATTCTCGGTGTTAATGCCGAAAATGAGGGTCGTAATAATGCCTTTAGAATCATCTTCCGTTAGGAAATTCCCGTTGTCGAATACGAAGCCGTTTCCCGGGCCACCAGTATCGTACTCACCAACGATTACGCCATTATTGTTAATCCCAAATACCGAGGTGTTCAGCGCGCCGGGAAAATCGATCGTGCTGTATCTGCCATTAATCAACGAAAATCCATGACTGGCGCCAGTAGAGTCTCCGTACGTACCGACTATCTTTCCACCTTCTTCGATGCCGTAAGCCGCGGTTCGCGATGAACCCGGATAATGGATACGCGTGAACGACCCTTGGCTCCATACGAAACCGAATTCGCCGCTGCTTATGCTGAAAGCCCCAACCATCTGGCCGGCATTGTTAATGCCGTAAATTTGCGTGTTCCTTCCTCCGGGATAGTCGATTGTGCGGAACTTGCCATTCGCGTATTTGAAACCATGAAGCCCCGAACTATCCTGGTAATAGCCTACGATGTCGCCGACATCGTTCACACCTGTGGGACTCGTACTGAGGGCGCCAGGATAATTGATGTTTGCGTACTTTCCGTCAAGGAAATAAAAACCACGGACATTACCGGTATTCCGCTGAACGTAGCTGCCGACGACCTCTTTACGATTGCTGATTCCTTCCGCCACGGCAGCGGCGCCCTCCCGGATAATAATTCTCTTGAAGGTACATTCGTTACCTGTTTGAGCACACGCCCAGGTTGCCAAAAGCACGACCACACCGTTGTACAAACATGTCCGTTTCATAAACTGAAAATCCTCCAACAGAATCGAATTGGCTGAACGGGTGATCCAGTGCAGAACCGCAGTGGTGAATCCAGATTACGATTCAAGATGCGGACTCGGACGTGGCATACTCGTCCATTCAGTCGCTGCACCCGGCTCAAGCAAGGGTGATAACCGATCCGGGCGGGCGACCTCTAATTCTTTGGCAACAGTATGCAAATGCAATTAACGCTACAACTGGCAACTGTTACAGAAACTATGGAGAGGCACGAGCTTTAAGTCCGCCAATGAATGCTGTGCAGTAGTAGCGGTGATATAGCTACTTGAGTGACGGCATTTAATGGCTGGTTTGAGGTGATGAGTTCTAGAATAAGCTCGTGCTTGCCACCCGACTCGAATTCGCGCCTGACCGCGACAGCGAAACCATTACGGCGATTCCCGATTTGCCTGCCGTTTTCCTGCTTCGTGGCGATGATCCGCAATCCGAGCCTTACGTCAGTAAAACCGCTAATCTACGCCGGCGAATTCAGCGGTTGCTTGGCGCTCCCATTGAAGGCAGCCGGAGACTGAACTTACGTGATCGGGTGCGATGGATTGAGTACACTTCCACCGGCTCCGATTTTGAATCTGGATTCCTGCTTTATAAAGTCCTTCGGTCAAATTTCCCCAAAACCTATAGTGATCGCCTGCGTTTACGTTTTGCAGCGCTAATAAAACTACATCTTGAAAACCAATTCCCCAGAGCCTCAGTCACGACGAAAATCTCCCGCAGTGGACGTTCCCTGTACTACGGGCCTTTTCCTTCGCGCGCTTCTGCCGAAAAATTTACCAATGACTCCCTCGACCTTTTCAAAATGCGTCGTTGTGTTGAAGACTTAAATCCCGATCCCGCCTTTCCGGGCTGCATATACTCCGAAATGAAAATGTGTCTGGCTCCATGCTTTAAGGGCTGTACTGACGAGGAATATCACGCCGAAGTGGCACGCGTGCAAAACCTGTTTGACACCAATGGAGAAAACACTGTTCAACAGCTTTCCTTTGAACGCGATCAAGCTTCAGCAAATTTGGATTTTGAGAGTGCGGCCGCTCTGCATGCACGCATTGAAAAACTGAAGCCTGTTTTGACTCAGGTTCCCGAGATAGTGCACCGTGTTGATCGCCTCTCCGGTTTAATTGTGCAACCTTGTGTAGCGCCGGAGTCCGTGGCATTATTTCGCGTCCATGGATCGAAAATTTGTGATCCTGTATCTTTACCCATTCAGGTCACTGATGGCAGCAAAGCCCAATCCATGGAAGCACGGGTACAGGACGCGTTAGCTACTATCCAGGCTGATAGGCAGCAGACCGCCGCCGAAATCATGGAGCATTTGGCCATTCTGAAACGTTGGTATTATCGCAGCAATCGAATTGGCGAAATCTTCTTTGCAGACGATAAGGACGCGTTACCTATGCGAAAAATTGTGCGCGGAATCTCCCGTGTGTATCGGGGCGAGAAGCCAGAGCCGGATAAAACGGTGAACGCACCAGGCATTCTCTCGATAGAACCCGCACCTTGATCACGGGAACATACAAAAATATCCTGAGTCAAATAGAAGCTGCATACATCTAAAAACGGCGCATTTCTAGGAAAGAATCAGGTAACTGAATGAGTAATGATCCAAGCAAAATCCTTCGTGAACATCTGGTTGAGTTGCTGAAAGGCGGCGGCGCTCACGCAAAATTTGAAGATGCTGTCAAGGATCTGGCTCCTGAACTGCGCGGCCGCAAACCGTCTGGGTTTCCTCATTCCCCCTGGATGCTCTTAGAGCATCTCCGCATTGCGCAATCGGATATTCTGGAATTCAGCCGCAACCCCAAACATGTTTCACCCGAGTGGCCTGAAGGTTATTGGCCGAAAGATGAAAAACCGCCCCGAACATCGTCTTGGGCGGACAGCATCAAGAAAATCCATGCGGATTTAAACGAAATGCAGAAGCTTGTGTCTAATCCAGACACTGACTTATATGCGCAGATCCCGTGGGGGGATGGTCAAACTGTTTTGCGTGAAGCCCTTCTTATGGCAGATCACAATGCATATCACGTCGCACAGCTAATAGACGCGAGGCGGCTGTTAGGCGCTTGGCCAAAGTGAGTTTCTTGTGTGGGCGGACACTCTTGTCCGCCGCTGCTGATTTTGGAGCAACACGAGAGTGTCCGCACACAACAATTCCTTTACGCGACTTCCAGGCCTGCATCTGGTAAATCTTCCCTTGCCGACCGCTTCCGGAAAATCGGTTTCAGGTTTGTGCGCCATCTCTCATCAATCCCAATCAGTGTCCACGAAACCTTTGGTGAGAGATACCGCAACAATGTGTCTGTAGAAGGATGAATGCGCAATGTAGGCGCCACTAGAAAAAGCAAAGGGTCCTTGGGCGAAAGCTCTTTTGCAGGAAAGTATCCGAATTTCTGAAATTCTCTCCGCTGGTGGTGCCATGCTACTCGTGCCCAATAATCAAGTCCCTGCAGTGGAAGATGAATATCCTCATCTGCTTTTAGTTCAACCACGGCTAAGCGCCTGTCGCGTGTGGTGGTAAGTACATCAATCATCGCCCGATCAGAAGCAGAGAATGCCGGCACTTGGGAATACAAGCGAGTTGGCTCTAGTCTGCCATCGAGTGCAGAGATATTTTGTACCGCAAGCGATTCCAACCAACGCTCAGGATGCATTCGCCATAACTGGCTGTCACGAGGACCTTCGGTATGACGCACTTCTCCTATGCTCCTTACCAACCCCTGAAAAGCCCCCATATTCTGATCGCATAGCACCCGTTCCTGAGCTCCAATGCCGAATACAACTTCTGTCAGGTTCCTGAAACTTCCCGGCTCCTGCGTTAACCGGGCTCGCGCGAACTCCAACCCATGGCAACGAAATGCAACTTCGGCGGCGGACAAAATGGCAATTTCTGCTTCCGGCATCAATTCATGAATTTGCGCTAGAGGACCACTGAACCGCTCATACGTCGCAATTTCATCTGGAGCGTGGACAAGGCGCGTGGCCACATTGCCGCGGTCTGAAACGTCGATTTCTCGCAAACTGCTTTCGAGTTCATGCAATTCATATAACCGCCATTTCGCGAGAGAAGGGTGCAAATGAGCTATTCGCTCGCGTGTCAATGCGGAACTCTCAGGCGGTAAAAACAGCTTCAGGCCTTCGATTATGAGCTTTCCGGCATGAGATTGACGGCAAGCATCGAGCCATAGGATTCCGAATGTCAACGCTGCATCGATGGATGCTTGAGTCTCATGCGCATTCACTCCCAATATCGCAAATCCGGATACACCTTGTTTCAAAATTCCGCGCGCGTAAATCGGTCCAAACGATCGTTCTAAATCCATTGCTGTGCTGAGCTGGAGAATGGTGAACCCTGGAAATCGTCGGTTCAGAACCCGGTGCAATTCCTTCTGATAAGCAACCCGCGCCGCTCGTTTTGCAGTTGGTGTACGACGATCGCGCTCGCGGCAAATCTCAAGTTTCGTGGCTCGCGTCTGCCCCATTCTTTGCACCGACAGGCTGAGGCCATCTTTCTTGATCTCAGCATCGAGCACGCGCCGTACAACATTGCGCTCAGACGACCACATATGTAGAAGACACTTATTTCGTTCTCCAGAGATGGAATATTTCGCTTCCGCCAAATCGAATGCGATGGCACCATCTTCGAAAACCACGGCAGACTTTGCATCTGTCAGAAAACTTTCCACAGCTCGAACTAACGATTCCGGAGTCACCTTAGCATTATTGCGAGCCACGCGATGCGAGTCTGTGATGCGTAACCAATATGTCGCATAGATATCGCACGGTCCCCGGGAACTAAGCGGTGTGGGATAATTGAAGCCTGCCTTCGGAGTCCTTCGAAAACCGTGGGGCATCTAACTACTGTGGATAAAAATCAATTCTTTTTTCAGCATTATGGGCTAACGGAACGTAGCCTCGAACAATTCCTTGCAGCCGCCCTATCTGCTGGTGGCGACTATGCGGACCTTTATTTCGAATATCTTTCCTCAACCGCTCTGGCGGTAGACGAGTCCATAGTCAAGTCGGCCTCGCAAGGAACCTCGGCAGGATGTGGTGTTCGCGTAATTTCCGGTGAACGTACCGGCTATGCCTATACTGACGATCTTTCTCCTGAGCGGATCCTGCACGCCGCGCGTACCGCGGCGTTAATTGCGAGCGGCCCGGCAAAGACTCCAGTCGTGGGTTTTCAGCAGAAAGCTGCGCGAAGCTTGTATCCCATCACCCTACCTTCTGTCGATGCAGAAATTTCCGCAAAGGTTGAGCTAGTCATGCGCGCCGACGCGGCTGCTCGTGCTTACGATCCTCGTATCAAAGAGGTCCGAGCCAGTTATTCCGACGAATTGCGAAACATCCTGGTCGTCGGTTCGGACGGAACATTGGCTGAGGACTCGCAGCCGCTTGCCCGCATGAACGTATCATGTATCGCGAAAACCGAGGGGACTTCCGCGCGTGGCAGCTCTGGCGGAGGAGGCCGCGTTGCCCTTGATTTCTTCTTTGGAGAAAAGACTCCGGAGTATTTTGCCAAAGAAGCATCGCGTCAAGCCATTCTGCAACTCGATGCGCGCGAAGCGCCGGCTGGCGAGATGGAAGTTGTTCTTGGCCCGGGGTGGCCCGGTGTGCTTCTCCACGAGGCGATTGGCCATGGACTTGAGGCCGACTTCAACCGCAAGCAGACCTCCGCCTTCGCTGGATTAATCGGCAAGCGGGTCGCAAGTGATAAGTGCACAATCGTCGACAACGGAACAATGCCATGGCGGCGCGGTTCTCTCAACGTGGATGACGAAGGCCACCCCACGCAGAACACAATGTTGATCGAAAAAGGCATTCTTAAGGGATATCTAAGTGACAAGCTTTCCGCCCGTCTGATGGGAATGGCGGATACGGGCAATGGCCGCCGCGAGAGTTACGAACACATCCCAATGCCACGCATGACGAATACATACATGCTGGCTGGAGAAGATGATCCACAAGACATCATTCGTTCGGTGAAGAATGGCATTTACGCGGTGAACTTTGGGGGAGGACAGGTCGATATTACAAACGGTAAGTTCGTGTTCTCCGCGTCCGAGGCCTACCTGATCGAGGATGGACAAGTCACAGCACCGATTAAAGGCGCAACCTTAATAGGAAATGGGCCGGATGTACTGACGCGCGTCTCCATGGTTGGCAACGATCTGAGATTGGATGAAGGCGTAGGCACATGCGGCAAAGACGGGCAGGCTGTACCTGTTGGCGTGGGGATTCCAACCGTGAAAGTGGACCGTTTGACGGTGGGCGGAACGGCGAGGAAAGAGGCTGGCGGGTTCATGCAGTAAGTTTTAGTGAGGCTTACCACGGAGGCACGGAATCACGGAAAGTTCTTTCGCCACGTTCAAACTCTAAATAATTCTTGATCTCTTCTCAGTGCCTCTGTGGTGAATAATATTTTTATTAAGGATTCAATGTCTACTACTCAACTCGAAACTGAAAATCAGAAACCAGCAACTGACCTGAAAGAAATTGCACAGGATATTGTTCGCCAAGCTGTGGCTGGCGGTGCTACTGCGGCAGAGTGCGTTATTCGCGAAGGCGATGAATTTTCTACCCTGGTCCGTTTGGGTCAGGTAGAAACCTTGAAAGAGTCTGGGTCGAGATCCATCGGCGTTCGCGTGTTCAACGGACAGCGCGCTGCCAGCACTTACTCCAGCGATTTTTCTCGCGCCGGTCTCGACCGCATGGTGAAATCTGCGTTAGAGCTTTCCAAAATTACATCTGAAGATCCTTTCGCGGGGATCCCGGAACCAGCCCTATTAGGTTCCATCTCAGGCGATCTCGATCTCTATTCAGCCGATGTTTATTCGCTTCCCGGCCAGGAGCGCATCAGCTACGCGCGTCGTGCTGAAAAAGCTGCACTCGATTTTGACCTTCGCATCAAAAATTCAGAGGGAGGTTCGTTCGACGCGGCGACGGGTCACAAGGTAATGGCTAATTCGCACGGCTTCATAGGCGAATACCGGCGCTCATACTGCTCCATCTCGGCCGTTCCTATTGCCCAAACTGATGATGGCGCCATGCAGCGCGACTACTGGTTTTCCGTTTCCCGCAACCTTAGGCAGCTGGAATCTCCTGAACACGTCGGAACAGTGGCTGCGCAGCGCACTTTGCGTCGGCTCGGCGCACGTAAAGTAAAAACAGCGCGCGTTCCGGTAATTTTCGATCCGCTTGTTGCTAACTCGATTCTCGGGCACATTTTTGAAGGAGTCGAGGGAGACTCTGTCTATCGTGGGGCTTCGTTTCTGGCGGGGAAGCTGGGTCAGAAAATAGCTGGCGATCAGGTCACGGTGATCGATGACGGAACCATCAAAGGCGGCTTCGGTACCAGTCCATTCGATGGTGAAGGTGTCCCAACCCGGCGCACGTTGGTGATAGAAAATGGCGTGCTTAAGTCGTATTTACTGAATACTTACACTGCAAAGAAACTGGGTCTGCAAACAACTGGAAATGCGTCTCGCGGGTTGGCGGGTACGCCGGGAATTGGGCCGGGCAATTATTTCCTTCAGCCGGGGACCAAAACTCCGCAGCAGATCATCTCCGAAATCAAGGAAGGTTTGTATGTCACGGAGTTCCTCGGCCACGGGGCGAATCTCGTAACCGGAGACTACTCGCGCGGCGCTTCTGGTCTCTGGATTTCCGGAGGAGAACTAACGTATCCAGTGGAAGAGATAACAGTCGCTGGCAATTTGAAAGAAATGTTTTTTAATATTACCGAGATCGCTAATGATCTGGAATTTCGTGGAGCAATGGCGTCGCCGACAATTCGAATCGACGGCCTACTAGTCGGCGGTGAATAAGTGCCAATAGTACAATCTCTGAATGAGTGACGGCCCAATCGAACCATCTTCATTAAGCGATGATCGCGATTGGCGTCCCGTGATCATCGGCGTTGTAGTAGTTGTCATTGTGGTGGTTGCGATTGCATTCCTGCTGCGGTCCCATCCTCAAGCAGCCCCGGCGCCGGATCCCTATGCCGCCAATCTAAAAATCTCCGATTTGAAGATGAGTCAGGCAGAGAATTTCGTCGGGGCCAGCGTCACTTATATCGACGGGACAATTAGTAATAGCGGATCGAAGACCGTGGCACACGCCACTGTGCATGTGACATTCAAGAACTCACTCGATCAAGTCGTGCAGAGCGAAGATCTACCTATCCAGGTGTTGCAAACCACCGGGCCATATCCCGACACAGTCGACCTAAAAGCCGCACCGCTAGGGCCCAGTCAGAGCAAGCCATTCCGGCTGACATTTGAGCATGTCAGTGATGACTGGAATCACGCCTATCCCGAAGTGAAGATTATGGATGTTACCGCGAAGTAACGTATAGAGCGGACACTCTTGTCCGCTGCCTTTGAAATTGGTTTCTGCGTTGTGTCACGCTTTCAAAGATTTCTATTTGTTGCGGTATTTGGATACAGACAAAATCAAAGGCGGCGGACAAGAGTGTCCGCCCCACACAAAAACGAAAAGACAGCCTAAACAACCGCGGCTTGGTCGCGGCGCTTTGCCTGAATTTCGATGTAGACATTTACCAGCGAAACCGCAGCCGGAGTGACGCCAGGAATGCTAGAGGCGTGAGCGATGGTTCGCGGTCTTATCTTCAACAGCTTCTCTTGCATTTCCCGCGATAAACCGCTGACTGACCGGTAGTCGAACCACTCGGGAATAGGACGCTGTTCAGCTTTTTTAAGCCGGTCGATTGCGCGTTGCTGCTGCGACAAATAGCCTTCATATTTGATTTCCGTCTCGACCGATTTAAGCTCGTTTCTTACTTCGGAAGAAAGAGCCGTTACTGCTGCACTCGGACTTTCCCGATTCTCAAAAAATTCCGGCTGTAGATTCCACAGTATCTCAGCGAAATTTTCAATGATAACTTCAGGACGCTTGAGCAGTTGAGCACAGGTTTGTCCGGCGGCGCTCGAGAGATCAATCTGTGTTTCCGGATGATTCGATGTAGTGACGGGCGTCTCGCCCGTCCGGCTAGCCGCTCTCATTGCGCTAACCTTTTCCAACATCCCAGGCGTTAACCGTGTTGTCTCCAACGAACGCTTCATCGACAGTAAACGTTCCTGTTTAGCTAAAAATTCGCCCCATGCGGCATCGGAAATCAGGCCTACCCTCCGTCCATGCGGTGTCAATCGCTTATCGGCATTATCGATTCTCAAATGCAGTCGGAACTCAGCCCGCGATGTGAACATGCGATATGGTTCATTTGTTCCCTTGGAAATAAGGTCGTCAATCAGGATTGACGTGTACCCTTCAGTCCGATCCAAAATCAGTGGCGGCTCATCTTTCACCTTTAATCCGGCATTGATCCCGGCCATTAATCCCTGACATGCTGCTTCCTCATAGCCGCTAGTGCCATTAATCTGCCCTGCAAGAAAAAGTCCGGCAATCTTCTTGGTTTCCAGAGTCCGATCCAGTTCAGTCGGATCAATCGAGTCGTATTCGATCGCATATCCGGGACGCAGCATGTCGGCCGTTTCGAGCCCAGGAACCGACTTCAAAATCGCAAGCTGCACCTCGACAGGAAGCGAAGTGCTCATGCCATTCACGTAAATCTCGTGTGTGTTCAGCCCTTCGGGTTCGAGGAACAACTGATGCTTAGACTTGTCCGGAAATTTAACAATTTTGTCTTCAATGGACGGGCAATACCGTGGGCCAATGGATTGAATTTGCCCGCTGTACATGGGAGAACGGTGCACGTTCTCCTGAATGATTCGCTGCGTCTCCGGCGTAGTCCAGGCAATGTAGCAGGGCACTTGCGAATCGTGATGTGCGACGCGCTTGGTCCGAAAACTAAACGGCGTGGGATCAATATCGCCGGGCTGCACTTCGAAACGCGACCAATCGATAGTCCTTCCATCGAGACGTGGAGGGGTTCCCGTCTTGAGACGGCAGCCGCGTAACCCGAGCTGTTTAAGCGCTTCGCCAAGAAGGACGGCTGCCGGTTCACCGGAACGTCCCGCAGGGTATTGCTGTTCGCCACAATGAATTAATCCATTGAGAAAAGTCCCGGTAGTGATGATGACCGCAGAAGCGCCAACAGTACGCCCATCGCGAAGTTTAATACCGCGGACAATTCGGCCATTGGCCGCTGGTCCTTGGTCCTCGGTTTCGGGACCTTTCGCGGAGACGTCGCTATCGGTCAACGACGAACGACCACCGGCCAACGACTCTTCGACTATCAATTCAGCCACTTCCGCCTGCTTGATCTTCAAGTTCGGCTGCGATTCCAGTACCTCGCGCATTCTGAGCCGATAAGCTTGCTTATCGCATTGGGCTCGCGGAGACCACACCGCCGGGCCACGTGATGTATTCAGCAGCCGGAACTGAATCCCAACTGCGTCAGTCACTTCGCCCATGATGCCGCCCAAAGCATCGACTTCCCGCACAAGGTGTCCTTTGGCGATTCCTCCGATGGCAGGATTGCAAGACATCTGCGCGATGAGGTCGACATTCAATGTATAAAGCGCGGTCTTTAAGCCCATGCGGGCCGCAGCCATGGAGGCCTCGCATCCGGCATGACCGGCCCCAACTACGACAACGTCGAAATTTTCAGTGAATTGTGACATTGAAATACGTCTTAAGCTTAGGGATCACTAATTTCATTCTAGCAACAACGCAGGTCTAAAGCGGCATTCCTCGCAAGAAGCACGTAGGGACAGCCGCCCTCGGCTGTCCAGTCGAGCTGTGCTCGACTATGGGCTGCTGCTTCTTTCTGATTCTACGAAAATGAATTAACATCGCTAAGCTGTGCTCAGCCGGACAGCCGGGGCGGCTGTCCCTACGTGATCCATGCCGAGAGATCCTAAAACCGCACCCCACCAATATCCGTAAACGTAACTTCTTGCCATTCTGATGAAGGGAAGTACCAGTCGCTCGCGCCCGC
Organism: Terriglobales bacterium; assembly: GCA_035651835.1. Classification (GTDB taxonomy): domain Bacteria; phylum Acidobacteriota; class Terriglobia; order Terriglobales; family Acidobacteriaceae; genus JAOAPG01. Next base: position 271,102 of record DASRFC010000032.1, read on the forward strand.
TTCATGGTTGTTCCCTCCTGCACCATAGGGAACAGTCGCGGATCGCCAATAATCCATGCCCATTTGCAACAGCGCGCCCTGCGAGATTTTCACTCGTGCTTTAACCGTACAGCCCTCAAATTTTCCAGCTGGCAAACTGGATCTAGGAGACGCGCTCCAAAAGTGCCAGACACGGTCCGCACGTGTTCCAACTTGGAGAACTGTAGCTTGATCCTGCTCCTCATATTTCATCGACATATCGTCGTGTCGATCCGTGCCAAACCAAGGCTGCCTCCGGTACAGCCCTCCTCGTACTTTTCCCTGATCATCGTTCAGCACGACATCTTTTCCATCAACCCGGCATAAAAGCCGACTCGAAGCGATCCGCACCTCTGCTGTTTCGTATCCAGGAACTCGTGTATCCGCGATAGCAATTCCCCAAAGCAGTGCGGACTTGAAATCGCTGGGGGGTGCTACCGGATTCACATACCTCGCCTTATAACTTACTTCGCCAGGGACTCTCGGGTCATTGGCAAGAAGAAACGGAGCGGAGCTTTCAACACGTCCGGACGGAACAACTATTGTGATGTGTGACGTAATGCTGCGGTGAGGAATGATTGCGACGATCTTCTCCGCCGAAACGACTTTGAACGTACTCGCATTGCTCCCGAACAGGACTGAAGAAACTCTCTGCAAGTTCTTGCCGTTAATTTGAACTCGCGTACCCTCAGGACCGCTGGCGGGAGAAAATGTGCAAATCACCGGCGCATTCGACTGACCATGCCCCGCGATCGCAACCTGTAAAAATCCGATCAAAACCAAAAATTTAAATATCCACGCTATTGCGCGGCTTTGTTGTTCTTTCTTCATCATGCCGCAAATTCTATTGAAGTGAAAACTTTTGCTGGGTGATGTTCATCACAAATGCACGAATAAAATCGGGATAGCTGGTAAGTTTATGGAAACCATAGCTAGAACTTGTCATTACGAGCCAGCTTTACCGGCGAGAATCTGCTTTGCCCGGGAAGCAGCAGATTCCTCGCGCAATAAACACCGCGCTTCGGGATGACAAAAAATTTGGAGCTTTTCCAATTGCCCGCTACCAAGAAATCGTCGCAGTTGTTCCATTCCTTTCACGCTTGTATATTGGTGTGTTACCGAAAGGAAGAAACTGCACATGACCTCGAATGAATTCTTCGAGCAGCTCGATTCTCGAATCGCCAAATACGATTTACTCTGCCACCCGTTTTATAAAGCTTGGTCTGCAGGTGAGTTGACGCGTGAGGATCTCCAGCAATATGGCTGCGATTACTACCATCATGTAGAAGCTTTTCCGTCTTACTTGGCTGAATTCGGCATTCGCCTTGAGGAGGGCGAATTGCGCAGAACAGTCCTCGCCAATATGGCTGACGAAAAAGGTCTGGCGGACGGTTCGGGTGATGAAATTAAGTCGCACGCCGAATTATGGCTCGATTTTATTGAGGGAATGGGCGGAAGCCGCGATATGCGCGCTCATAGGCCTGTATATGAAGTTGCCGAACTGACTAAGTCCTTCCACCATTTTGCTAGTGATGGAACGCCAGAAGAAGCGCTAGCCGCCTTCTATGCGTATGAATCACAAGTTCCCCGAGTCGCTAAGGAAAAAGCGAACGGATTGCAGAAAATGTACCACGCCGACGAGAAGACGCGTGGCTACTTCACGCTGCACACCACCGCAGACGTATATCACTCACAGCTCTGGCGTCAGCAACTGGGAAAGCGTATCGAGGCGAATCCTGAAACAGCAGAGAAGGCGCTCGTAGCGGGCGAGAATGCCGCTAAAGCGCTGTGGCAGGCACTGGACGGAATCGAAGCACGACGAATGGCGCAGGCCGCGTAAGTCATTCAAGCCACGGTGTATTTGAGCCAGTGATTCCAATAATCATTGGCTCGTTCCTTTTGAACTCGACGTTTTTTGTATGCGAGGCAAGGTGCAGCTCATGGTTAATACCGATCAGCAGCAGAAAGCACAAAACTTTAAATCGCTTCACCACGGCTCGAAGGTTCTCGTACTCCCAAACGCATGGGACGTAGCCAGTGCGTGCATAGTTGAACAGGCTGGTTTCGGCGCCATTGCAACCACCAGTGCTGGAATTGCTTTTACTCTGGGCTATCCAGATGGGCAAAAAATTACGCGTAATGAAATGTTGCAGGTTGTCGCCCGGATCGCCTCTTCCGTAAGAGTTCCGGTCACTGCCGATGTTGAGGCAGGGTACGGTGATCGTCCCGAAGATGCCGCCGAAACTGCGCGTGCGGTCATACAAGCCGGTGCGGTTGGCATGAACCTCGAAGATGCGACAAATGACCCGCAAAATCCACTCGCGCCTTTGTCTCTACAGCTGGAAAGAATTGCTGCTGTTCGCGAAGAGGCGAATTCCTCGCTTGTGCCAATCGTTTTAAATGCTCGTACAGACATTTATCTTTTGCAAATCGGAGCGGCCGAGAAACGCTATGACGAGACATTGCGCCGACTCTCTGCATTTCGAGAAGCAGGCGCGGATTGCGTGTTCGCGCCTGGCCTTAAAGACGCAGAAACCATTCAGCGCCTGGCCTCCGATCTGCGCTGCCCATTGAATATTCTTGCTGGGCCGGGCTGGCCATCCATACCCGAGCTGGAAAAAATGGGGGTTGCGCGTGTGAGTTTGGGGTCAGGACCGATGCGAGCTACCCTGGGATTAACTGAAAAAATTGCCAAAGAACTCAAGACATCTGGAACATATAAGACACTGGATGGTGCAATGCCTTATGCCGATGTGAACCGGATACTGGAATAACCCTACTGGCACCGTTAAGGCCGTATTCCACCTGGTTGTACTATGTTCCCGTGCAGAAGTTATTCCATGCCGTTCTAAGCTACATCCAAAAGCGCCAGCTCTTAAATCCAGGAGACCGCGTCGGCATAGCTGTTTCTGGAGGTGCCGATTCTGTCGCATTGCTGCATTTATTGCTCGAACTTAGCCCAGAGTTGGGCATCGTTCTTTCGGTAGTACACGTCAATCATCAAATCCGCGGAGCAGAATCCGATGCCGATGAACAATTTGTTTGTGCTTTGTCAGAGCAGCATGAACTTGAATTTCATTGCGATGTATACAACGTGCCTGCATATGCAAAACAGAACCGCGTGAGCCTCGAAACTGCGGCCCGCGAAGTTCGCTACGACTATTTCGAAAGCCTGATCACTGAAGGCAAGTTGAACCGTATCGCAACCGCACATACTTTGGACGATCAAGCGGAAACCGTCCTTATGCGGCTGATCCGTGGCACTGGTCTGCACGGATTTGGCGGAATTCGGCCTAAGCTCGTTGTAAATAAGCAGGAACAAATCTGTGGCACCATTGTGCGTCCTCTTCTTGGAACGCGCCATTCCGAACTTGAAACCTTCCTGAGTGCGATGCGACAAAGCTGGAGGCAAGACGCCAGCAACGAAGATCTGCAGCACACGCGAAACCGGATTCGTCATGTGCTGATGCCACTGCTGGAACGCGAATTAAATCCGGCAGTAACCAGGCGTTTGGACGAACTTTCAGAGATAGCTCGTGCTGAAGAAGCGTTCTGGGACGAACAATGCGCGACGCTAACCGCGCGATTATTTCAACAACCTGAGAAGGACTCGCCGTTCTTTTGTTTTGATCTGGAAGCTTTCAATCTTCATCCACTAGGTATTCAGCGTCGAGTGCTGCACTATTGGGGCCGAACCGTAGAACCTAATCTAAATTTGGAATTCAAGCACGTTGAGCAGATTCTTGAATTGGCCAGCGCCGAATCGAAAGATGGGAAACAAAAAGATGGGAAACAAGTAGAACTCCCCGGAGGCTGGCGAGTGTTTCGGCAAGGCCATCATCTTCAATTTTCCCTACCAGTTACGACGAACAGCGCGGGTTTTTCCCAAGACTACGAATATCGGCTTAATGTGCCGGGCGAGGCCGAAGTGCCAGAGGCAGGCATTATTTTAAAAGCGGTTTCGATACCCGTGGATGGCTCTGCGGAAAACGACAATCCTAGCCAATTGCTTAATGCCGCATTGCTGGACAAAGAATTGGTCGTGCGAAACTGGCGGCCCGGAGACCGCTTTTGGCCTGTACACACCAAGGTTCCAAAGAAACTCAAGGAATTGCTGCAGGAGAAACATCTGAGTGGACCGAAACGTAGGCTTTGGCCTGTCGTGGTGAGTATGGGTGAAATAGTGTGGGTACGGGGATTCCCAGCTTCACTCAAGTTTCAAGCTCGTGCAGGTGTCGATAAAGCGGTGCTAATCACTGTGCAGGAGTTAACGAATGGTTAGTAAGTGGCGCGTAAAACTGCTTCTACTGCGCAATTGTATAAATCCTGACAATGCCCCCAATTGAATCTTCCCCAGACAGGCACCTGTAACTTAAGTTACTGAAAGAAGATCGTTCTTTTTTCCCTGAACAAGGTTTAGAATGGCAGAGCTGGCATTTTGTCCAATCCAAATCCCGCGCCGAGCATCTAATCTGGTGAGTAGCTTTGCCTGGCTACGTTTTTTGGACAAAGGTTATTTCTTCAGGAGTTTTAGGTGAATTCAACAGTTAAAACCGTAGTTTTTTGGGTAGTCATCCTGCTCTCGGCAGTGTTGCTCTGGCAAGTAGTGAAAGGCGCGAACCCAGGGCAAAAAGAGAAGGAATTGAATTATACCCAGTTCATGTCAGACGTAGACCAGGGAAATGTCAAAGACGTCACTGTCACTGGTCAGGAAGTCCATGGCAAATTCAAGGACAATTCCGGCTTCCACGCTACCGGCCCAGTGAACGATCCTGACATGACCAAGACCCTGCGCGATAAAGGCGTAGAAGTCACCTTCCACGATATGAACAGTGGCAGTTGGCCGAGCTGGATAGCGAACTTCCTGCCCCTTATTTTGTTAGGTGCGCTCTGGTTCTTTATGATTCGCCAGATGCAAACTGGTGGAAACAAAGCGCTTTCTTTTGGCAAGAGCCGGGCCCGCTTGCTTTCCATGCAGCAAAAAAAGGTCACTTTTAAGGATGTGGCTGGCGTGGAAGAGGCCAAGGAAGAGCTGAAAGAAATTATCGAATTCCTGCGCGAGGCGCAGAAGTTCCAGAAGCTTGGCGGACGCATTCCGAAGGGTGTGTTGCTGGTTGGGCCTCCCGGAACCGGTAAGACTTTGCTGGCGAGAGCTGTTGCTGGTGAAGCGAATGTTCCATTTTTCTCGATTTCTGGTTCGGATTTTGTGGAGATGTTCGTTGGTGTTGGCGCAAGTCGCGTTCGTGACTTGTTTGAACAAGGAAAGAAGAATGCCCCCTGCATTATCTTCATCGATGAAATTGACGCTGTGGGGAGACATCGCGGTGCCGGTCTCGGTGGCGGACACGATGAGCGTGAGCAGACGCTGAATCAATTGCTGGTCGAAATGGACGGCTTCGAGTCAAACGAAGGCGTCATCCTGATGGCAGCAACAAACCGCCCCGATGTTCTCGATCCTGCGCTGCTAAGGCCGGGTCGCTTCGACCGCCGCGTAGTCGTCAATCGACCGGATGTGCGTGGTCGTGAAGAAATTCTTCGTGTTCACACTCGTAAGATTCCATTGGCAGACGATGTTGACCTCTCAGTGTTGGCTCGTGGCACACCGGGTTTCTCCGGAGCCGATCTAGCCAATATGGTGAATGAAGCGGCATTGAGTGCAGCGCGGCAAAATCGCAAAGCTGTGCTCATGTACGACTTCGAACTGGCGAAAGACAAAGTCTTGATGGGCGCGGAGCGCAAATCTCTGATCCTCACTGAAGAGGATAAGAAGGTCACCGCCTATCATGAGGCAGGCCACGCTCTAGTTGCGGCCAAGCTGCCTAACTCTGATCCGCTGCACAAGGTCACGATCATCCCTCGTGGAATGGCCCTCGGCGTTACCATGCAGCTGCCGATCGATGACAAACACAACTACACCAAGGAATATCTTGAAACTGAAATCGCCATCATGATGGGTGGCCGTATCGCCGAAGAGATGTTCCTGAGCCAGATGAGCACGGGCGCGGGAAACGACATTGAGCGTGCCACCGAGCTGGCCCGCAAAATGGTTTGCGAATTTGGTATGAGCGATCTGGGACCGCTGACCTTCGGCAAAAAGGAAGAGCAGATATTCCTGGGACGCGAAATCAATCAGCATCGTGACTATAGCGAAGCCACTGCGGTCAAGATCGACGACGAAGTGCGTCGTATGATTGGCCAGGGCTACAACACCGCGAAAGGCATTCTCGCGGAACATAATGAACCGCTTGTGAGAATCGCACTCGCATTACTTGAGCGCGAAGTCCTCGATGGCAATGAAATCAAAATGCTCATTGATGGCAAGGAGCTGCCGAAACTGACTCCTCCGCCTAGATCAGACGATAATGGCGTGCAGCAGGTGCTTAAACCTGAAGCGCGTCCGGGAATTGCCAAGGGCGGAGGACAGCCCGCGCCAGCGTAAACTTTTGGAAAAAATTACGTAGGGACAGCCGCCCTCGGCTGTCCAGTTGAGCAAAGCTCAACTTCATTGCGTTCCATAGAAAAATCTGTTTTATAGCTACTAGGTAAACATAGGACCTAAGGCGAGCAAGGCTCGACTGGACAGCCGAGGGCGGCTGTCCCTCGTTTTCTTTCTTTTGACCGTTTAGTTTCTTCTTGTCACAGACTGCCGCTCCGCCCCACCCTGATTCAGTGCTCCGCTGTGCAGAGGCAACACAATCACGCGTTTACCAGGCTCATCATCTGCTCTGGATAGCGCTCTCCGGCTGCAACTCCGTGCGGAGCTACTTCGTCGAGCCGCTTAAGATCTTCTTCTGTGAGCTTCACATCCAGGGCACCGGCGTTTTCCTCAAGATATTTACGGCGCTTCGTACCCGGAATCGGAACAATATCGTCACCTTGGGCGAGCACCCAGGCCAAAGCCAGCTGCGAAGCTTTGCAGCCCTTTTCTCGCGCGATTTCTTGAACGCGGCGCACCAAATCCATATTCTTTTGAAAGTTTTCACCCTGAAAACGTGGAGAGTTTCGGCGGTAATCGTCCTCTGACAGGTCTTCGAATCGCTGAATTTGTCCGGTTAAAAAGCCGCGTCCAAGTGGACTGTACGCCACAAAACCAATCCCGAGTTCACGGCAGGTCGGTAGTACTTCTTCTTCGGGATCTCGTGTCCACAACGAATATTCGGTTTGCAGGGCCGTGATCGGGTGTACTTGAGAAGCTCGCCGTAAAGTTCGCGGGCCAGCTTCCGACAAACCGATGTAGCGGATTTTCCCTTCTTTTACCAGCTCTGCCAAAGCGCCGACTGTTTCTTCGATAGGTGTATTGGGATCGACCCGATGCTGGTAATACAAATCAATGGTTTCGACGCCGAGCCGTTTAAGACTGCCCTCACAAGACTTACGAACATAATCCGCTTTGCCGCTCACACCACGAATTGTGGGGTTTGCTGGATCACGTACGATCCCAAACTTGGTCGCGAGAACCACCTTGTCCCGTTTGCCCTTGATTGCTTTACCGACCAGCTCCTCATTTTTATAAGGACCATACGCATCGGCGGTATCGAGGAAATCGATGCCCAGTTCGAGAGCACGGTGAATGGTTGCAATAGATTCATCATCATCGCGTCCACCATAAAACTCGGACATCCCCATGCATCCCAGTCCTAAAGCGGAAACTTTGGGGCCAACGTGTCCCAATTGACGGTATTTCATGGCTGATCTCCCTTACGATAATTGCAATGCTGATTATGATTGATTATGGGAAGCGGTATTAGTTCGGCACAGGGCTATAGATGCCACCATGGAGCAGGTGGTTGATCAAAAATCATCATGGTCAGGCAGCCACTGTGATCAGTGGTTTTCCCGCTTCGAGCACTTCTCCAATCTCAACCGCTGGAACTCCCGCGTGATTGAGATCTCTCGCGAGTTCGACTGAGATGTCGGGCGCAACCGCAATCAGTAATCCTCCCGCAGTTTGAGGATCAAAAAGAATCGTCCTGATCTCATCGTTGACGCCATCCTCGTAGCCAACCACGCATTCAGCAAACTCGCGATTCGCTTTGAGCCCGGCAGGAATATGCCCGGCGCGAATACATTCCAGCGCACCGTCAAGTAACGGAACGCGATTGGCAAAAAGCCGCAGAGATACTTCGGAAGCCAGTGCCATCTCCCGCGCATGAGCAATGAAGCCAAACCCGGTAATGTCAGTCATGGCATGGATGATATTTTCTTTCGCCTGTACTTCGCCGGTTTCGGTCAAGGCTGCGGGCACCTCTTCTTTAGTCATGTACCTGGCAATGATTCCCGCCGCCGCTTTGTTCAGGGTAGTCATAGACCGGATCGCCGCGTCAATCCAGGATTGCTGCGCTGCTCCTTTTTTAATCGCGGTAGTGATCACACCAGTTCCTAACACCTTTGTGAAAAGCAGACGATCACCCAGTTTAGCTCCGCCGTTCTTGAGAACTCTGCTGGGATGGATCAATCCTGTGACGGAATATCCAAATTTCATCTCCTCATCACGCACGCTATGGCCGCCAATTACCGAGCATCCGGCTTCGATCATTTTCGAGAGACCACCTGCGAGGACTGCTTCGAGAACAGCGATATCGCCATTTCCTGGAAAACAAACATGCGCCAATGCAGTGATTGGGCGGCCACCCATGGCATATACATCGCTGAGTGCATTGGTCGCTGCTATTTGGCCAAACGTATAGGGGTCGTCCACCATCGGGGTAAAAAAATCGACTGTTTGAACCAAGGCCATAGCGGGGCCGATCTGATATATCCCAGCATCGTCGGCATGATCGAATCCGACTAGCACATTGGGATCGGTCTGCTTTGGAAGCTTTACGAGTACTTTATCCAGAATCGCTGGGCTCAGTTTGGAAGCGCATCCTCCAGCTTTTACGGTCTCGGTTAGACGTACGTGTGTTGTTTCTTGCATAAATTGATTCTAGCCCCGTTGTATAAATCATTGGACAGTTAAAGTGACAGGCGGGCAGCTACCTTGCTAAATTAGACGCTTGAAGACCACCGTACGATCTAGCGAGAAGACTTTCTACTCCGAAATGCAGAGTCCAATTGGACCACTGCTGCTGGTGGGGAGCGACGACTCTCTTCGTGAAATCCTGTTCGTCAATGGACGAACCCCCGCGTCGGCAGATCCATCTTGGCGAAGGGACGACACCGTGCTACGGGAAGTCACTCGACAGTTGAATGCCTATTTTGCAGGAGACCTGCAACTTTTCGATCTGTCACTCACACCCAAAGGCACGCCTTTCCAACTCAGTGTCTGGAAGCAATTATGTGAAATTCCTTATGGCGAGACGACTTCCTATGGAGAACTAGCCAATCGCATCGGAAATCCCAAAGCTTGCCGTGCCGTCGGCTTGGCAAATGGCTCCAATCCAATTCCGATCATAATTCCCTGCCATCGCGTGATCGGCAGCAACGGAAAATTGTCAGGTTACGGTGGAGGCCTGCCAATCAAAGAAAAATTGCTGGCGCTAGAACAGCGTCAATTACGGCTGTTGTAAGCCTTTTACGCAGCCGCTGACATCCAAAGCCGCCTTCGGTTACCATAGTCAGAGCACAGATTTCTAACTCCGAAGCATCTAAACACATATGAACATTACCCGCACTGTTTACGCATTCGTCATTCTTCTGCTGGCTTCACTGGCTGTAGCCCAGGAACCTAACCCTGCTTTGAAGCCACCTAAAGGGTCGCAGGAAGCTATTGTGGTTTTTGAAGATCTCCAATGCCCTCAATGCCGCAATACGGCTCCGGTAGTGAGAGAGGCGGGGAAGACGTATAAAATCCCAGTGGTCCGCTATGACTTCCCACTTCCCATGCACAACTGGTCATTTGATGCCGCCGTGATCGCGCATTATTTTGACGCGCACTCCAAACAGCTCGGCTACGAATATCGCGACTACATCTTCGAACACCAGCCGGAAATCACGCCACAGAATCTGCGCTCTTTTTCGGATAAATTTGCCGCTGAGCATAAAGTGGATTTGCCTTTTGTGGTCGATCCCCAAGGCAAGTTGGCGGCTGATCTGAACGCGGAGAAGAATATTGGTACAAGCGTGGGCATCAATCATACGCCGACAATTTATATCGTCAGCAGCAAGCCCGGCGGTAAACCATATGTTGAAGTGACGGATAGAAGCCAGCTCTTCCAAATGATTGATGCCATGAAATAAAAGATCAGGAGACTCGCGTGGGACAGCCGCTCTCGGCTGTCCCACCCCTAGCCTCTTTCGAAGGCGTGCTTCTTTTCCAGTTCTTCCAACGCTGATTTCATATCCGACTCGAATTTCATAGCCTGATCCATTAGAAGCGCAGTCACTGTGGCGCGCTCCCCATTCATTTTAAGCATTCCTTGCGCTTCCAGCTTTCGGGCAATTTCTAGCATCTGTTCCGTGTTTGTCTCCAGGTACATTGCATCGGTTGGATCGGCTACCCAGACTGGTCCACCAACAAGCCGTGTCTGCCAAAAAGCTTTGCGCGATAGCAATAACGCGGTGTCTTCTTCGGAAGCTTGCCCGAACACCCACTTGCTTCGTTTGAAGTCATAATGGCGGCTGGAAAATTGCACCGGGATCAGTTTTCCCGACTTCACAAATTCCACCTGGCGCTTATCGACTTCTTTGCGCAAAGCATTTATCACCGGTCCTTCTGCATCCTTCGGTTCAATGGACGGCAGCACTTCGCGCAGAGTTGCCGATAGGTTCACCGCCATTGGAGCATGCAGCCCTTCTGAGTTCTCTAATCGAATATCCGCGTGCAGAAACCAAAAATCGGCGCCCGATGTCGATTTGCGAAAAGGCCATTGCAAATGAAAGGAAAGCGGTAACCCCGTTCGCGAAACGTAAATGTTTTTTTCCGTATTGCCGTTACTTTGAATTTTATTGGCCATTCAGATCTCAATGCACCCAACTATTCGAGAATCAAATTATACGGAATTTCCCTACTTGGTGACTGATCAATGAAGCAACTTGAAGAGTTGATTTTGGAGAAATTACAGAAGCTGCTACTTCCCGCTCGCTTGACCAAGACTATTGAGAGAGCCTGGTGCCTGAAAAACCCGGTTTCGTCCAGCCTGTTTTGCAGAGTAGAGGCCGGCGTCAGCGGCTTTGACAAGTTCATCGCGGGTAGTGCCATGATCGGGATAATTAGCTGCACCCACACTAATTGTCACCGAGCGAGGAACCCCTGGGAACTGCCATCCTTCAACTACACTCCGTAATTTTTCCGCCACCGTGAGCGCGTGTTGCGGATCGGTTTGCGAAAGCAGAATGGCAAACTCTTCCCCGCCGTAGCGGCAAACCACATCGATTTTGCGCAGTTGCTGGTGAAAAATTGAGGATATTTGCCGCAAGACTTCGTCGCCCAATAGATGTCCGAATTCGTCGTTCAGGCGCTTGAAATGATCGATGTCCACCATAATGACAGCCATGCCCGCGCCAAACCTGCGCGCACGATCCAGTTCCTCCACCATGCGGAGCTCAAAAAAACGTCGGTTGAAAATTCCGGTCAATCCATCCAGATAAGCCAGCTGCTTAACCCTTTCCACGTAATGCGCATTTTGTATAGCTGTGGCGCAAATATCTGCGACTGACTCGAGCGGCTGCATGTCATGCACATTGAAGGTGTTCGCCTCAGCATTATCCAGCACCAATACTCCAAGCGGCTGACCAAAAGAAACTAGAGGAATGCACATCCGCGATCCGGTCTCGAGGTAGAAATTTACGTACTCCGGATCATTCTTCGAATCGTTCTCGATGAGGGTCTTGGTCGCGCGCAGTGATCTTCCCCACAAGCCGGTTACAGCCGAAAATCGCCCACCTTCGGGGATCTGCGGCGTGAGATTTCCGTGGTGCGCATTCAGCACAAGTTCATCTTCTTCCTTCAAAAGCACGGAAACATGTGCGGCCTGAAATGCGTCGTGCACCAGCAAGCAAACTTTATTGAGCAATTCTTTTAAATCTAAAACGGCCGTCATTTGCTGAGCAATTGCATTAATGGCTTGCAGTTGCGACGCTCGGCGCCGTTCCAGCGAGTATAAGTGCGAATTCTGCAACGCCATTGAAGCTTGCGTCGAAAACAACGTAAGCAGGTCAATCGTGTCGGAATCGAAATAGTTGACTTTTTCGCTTTGGCAATCCAACAATCCCACCACTTGATCCCTAACCATCAGTGGTACTGCCAGTTCCGAGCGGGAGCTTTTGCAAGAGGATATGTAGCGCGGATCTTTTAGCACATCGGGAATGTATAGCGGACGCTTCTGCTGAGCGGCGATGCCCGTTATGCCAACTCCCAGCGGCAGCCGCACATTGTCATGGCCTTCATCCCACCCAATTTGGCGCCGCACATAAAGTTCATTCTTTTCCTTGTCCAGAAGGAACACTGCAGCATTTTTTAAATGAAAATAATCTCGCGCAATAATAAGGATTTGCTGAAGCAGCTCGTCCAAATCAAAGGTAGACAGCACAGCCTGGCTGGCGTCGTAAAGTATGGCTATTTTTTGCATTACTGGCCGGATTCTACCGTGTTCCAGCCAGGTTACCGAGGTTCCGAAAGTAACCTCCCATGTATCTTTTTAAGATCTAAGATCGAAAACGTCGTCGCCAGCCGGCAACCGTCTTGATAGTCCCGAAAATCACCAGGCAGAACCAAAAATCAACCACAACCCCCAAATCCAGCCGAGGAGGCACATGCCTGGCAGCGGGAGGTAAATGGGGCATCAATAAAAAATAAGCCAGATTTCCCGCCAGCACGGCAATTAATGACTGGACGAAATTGGCCACTGCTGGTTTAGACACCGCTTTAACCTATTAGCTCCATAAAATACCGGCCTGCTAACATCCTTTCAGATGCTGGAACCCACCACTCCCGTCCAATTCGTGAAAGGAATTGGTCCCCGCCTCGCCCAAGTACTCGCAACCAAGGGACTTGAAACCATCGATGACCTGCTTCACTACTTGCCCTTCCGTTATGAAGACCGCCTCAATCCCCGGGGAATAGCAGAACTTCGGGCCGGAGAGATGGCCACAGTGATCGCCGAAGTCCGCACTTCTGGCCTTTTTCGGACTCGCCGTATGCCTATCTTTGAGATGACGGCGGGCCAAGGCAGGGCGAAGCTGAAATGTATTTGGTTTAACGGATCCTACCTGCGAGACAGATTCAAACCCGGCCACATGGTTGCTCTATACGGAAAAGTTGAAGAAAACCGAACCGGCGGAGGATTGCAACTGATCCAACCGGAGTTCGAAATTATAGGCGATGGGCCCGCAGAAGATTCCGATGATGCGAATAAGGATGATGCTCATAAGAATGAGCAGAAAGCCCTCGATTCGCTGGAAGTAGGGCGCATCGTCCCTATTTACGAGACCGCCGGCCAAGGTCGTCTTACCCCGCGATGGTTTCGACGCATTATTAATAATGTTCTCGAAAACCTTTCCCCTGATCTGCCGGATCCAATCCCCGGTGCCGTTCGCAAGCGGCTTTCGCTTATCTCTCCGCGCGAGGCCTTGTGGCGGGTTCATTGGCCAGATCCCGGAGAAAGTTTGCAGGACCTACAATCTTCGCGCACGCCCGCGCATGTCCGCCTGATTTTCGAAGAACTGTTTTTCGTTGAATTGGGCCTCGAACTCAAGCGTCGCCAGCAAAAAGCGCAAACTGGGATCGCCTTCCGATTGGATGAGCGCGCCCGACACGCTATAAAGAAGATACTTCCCTTTCATCCTACGTCGGCGCAAAAACGCGCTTTGAAAGAAATTGCTACCGACATGGAAAAACCATCCCCGATGCGCCGTCTGTTGCAAGGCGATGTTGGGTCAGGCAAAACCATCGTCGCCTTCGAAGCCGCAATTATCGCCATTGAAAATGGGTTTCAGGTCGCATTAATGGCGCCCACGGAAATCCTCGCCCAGCAACATTACTTTTCCGCGCGCCGCATTCTGGAGTCCGCCGGATACAAGATCGTTCTGCTCACCGGTTCTTTGGAAGATGACCGCAAACGGGAAATACGCCGCCACATTTTCCAAGGCAATGCCCAGCTCGTTATCGGAACCCATGCTCTCATCGAAAAGAAAGTGGAGTTCGCAAAGTTGGGCCTGGTGATCGTGGACGAGCAACATCGCTTCGGTGTCCTGCAACGTTTCAAGCTGATGAAGAAGACTATCGATCGTGTAGGGACGGGCGTCTCGCCCGTCCAAATTTTGCAAGAGACCGCCGAAGAACCCGACGTCCTCGTTATGACCGCAACTCCAATTCCTCGCACTCTCGCTCTCACTCTGTATGGCGATCTCGACTTAAGCGTTATTGACGAAATGCCACCCGGACGCACGCCCATTATTACCCGCCGTGTTTCCGATGAACGTTCCAAGGAAGTTTGGGATTTCGTGCGCAAACAAGTCGTCGCTGGACATCAGGCTTATGTAGTCTATCCCGTCATTGAAGAGAACGAAGAAACAGAACTTAAGGCCGCGATAAAGATGTACAAGGAATTAAGCGGCCGCATCTTCCCCGATTTGAAAGTCGGACTTCTCCACGGCCGTCTCGATTCCGATCTGAAAGAACAAGTCATGCGCATGTTTCAGAGAGGCGAGTTGAACATTTTGGTCGCGACGACAGTGATCGAAGTCGGAGTCGACGTTCCTAACGCAGCAGTCATGGTGATTGAACACGCTGAGCGCTTCGGACTTGCCCAACTTCATCAACTCCGAGGGCGCATTGGCCGTGGCGCCGCCAAATCCTATTGCATTCTGATGACGAGCGGGAAAGTGTCCGAAGATGGCGAGCGCCGGTTAGACGCTTTAGTCCGCACCAACGACGGATTCCAAATCGCCGAACTCGATCTCGAACTACGCGGCCCGGGAGAGTTTTTCGGTACGCGTCAAGCCGGAATGCCCAGTTTCCAAGTTGCGAATTTAATTCGCGATCGTCAATTGCTGGAATTGGCAAAACGCGAAGCTGCGGCGGTGATTGCAGGACCAAATGAAGAAATCTCGAAAGAAGAGATTAGCCGCGCCATCCGCCACATGCGAGCCCGCTGGCCAAAAAGCTACGGCCTGGTAGAAGTGGGATAATGTTTCTTAGCGCGATGCCGAATCCGACAACTACAGCAAAAGCCGACCTTTTCCGAAAGTTGCCGTCGGTAGACGAACTCTCGCACAGCGCCGAGCTGGCACCGTTCGTATCGGAGAACGGTCAAACCGCCGTCAACGATGCAGCCCGCGCCGTTCTGGCTCGCCTTCGGAACGAAATCAACGCAAACCGCCTTGATTCCGCAGCTATTGACTTGGCGCTTTCCGGAATTGCGGACGCGATCGAACGTCAGTTGCGCGTATCGCTGAGCTATTCTTTGCAGCCCGTCATCAATGCGACGGGAGTAATCCTTCACACGAATCTTGGACGCGCACCGCTTGCTGCCGCCGCTCTCGATCACATCCACAAAACTGCGTTTACATATTCAAATCTCGAATTCGATCTTGAATCCGGTGAGCGCGGCAAGCGTGACATCCACGTAGATCGCCTCTTCCGCAAACTCCTAAATACTCACGTAGGGACAGCCGCCCAAGCCTGCCCTGAGCGCAGCCGAAGGGGCTCTCCGGACGAGCAACGCTCGTCAATCTCTACCGTCGTCGTTAACAACAATGCCGCTGCCGTTCTGCTCGCGCTCAACACTCTCGCTGAAGGCGGTGAAGCCATTGTTTCCCGCGGAGAACTGGTTGAAATCGGCGGCTCTTTCCGCATTCCTGATGTTATGTCGAAATCCAGCGCGATTCTTCGCGAAGTCGGCACTACCAACCGCACACGAGTCAGTGATTACGAACGGGCCATTAATGATAAGACGAAATTGTTACTCCGCGTACATCGTTCGAATTTTCAGATCACCGGATTCACGGAGCAACCATCGATTTCCGAACTAGCCGGTCTTGCACGAAGGCACAACTTGCCATTAATGGAAGATCTGGGCAGCGGCGCACTTTTTGACCTCAGATCTATTGGCATAAACGACGAACCGAGCGTCCTGGATAGCCTTGAAGCTGGTGTGGACGTGGTCACTTATAGCGGAGATAAATTACTCGGCGGTCCACAAGCCGGTATTCTCAGCGGTCGCAGTGATTTGATTTCCCGAATGCGCGCCAATTCCCTCTTCCGCGCGTTGCGGGGGGATAAACTGATTTATGCCGCTCTCGAAGCTACTCTTCTCGCATATGTGAAACGCGATCGCGACGCCATTCCCGCTCTAAAGATGATGCGGCTGTCCAAAGAAGAAATCGCCAGTCGAGCCGAAGCTGTGGCCGCAGAAATCTCATCTCCAAAACTGAATATCGAAATAGTCGATGGCGAATCCGTAATCGGCGGGGGTGCGGCTCCCTCAGCAACTTTGCCAACAAAGTTGCTGGCAATAACCTCGTTGAAATTCAGCGTAGACGATATAAGTAGTCGCCTGCGTAAAACCAATCCATCGATTATTGCTCGCGTCGAAGAGGGACGCGTGTTGCTCGACCTTAGGACAGTATTTCCCGAACAGGATGAAATTTTGAAACGTGCATTGCTTGAAATCTGTAATTCTTAACTTCTGATTTACTGTGGCGACCCTCTACACCATCGGCCATTCCACCCGTACCCTCGACGAACTCATCGCAGTCCTCCATGCGCACTCGATACAAACGTTAGTCGACATTCGGTCCTTCCCTATGTCAAAACGCCTGCCCCATTTCAATCGCGAGTCTTTGGAGAAATCTTTAGCAATCGCTGGGATTCGCTACATCTGGATGAAGGAGCTCGGCGGACGCCGCAAGAAGATCCGTGATGACTCTCCTAACGTCGGCTTGCGTAATACAAGTTTTCGCAATTATGCCGATTACATGCTCACTGATGAGTTTGAGAAGGCGGTCACGGAATTAATCGATATCGCCGAGCATTCCCGCGCCGCTTACATGTGTGCCGAGCGCGTCTACTTTAAATGCCATCGTATGTTGGTTTCGGATTGGCTCACATTGCATGGACATAAGGTTTTACACATCGACGACGCCAAACCCGTCAAGCCTCACAAGCCATTGGCGCAGATGAGCATGATCTACGGCCCAGAACTTTCCGCGAAACGATGAACACGTAGGGACAGCCGCCCTCGGCTGTCCAGCCGAGCTGGCTCGGCAATGTAGAACCTCATACGGAGTCTCTTCTATAATCGGTTTGACTGCCTGGCGCGTTCTTCATAAGATGGACGCCTGACCTTCCAACTCCAGATTTAACCTAATTATGATTGGCGAAACCATCTCCCATTACCGCATCGTCAGCCGCCTGGGCAGCGGCGGGATGGGTGTGGTCTACGAAGCGCAGGATCTCAATTTAGGCCGCAAGGTTGCGCTGAAGTTCCTGCCGCCCGATGTGGCTCGTGAGACTTCCGCCCTCGATCGCTTTCTTTTTGAGGCCCGCGCCGCTTCGGCTCTGAATCATCCCAACATCTGCACCATCTATGCCGTAGAGAAAGATGGCGAGCAGTCCTTCATCGCCATGGAATTGATCGAGGGACAAGGCCTCGACACGAAACTAACCGGCAACCCGCTCCCGCTTGATCGTATTCTCGAAATTAGCACTCAACTTGCCGACGCTCTCGATGCCGCTCACAGCAAAGGCATTGTGCATCGCGATATCAAGCCAGCCAATATTTTCATCACCCCGCGCGGTCAAATAAAAGTTTTGGATTTCGGCCTTGCCAAATTAACCGAAGCCGCCGCAAGTTCCCTTGACACCGGCGCGACTCAAACCAGTCCCGGACCGGCAAATCTAACCAGCCCGGGCAGTACGGTCGGCACCGTTGCCTACATGTCGCCCGAGCAAGCACGCGGCGAAACGCTCGATCCACGCACCGATCTGTTTTCGTTTGGAACGGTAATCTACCAAATGGCGACTGGCCGTCCCCCCTTTTCTGGGAACACATCAGCCGTCATCTTCCATGCCATACTGGACCGGGATCCCGTTCCCGCGCTGCAAATCAATCCCGATCTGCCGCTAAAATTGCAGGAGATCATCAGTAAGGCGCTGGAAAAAGATCGCGATCTTCGCTACCAGTCCGCCGCAGATCTTCGTGGCGATCTCAAGCGGCTGAAGCGGGATACCGAATCTGGACGAAAATCTTCACAGGTACTCCCAGCTGCATCCCCAAGTCCGATATCGACGCAATCCGGTTCTTCAGTATCACGCTCGCCCAGCGGGTCTGCTGTTATTACAGCTGTCCGCGGGAACAAATTAGGAACGGGCATTACTGCGTTGATTGTTCTTGCGATAATCGCAGCCGCCGCTTACGGCATCTACGCATTCCTGGGTCGCAGCCGCCCTATTCCATTCCAAAATATTGCGGTCACGAAAGTGACAGAAACAGGCAAAGCCGCGTTAGCCGCAATTTCCGCTGATGGAAAATACATTCTGAGTGTGATGGACGACAATGGACAGGAGAGCCTCTGGCTGCGCAACGTGCCCAGCAACAGCAACACCCAGGTACTCGCGCCAGCTCCCGTCCACTACAACGGATTGCGCTTTTCGCCCGACGGCAATTATCTGTATTTCATCCGCACCGAAGCCGGCAATCAGGAGCTTGACTATCTTTACCGCGCACCCGTTCTCGGAGGCACGCCCGAAAAACTCGTCACCGACATTGATTCGAATATCACATTCTCGCCCGGCGGCAAACAATTCGCTTTTCTGCGCTACAACAATCCTGACCCTGACAAGTTCCGTTTAATTATTCACACGGTGGAGACTGGCGATGAAAAAGTTCTAACCAGTGGTCTGGTCAGCCAGGGGCTCTACGATCCCGCTTGGTCGCCCGATGGTAAAGTGATCGTCTGCTATGTTCTACAACCCGGAACTGCGCTCTCTGGCCTGGTAGCCATTGATGTCGTCACTGGTGAACGCAAACTTTTTGCTTCAGAGGACACCCATCTCGTTTCTCGCCCAGTTTGGCTGCCCGACGGCAGCGGACTAGTCCTCTTGTACCTCGACCCTAGCACCAACATGACTCGCCAACAGGTCGGCTTTGTCTCTTATCCTGAAGGAATCTTCCATCCTGTTACTCGCGACACCAACAACTATTCGGCTACAAGCGTCGCCGGAGATTCGCGAACCCTGGCCACTGTTCTGCGAGAGGGCCATTGGAATCTTTTCTTGGAACCCTCCGCCAGCGGTGGACAAGAGCAGCAGTTATCCTCCGGCGCTCCAGTTTTTACTTTTACCTGGATGAAAGATGGCCAGATCGTAACCGATCAGGATTCGACACTCAGCCTGGTCAATCCTTCTACCAGAGCCAAGACCGTACTCCCTGTTGAGCAGGGTTCTCTGATGACCAATCCCTCCGCTTGCTCCAACGGCCAATATTTGGTATTGAGCCTTGGCTTCCACGCCAATAATCATTCTCTGAACATCTGGCGCATGGACGCGAGCGGTGGCAACTTGAAGCAGCTTACCAGCGGCAGGCTGGAGCAATATCCGGCGTGTACTCCGGATGGCCGCTGGGTGATTTATTGGGATGTGACCGACGGCTCAAAGCTACGCAAGGTCTCGATTGACGGAGGAGAATCCCAACGGATTTCCGATCTACCCGTCGCCCGTGGTTATGGCGTTTCTCCCGACGGTAAAACCGCTGCGTTCGCCACCTTCGGGCACGCTGGCGATCACGAGGAGACGCTCGCCATCGTTGACATCGACTCCGGAAAACTTTTGCAGAGAGTAGATTTTCAGCGGCCCGACCAGGGAAACATTCGATTTTCTCCGGATGGTAAGTCCGTCGTCTACCCTGTCCGAGAGGCCGGTGTCGATAACTTATGGTCGCAACCCCTCGATGGATCGCCGGGAAAACAAATCACTAGTTTCAAGTCCGAACAGATTCGCGAATTTCACTGGTCGTTTGATGGAAGCAAATTAGGTGTGATCCGCGGCCACAACGATTCCGACGTAGTCCTGATCCGCGACTCCCAGCAATAATAGTTGCTTATTTCTCTGATGATGGGTGGCGCGTCTCTTATTTGTTTTGTCATTCCGAATTTGTCATTCCGAGCCGTCCGTAGCTCCACTTGTGGAGCGAAGACGTGAGAGGAATCTGCTGTTTTATTGCTTTGCTCGTGTAGGGCGGACACTCCTGTCCGCCGCCCTGTTATTTCGCCGAAACTCACGTAGGGACAGCCGCCCTCGGCTGTCCAGTCGAGCGCAGCTCGACTACAAATTAGGCTTTCCCCATTTTGTCATTCCGAGCCGTCCGTAGCTCCGCTCGTGGAGCGAAGACGTAAGAGGAATCTGCTGTTTTGTTTGCTTTGCTTGTGTAGGGCGGACACTCCTGTCCGCCGCCCTGTTATTTCGCCGAAACTCACGTAGGGACAGCCGCCCTCGGTTGTCCAGTCGAGCGCAGCTCGACTCACTACTTTTGCCGCCCTCAAATCCGATTCTGTCACGCAACATGCCCACATTCAGACGTGAGTGACCTTCGTACTCTCTACAAACTAAGCCGATTCTAATAAAGTCCCATATTGGGACGAGCCCGGGAGATTCCTACTCTCGATCTTTTTCCGAACTAGCCGCCGACAGATTCTCCAACCTCTTGCAACACGAACAGCGTCACGAAACGGAGCGCTACGAAGAAATGAAACAGTCTCTAGCTTTGCCTAACCTGAGGAGCCATTCCATAAAATCCGGACTATTCGCAGGGCTGCTTACTGGCCTGCTTTTCGCGAGCTTAACGATTCAACCCAGTGCTCAAACTGCGCCAGATTCCCGCACCCAACGTCCCACATCTTTTGGTTACGACAAGGCTCATGAGATCGCGTTCACCGGGACCATTCAAGAAGTTATTACCCAGAACACTCCTGGCAGTCCCAACGGTCTGCGCCTATTAGTGGCTGGTCCGCGAGGTACCGTCAACGCCCATCTCGGTTCATTGCTAACCAAAGATGCGCAGGAAGCCCTGCACGCTGGTGCGGCAGTGCAGCTTATCGGAGCAATGGAAAAGGCTCATGGCAATGACTATTTGCTAGTTCGTCAAATGATCGTCGGCACTCGCACCATCACCGTGCGCAACGTACATGGGTTTCTTATGCCGGCTAATTCTTCTGCAGATCATTTCAGAACCCAAAAGATAAGTCAGCTTGCACTCGACGGAGGTGCCCGATGACATTCCGCCAATCGCTTCTTTCTTTTGTGACCCTAAGCATGCTTGCTACCTTAGTCGCATGTGGCGGCGGATCGAGTTCCACCCAGACGCCACCCCCGGGTTCTACGCCTATAGCGGTTTCGCTAAGTACGACTCCAACAACTATATTTTTCAGCAACACCACATCCATCACGGCCACCGTAACCCATGACTCCGCAAACGCGGGCGTGACCTGGAGCTGCGCTCCGGCTTCAAGTTGCGGTACCTTTAGTTCCGCGAAGACACTCAGCGGCGTTGCCACTACTTACACTGCGCCAGCCACTGCGCCTTCTTCAACCGTTGTCATTACTGCAACCTCGGTGACCGATACCACGAAAAGTGCCAGCACGTCGCCGATCACGATCTCAGCTTCCGGGATCACGGTGTCGTTGACGGCGGCACCACCATCTTTATCGCCCAACGCGTCCACAGCCATTGCTGCCGTCGTAACCGGTGACTCAGCGAACGCAGGTGTGACATGGAGTTGCGCTCCGGCCAGTACTTGCGGTTCGTTTAATCCAACTCAAACCGCCAGCGCGGTTAATACGGCCTACTCCAGTTCCTTAACCACTGGCAATGTTGTGATCACCGCAACCTCAGTTTCCGATCACACACAGCGCGCAAGCACCACTGTTACCGTTACCACCGCCGCCTCCGGAAAGCTAATCCCTGGAAATTATGTCTTTTCGCTGTCTGGCACGGATGCGAATGCCCCTTATATTGTCTCGGGAGTTTTTACCGTTGACAGTAACGGAACAATTACGAACGGTGAGCAGGATTTCATCGACTTTAACAATGGCTCTCTGTCGGACTTGAGTTTAAGTGGAAGCGTTACCTCTGGAAACAATGGCAATCTGCAGATCACGGTTAACACTGGAGACGGCTCCATCGGCTTGGGCGGAAATGGTATAGAAATTCTGGATGCTACACCCATATCCAACTCAAAAGCCTTAATCACTGAGTTTGATGGTTGGGCGACTGCTAGCGGGACGTTAGATCTGCAAGCAACCACTCTGGCCACGCCGTCGGGCGGTTACGCATTCTCTCTTGCGTTCCCGGGTAACTTCTTTCCTCTTGTGATGGGAGGCGTGATTAACGTTGATAGTACGGGGGGCATCTCCGGAAACGGCAGCGTTTTCGATATCGATATAGGTGGCAATGTGACACAAAACCAGTCTTTTGACGCGAGCACTGTTACCGCCCCAGATCAATTTGGGAGGGTTATTTTCGCTCTATTACCCAGCGCGACCGCAAATTTCCCGGAGATCTCATTAGCCGGATACATGGTTGACACCAATCACATTCGCTTAGTCGAAATCCCCGACAGCTTCAACGGCGTTTTTGGCGGAATCGCTGTTGGCCAAGGAAGTAGCACTGGAACATTCAGTCCCAGCTCCATCTCCGGATCCAACTATGTATTCGGCGTAGCTGGTCTGGATATCAACGGCTCACTCCAAGAGGCCGGTCTACTAACTGCAAACGCGGATGGTAGCGTAAACGGCACCATTAATTTCAACGACTTTGTTTTGCAAAGTCCACAAGGCGGTAGCACTGTTACCGCACCTGCTACAGCCTATACTGTGGATCCGACTGGTCGGGTAACTCTCACTGGCCTAACCGACGGTGCTAGTTTTACCACTAACCTCCAACTGTACCTGACAGGAGATGGACATGCGTTGGTGGTCTCCATGGACAACTGGAACGTAGTTACCGGTCCTGCTTTTCAACAAACCGGCGCTGGTTCATTCACGGGCTCGTCTTTTACGGGCGTGTATGCCTCGAATGTCCAACAGCTTCTATCCACCGGCGAATATGACGGCGTTGGTCAGATTGCAGCCAATGGCGGGAACACCTTATCAGGATTCGTCGACTTGAACGAAGCCCTAACCCCCACATCTGCTCTGCCCTTGACGGGTAGTTTCGCCGCCAATTCCAACGGAGTGTTCACTGGCACTACTACGGGTCTTCCGGACTCGAACACAACTACCAGCTTCACCTATTACCTCGTGGACCCCACGAATGTAATAGGGATCGAAACCGACAGCACTCAATTAACTCTTGGCTTTTTCGAACTTCAACAATAGCCAAGCTACAAATCGCAGCTCAACTCAGTGCGCACTCCGGTGCGCGGGCCGGGATTTAGTCCCGGCCGCTCTTCTTTGAACGCCAGTCAGTACAAATTTCTTTTCCTGTAATTTGGATCAATGTAGCGGACGGGCGTCCGCGCCCGTCGCCGGGTTCACATCTTCGCTACACCGCTAAATTATCCCAATCACAAATTCGAAATTCCCCTCACATTAGATCTGCCGTTAACTGATCGAAACTCACGTAGGGACAGCCGCCCTCGGCTGTCTGCTTTCGGCTTTGGACGTATGGGGCCGGGCGCTCTTGTCTTTCGCCTTTGCGATTCAACCCCTGCTACAATGGCCCGTCCTCACTGCTGACATATCCAATGACTCTGACTGCCGGCACCAAGCTCGGTCCCTATGAAATCCAATCCGTCGTTGGCGCGGGTGGCATGGGCGAAGTCTACCGTGCGCACGATTCGCGGCTTGATCGTACGGTCGCAATCAAGATCCTCCCTGCATCCTTCTCGGCCGATCGCGACCGGCTGCAACGCTTCGCGCAAGAGGCGCGCGCCGCTGCTGCGCTGAATCATCCCAATATTCTTTCCATCTTCGATATCGGAGATCAGCAGGGTTCGCCCTACGTCGTCTCCGAGTTGCTCGAAGGCGAGACTCTACGCGACCGGCTGCGAACCGGACCTCTCTCCAGCCGTAAAGCCATCGACTACGCGTTGCAGATAGCAAAAGGTCTCGCGGCGGCGCACGAAAAAGGAATCGTGCATCGCGATCTAAAGCCAGAAAACCTGTTCCTCACCACTGACGGTCGCGTCAAGATTCTCGACTTCGGTCTGGCCAAGCTGATCGGCCCCGAAAGTCAAGGCTCACAAGAAGATTCACCCACCATCCAGGGACTAACCGAACCCGGCCTGATTATGGGCACAGCCGGATACATGTCTCCCGAGCAAGTACGGGGCAAACCAGCTGACCATCGCTCCGACATCTTCGCCTTCGGCGCGATTCTCCACGAGATGATTTCCGGCAAACGCGCATTCCGTGGCGACACCGCAGCCGATACCATGAGCGCCATCCTCAAAGAAGAGCCGCCCGAACTTACCGAAACCGGACGCCCCGTCCCACCTGGGCTAGAAAGAATTGTGCGGCATTGTCTGGAGAAGAATCCCGCGGAACGCTTTCATTCCGCCCGCGACCTGGCATTTGCCCTGGAAGCACTGACCGAAATTTCCGCCACCAGCAAATCCGGCGGCCAACAAGCAATAAGTGAAATGAGCGACGCAAGCGCGCGTCGCAGTCTGCTCATCCCGACTATAGCCGTCGCGCTCATTGCGATGGCTGCTCTGGGCTGGTGGTTAGGCAAACGCAGCGCTGTAGTGCCCACGCCCGAGTATCAGCAGATCACATTCCGCACCGGCAGCATTGGCAATGCCCGTTTCACTCCCGACGGAAGCATTGTTTATGACGCCTCCTGGGAAGGTGGCGACCGCCAAATTTATACCGCCCGCACCGACGATACCGGCTCGCGCGAACTGGGCATAAAAAACGCCGGCCTGCTTTCTATATCGAAGAACGGAGAACTGGCCATCCGGCTCAACACCGTGCTTTTTTCCGGTTACGCGCGCTCGGGTACCCTTGCCCGCGTGCCCTTGAGCGGAGGAACGCCCAGAGAAGTGTTAGACAATGTGCAGGATGCGGAATGGGCGGCTGACGGCGAAAACATGGCTGTCATCCGCAATGTTCCTTCCAACAGCCATTGGCATCTGGAATATCCCGTCGGCCACGTCTTACTCGACAGCATCAACTGGATCGGTGAGCCAAGAATTTCTCCCGATGGCAAGTGGGTCGCGTTTGCCGACCATGAGAATCCCGGAGGAGACGACGAAGGTTCCATCGCCGTAATCGCCTCCGATGGAAACGCCCAAGAAAAGAAACTTTCCTCCGGCTGGTCTTCCATTGAAGGAATCGTGTGGTCACCCGCTGGCAATGAGATCTGGTTCACTTCTTCCAACAGTGGCAGCGCCAACAATCTCCGCGGCGTCACTCTGGCCGGAAAGCTGCGCACCATCGTCAACGTGCCCGGCGGTATGTGGCTGGAAGACATCCGCAACGGAGTGGCATTAACCGTGACGCAGCGTCATACTCAGGGAATCCGCGGCATACCGCCGGGCGGCAAAGAAGAGCATGAATTGGGATGGCTGGGCTGGTCGTATTTTAGAGATCTCAGCCGCGATGGCAAGAAAGTTTTGTTCGAGGAACAAGCCGATGGCGGTGGACCGAACTACACCGTATTTCTGCGTGACACCGACGGCTCGCCTCCGGTCCGCATCGGCGAAGGCGAAGGCCGCGCGATCTCGCCCGACAACAAATGGGTAATCACGAAACCTAATAAGGGAGGCGGCCCGCTGAGCGTGGTCCCAACAGGAGCAGGCGAGGCTCGCCAGTTGACTCATGACAACATTCGCTATAACAGCATTCGCTACCTTGATGAAAAGCACTTACTTGCCAGCGGGATTGAGGCCGGACATGGACGTCGCAACTATCTGATCGAGTTGAATAACGGCGATGCCAAACCGATAACGCCCGAGGGCATCGCCGGGACCAATCTGTCGCCCGATGGCCGTAGCGTGGTGGTGACTGGGCCGGACGGGAATTTCGCCATATGGCCAATGGATGGAAGCGGCCTGCGTCCCATCCCAGGCATTGATTCGAAGTACTATGTGAGCGGATGGACGCCGGATGGCGCATCCCTATACCTGTTCGCCGCCAACCGGGGATCTGCAGGTCCCGCGAAAGTCTTCCGCTTAAATATAGCCGATGGAAAAATGGAGTTCTGGAAGACCTTCGGAGCAGACCTGGCTGCAACAGGCGTCGCCGTAGGCCCTCCACGCTTCTCCAGCGATGGCAGCGCGTATATCTATACGTATATCCAAGTGCTCTCAGAAGCCTATGTAGTCAAAGGCTTGAAGTAAACTGTCCTATATCGTTCCGTTCTGAAATGCCCCAGGCAATTCGCCGCCACTTCCTCCCGCCCCAACTCACGTAGGGACAGCCGCCCTCGGCTGTCCAGTCGAGATCGTGTGGGGCGGACACTCTTGTCCGCCGCTTTTGCCATTTAGCGGCGAATTTCTGTATTGGCGATTACATCCCCTGAAAGTTTGTCATTCCGAGCCGCGCGAGGAAGCTGCTTTGTTACGCAAGAAAAGAAGATTTACCTGCTTGGGTTACCTCATTACCGTCTATCAA